>JBCDKM010000005.1:0-255710 GCA_038746605.1 Bacteroidota bacterium
CGTCGAGCGGACGTTCGCGTGGCTGCTGAGCTACCGGCGTGTCGTCGTCCGGTGGGACCGGCTCATCGGGGTCTACCGCGGCTTCGTGCTCTTCGCGCTGGCGTTGATCTGCCTTGGCCGACTTCTGCAATGACCTCTAGTATTCCGTAATCCAAGAAAGGCTTGCGCAGAATAAAAGACTTGAGTACAATGAGGCATCACCAGAAAGACCTGGGCTTAGAGATAATAAAAATCAGAATCAAGCTTCTCCCGCTCTCGCTTCTCCTTTTGGCTTTGCTCCAGGGGTGCGACCAGCAGGCAGCTGCGCCAGGGGACATAGCTCCGACGCGTGTAAGCATCGGGGAAGAGTTGTCCGCGATTCACCAAGAGGTAATTCAGCCAATGCAGGCTAGAGTGGTCGCCATGGAGAAGGCAGAGATTGAGCGTATGGCTGCGCTAGCAGATGAAGCTCAGCGAGCCCTTGCATCGGGTTCATGGGTTGGAGGAGAAGAGAGAGCCATACAGGTCAGCACAGAACTGGACGTGCTCGTCAACGGGCTCGTGACTGACGAAGAGATGCACCGGCTGGAGACTCTGTCTGCAAGTATGTTCGAGAAACGGCCCGAGCTACGCGAAATGGGCGCAGAAGGAATTATGAGCGTGGCCGTCAGTGAAGGAATTCTCAACAGCATTCAGGACGACTGTGAAGCTCTCTGCGCGGCAACCGCAGGGTTCCAAATCGTCGCCATTGAGGCAGGCTTTGTGGGCGCTGCCATCGGGTGCGCGGCTTTAACGGCTGGGTACGGCTTCTGCATCGGTGCGGCGATCATCGCAAAGAACGCTGGAATCGCAGCGGTTGCTACTGGCCTCGCTAGCTGTGTTGGTGGCTGCTGATATGAAGTCAGAAAGCAAGTCGAGCTATGACTCTATCCGACGCCTTCTGGCGTCGTTGATGCCGTACGTACCCGCAATCCTCGCGTTTGCCGTAGTCTGTCTTCTCTCAGCCGGCCTCGTTGAGTCCTATCGGGTCGTGACTCACAATGCAGAGCCTGCTTGGACCGGCCTCGTAGCGGGAAGCTTGTGTGTGTTGCTCTCTTCGTTTGTGTATGTAGCGGCTCGGCTCAAGCTGAGGAACAACGAGTAGGGCTACTCCTCGTTTGCACTCTCTGTGCAGTAAGCAGACCGCATGCGTGCGGCGTTCGCCTAGTCTCAAGCGAGCCGCGCATAGTGCAAAAGGGGGAGTGACGTAGTCACATGTCTTCGTTGAAATACGGCGCGGCAAGCCTGTGGAGACGCCGAGGCGTGCAGACCCGAAGGAGCCTCCAGACCGGCCGTGAAGCCCCGCGGTTCGCCGTCCGCCCGGGTCGCAACGCTCGTCAAGGGGGCTGCGACCCGAAGCGGCATCGCGCAACCGGCGCTGCTATCCTCCCAGCCGTCCCCCTCGCGCCCCACCGTGCTCCGACTCCTTCCCCTCCTCGCCCTGGTCGTCCTCGCGGGCTGCACCGGCGGACAAGAAACCGCCACACCGCCTGCCCAGGCACAGACCCCGCGTCCCGCCCCGCGCGGCGGCGACAACGGCCCCAAGCCCTACGCCGAGGTCATCACCGAGGCGGCCGTGACCGACGAGGGCCTCTTCGACGTGCACCGCATCGGGGACAAGCTGTTCTACGAGATCCCGGACTCGCTTCTCGGGCGCGAGATGCTGAGCGTGACGCGCATCGCGCAGACTCCGGCCAACCTCAGCCCGTTCATCAACGGTGGCACGAAGACCGCCGAGCAAGTGCTCCGCTGGGACCGCATGGGCGGCCGCGTGCTCCTGCGGAAGGCCTCGTTCACCGCCGTCGCGGATTCGTCGCTGCCCATCGCGCAGAGCGTGCAGGTCAACAACTTCGAGCCCGTCGTGGCGTCGTTCGAAGTGGCTGCGCTCTCCGAGGACAGCACGGGCGTAGTGCTGGACGTGACCTCCCTCTACACAGACGATGTGCCCGCGATTTCAGGCCTTTCGTCTGGCCTTCGGACGCGCTACCGGGTGCGCCGCCTGGACAAGTCTCGCTCCTTCATCGACGAGGTCCGCTCCTTCCCGGAAAACGTCAACGTGCGCCACACGATGACCTACGACGCGGCCGAGCCACCTTCCAACGCGGGCACCGGCACCATCTCGATGCAGATGTTCCAGAGCATGATCCTCCTGCCCGAGGAGCCCATGACGCCCCGCCTCGCAGACGAGCGGGTCGGCTGGTTCAGCATCCGGCAAGTGGACTTCGGGAGCGATGCGCAGAAGGCGGACGCCAAGACGTACATCCGCCGCTGGCGCCTGGAGCCGAGCGACCCGGCGGCCTACCTGCGCGGCGAACTGGTGGAGCCGGTCAAGCCCATCGTCTACACGCTAGATCCCGCGACGCCCGAGCGCTGGCGACCCTACTTCTGCGCGGGCGTGGAGGACTGGAACCGCTCCTTCGAGACCGCCGGATTCAAGAACGTGATCCGCTGCGAGTTGCCGCCCGCGCCAGGTGATAGCACGGTCTTCGACCCCGAGGACGTGCGCTACAGCACCGTCCGGTACGTCGCGAACGAGACGCGCAACGCGACCGGGCCGAGCGTGAGCGACCCGCGCTCTGGCGAGATCATCGAGTCCGACATCATCTGGTACCATAACCACATCCGCTCGTATCGCAACCGGCTGATGATCGAGACGGGCGCGGCCAATCCGCAGGCGCGCTCGCTGGAGATCGACGAGGAGTTGATCGGCGAGACGATGCGCCAGGTGATCGCGCACGAGATCGGCCACGCGCTCGGCCTCCCGCACAACATGATCGCCTCGTCCAGCTTCCCGGTGGATAGCCTCCGCTCGCCGACGTTCACGAGCGAGTTCGGCGTGGGGCCGTCCATCATGGACTACACGCGACAGAACTACATCGCGCAGCCCGGCGACGGCGTGACGCGGTTCGTGCGCATGATCGGGCCGTACGACGACTACACCATCGAGTGGGGGTACCGTTGGTACCCGGACGTGGACGAGCCCGAGGACGAGACAGAAGCCCTCGATGCCCTCATCCTCGCGCACGCCGACGACGAGCGCTTCCGCTTCTCGTCCGGCTTCGGTGGGTACAACCCGGACGCTCAGACTGAGGACATGGGCGATGACCCCGTTCTCGCGAGTGGCTACGCCGTCGCGAACCTCCAGCGCGTGGTGCCGAACCTGATCGAGTGGACCTCCACGCCGGGCGAGGGCTACGGCGACCTGGAAGAGGTCTACCGCGAGCTTCAGGGCATGTATCGCCGCTACATGGGCCACGTCGTGCCCGTGATCGGCGGGGTGCGCGAGACGCCCAAGGCGACGGACCAGGCCGGGCCGGTCTTCGATCCCATCCCGCGCGAAGAGCAAGAGCGAGCGCTGCAGTTCCTTTCCGACAACGTCCTGACTACACCGAACTGGCTCCTCGACCGTGACCTGCTTCGCCGGATCGAGCCGGCGGGCGCGGTAGATCGGCTGCGTGGGATCCAGGTTGGCATTCTTCGCGGGATGCTGGACCCGGGTCGCCTGCACCGCCTCGTGGAGCGAGAGGCCATCGACGGTGGCGAGGCGTACCCGCTCACGGACTATATGGACGACCTCCGCCAGGCCGTTTTCTCCGAGCTAGAGGATCGGCGTCCAGCCGTGGAGGCCCAGCGGCGTCACGTGCAGCGCGGCTACGTGGAGACGCTGGAGAGGCTCATGATGACGGACGAGCGGCCCTTGCCGTCGGCATTCACGCGCGTCGACATCAGCCAGTCCGACATCCGCGCGGAGGCGCGCCGCCAACTGAAAGCCGTTCGCGATGCTGCCCGCTCCGCTCGTGGTGCAGACGCTGCTACTCGCGCGCACTTGGATGATCTCGCAGACCGGATCGACGACCACCTGGAGATGGACTGATCCCCGGTGTGCCCGCCTCGGTGTCTCCATGGAGGCCCCGAGGCGGGAGGACTCAGCCTGTGACGCGCAGCAGGTTGGCCGCGATGGTCAGCCCGGGGCCGAATGCGAGTGAGAGAACGAGGTCGCCCTCGCGGACGGTCTCGTCTTCCAGGATTCCGGCCCAGATGTGCGGGAGCGTGGTAGAGGACATGTTGCCGCGCTCGGCCAGAACGGCACGGCTGTGGCGCGTCTGCTCGTCCTCGAAGCCGAGGGCTTCCGCCGTTGCCTCGATCACGCGCGGGCCGCCTGGGTGGATCGCCGCGATAGAGACATCGTCTATGCTCAAGCCATGCCGTCCAAGGAACTGGGAGACAACGCCTTCGACGCCTGCGCGGATGTGATCGGGGACGCGCCGGGAGAGCGTCATCGCGAAGGCTCCGTCCGCGAGGCCCCAGGTCATCTCGCCGAGCGTATCCGGGACGAGCGCCTCGTGATGGTCAAGGAGAGCGAGGGCGCGATCCGCGGGTCGGTCCGTGGTCACGTCGAGGCGGGCGGCACCGTCGGCGAAGAGGCACTGCTGGACCACGATCTCGATGTCGGTCGCCTCCACGCGGTGGTGGAGCGTGCACATCTCCACGAGGAGGATGGTAGCGCGGGCCTCCGCCTCGGGCGTGCCGTCGGCGAGGACGGCGGCGCGGGAGCGGACGACATCAGCAGCGGTCGCGAGGGCGGGGAGGGCGGCGTAGCAGCCCATGTGCCCGATGTGGAGCAGCCGCGTCGAGTCCGTCCAGCCCTTTTCGAGCGCGACGCGCTGCGCGGCGGTCGGGCTGTCGTAGCCGGTGCAACTGACCTGCACGAGGAGGTCGGGCGCCTCGGTCTCGTCGCGGAAGGTCCCACGCGCGACGCCGAGGGCGGTAGCCGCGAAGACTTGCATCCGCTCCTCCAGAGCGGGGTGCTGCCACGGCCGGGCGGGTCCGGCCTGCCCGTCGCCCGAGGCGGGCGCGGCGAACAGCTCCATCCGGTCCCAGTCCTGGTGTGTGTAGTCTTCCAACACCGTCACGCGCGACTCCACGGACGACTGGCGGGCGAGCAGGTCGTAGAGGCGCCGAGCGCGAGTGGCGTCGTCGCCGGAGACGCCAGAGCGCTCCAGGGCGGCTTTCATCCACGCGATGCCCTCGCGCTGGGGAACCCGCCAGCCGAGTGGCAACGGGCGGGGGACGACGTAGGCGAGGGGCTGCATGTGCGAGTGGAGGGGGCGAGTCGTAGCCGCGCGGTGCGAGGCCGGTTCCTCTTGGTTCGTTATCCGGCCGGAACGATACGCAGTTCGACCTGCCGCGTGGAGGTAGCGGATTCCCCGTCCGGGTAGGGGAGGAGGGCGTGCAGCGTCACGGTCAAGCCTCCGATATCCCACGTGGCCTTCTCCTCGTCTGTCATCGCGCTGTAGGGAAGCGTGAGAACCTGCCGGGCCTCGTTGCCTTCTGGAGAGGAGGCGGAGAGTTGCACCTTCGCGCGGCCCTCCCAGACGCACACCACGTTCGTGGGGCAGCGGCTGTCCTCCACCACATCAACGAACCGAAGAGCGTGCCCGTCTACCTCGACGGCCTCGCCGACCGCCAGTAGAATCGGGTCTCCAGTGGCAGCGACCTCTACGCTAGCAGAGGGAGTGACGGACTCTGTCGTATTGCAGCCTGCAGCCGTCAGCAACACGGCAAGCGGGAGGAGCAAAAGGAAGCGGATCATCGCAGTGAGGGCGGGACGCGGGGAGGGGAACGCCCCGCGAGGCCCATTGCGTCTGTCCCGCCGTCACCGGCACCAATCTGGGCGCGATGCGGCCCCCAGATCAGCGCTCAGCTCCGAACCGCACGAGGACCTGTGAGCGGAGGCCCGTCGGGATGCCGTCCACGCGAGCCGGGCGGAAGATCATCGAGCGGACGAGCTGCTCGGCACGGGCATCGAGGTCGCCTCCGAGGGGCCGGGGGACCGCCGTGCGGATGACCCGCCCGGTCGCATCGGTCTGGAAGAGCACGAGCACGTCCCCAGTCCGCGAGGCAGGCGGCGTGGAGTCGATGCGCTGGCGCACCTCGTCCGGGTTCTGGAGGCGCCCGAAGTCGAAGCCGGGGAAGAGGATCTGGGCGCCAGTCGGCTCGGGATCGAGCGCGACGGGCGCGCGGGGGGCGCTGGGCGCTTCGTCCCGACGAAGGCGTTCTACCTCATTCCGTAGCGCGTCGACTTGCTCGCGGGGGTCATTCCTCTCCGCCTCCAGCGCGTCGCGCTCGGCACCGCCTGCGCTCTGGGTCGCCACCTGCTCCGTTTCCAGCGCGAGGCGGGCCGACTCCGAGACAGCGAGCTGCGTTTCGAGAGCCCCGATCCGGGCACGGGCGGCATCGAGTTCTTCGAGGAGGCGATCCATCTCGCTCTCCCGGGCCTCCAACTCTGGCGTCTGCACGCTGGTGAGCTGCGCGAGGCGGTCGCGCTCGGCGCGTGTCTCGGTCAGCGCGGCGTCCAGCCGGTCCACCTCGGCGCGGAGTCGCGCCATCTCCGCGTCAGAGCGGGGCGTGGCCTCCGCCAGTTGCGCGCGTGCCACATTGCGCTCGCGCCGGGCTTCGTCCCGTTCCTGGGTGCGGGTGGTGAGAGACGCCGTCAGGTTCACTACCTGGCCCTGAAGCCGCACGATCTGCGCGCTGCGGTCGTCCCGCTCAGCGGTGAGCGTTGAGATCGAGGCATCGCGCGAAGCGATCTGGCGTCGGAGCCGTTCGAGGTCTGCTTCGAGCCGCTGGGCCTCGGCGCGGTCCCGGTCGGCACGTCGCGACCGATCCGCCTGAGCGCGCTCGCGGAGCCGTTCCATCTCGCGGCGGGCCTCTTCCAGGCTCCGAGCGAGGGCTGCGCGCTCCCCAAGGGCCTGCTCGCGCTCGTCGCGGAGAGCGTCGCGTTCGCGGCGGACCCGCTCCACGTCCGCCAGGAGACCGCGACGCGCCTCGGCCCCTTGACGGGCCATCTCCTCTTGCTCCGAGGAGAGGCGGACGACCTCTCGGCGAAGACGCGTCACCTCGGCCCGCAGGGGTTCCGCCTGCACGCGCTCAGCCGTCACCCGGCTCGGCGCCGTCCGCTGCGGAGTCGCGCGTCGCGCTGCCGAACGCTCGGTGGTTCGATTCGCACGCCGGGAGGTCATCTCTGCGTCCATCGCGCCCCCGAGGCGGAGGGTCGCAGTGCCGCCACGCGCTGGATTGGGCCGAGTGCGCACGTAGGCGGGACGCCGACTCGTGCCGAGGAGTGCCTCCCGGCCTCGCAGGCGAACGCTCACGCCCTCCGCCGCGAAGACGAGTGCATCGCCGTCGAACTCGCCCGCGCGGCGTGCGCCCTCGAAGGGAGCATCCGCGATGGTGTAGGTCGCGATACCTGGAACGGCGAGGACGAGCGTGCCAAACCGGTCCTGCCGCAGGGGGGCTCCCTCGACAGGCACGCGGCGACCATCGGCGAGGAGAACGGGCTCGTCGAGGACGAAGGCGGTCTGGGCTGTCGCGAGAGGGGCGACGAGGAGGATGACGAGGCCGACGGCCAGCGTGGCGGTCACGAAACGGGGCGTCCGCATGGTGGGAAACGGGAAAAGGGGAAGGGCGCCGGGGGCCCAGGGACAATCACCTACCCGACAGGGACCGTACACGGTATGAACCCCACGCGAGGAACGCAAAGAGGTCACGAACCCCGGGTGTTGCGATTCCGTCTCGCGTCGGCGGACCTACGCCGCCTTGGGCGGACGGTGGGCCGGGTAGAACCGCGCGAGAGTCTCCGGCGGCACGCCCAGATTCCAGGCCGTCCACAGCCCGAAGTTGCGGAGCTGCTGCCCCAGTGCCCCGTGTTTTCCGAACCGCCGCGCGGATGTCTCGACGGCTGAGTCCAAGAACACGAAGCGGCCCTGACGGCGGAGATCCCGCACGAGGTCGAGGTCCTCGAAGAGCGGCTGCGAACGGAACCCCCCGACCGCGTCGAACGCCTCGCGCGAGACGAACGGCGCGCGGTCTCCGAAGGCAAACCGCCACCAGTGCATCCAGAGGTTCGATTCCCAGAGTCGCATCCAGGCGCTGTCGGCTCCCTCTCCCACAAATGCTGTGCGGAAACATCCCGCCACGACTCCGGGAGAGTCCAGGGCCGCCCGTGCGTCGTCGAGTGCGCCCTCGGGCAGGTGCGTGTCGGCGTGGAGGAAAAGCAGGATCTCGCCGGAGGCGACCTCGGCGCCTGCGTTCATCTGTCGGGCGCGGCCCCGGCCGGGCGCGATCACCCGGGCCGTGGGCATCGCGAGGCGGACCGCCTCGGGGGTGCCGTCCGTAGAGCCGCCGTCCGCGACGATGACGTCCCAGCGGCCGGGCTGGCGAGTCACGCTGGCGAGTGTCGCGCCGATCCCCGTCGCTTCGTTCAGTGCTGGGATGATGACGGACACGAGGGGACTGGGGACTGGGAGCTGGGGACGGGGGGCGTCACCTGCTTCCTCTTCCAGTCCCGAGTCCCGAGTTCCCATGTCCCTACCAGAACATCAGTTTCATGCAGAAGACGGACCCGCCCGACTTGAGAAACTCGCTCGTGTCTAACTCCACGACCTCGAATCCTGCTTCGAGCAGCATCGCGTTGGTCTCCGTGCAGCCCTGCTGAATGAGGACGTGACGGCCATCGGGGCAGTGGGCGTTGCAGGCGAACAGCTCGCGCGCCTCGCGCTCTGGCACCTCTAGAACGCGCGCGAAGTGGGAGCGGATGGCGACCAGTCCTTCCTCGTCGAAGGCGCCGGGGTAGATTAGTGCCGTGTGCTCGTCGAGTGGACAGAGGCAGGTGTCGAGGTGGTAAAAGTCCGGGTCTTCGAGTCGAAGGGGGATCACGTGGAAGCCCATCGCGGACTCCAGCCGGTCGTAGACCTGGCGGTCTGTGCGGTAGCCGTAGCCGCCCCAGAGGAGGTAGCGCCCGGGGTGCCAGAGGGCGTCGCCCATGCCTTCAAAGTCGCCCGGGAGGTCCGGGTCAAGGCCTGTGACCTCATAGCCCCGTGCTTCGAAGAAACGCGCATAGTGCTCCACCTCAGGCTTGCGCTGGGGGGCGTGCATGCGCGAGAGGATCGCGCCGAGTTCGCCGCCCGGGGTCTGGTACGGGAGCGTCTGGTTGGCGCAGAAGACCATGTCCGGGAGCCCTAGCTGGCCCTCTACGATGCTCACCTCCATGCCGCACCGCTCATACGCCTCGCGAAGGGCGTCCCACTGGCGCCGCGCGAGGGCAGGGTCCACGTCGCCGATGTTGCCCGCCATGTGCGGGTTGATGACGTAGGCGACCTCGAAGTGATCCGGCGAGGTGAGGAGGACGCGGCCGGGGCGCGGGATGGCCGGGAGGGTACCGAGAGAGACGTGTTCCAACGGGGCGAAAAGCAGAACGGGCGGCGCGAAGGTAGCGCCACCCGCTCTGGGACGGTCTGCCTCGGTGCGTCCGTGGAAGGACCGAGGCGAGCAGGGGCAGGACGTTCTACCGACTGGCCCGCGCCTGCGTCATCAGGGACTCCGGCATGAAGGCTGTCACGCGAACGCCTTCGCCCTCTTCGCGAACCTCTACGTCGTCGAGTGCTTGCATCAGGGCGGGCTCGTCCTTGGCCTGGATGCGCATCGTGGAGACAGCGGCGCGGGCGACATCGGCTACGTCGGAGGCGGCGGCGCCCGAACGGGGCACGACGTAGGCGTCCAGCGCAAAGCCCGTGTCGGCGAAGTCGAAGGACGTCACCATGGCATCGGTGAGGCCACCGAGTTGCCCCATCGCGTCATCGCCGGGCGCGTTCATCTGTGCGCCGTCGATGTCGCGCACGATGGCCCAGGCGCCCTCGCGATGGCGGGCCTTCTCCACGAGCGCCATCAACTCAGCGTCGGCGGAGGCCCCGGAGGCCCCGGTAGAGATGCGGCTCAGCATCGCGCGGACGGCCGCCTCACTGCCTGCGACCATCATCTTGTCGTTGGGGAGCGCGAAGGCGAAGCGGTCGCCGTCGTTCTCGGCGGCGATCCACGCCGGGACGCCCTCGATCTCGGTGCGCTCTAGGTCCTCAGGCGCCTCGTCTGCGATGACGCGCTCGATCCGGTCTCGGTCGAAGCGGGCGTAGAGCACCAGCGCGGCCGACTCGTTGTCGGAGGCAGCGGCTACGTAGACGCGGTCGATGTCTTCGGCGGGATCGAAGCCGGTCAGGCGAATGATCCGCTCCATCTCGCCGGAGCCATTCTGACCGAAGGGCGACATCTCGCCTTTCATCATCTGGCCTACGGAGCCGCTCGCACGGGCTGCGGCGAGATCGACCATGCCGACCATCTGAGCGTTGCCCGGTAGGATGTCCAGCGCCTCCGTCGTCTGGAGCGAGGCGGGACCGCCGACCTCTGCGACGCCGTCTTGGCAGCCGGTGAACAGGAGACCCGCGACGAGCAGCGCGAGGGAGACGGGGATCACGGCAAGCGTTGTGCGAGCCGGAAGGTGACGAGCGTGGTGCATGACGGGTGCGCGGGTGGGCGCGAAGGTCAGAAGTCTCGGCGCGCGAAGCGCCAGAAAGCGAGGGCGTACAGAGCGGTTCCGATCCCGATGGAAGCCGCAAACGCGCCGACGGCTCCTACGGGCTGCCCGGAGGCGAGTTGCGGTACCATCTGAACCCCGACGGTCGGGAAGCGAGGGAGGGCGTGGCGCAACCCGATCACGAGTGGTCGCCACGTAGACGCGATCTGGGTCTCCAGTTCGGGAATCGCGAGGATCAGCGAGGCGAAGAGCACCGCGAGGACAACCATCAGCGAGAGGGCCGACGAGCCGGTCCAGACGCTCACGAGTGAGACCAGCCCGTAGAGCACCATGAACATGGCCCAGATCACGAGGATGGCGAGCAGGAAGCGCGGATTCCAGATCCCGCTCTTGATCGACATCACGAGCCACACCGCACCGATCAGGTAGGCCATGAGCGCGAACGTGACGACGCCTACACCCCCGAGCCGTCCTGCGAGGATCTGACTGCGGGACAACGGCTTGGAAAGCAACAGGTCGATCTCACCTCGTGTCTGGAGCGATGCGACCAGCCCGCTCGTGGCGAAGAGCGCCAGCAGAATGCCTACCCAGTAGGCCGCGCCTGCGACGAACGCCTGCGCGCCAAACACGAGACCCTCTAGCAAGCTGTCGGCTCCGAACGGCGCCTCCTGCTGCATCACGACCTCGCCGTCCTCGTCTCTCAGCACGTTGCCCTCCTCGTCGAACTGGGCCGACTCGAACGAGGCGTCTTCGCCGAAGAGACGAGCACCTGCGAGGGACCCGTCCACGACGTCGAGTTGGAGCGCGAGGGCCATCGTGCCCCAGACGAGCGTCGCGACGACGAAGAGGCCGACGACGATCCACTTGGCGCGAAGCTCGCGGAGGGTGAGAAGGAGAACGCCGAGCATGGGGCAGGGGAGGGGCCGGTGGGGAGTGGTGGAGACGGGCTGGGTCGGTCGGCCTCGGCACCGAGGCGGGCGGGGTGGAGGGAACCCGTGGGCAACTCGGGTCGCTCGCGTCGCGCTCTCCAGGCGCGTACGTTGGGCTACTGGCTACTGGTGCCTTCCCCGTCTGTGACGACTTCCACGAACAAGTCTTCGAGCGACTGGCGGAGCGGCTCCACGGCCTCCACCTCGATGCGGTGGCTGCGGAGGTAGTCCAGCGCAGCGTTGAGCGCGGCGCGGTCCTCGGCGTGGAGAGTGTAGCCTGCCAGGTCGCCCACGGGAGGGCCCGGGTCTGGGATGAGGGTAGCACCGAGCGCCTCGGCGATGTCTTGCGCGATGAGGGTGGTGCGGAGGCGCCACGCGCGTCCCGTCTCGGTCAGCGAGGCGACTGTGCCCTCGCGGACCATCTCGCCTTCCTTGAGAATCGCGACGCGCGTGCAGACGCGCTCGATCTCGCTCAGCAGGTGCGAGTTCAGGAACAGCGTCACACCCTCAGCGGCTAGCTCTAGCAGCAGATCGCGGATCTCGCGACGGCCAACGGGGTCCACCCCGTCGGTGGGCTCGTCCAGGAAGACCAGCCTGGGGCGCGTCATGAGGGCCTGCGCGATGCCGAGGCGTTGCATCATGCCCTTGGAGAACGTTTTCACTTTCCGGTCCGAGGCGCCGGAGAGACGGACGCGTTCTAGCAACTCGCGCGCGCGCGAGTCATCGTGACCGGCCATCCGCGCGAAGAGGGCGAGCGTCTGTCGCGCAGTCAGGTACGGCGGAAAGCGGTGGTTCTCCGGCAGAAACCCGACCGTCTCGCGAGCCGCCGCCTGACGGATGTCGACGCCGAACATGGTGCCCTCGCCCTCGGTGGGGTGGACGATCCCGAGCAGCAGCTTGACGAGTGTCGTTTTGCCTGCGCCGTTGGGGCCGAGGAGGCCGAAGATCTCACCCGCCTCCACGTCGAGGTCGAGCGGGCGCAAGGCGACGACGGGGGGGCGGCCGGAGTAGGTCTTGGCGAGGCCGCGGGTTTGGATCGCGAGCACGGGGCGCGGGCGGGTGAGGGCGTCGGGACGGGGCGAGGGGTGGGAAGTTGCACCCGGTCCGCCCGCCTCGGCACCGAGGCGGGCCTACCCAACGAGTGCAGACACCAGCGCAGGTGCCACATCCAGCAGCGACGCCGCCTCCGCAAACGCCTCCGCGCCAGGCCCCAGCGCCACCAGGGGTACCGGATTTCGCGTGTGGCTCTTGGTCGTCGGGCGCTCGATGTTGCCGTGATCGCTGCTGACGATGAGCAGGTTGTCCGTGCTGCGAGCGTCCAGAATTGCGCCGAGCGCCTCGTCCACGAGAGGCAGTACATCCTCCGGCGTGAGGCCATCGCGGCCGTGGCCTGCTGTGTCCGTGTACGGGTACTCGAAGAGTGTCAGCCGGTGCTCCCGTGCCAGGGTCGCCAGCCGTCGCCCTGCCTCAGCGGGGGAGGTGGGGACGTGGTCGGGGTCGAGATGGTGCTGCCAGCGCTCGCCGGTGAGGTCGGCAGGGAGGGCGTGGCCCAGGTTCAGGTCCTTCGCCGTGCGGAGGCGGATTCCGGCCTCGCGGGCCATGCGCGTGGTAGCGGTCCAGCGGGCGCGACGCTCCATCGCGCGGAAGAACCGGTCCGGGTAGGCATTCGCGAAGGCGATAGCCTCCACGCCGCGATGGCGAAGACGCTGAAACACGCTCTGCTCGGCGAGGGCGGCGTGCGCAGCTGTCGGCGGGTACGGGCCGAAGTGACGCCCATGGAGTTCCGCAGCATTGACGCCCGTGAAGAGCGCCGTCTGGCCGGTTCCGCTCTGCGGCAGTCCTTCCACGTCGAGCGTGGCATCGAGAGGGACGACGACGTGCTCCGGCTCGCGGACGGGCTCTAGATCCGCCGTCCAGCGCTGGTCGCCCGCGAGGGCTTCGAACGCAGGGAGATGAAGCGTATGGAGCGGGTTGTGCTCGCTCGCAGGTCCGAGGCCGACTCCATCGAGGAAGACGAAAAGGGCGTGGGTCATAGCGCGAGGGCCTCGGCGATAGTGGCCGGATCGCGAACGGGAATGCCGTCGGGACCGGAGGCGAGCGCGAAGGTCGGGCGGTGCTCGGTGGCCCAGGCGAGGGCACGCGCCTCGGGGGCGTCCGGCGCCACGCCCGCCCCCACCACGGCGCCCGCCAGCGCGGCGGCCACGAGGGCGGCCTCGCGCTCGTCGTACTCGAACGGGCCGTGCGGCATCGGCCAGGGCGAGACGAGGCAGCCGCCCGCCCGGATCAGCGCTGTCGCGCCGGGCCGGAGGCTGGGTTCCAGCTTCGCGAGCCCGCACGCGGCGACGGCCACCACGCGGCCTCCTGCGCCCAGCGCGGGCTTCTGGATCGCGAGGTCGAATCCGTCCGACATCAGCGTCACGATCCCGCCCGGTGCCATCCGGTTCGCGAGATCCGTCGCGGCCTCGAAGGCGGGCACCTCCAGACCTTTCCGACCGAGGATCGCGAGGCCGGGCGTGAGCGCGTCGGTGTGCCCGTAGGCCCAGAGCGCGACGGGCCGGTCGGCAGGGGGGAGGTCGTCCAGGCGCGAGGGCCAGGTGTCCCCGCCTCGGGTGAGCACCGCGATGCGCTTGGACGCGAGCGCCTCCAACTGGCCGGTCGCTTTCGCGAGTGCCTCGTCCATCGCTTCGCCGAACAGCTTCTCGACCGTCGCGGCGGCGCGCGGCATTCCCTTCAGGCGCAGTATCACCTGCTCCCGCGGCGTGGCCCGAACGGCCTCTACCGAGTCGAAGTGATCGAGGACACGGTGCGCGGAGACGCGCCCGACGCCATCGAGGCGGAGGAGGGCAAGCGGGAAGGCAGGCATCGGGGCAGGTACGGGGCGTCCCGTGTGCGGTTCACCGGGAGATAGTGCGCGGGGAGGAGATCGTTACAGAATCCCCCGTCGGATTTCAGAACGGAGGGGAGGATGGGTCCCCGCGAGGGCAAAAGGGCGACTTGCGCGCCGGGCACGCCGCTTGCCCTTCGCGCGGTGTCCCTTCATCTCCCGATGGACGTCTCTCCCCGCCTCCTCCTCGTGGCTCCCCCGGAAGCCACGCTCCCCCTCGATTTCCCCTCGGAGACCGAGCCGTTCCTCGTGCCCTCTGCGGCCATCCTCGCAGCGGCCTTGCGTGAGGAGCCGACCGACGCTGTCCTCGTCCTCGACGCCACCGAGGCGGAGGATGCCCTGGGCGTCGTCCTGGCGCACGACCCCGAGACGCCATTCGTCGCAGTCACGGACGAGCCTCTGCCCGGGGTCCCATCCGTGCCGCCCGAGGCGCTCGCAGGCTGGCTCTCGGCCTTGCACACTCCGCTCCCCGCCTGGTCCTCGCTGCCCATTGGGCCCGTCCCGACGGACTCGTTGGACAGTTTCGCGAAGCATCTCCCGATTGGGGTCTACCGGAGCACGCCGGATGGCCGCATCCTGTACGCCAACCCGGCCCTCGCTACCATCCTGAGTGTGGAGTCTGTGGAAGCTCTCGGGGAGATCGATGTGCGTGAGGACCTTGGCTACCCGCGCGATCACTTCGCGGAGGAAATCGCTCGCAGTGGCAGTGTGCAGAACCTCGTGGTGTGGTGGCGCGACCCGACCGGCCGGGAAGTCTACACGCGCGAGAACGGTCGGGCCGTGTACGACGACGATGGTGAGGTGCTCTACTACGAGGGCACGATGGAAGACGTGACCGCGGAGCACCGCGCTCGCGCACGGGAGCGGCGACGGGCTCGCCAGTTGGAGGCGCTCGTCCGCTTCGGAGAGTCAGCCGATCTCGCGCTCGACCGGGAGGCTATCCTCCACGCAGCGGTCGCGGCAGGGGTGGAGGCGACGGGTGCGGACTGGGGCATCCTCGTCTTCCACCAGAACGGTGAGAACCGCATCGCGGCAGCCTCCAGCACCTTCCCGGAAGGAGCGGTCCAGCAACTCGAAGCCTCCGGGGCGCTCTCACACGTCCCATTGGAAACGGAGACGCTCTTGCTCCGCGACGTGGAGTCGCGAGGGAGCCAGGTGCCAGAGGTCGTTCGTCTCTCGATGACCCAGCACGGCTTCCGCTCGTTTGGGAGCTTCCCACTCGTGCGTGACGGGCAGGCCGCCGGAGCCTTCATCGCGGGCTTCAACACGCCCCACACCTTCGATGAGGAGGAGCGCCAACTCGCCGAGGCGCTCGCGTGGCACCTCGCCGGATCGCTCGCTCGCGTCCGTGCAGAGCGCGGCCTGCGCGACACTGAAGCTTCACTTCAGTTCATCGCAGATACCACCAACCACGTTTTCTATCGCCTCCGCTATAGCGCCGAGGGGAGCGCCTTCGAGTACCTCAGCCCGGCCGTCGAGACGCTCACCGGCTTCTCTGTTGAGGCGCTGGAGGAGGAGGGCGGGCTCGCGGCGCTGATCGTGTCTCGCGAGGTTCGCTCAGGCGAGGGACTCTCCGAAGGTCCGGTCCCAGACGCGACGCATTATGCTGCCGTCTACCAGATGCGCACCGCCGACGGCGACCTCCGCTGGGTGGAGAACAGTGCCTATCCGTGGCTGCGCGAGGACGGCGAGCCCGTCGGCCTCGTCGGGGTGTTGCACGATGTCACGGAGCGGCACCGGCACGAGGAAGAGCAGGCGGCTCGCGCTGAGCGCTCCCTTGCTTTCCAGACCTCCCTCGCGGCGCTCGCACACCTCAACCTTCCGTCGCTTCAGGCGTTCGCCGAGGCGACGGCTGAGGAGGCGACCGCCAGCCTCGATGCCTCTGCGGTCTCCGTTTGCCTCTTCCGCGAGGACGGGCCTCTCTGCGCTACCCGGTCTCCCATTCACTTGACCCCTCCCGCTCCGACAGGAGAGGATCTATCTGCGGTGCTGGGGTACATGGGCTCTGGCCGCGCGGTCGGCATCGCCGATCTGTCGAAGCCGTCGGCCTCGGCGCCGAGCCGGGAGGCCCTGATCGCGTCGGGCGTGCGAAGCGTGCTCTGGTCGCCGATTCTCCGAGCAGGAGAGGCCATTGGCCTCGTGGGCGCTTTCTGCGAGGAGCCGACGCCTTGGGATGAGGCCGCCTACGACTACGCGGCCGGGTTGGCCGATGCCGTGGCACTCGCGGTCGAACGCGCCGACCGGTCTCGCGCGGAAGAGGCGCTTCGGGAGCGGGAGATTCGCCACCGAACCCTCGCGGAACTGTCCAGCGACTACGCCCTCGTGGTTCGTCAGAACGACGGCCTGCGCAGTGGCGAGGTCGTGTGGGTGGGAGGGGCCGTCGAGCAGATCACGGGCTATCCAGCGACGGCGTTCGAGGATGTCGCGATGATCCGGCAGGTCGTGCATCCAGACTCCCTTCAGACCGCGCGGCATGCGCTCGTCTCCCTACAGCAGCAGCGCGAGGCCACGTTCGAAGCGCAGCTCATCACGCGCGAAGGCGAGATGCGATGGGTGCTCCACCGCGTTCGCCTCGGGGAGCCAGGCTCGCGGCTCACCTACCACTCCGGGCAGGATATCACGCACCGCAAGCGCGCCGAGGCCGCTCTCATCGAGGCGCGAGAGCAGGCCGAGGCGGGCCGCGAGGTCGCCGAAGAACTCGGACGCCTTAAGGGCTCGTTCCTCGCCAACATGAGCCACGAAATCCGAACGCCCCTCACGGGCATTCTAGGCTTCGCAGACCTTCTCGCCGAGGAGCTAGAAGGCGAACACCGCGAGTACGCCGAGTTCATCGAGCGCAGCGGGCGCCGTCTCCTCGACACGCTCAACTCCGTCCTGGACCTCTCCCGCCTCCAGGCCGACCGCGTCCAGCCCGAACTGCAAACCGTGGATCTCGCCGCCGAGGCCCGCGAGGTCGTCCAACTGCTCTCCGCGATGGCGTCCGACCAGGGCCTCACGCTCCGGGTCCACGCCCCAAGGACGCCGGTCTACGCCACGCTCGACCCGACGTGCATCAACCGGATCGTCCACAACCTCGTCGGCAACGCGATCAAGTTCACCGAGGCGGGCGGGGTGGACGTGATCGTGGAGCCGGAGGCTCGGCTGGTCGTCCGGGACACGGGCATCGGAATCGATCCGGATTTTCTCCCGCATCTCTTCGATGAGTTCCGGCAGGCCTCGCAGGGCGAGGCGCGCTCTCACGAGGGGTCGGGTCTCGGCCTCGCGATCACCCGCCGTCTGGTGGAGCTGATGGGCGGTAGCATCGACGTGGAGAGCGAACTCGGCCAGGGAACGACGTTCTCGGTCCAGTTCGACCTCGCCCCTGCTCCGCACGGGCCTCGCACCGTGACTCCTCTTCCCGGCGACTCGCCCCTGGAAAAACCAGGCTTGCAGCCACCGAGCGCCTCGCAAGTGGAGCCGCCGACGCGGGTCACAGGCGGAGATGGGGCGATCTCTGGCGAGGAGAGCGCCTTCATCGTCCGCCCGCCGTCAGATCCGCCGATTCTCGACTCGAAGCCCGAAGGTGCGACCTATATCGACGTGGGCCCCTCCGATTCTCCAGTGTCTGCCTGGCTGGAATCGCTCGTAGGCGCCGAGACGCCACCAGCCCAACCGGAGACCAGCGCTCCAGATTCTCCCGCTCTCCCTCCACCGCCTGCTCCTCAGCTTCAGACGCCCTCCCCACCTGCCGATACTGAGAGCGACTCGTCCGAGGGCCCGTCGCTTCCTTTCGAACCTGCCATGACCGACTCCCACCTCGCGGCACCCGCCGACGCTACCGCCGAAGATGACCGACCGGTCGTCCTCGTCGTCGAAGACAACGCCGATACGCGGATGCTTCTCGACCGCATCCTCCGCAAGACCTACCGGGTGCAAGCCGTCGGAGGGGCGCGAGAGGCGCTCGTCGCGATGAATCACCAGCGCTTCGATGCCCTCGTGCTCGATATCAACCTCGGGGGAAAGGAGACCGGCGCGGACGTGCTCCGCATCGCGCGGTCCCTCCCGGACCACGGCGACGTGCATGCCATCGCGCTGACCGCCTACGCGTTGCCGGGCGACCGCGAGCGCCTGCTCTCCGCCGGATTCGACGCGTACATCTCGAAGCCCTTCACGCGCCACGCCCTCCTGGAAGAGCTCGCGTCTGGCATCAAGGCTTGAACGGACGCGCAGGCGTGGCGCGACAGGTGATGCACATCACGAGGCGGTGGCTGCCGAAGGAACGGCCGCGTCGGCTCGCGTGTCCTCGAACCGGTTCTGGGCACGGTTCTTCGCCACGTTGCGTGCGTCGAAGAAGCGTCCGTTCATCGCGACGTAGACACCGGGGGGGAGGATCTGCACCGCCGCCAGTGCGAAGCCGACGTTGAACTCAGCGTCGGACTGCCGGAAGCGAGCGGGCGTCAGCGACCCGACGAAGACGACGGTCTTGTCGAACCCACTGCTGGGGGAGTCGAGAAGAGCTTCCGAGACGGCCTGGGCTGTCTGCGTCATCGTGTCGGTGCCGTGTGTGACCAGGAGCCGCGTGTAGGGCGTCTCCACGATGCGCTCCGCGATTGTGGCCCGGTCCTCATCCGTGATCGCGAGGCTGTCCTTCCGCATGAGTGTTTCCACCTCGAAGGGCGCTTGAACCCCTGCGGTCTGGAAGATCTCCGCGATGAGCGGGTCGCCGACCTCGAACTCGCTCTGGGCGTCGAAGTAGACCTTGTCGATGGTGCCGCCGGTGGTAAAGACCTGGATCATGAGCCGGTGGAGTCAGGGCCAGTAGAATCGGGTGTTTCGACGGCCGTCGCCTGGAGCTGATCCGTGACGGCCTGGTAGAGCGCCGTGGCGTCCGCTGTGGTGCGGGTGGCGTCAGCGAGGCGTTCCGCGAACGCGGTAGAGTCGAGCCCGTTCGCGAGGAGCACAGCGCGCTGCAGGCTGTCCGTGGGTTCGCCGGTCGTCTCGGCGCGTGCATCCGCGAGGTGGAGGTCTGCCAGGATGGACACGAGGCTGGAGTCTGCGAGGACGACACCGTCCGCCTCGGGGGCGTCTCCGCAGGCGCTAGCGGTGAGTGCGGCCACGAGGAGACCGAGGCGGAGCGACTGCGACCT
Source organism: Bacteroidota bacterium (assembly GCA_038746605.1). GTDB lineage: Bacteria > Bacteroidota > Rhodothermia > Rhodothermales > Rubricoccaceae > Rubricoccus. The sequence goes on from JBCDKM010000005.1 coordinate 19,324, forward strand.
CACGCCGGGTCCGGGACCTCCATGCGGAGAAGGTGCGCGGCGTACGTCTTGCCCTGCGCGTCCAACTTGAGTGAGACCGTGCCGCCGCCGCCGAGGGCACCGTGCAGGAGAAAGTTGAGGGCCGAGAGGTTGGGCAACTCGAAGCGCTCCACCTCGCCGTCCACGCGAGGGCCGAAGTGCTCTTTCACGCGTTCGGCTGTGACCGTCTCGCAGAGAAAGTCGAAGTAGGCCGGGTCCCGCGCGATGAGACCGACGTTGACGGCGTCGCCTTTGTCGCCGGAGCGGCCGTAGCAGAGATCGAGGAGACGGGGCATGGAGCAGGGGAGAGTGCGCCGGAAGGTGTCCCGAGGCGGGGCGGGTCGCCGGGAAGATCAGGCGGATCTGCTATGCCTCGGTGCGAGCCTCGTCGGCGGCGGTGCGGAACGTGCGACCCGTGATCTCCAACTGGCGCATGAACTCGCGCTTGTCATATCGCGGGACGGGCGAGTAGACCATCCCGTAGTAGACGTAGAGCCGGTCGGTGGCCTCGTCCACGAGGCTAAAGCGGATGTAGCTGCCGCCCATCGGGAAGTTGATCATCCTCCAGAGTCCGCGCTTCTCGACGGCCGTGCGGCCGCCAATCGCGAGGGTGTCTGAGGTCACAGGACGACGCGGATCAAGCTGGACGTAGGAGGAGTCGATCTCGCCTCGCGCGAAGGTCTCCAGGAGGTCGTTCGTGATGACGTCTAGCTCGGTCTCCGAGGGAATCTCCGTGACGCCGTCCTGGGAGAAGACGAAGAAGTCGCGCCAGGTCTCGGGCACGATGCGGCGGAAGCGCGTGAACTGGCCGGTGCGCCCGGCGGCAGAGACGGTCGTGTCTTGGACCTCGATGTAATCGTGCTGGAGGTTGACGGCCCAGCCCTTCTCGGCCATCAGCGCAGCCTCGATGTCGGTCTGGCGGGCGCGGTCGTACATGTTTTCCTGCGTCCAGCGGAGCACGTTGCGGTTGTAGACGGCGCGAAGGGAGTCGGCGCGATCTCGAATCGCGTCTGCGAGGAGAGAGTCGGTGGCGGCGGTGGCGGTGACGGCGACCTGCCCGGCGGCCCAGAGGTTCTCGCGGATGGTGACGGCCACGGAGTTTCCGCTCTGGAGCGCCTGCTGCTGGCCCTCCGGAATCCTCGCGCGGAGGTAGTCCCCGATGGCGGTCTGCCGCCCGAGGGGCGCGACGAAGATCACGTTTCGCGTCTTGCGGATGCCGCTCAGCAGGTTCGGCTCCAGCTGCTGGAAGCGGAGGCGGAGGAAGCCTTGCTTGTTGGGCAGCGTCGCGATGGGCTGCGCGAGGACCTCGCGCACGGCGTCGCCCACGGCTCCGTTCCAGGTCGTCGAGTCGGAGACGACGAGGACCTCGGGGATGCCGCCGGTGGCGCTGGGGAGGCCGACGAGCGGCTGGTCGCCGCAGCCGGAGAGCAGGGCCGCGCTGGCAGTGAGGACGGCGAGGGCGAGGGGTCGGATCATGCGTCGTGGCGGGTGGCGCCTGCTTTCAACGCAGTGGCCCACTCGCGAATCTGTGCAAGACGTTGGGATTCAGAGGATTCGCCCGACCACAGGTCGTCCGCGAGCCGGATCAGCGCACTCCCCACGATGACCCCGTCCGCCTCGGTGCCGAGGCGGGCCGCGTCGTCCGGCGTGCGGATGCCGAACCCGACGCACATCGGCAGGCCCGCGCCGTGGACGGCCTCGCGGACGCGCGCGAGGTAGGCGGCGGTCGCGTCCCGGTCTGCGAGTGCGGCGCCGGTCAGCCCGGCCTGCGAGACGGCATAGACGAACCCCGTCGCGCGGGAGGCGACGTGCTCGACGCGCGAGGGCGCGGTGTTGGGGGCGACGAGGTAAACGGTTGCGAGAGAATGGGATGCGGCAGACGCATCCAGTTCATCGGATTCCTCAGGGGGAAGGTCGGGGAGGATGAGGCCGTCTACGCCCGCAGACTCGGCGCGGGCGCAAAAGTCGCTCACGCCGTAGCGCATCACCGGATTGGCGTAGCCCATGAGCAGCAGCGGCGTCTCGCTCTGCTCGCGAAACCCCTCGGCGATGCGGAAGACGCCCTCCATGTCCATTCCCGCTGCGAGCGCACGCTCGCTGGCCTGCTGGATCGGCAGCCCCTCCGCGACAGGGTCGGAGAACGGCATGCCGAGTTCGATGAAGTCGGCGCCGCCCTCGTCTGCGGCGAGGAGGATGTCGAGCGTGGCCTCGGGGTGAGGGAACCCAGCGGTGAGGAAGAGGCCGAGCGCGGTCTCGCCCGCCTCGGTCATCGCGTGGAGTCGGTCGCGGAGGCGGTGGATCGTCGAGGTCATGCGTCGGGTGTGTCCGTGTCCGCATCGAGGCGGGCGGAGATGGTCTCCATGTCCTTGTCGCCGCGGCCGGAGCAGTTGAGCACGATCACGCCGCCGGGCATCTCCTTCGCGAGGTCCGGTAGGAGCGCGACCGCGTGCGCCGTCTCCAGCGCGGGGATAATGCCCTCAGTCTCGCTCAGCAGCACGACGCCCGCGAGTGCCGCGTCGTCCGTCACGGGGCGGTAGTCCACGCGGCCGGAGTCCTTGAGGTAGGCGTGCTCCGGGCCGACGCCCGGGTAGTCCAACCCAGCCGAAATGGAGTGCGGTTCGATGACCTGCCCGTCGTGGTCCTGGAGGAGGAACGAGCGCGAGCCGTGGAAGACCGCGATGGAGCCCTTCGCCATCGTGGCGGCGTGCTTGAGGCCGGGCGCGAGGCCCTCGCCTGCCGCCTCGGCGCCGACGAGCCGCACCGCTTCGTCGTTCACAAATGGTGCCCAGATGCCGATGGCGTTGGAGCCTCCGCCGACGCAGGCCACGACGGCGTCCGGCGTCTCGCGACCCTCGCGCTCGGCGAGCTGGCGGCGCGTCTCCTCGCCGATGACTCGGTGGAAATCGCGCACGAGCGCCGGGTAGGGGTGCGGGCCCACCACGGAGCCGATGATGTAGTGCGTGTCGTGCGGGTTCGAGACCCAGTCGCGGAAGGCTTCGTTCGTGGCGTCCTTGAGCGTTTTGGAGCCAGAAGTCGCGGGGTGGACCGTCGCGCCGAGAAGCCGCATCCGCTGCACGTTGAGGTGCTGCCGCGCGATGTCCTCCTCGCCCATGTAGACCACGCACTCGATGCCGAAGAGCGCGCACGCCGTAGCGGTGGCGACACCGTGCTGGCCCGCGCCGGTCTCGGCGATGATGCGCGTCTTGCCCATCCGCTTCGCCAGCTGCACCTGCCCGATGGCGTTGTTGATCTTGTGCGCGCCGGTGTGGCAGAGGTCCTCGCGCTTGAGGTAGATCGTCACGTCTCCGCCCACGCGCTCCGCGAGGCGGTCGGCGCGGGAGAGGGGCGTCGGGCGACCGACGTACTCGCGGAGGAGCCGCCGGTGCTCGTCCCAGAAGGCCTCGTCGGTCTGGATGGCCTGCCACGCCTCCTTGACTTCCAGCAGGACGGGCTGGAGGATCTCGGGCACAAAGGCGCCGCCGAAGGCGCCGAAGCGGCCACGGTCATCGGGGAGAGACTGAGTACGGGGAGAATCGAGGCTGGGGGCGAGCATGGGGCTCGGGGTTAAGCGGGTAAGGGGTAGGAAATCCGTCTGAGAGTGTCTGCCTCGGTACGCCCGTGGAGGGACCGAGGCGGGGGAGGTCAGGCGTCGGTCGCAGCGTGGTAGGCGTCGAAGAAGGCAGCCAGCTTGTCGAAGTCCTTCACGCCGGGCGACTCCTCCACGCTGGACGAGAGATCGACCGCGTATGGCCGCATCGTGTCGATGGCCTCCGCGACGTTCTCTGCTCCGATGCCTCCGGCGAGGAAGAGTGGGAACTCTCTCGCGACCTGTCGCGCGAGGCGCCAGTTGAAGCTCTCGCCCGTCCCGCCCCAGAGGCTCGTGTTGTGGGTGTCGAGCAAGAGGAAGTCGGCCACTTCGCGATACGGCTCGGCAATCGCGAGGATCTGCTCTGCGGCGGCGTCGCTCACGACCTGGACCGTCTTGATGACCTTTAACCCGGCGTCCACGACGGCGGCGCAGGTTTCGGGCGTCTCGTGACCGTGGAGTTGGGCGTGCGTGAACCCGCCCGCCTCGCACGTCGCGATCACGTCCTCGGCGGAGGCGTTGACGAACACGCCCACCGGCTCGGGGCCGACGGACCACTCGATGATCTCTTTCGCGGTGCGCGGCTCCACGTATCGCGGGCTGCCCTCCAGCTGGATGAAGCCGAGGTAGTCCGCGCCGTTGGCGGCGCAGAAGCGAGCATCCTCCAGGCGCGTGATGCCGCAGATCTTGACGCGAACGCGGTCGGTGGCGGGGTCGATGGGCAGCATCAGGCGGGGAGGCGGGCGCCGAGGGCGGCGACGGCGATGGCAGTCTCGCGGCGGAGGCGCGCGAGGGCGCGGCCCGGGTCGGCTTCGCGCATGAGGCTCGTGCCGACGAGCACGGCGTCGGCCCCGGCGGCGCGGAGGCGTGCGGCGTCCTCGCCGGTCTTCACGCCGCTCTCCGCCACACGGGCGACGGATGGCGGCAAGTACGGAAGAATCCGCTCGCTCAGGCTGAGGTCTACCTCGAACGTCTTGAGATTGCGATGGTTAACGCCGACGGCCTCCACGCTCGCGAGGTCCACAGCGGACGCGGCCATCTCCGCCTCGGCCTCGCTGTGGACCTCCAGCAAGACACCGAGGCCGAGGTGGTGGGCGCGGTCCACGAGCGCCGCCAGCCGGGGCGCATCCAGCGCAGCAGCGATGAGAAGGACGGCGTCAGCGCCGTAGGCACGGGCTTCTGCGATCTGGTAGGGCGTCGTGACGAAGTCCTTGCGCAACAACGGCAAGTCGACCTCGGCGCGGACGGCCGCGAGGTGGTCCAGCGAACCACCGAACTGGCTCTCTTCGGTCAAGACGGAGATCGCGCTCGCTGCGGCCTGCTTGTAGGCGTGCGCGTGGCGAGCGGGATGGTACTCCGGCCGGATGGGTCCTTCGCTCGGGCTCGCAGCCTTGCACTCCGCGATGAACGCGAGGCCGTCCGGGCGCTTGAGCGCGCGGCGCAGCGAGAGGGTGGGGGCGTGGAAAGCGCTCCGTTGCTGAAGTGCGGCCAGCGGCACGAGCGCCTCGCGGCGGTCGGCAGCCTCACGGGCGGCCCGGACGAGGGTGTCGAGGATGCTCATGCGGGTCGGGTTCCGGGTTCGGGGTTCCGGGTTCGGAGTTCTCTCGCGCCTGCCTTCGAGGTCGAGAACTCCCTCGCGGAGCAGACGGGTCGCCCGTGGTCGGTGGTCCGTCGTCGGTGGTCCATCGTCATGCCGTGGCGAGGTCGTTGGTGGCCTCCACGAGGGCATCGAGTTTGGCGAGGGCGGCACCGGATGAGATGCTCTCACGGGCGGCTTCCAGCGCGTCGTCGAGGCCGGTGAATTGGGCGCTCGCGAGGAGCGCGTACGCGGCGTTGAGCAGCACCACATCGGCCTGCGGCCCGGCCTTGCCTCCGAGGACACCCCGGACGATCTCGGCGTTTTCCTCGGGCGTCCCCCCCTGGAGCGCGGCGGCGCTGACCCGCGCGAGGCCGAAGCTCTCGGGGATGACCGTTTGCTCCAGCATCCCGCCGCCGTAGGCGTGCGAGCCGGTCTGGTAGACGGTCGTCGGGGAGGTGGTGGAGAGTTCGTCTAGGCCGTCGTGCGCGTAGACCACCACGACGTGCTCGCTGCCGAGGCGGAGCAGGATCTCGGCCATCATGCGAGCCGTCGCGTCGGAGAAGGCGCCGATGAGCTGGCGCTTGACGCCCGCCGGGTTACAGAGCGGCCCGAGGATGTTGAAGAACGTCCGCACGCCGAGCGCCCGGCGGACGGGCATGACGTGCTTCATCGCAGGGTGAAACTGCGGCGCGAAGAGGAACGCGATGCCCGTCTCTTGCAGGCAGCGCTCTACGCCCTCCGCGTCCAGGTCGGCGCGGACGCCGAGGCTGGCGAGCACGTCGGCGGAGCCGCTGGAGGAGGAGACGCCCTTGTTGCCATGCTTGGCGACGGGCACACCTGCGCCCGCAGCCACGAAGCTGGCGGCGGTCGAGATGTTGAACGTGCCGCTGTGGTCGCCGCCGGTGCCGCAGAGGTCGATCGGGTCCAGGTCGCCCGTCTCGACGGTCACGGCGAACTCGCGCATGATGCGCGTGAATCCCGTCAGTTCGTCTACGGTCTCGCCACGAGAGCGGAGCCCCATCAGTAGGCCAGCGATCTGTGCCGGTTCTGCGTCTCCGGACAGCATCACGTGCATAGCGGATTCCGCTTGCTGCTGGCTGAGTGTCTCCCCTTCGGCGATGAGTTGGAGAATGGGTTTCATGGAGTAGTGGGTTCGGAGTTCAGAGTTCGGGGTTCGTCTGGCGGGAGTTCGAGGTGCCAGTCGGGCTCGGGCTCCCGGACCCTTCCCGCATCGGAGGTGAGGTAGTGGATTAGGCCCGCGCACGCCGCGCCCGCGCGGTCAGCAACGCGCCTGGTGGTCTGGAACTCCTCGTCGGTGATGTAGCCGAGGTCCAGAGCGAGGTAGAGTTGAGACACGACCTCTGCCGATGAAGCGCGCGCGATCACAAGGAATCGCGCGAAGTCGCGCGGGGATCGTCGCGCGTAGCCTTCCGCGATGTTCGAAGAGACAGAGATTGATGCTCGGCGGATCTGATCACGGAGCGCGAAATCCCGTCCGAACGCTCCCTTCGTTGTCAACTCATAGATCAGACGGTTCAGTTCTCGACCGAGCTTCCAGGCCTCGATCTCTTCGAATCGTTTGAAGCTGCTCATTCGTCCACCGGGGCTGCGCCAACCGAACCCCGGACCCCGAACCCTGAACCCGTGAGAGCGGAGCGGACCCAGTTGCGAACGAGCGTCGGGCCTTCGGTGGTGAGGATGGATTCGGGGTGGAACTGGACGCCGCAGACGGGATGCTCGCGATGGCGGAGGCCCATGATGAGGCCCGCCTCGGGGGCGTCCTCGGCGGACTCGGCCGAGACCTCCAGCGAGGCGGGCAGGCTCGCGCGGTCTACGATGAGGGAGTGGTAGCGCGTGGCCGTGAAGTCGGGCTCGACGCCCTCGAAGACGCCCGCGCCGTCGTGGCGGACGCGGCTGGTCTTGCCGTGCATCAACTCCGGTGCGTGGACCACCCGCCCGCCGTAGACCTCGCCGATGGCCTGCATCCCGAGGCACACGCCGAAGATGGGCGTCGTCTCGCCGAGTTCGCGGATGATGGGTTCCGTGATGCCCGCATCCGCCGGACGGCCGGGACCGGGAGAGATCAGAATACCCGCGGGAGCCATCTTGCGGACATCATCCACGGTGATCTCGTCGTTGCGGACGACCCGGAAGTCGTCTGCCACCGCGCCCACGAGGTGGACGAGGTTGTAGGTGAACGAATCGTAGTTGTCGATGACAAGGATCATCGGTCCAGGGTGGTAACGAGGCCGCAGGCGTCACGAACGCGAGCGAGAGTGTCCGAGGCAGCGGTACGAGCGGCGGTCGCGCCGTCGCGGAGCACGTCCCATACCTCGTCGGGCCGTTGCTCCAGTTCCTTCCGGCGCTCGCGGGCCTCGCCGAACTCGCGGTCGAGCATCCCGAGGAGCGCCTTCTTGGCGTGGCCGTAGCCGTAGCCTCCGGCGCGGTATCTGGCCGAGATCTCCTCGCGCTCGGCCTCGGTTCCGAAGAGCTTGATGAGCGCGAAGACGTTATCGGTCTCCGGGTCCTTCGCGTCTTCCAGCGGCGTCGAGTCTGTCACCACCGACATAACCGTTTTCTTGAGCGCCTTGCCCTCGGCGAAGATCGGGATCGTGTTGCCGTAGCTCTTCGACATCTTCCGCCCATCGGTGCCGGGCACGACGGCCACGGATTCCTGGATGACGTGCTCAGGGACGGGCAAGACCGGCTCGCCCTCGCTCGCGAAGGTGTGGTTGAACCGGATCGCGAGGTCGCGTGCGATCTCGACGTTTTGCTTCTGGTCCGCGCCGACGGGCACGAGAACGGGCTGGCGCGGATCGCCGTACGCGAGGATGTCGGCGGCCTGGAGGATGGGGTAGCAGAGCAGGCCACCGTTGGCGGTGAGGCCCTGCGCCACCTTGTCTTTGTACGAGACGCCTTTCTCCAACTGGCTGACGGGCGTGAGCGTCAGGAACACCCAGGTCAACTCCGTCACCTCGGGTACGTCCGACTGAACAAACAGGCGAGCGTGTGCGGGATCGAAGCCGAGTGCGAGGTAGTCCAGCGCGACATCGAACGTGAACTGGCGGACGCGCTCGGCGTCGCGAAGGCTCGTCAGCGCGTGGTAGTTGGCGATAAAGAAGAACGCCTCGCCGCGCCCTTCGGTGCTGGCCGCGTTCGCGATGTGCTGGCGAATCGCGCCGAGGTAGTTACCGATGTGGAGCGTCCCCGATGGCTGGATGCCGGAGAGGAGAGAGGGAACGCCGGGATCTGCGGTGGTGGGCATGAGCAAGGGGCACGTCGCGAGGTGCCCACGTCGGTCGGGTGGGTCTGCCTCGGTGCCTCCGTCGGCGTACCGAGGCGGGCGAGGCTGGCTATGCGAGGCTGGCGAGGAGCTTGCGGAGAGAGCCGAGGCGAGCTTCTGCCATCTCCGCATTGTGGCCGAGGATCGCGCGCGTCCTCTCCTGGTGATGCACCTCGTCCATCTCCGTCGCGAGAGCCCCACTGAACGCGCGGTCGCGCTCGATGAGCCCTTTGAGCATCTCCTGATCGGAGCCGTGGAGTCCGCTCGCGATCCAGTCCATCTCGGCGCCTGTGGGTGCGCTCCCGCCGAGTGAGAAGATGGTCTCGTAGAGTTTGTTCAACTCGGTTCGGAGGCGAGGGAGAATGACCTCGCGGAAGTACTGATCCGCGTTGGCATCCGAGAGCCGCTTGCCGACATGGTCGTAGGCACGGAGCAGGTCCAGATGCTTCTCGATCACGGGGCGGAGCCGCTCGACGGACTCCTCGCGAGAGATGTAGCGGCCAGCACCTCCTTTGTTGAGGACGGGTCGGAGAGCGGGAAACATGGCAGTGAAGGCGGGTGGTGGAGGGTTTGGGCAGGAAGAGCCCGCTTACAGGAGGTCGGAGGCGGCGGTCTGGAGAGCCTGGAAGAGGGCAGCGGCCTTGTGGCGAGTCTCGGCGTACTCCGCGGCGGGATCGCTGTCGGCCACGATGCCTGCGCCTGCCTGCACGTACGCCGTCTGGTCTTTCACCACGAAGGTGCGGATCGCGATGCAGGTGTCGAGCGCGCCGTCGAACCCGGCGTACCCGACGGCGCCCGCGTACGGGCCGCGCCGGATGGGTTCCAGTTCGTCGATGATCTCCATCGCGCGAACCTTTGGAGCCCCGGACACGGTTCCGGCCGGGAAGCAGGCGCCCAGCACGTCCGTCGCCGCGCGATCCCCGACAGCACCCGTCACAGATGAGACGAGGTGCATCACGTGGCTGTACCGCTCCACCTGGGCGTAACGCTCCACGCGTACCGTGCCCACGTCTGAGACGCGCCCGATGTCGTGGCGACCGAGGTCGACGAGCATGAGGTGCTCGGCGCGTTCCTTCGGATCGGCGAGGAGGTCATCGGCGAGGCGCTGGTCCTCATCTGGCGTGGCGCCGCGCGGCCGGGTGCCCGCGATGGGCAGCACCTCGGCGCGACGACCGGGGCCTCGCGGATCCACCCGCGCCAGCACCTCCGGGCTAGAGCCGACGAGCGAGAAGTCGGCGCCGGGCTCTTCGAGACCGTCCACGTCCACATAGAAGAGATACGGACTCGGGTTGACCTGCCGGAGGGCGCGGTAGAGATTGAACGAGTCGCCGGAGAACGGTGCTGCAAACCGTTGGGAGAGAACGACCTGAAAGATGTCGCCCTCTCGGATGTGGTCCTGTGCGGTTCGGACGGAACGCTCGAATTCGTGCTGCTCCACGCTGGAGGTCATCTCGCCGGTCAGCGCGATGTCTTCGCCCGGAAGCACGGGCTGCATCATCTCGCCCTCCAACTCTGCCAGCCTCGTGATCGCGTCAGCGTAAGCCGCGTCGAGATCCGTGTCCTCGTCTACGAAGACGGTCGCGATGAGGACGAGTTGGTGTCGGACGTGGTCGAAGGCGGCGACGAGGTCGTAAAACGCCCAGACGCCATCCGGCAGATGGAGCAGGTCGGGGGGGCCTACAGAGAGGGCTTCTAGCTGTCGCACGGCGTCGTAGCCCACGAAGCCGACGGCGCCGCCCGTCAGACGCGGAAGCCCAGGGACGGGCACCTGCTCCACGCGGCCCAGAATGTCACCGAGGGCATCGAAGGCGGAGACGGGGAGCGACTCGACACCGTGTGGAGCCCCGTCGCCCGCGTAGCCTCCGGCCGGGCGGTGGATCATGGAGCGTCCGCCTCGGCTCTCGATCACGAGGTACGGACGCTTCCCGAGGAAGGAGTAGCGCGCGAGGCGCTCGCCGCCCTCGACGCTCTCTAGCAAGAAGCCGAAGGTGCCCGCCTCGCGGAGCGCGAGGAAGGCGCCGACGGGCGTGAGCAGGTCGGCCGAGCGCCGCACCGAGACGGGCACGGCGAGCTGGCGTCCGTTCGCGGTGGCGCGCGGCAGGTGCTCGGTGGCGAGGGAGTGGAAGGCGTCGAAGGTCACGGAAACGAAAAGAGCCCGCTGCGCAGGCAGTGGGCTCTCGGGAAGGATCGGGCCGCCTCTAGGCGTGCCGGGCCGGAGCGCCCACTGCTCGTGCAGGGTGCCACCAGGTCCAGGCGCGGAGGGCGTTCAGTGTCATGTGCTCAAACTAGCACCAAAGGCAGCGCCGCGACAACGGGCTGCCTCTGGTGACTCTCTCACGCAGGAGTTGTCAGGACTCCCGTCGGCGGAGGCGGTGTGCGCCGTAGGCGGCTCCGGCGAGCGCGAGCAGGCCGAGCCCTCCGTCGATGGGCACCTGAGCGGGATTGGACGGGAAGTCCGGCGGTCCTCCCGGACCACCTGGAGCAGATGGGAAGCCGGGAGGTCCGCCTGGGCCTCCTGGGTCGGAAGGAAACCCCGGTGGACCCCCGGGGCCGCCCGGCCCCGACGGAAAGCCGGGCGGGCCTCCGCTGCTTCCCGGTGTCGAGGGGAAGCCGGGGGGGCCACCGGATCCGCCGGGATTCGAGGGGAAACCGGGAGGACTACCTGGCCCTTCGCGATTCGACGGATGCCCGGGGATCTGCGAGTCCAAGGTCTGGGGCTCCCAGGACTGGGCCTGAACAGGCATCGCGATCCAGGCTAGCACTCCGACCGCCAGCGCGGCGACTCTTCTCGTCATCGGAGTACCGTCAGTCGGGTGAAGGTGGTCGTCTCCTCAGTCTCCACCCGTACGATGTAGGCACCGGGCGAGAGGGGTGTCGTCGGGATGGACACCGTGTGGCGACCCGCGGTGTGTGGGCCCGTCGCGAGCACGAGGACCTCGCGCCCGAGGGCGTCGAGAAGGAGTACGCGAGCCGAACCGGCCTCGGGGAGCAGGTACTCGGCGCGGGCCACGCCCCGAACGGGGTTCGGAGAGATTCGCAGCGCGAGGGCATCGTCTGTTGCCGAGTCTTCGCCCGCTGTCGCGGAGGCCCCGAGGCGGAGGCGGAAGCGGCTCGATCCGTCCCCCCGAGCCGCCGAGGCGGACCGGACGCGCGGTGCGAGAGGGCCCGCCTCGGCGCTCCGTGCGCGTGCCGCGTTCGCGAGGGTCTGTGTCGTGAACGTGTACGACTCGCTCTGGAGCAGGTCGATGTCCGCTCCGGTCTCGGTGTCGGTCAGGACGGCCGTCCAGCCTGATGGGAGGTTCTCCAGGCGGTCCCATCGGAGCGTGACCTCGGTGTTTGCGCCCGGCGCAGCGGAGACCGGGTCGATGGCGATGTCGAGGTCGACCGGCTCGACCGGCTGCGCGTGGATGCTCAGCCGCTCTCCTCCATCCGGGATGTAGGCATCCAGCCAATCCGAAGACAGGGAGGCGACGGCGTACGCGTCGAGGCCATCGCGGCCGTACTGGGCGTTCTCGCTGAGGTGAACGGCCACAGCACCCGACCGGGTAGATCCCGCGATCTCTGCATCTGCCGTGATCTCCAGAATGGGATCGCTCGTCGGGCGCGGCGCGGGGCCGACGGTCGTCCGGGCATCCGGCGGGGCGATCAGGGTCGGGGTGTCGAACGCCTTCACCCAGAAGCCGGTGTACGCCGGGATGACGCCAGATCCAAGGCTGCCCGTGCTCCCATTCCACGTCTGGTAGGAGCTGGAGGCGGCGTCGTAGACGTAGAGGACATTGTCCACGTTCGTTTTGACCCAGTCCGAGTCGTCCCAATCCATGAACGCGTCGAACGGGTTGCCGAAGGCGTTCCAGCCGCTGTTCGAGACACCGCCGTTGTCTGTGTACGTGACGGGGAAGGGGTACGCCGTCCCGATGACCTCAATGCCCTCGGAAGACAGGTTCTTCGGGAAGCCGCCCTGGGGGCCGGGCGTGAACGGGTCGTCGTCCTCGAAGACGTAGACCGCCAGCCCCTGGCCGGTCGTGCCCGTACCTCTGAGGTCCAGCGGGGCGAACGTCTGGGTGGTCTCATCGAACGCGAACACGTTGGGATCGCCGGAGGACACGTCGCCGCCCGGTACGCCCTGCGTGAAGATCCCCGCGAGGAGATCTTGCCACAGACGCCCGACACCAGCAGCGGGCGCCGTCAACCGCCACCCCTCCGAGCCGTCGTACATGTTCACGGAGCGGGGCTGGGTGCCGAAGACGTATGCGGATCCAAACCGGGTGTTCGCGCCGACCGGGATACCGTTGAACTCCCCGACCAAGAGTTCCACCGACCCATCGCCATCGGAGTCGCCGAGACCCGCGAAGGCGGGGACAAACTGGCCGCCGAACTGGCCACCGGACGCGGGTTGGTCGCTGGCGAAGGACAGAAGAAAGCGCCCCGTTCTGCCGCTGTAGACGTAGGCGACTCCGGCAGATACTCGGGTCCCGACGTCTTGGAACGGATCGGAGACTCCGAGGTCGGGGACTCCGTCCCCATCCACATCTCCCAGCGTTGCCACTTGGCTTCCGAACACGTTGCCGAATTGGCTCGGTGGATTGGGAGAGACGAGCGTGCGAATCAGCGCGCCAGTGGCACCGCTGAACAGGTAGGCACGGCCTCTCGGGAGAGCCCCTGGATCAGGATCGTCGCCACGTGCCCCGACGAGCAGGTCTGGAACCCCGTCGCCGGTTACATCGCCTGGCCCCGCCACGCCGGTTCCGAACCGTCCATCCTCGAATTCCATGGGGGAGGTGAGCGTGTAGAGCAACGCGCCGTCCGATCCGCTGAAGACGTACGCGCGCCCTGCGTTCTCAGGGGACGATCCCGGGTCCTCGAACTGGGCGCCGACCAGAAGGTCGCCGACCCCATCGCCGTTGATGTCACCTGTGCCCGCTACTGAACCGCCGAACAGCCCGGACCTCTCCGAGTTGGGGGAGAAAAGGCTGAGAAGCAAACTCCCTGTTTGCCCAGAGTACACGTAGGCGACCCCGTTGGATTGGCTGTCTTCGGATGGAGCCCCTACGATTACGTCCTCGCGGCCGTCCCCATCCAGGTCTCCGACTCCTGCGACAGACTCTCCGTAGCGGCTAAATCCTCTTTCGTTCGGGGAGACGAGTGTCTGGAGAAGCGATCCATCGGTCCCGCTGAAGATGTAGGCGCGCCCAGCGCCCGCTGGGCTACCGACAGGGGTTTCGACCGGCGCAGTCACGACGTAATCCGGCCTTCCGTCTCCGTTGGTATCGGTGAGACCGGCGACTGCGTATCCAAACTCGGCATCGGCGGACCCGTTCGGCGATGTGAGGGCTCGGAGCAGGTTACCGGTCCGTCCGCTGTAGACGTGGGCACGGCCCGCATCGTTCAGCCCGCCCACGTCCTCCTGGGGTGCGCCGACGATGAAGTCCGCGACCCCATCACCGGAGACATCGCCGACGCCAGCGACGGACCACCCGAACCGCCCCTGGTTTTCCGGCGCTGGGGAGAAGAGAGCGAGCGAGGGCGTTTGGGCAGACGCGAGGCTGCCGACGAGAAAGAGGACGAGGAAGCCCGGTGCGAATCGCATGGTGAAAGGGGAGGCGGGAAGGGAAGCGTGGAGGTTCCAGGCCGTCGAGGGTGCGCGGAGCCGTCACCTTGCGACACGAAAGACCGAGGTCCGGGGGGACACGCGTCGCGGTTCGGATCGCATCGCGCAAGAGATGAGGCGCGGGACTCATCGGGTTCGAGCGGTCCCCGGATCTCTCCCTCGTCTGGTTCTGAGGCCTTCCGCCTCGGCACCGAGGCGGGCAGGGCTGGGTGCCTCCCATTCGCCCGGCGCAGGTCCAGTCGCCGCGAAAGGGGCCGGTTCATTCCGACATGGCGCGGCGTTTGCCGTTCAGGGGGCGGACGCCCGAAATCGCACCCTCAGCCCATTTACGGCGTGGCGCGGCACCCTCCGCGTTACGAGATCGCCCCCCATGATCCAGATCCTCCCGGTCATTACGAACAAAGGCGGCGTGGGCAAAACCACGACGTGCGTCAACCTCGCGGCTGCCTTCGCACGAGCGGGCCGCAGGACGCTCATCGTCGATCTCGACGGTCAGGCGTCGGCCTCGCTCGCGCTCGGCCTCAAGCGCGCGGACCTCAAGGTGTCGTCGGCCCAGGTCCTCTTCGGTGAGGTCAGCGCCGCCGACGCGATCAAGAAGACGCGCGTCCACGACATGGACCTCATCCCGGGGTCGATGGACCTCGCGAGCGCCGACCTCCGCCTCGGGCGCTTCTCGGATCGGGTCACGCGCCTCCGCTCTGCACTGGCCGCGTGCAAGGACGAGTACGACCTCATCTTGCTGGACTGTCCCCCCTCGGCGTCTCTGCTCACCATCAACGCTGTCATGGCGGGCGATGCGCTGCTAATCCCCGTCGTGCCGAGCTACCTCTCCATCGAGGGGCTGATCTCGTTCGGCGAGATGCTGCGTCACATCCACAGCGGCGTGGGTCGGATGGCGCCTGTCCTCGGCATCGTCATCACGAAGGCGGACGTGGACAAGCGCGAGGTGCGCCTCGCCGCAGAGGTCATCCGCCAGCGCTACGGCGCCCGGGTGTTCGATACCGTCATCCACCCGGACCCCAAGCTGGAAACGGCCCCCTTGCAAGGCAAGACCATCTTCGAGATCGACCCCAACACGCCGGGGGCTCTGGAGTATGCCGGGCTCGCGGACGAGATCTTCGAGCGGATCGAGACGCTCACGAAGGCGTTGGAGAAGGCCCGTGAGAACCAGAAGACGAGCCCTTCCGAACCCGCCCCGCAGGCAGCCTAGCGCGGAGCCATGAGCAGCAATCCCTTTGCCGCGCTGTTCGAGGATGTCGATCAGGCGTCCGACCCGATGTTGGCGGAAGCCCAACTATCGGACGTCATGTTCGCGCCGCTCTCGCCTCCAGACCCGGAGGTGATGCAGAGCCCCCCCGCGAATGGCGCGAGTCCGGTGCCGCCCCAACAGCAAGGGCCGGTCCGGGAAACCATCGCGCCGATCCGCCGCACGAAGCAGACGACGGCCATGCCCGCGGGCACCGCGCCCGTCCCGGCAGGCGCGAAGACCGTCCAGGCCGCCCTCGTGGTGATGATCGAGAAGCGAGGCGAGCCCGACCTGAACGAACTCAACGATCTCCTCGCGAGCGGCTGGCGCGTGGTGCGCACGGAGTCCTTCCCGTCGATGGACAACGGGGGCAAGACGGCGATGCTGATCGTGGTGGAGCAACTCGCCCCGAAGTAGCCGGGTGTGCCCGCCTCGGTGCCGAGGCGGGAAGTTAGGTTCCGATGCGGATCCAGCAGCCGCTGCTTACCTCGTACACGTAGTGTCGACTCGTGACTATGTCCGACAGGCCCGATTCCCACTCCATGAGATCTGGGACGAGTCTGGCGATGTTGTGGCTGTTGAGTCCGGAGAGGAACTCAACGAGTCTGCTCTCCGGGTTCTCCTCCGCTCAGGTCCCGTGCACTTCGTCGTCGCGGATGCAGGGTTACCTCTTCGCTGGATTCCGCTGGACGAGTCGTTCGCTTTCTGGAAGCGAGACGTTCGCTCCCACCTCGCGGACCCAGGCGCTCCGTCGTTCAGGCTCGAGGACTTTCCTGGGGACTACCTCTATTTCGCTACGCAGTGGCTATGGGACCGAGAGCGACCACTCGTCGTGCTCGTGATCTGGCATTGAGTCCCGAGCGGAGAGAAGTAGCCGCTCGGCTACACTGTACCCGTCAGCGCCGCGAGTTGCCTCCGGTCGTACCCGTACGGGTCGTCGTGGAAGACCAGCGCGCCGGAGTCGTCCACCTCGGCGGTGAGATAGACGAAGTGAGTCAGGACCGGATCGGCTAGCGGGACGCCCTGTCGCTGCGGGCCTCGCCGGTAGGCGTGCTGCGCGCGTTCCTCGTCCCAGCCTTCCGCTCGGAGGAGATAGGCGGCCAGCGCCTCCGCGTCGCCTGCGTGGACGCATCCCGACGACACCGGGCCACCGAAGTCTGAGCGGTTGGTGTCATGGATGAGAATGGCGTAGGGGTTCGTCATTGGGAATTTGGCCCGGCCGAGAGGGTTGGAAGCGCCGGGCCGCTGCACGAACCGAAACTCCCCGACGGAGACCGAATCCCACAGCACGAGGCGGCTGTCCACGGGCGCGCCGTTCTGGTAGACCTCGAAGCCCTGGCGCCAGAGCGAGAGGCTATCGGCCTGTGCCATCGGGAAGACCTGCGCGGCGGCAAGGGACTTCGGCACGAACCACGCGGGACGGAAGACGACGCGCGTGATGGAGTCTGTGAGGACGGGCGTCGTCCATCCCGTGGTCTGCGCGTTGCCGATGTTGACGACCATCTCCAGGCCGACGCTGCCGTCTGGCTCGCGGACCTCCAGGTGGTAGGCGGGAAGGTTGACCCAGACGTGACGGCCGGTGAACTCGCGCGGGAGCCAGCGCCAGCGCTCCACGTTCAGCGCGACCCGGTCGGCGAGGCTGTCGAGGTCGGCGTTGAGGGCGTCCGTGGTGGCGGCGTCAAGGATAGAATCCGCGTCGAGTTGGTGGGCGGTGCGGAAGCGCGCGAGAGCGCCTGCGAGGGCGTCATCGAAGAGGTACGGGTCGTTGTCGTCCCAGCCCGTGGTGGGGCCGTCCTCTCCGAGGTAGCCGAAGGCGGCGAGCCGGGCGCGGACGTGCGGGACGCGGATGGAGTGCTGACCGAGCATCAGCGGGGCCCCGTCCGGGATGGGCGCGATGTCAGCACGGCGGAGCCGGGCGAGGGCATGGCGGAGAGCGAGGGCCTGTGGGTGGCTCGGCTGAAGCGCCTCTACGGCGTCCAGGGCAGCGGAAGCGTCTCCGCTCGCGATGGCGTCGCGCGCGGCCTCGTGAGCGATGGAATCTGGCCTCGCGGGAAACCAGGTGCCCGGATGGAGTGCGGCGGGATCGAGACGTTCCCCAGCGAGGGCGTCCGCGAGGCGGAAGAGGGCGTCGGTGAGACGCACATCGGCGCGAGCGACGGCGAGGGGGCGGGGGTCTGGCGTGACCTCCCTCGCCTCGGCACCGAGGCGGGCGTACTCGGTGCGGGCGCCTTCCCAGCGGGCGAGTTCGTTTCGCGCGTCGTCTGCGCCGATGCTCGCGGGGTCGATCCCGTCTTTTGCGACCGTCGCGAGCCGGGCAGAGAGGGCGCGGCGCTCGTCGGCGTTCCAGAGCGGGGCCCAGTCTCGCGAGGCGTACAGCGCACGCGTGCCCTCGTGCTGTCCGATCCCTGCGACGCGCTCTACGGCCTCGCGGACCGCCTCGGCCTCCACTCGGGCGGGGCCTTTGTCGCCGCCGAAGAGGTCTGAGAAAAGGCCCCACGCGAGGGACCACGCGAGGACGAGAGCGAGCGGGTGGGAAGACAGGCGGATGGCGGTCACGGGAGGTGGGCGTACGCTCGCAAACGGCGGAGCGGACCCCAATGGTACGCGCGCGGTCCCGGGGGACGTAACGGGATCGTTACCGCTCGGCCGTCTGCACAGGCGGTTCAGGCAGATCGATGCCGAGCGCGGCGGCGAGTTCACGGTCGCGGCCGTAGACATCCTCGAAGGTTTGGAGTCCGTCCTCGCCGGGCCACGCAGTGAAGTAGACGATGTGGACCGGGAAGCGTTGGCGGAGCCGCACACCGCTCGTGCGCGGGCGTCCATCGATGATGCCGCTCGCGCGTCCGTCCGCCCAGCCGTTGGTGCGCGTCAGGATGGCGTCTGCGAGGGCGCCCGGGTCCTCGGCGCGGACGCAGCCGTGGGAGAGCGCACGCTCGTCACCGTCGAACTCCTCGGGCGTGTTGGTGTCGTGGACGAGGATGAAGTGCCGGTTCGGCATCACGAACTTGACGCGGCCGAGGGCGCCTTGCGGCCCGCCTCGCTGCACGACGCGGTACGTGCCGGGCCTCGCGCGATCCCAGTTGACCTCGCGCGGATCCAGCTTCCGGCCACCCCGGAACAGGTCGAAGCCGCGCTCATAGAGGCTTTGACCGCCATCCTCGCGGGCTTCCGGGATGATCTCGCGACGCAGGATGGTGGGCGTCGGTGTCCAGGTGGGGAAGAACGAGACGGAGCGGATGGGGTCCGAGAGGACGGGCGTCTGCCAGTCGGGCTCGGTCTGACCGATGGTGGCCTCCATGTCGAGGACGGTCTCGCCGCGTTCGCGAAGCGTCAGTCGTGCGGCCGGGACGTTGACGAGCACGTGCGCCGCTCCGAAGTCCCCGGGGAGCCAACGCCAGCGCTCCAGGTTGAGGCGGAGCAACGCCACCTCGCGTGGAGCGTAGCGAACCTCCGGCGCCTCGGGCCATGTGGCGGTTTCCCGTGCGCGATGCGTGGAAGCGGGCTGGAACGCTTCGTAGTCGATCTCGAACCGGCTCGCGAGATCGCGGCGAAGGGCGTGATACTCGGGATGAGTCGGCTGGAGGGCGTCGAGGCTCGCGAGGAGGGTGGTGGCGGGATCGTCGGCGTCCAGCGCATCGCGGACGAGGTCGGCTGGATCCGTGGCGCGGCGGCGCTCGACCTCGCGTGTGAGGAACCAGTGCCCCTCGTGGATCTCTTCGGGATCGACGCGATGCCCGGCGAGGGCGTCCGCGAGGCGGAGGAGAGCGTCGGTGAGGAGGAGGTCGCGGCGGAGGGAATCCGGGCGGAGGCGGAGGGTGCGGCGTTCGTCGGCGTGAGTCTCGTGGGGAAGGAGGCCGTCGGCGTGGGCAGCGTCGAGGCGGGCGTCGAGGCGGGCGTGGTCGCCGGGCCACGCGAGGGCGTAGTCGCGCTCGGCGTAGAGGTCGGGGAGGGCCTCGTGCCAGGCGCCGTTGGCGATCCACTGGCGGAGGCGGTCGTCAGGAGGGGGCTCGTCTGTCGCGGCAGGGCCTTGCGCGAGGGCGGCCAGCGGGGCGAGCAAGAGCAGGGCGACTACGATCCAGCCCCGTCCGCCTCGGTGCCGAGGCGGGCAGGGTGGGGCGGGAAAGGTCGCCGGTGCGTCGGCGTCGTGTCGGGTCTCCACGGGGCAGGCCAAGTGGTGGGTCCTAGAGCGTCAGGCCGAGAGCCTCGGCGAGGGCGGAATCGCGAGAATACACGTCTGCGGGGAGGGTGAGGGTTCCGTCTGCCTCGGGCCACGCCGTGAAGTAGGCGAGGTGGACCGGAAGCTCCGCCTCTATCTCGACGGTCTCGGTGATCCACGAGCCCTCGAATTTCGTCGCGACCGAGTCCGCCGTCCAGCCGTTCGTGCGGGTCAGGAGCGCCGTCGCGAAATCGCGCGGGTGGGCGGCGCGGACGCAGCCGTGCGAGAGGGCCCGGACCTCGCGCTTGAAGCCTCGCTTGGCGTTCGTGTCGTGGATGTAGACGAAGTGGTCGTTGGGAAACATGAACTTGGCGCGGCCCATCGCGTTGCCGGGGCCGGGCGGTTGGGTGCGGCCGGGCACCACCTCGCCGTACGTCTCGCGCTGGATGGAGGCGGGCATGATCCACGGCGGGCTGAAGACGATGGTCTGCATTGTGTCCGTGAAGGCCGGGGTCTGCCATCGTCCGGGTTTGCCGACGACTACGTCCATGTCGAACACATCGGCGCCGTCCTCGCGGACCCAGAGGTGGTACGAGGGCACGTTGACCATCACGTGGTGCGTGCCGAGGTCTCGCGGGAGCCAGCGCCAGCGCTCCATGTTGAGGCGGAGGAGGTTGGCGGAGACGGAGTCGGGACCGGTGCCATCTAACTGACGAGAGAGAGCCGCACGGAGGTGGCGGTAGCCCCGGTGCTGCGGCGCGAGGGTCGCGAGCCAGTCGGCGATGGGCTCTTCGCTCTTGAGCGCTTGTGCCAGTTCGGCGGGCACATCGCGAGGTGTCCGGGCATCCATCCAGAGGTCGCCGTAGAGAGCCTCGGGATCGGTGCGGGCGCCCGCGAGGTCGGCAGCGTAGCGGAACAGGGCGTCGGTGAGTGCGAGGTCCAGGTCGGCCAGGACGGTGTCGGCAACGGGACGTTTTTGCTTCGGGTCGCGTGCGTCGATGGCATGCGCGATGGCAGTGAGCGACCTCGCGTGGTAGACCGCCGGATCCAAGCCGTCTCGGTCTGCCTGGCGCAGCGCGTGGAGAAGCGTGTCGCGCGAGGCGCGGTCGGTCCAGGCGAGCGTGAGGCCGCGCGCGTGGTAGAACGGGAGCACCTCCGGACGGAGCACGATCCGCTCGCGTCCGAGCCAGACCGCAGGCTCCGAGGTCTGTCGGGAAGCGAGCAGAGCCGCCTCGGCGAGAGCGTCGAGGTGGGCAGGGTCGAGTGTGGCGAGCGAGTCCACCGTCATGGAGTCCGCGCCGACGCGGAGCGCGAGGCCGACCCGGGCGGGATCGGGCGCGGGCTTCGAGAAGGCGAACATCAGGCCGCCCGCGAGCACGAGGACGAGAAGCAGGCCTCCCAAGGACATCAGGAGGGGCCTCCGGGGGAGGCGGGGGAAACGAGTCTCCATAGGGGGAAGCGCGGGCCCAGCGGGAGCGATCCCAACCGCGGCTTCACATGGAGTATACATTGCCCGCCCGATTCTCCGCCATTCCCCGAACGGCCCATCGTGCCTGCCCTCACGTCTCCACCCTTTGCCTCCAAACGGCGCATTGTCCTACCCTTCGATCCGGCGCGCGATGGGTTCTCGTTCGCGAACTCCTTCGCGTGGACCGATGCGGATCTGGACCACCTCGCGCGGTGGCTCCGTCCGCTCTCGGTCGCCGCGCTGGCAGCGCTCGGTGGGGCGGGAGGGAGGCTGTTCGGGAAGGCACCGGCCAGTGCGGTCGCGACGGGAGCGCTGGCGGCGGCGGGCGGAGGCGACGCGCTCGTGCACCGCATCGCGAGGCGGTGGCGAACGTTCGGCCTCTGTGGCGGGATGGCGCTCGCAGCCATCGAGCGGTTCGAGTCCGGGAGTCCGGTGCCGACCTCGGCGCTACAAAAGGACGCGATGCGCTCGCTGCTGCGTCGGCGGCAGGCGGAGACGCTGCGGCACTCGCTGCCCCGGTTCGTGCGGGAGTGGACCGTCGCGCGGTGGGACGGCACGGAGCACCCGCCTCTGGGTGCCCGCCTCGGTGCCGAGGTGGAACGGGCCACGCGCCGGTTGGAGAGCGGCCGACCCGTCATCCTCGGCCTTGTCGGCGACTCTCCTGACCCCTTCGCGAACCACCAGGTGGTGGCGTTCGGCGTGGAGCGCGGCGAGCATCCCGCCGAGACGACGTTTTTCGTGTACGACCCGAACGCGCCGGGTGTCACACGCCACATCCGCACCGCGCTCGTCCCAGGCACTCAGCGCACGGCCATCTCCACGGACCTCCCGACGGGCCGTCGCGCCAACGGGCGGTGCCACCTGTCCACGCGTCCCGGGTGGCTGGCGAGCGTCTTCGTGGTGATGTAGCCGCCTCGGCACCGAGGCGGGCGGAGTCAGGTAGGTCAGAGCAAGTCGGAGGCGAGCACCTCCTCGGGGATCCCCCACGCCGCGACGAGATCCAGCGCAAGTGGGCGGACCTCATCAAGGAGCCGGTTGACCTCCGTTCGCATCGCCTTCGAGACCGACCCGTCGAAGAGCCCCTCTTCGAGGTACCAACCCCGGTTGGCCTCTAGCGTGTGGAGCGCCCAGAGTTGGTAGACCATCTCCAGCGGGTGCCCGAGGCCGTCGGACTCGCCCGCCTCGACGGCCTCGCGGAACCGCTCCAGGATGAGACGCTCGGCGTGGGCGCGGGCCAGCGTGAGGAGGTGATCCTGCACGTCGGTGAACGCCTCGAAGGAGTCCACCCCGGCGTCGATGCGGCCCTTGAGGCGCTGGGCGGCGGTGACGAGGAGTTGGCGCTCGCGGCGCTCGAACAGCTTCGCGTGCCACTCGGAGTCCGCGAGGTGCTCCCGGGACGAGTTGCGCCGCGTGAGCGGGTTGATCTCGCCGAAGGTCACGTCGGCCAGATCGCGGACGTAGCGGAGCAGGCCGAACGCGTTCAGGTCCGCGAACTCCTGCTGGTAGCCTGCCAATAGCCCTTTCGCGACTTGCAGCAGGAGGACCGTGTTATCGCCCTCGAAGGTGGTGAAGATGTCGGAGTCGGCCTTGCGCGAGGCGATCCGCGACGACCACCGGAAGCCCTCGCCACCGCAGGCTTCGCGCGCCTCCTGAAGCGACTGCGTTGCGTGCCAGGAGGCCAGCGCCTTGAACGCGCCCGCCTCGTTCTCGATCTCGCGCGTGTCGCCATCCGGCGGGAGGTTGGAGAATCGCTCCGCGAGGTCGTGCAAGGCGAACGAGAGTCCGTAGCTCGTCGCGAGGAGAGGGAGGAGGCGGCGTCGGTGCGAGAGATAGTCCATGAGCGGGACCTCGTCGCCTCCGGCCGGGCCGAACTGGCGGCGGCGTTCGCCGTAGCGGATCGCGATCTCGATGCCCGCCTTCGCGGCGGAGTTGGCGGCGCTGCCCACCGCGATGCGTCCGCCCACAAGCGTGCCGAGCATCACGAAGAAGCGCTTGCTCGCGCTCGGGATGGGCGAGGTGTAGGTGCCGTCCTCGGAGACTTGCGCGAAGCGGTCGAGGAGGTTCTCGCGCGGGACGCGGACGTGGTCGAACCAGATGCGGCCGTTGTCCACTCCGTTGAGGCCCATCTTGTGGCCGCTGTCGCCGATGCGGATGCCGGGGAGCACATTCCCGTCGTCATCGCGGAGGGGGACGACGAAGGCGTGCACGCCGTAGCTCGGCGCGTCGCCGATGATGAGTTGCGCGAAGACGGAGGCGATCCGGCCGTGCTTGGCGGCGTTGCCGATCCACTCCTTGTGATCGCGGTCCGTGGGGGTGTGGATCACCCACTCGTCCGTTTCCAAGTCCAGCGTGGCGGTCGTCTGGAGATCGCGGACGTTGGAGCCGTGACCGCGCTCGCTCATCGCGAAGCAGCCCGGAAGCTCCAGCGTGCCCGTCTGCGGGAGGTAGGCACGGCGGTGCTTTTCGGTGCCCAGCTGGTTGACGCTCCCGCCCCAGAGCCCGAACTGCACGCCGAACTTGATCGCGAGGTCGAGGTCGTGGAAGGCGATGGTCTCCAGGGCGGCGATAAAGCCGCCGAGGTCGTCCTGGCCCCCCGCGTACTCCGGGTACGCCAGCGCGCCGATGCCCTGGTCGGCGAGGAGCGTGGTCCATTTCAGGACGAGATCGCGGTAGTCCGCCTTCGAGATTTCGGGGTCCGGGCGGGCGAAGGCGGGATCGCGGAGGAGGCTGCGGACCTTCTCGCGCACCTCGGCCCTCGGTCCGCCCACGAGGCGGTGCATCGCCTCCACGTCGAACATTCGCACCGGCTCCGGTGGCGCACCCACGGCGCCGTCGCCTCCGGGCGGGCGGGTCTCCACGAGGTCGCGCACCACCTCCGTCGTGACGATCCCGAGGGCGCTCTCGATCTCCGCGAGCGCGCGCCGTCCTTCCTCGGTCGCGACGATGCCGCCGCTGCGCCCGGCCATCTCGGCGAGTTCGCAGGCGAGAGCAGTGAGTGTCTTCTCCGAGGCGCCGGGAAGGTCTGTGGCCGCCTCGCGGATGCTGCGGACCCACCCGAAGTAGGTCGTAGCGTCGGGCGGGTTCTGGGGATCCAGCCACGCGCCCACTTGCTCGCGCTCGTCGTCCGCGAGGCCGTCCAGACTGGCGAGGCGCTCGCGGAGGGCGTCGATCTCGCCGGGCGCAAGGAGGCCATCGGCCCAGGCGACGTACAGGAAGGGGAGGAGGGAAGCGGAAGTCGAGGTGGCGGCGGGCATCGCGAAAGCGGAGAGGGTGAGGGTGATACCGCGCGAGAGCCCAACGGTTGCTCTGCGGGTGAGGGATGCCCACGAACGGACTGGAAGATGACGTCATCGCCTGAACGTCCGGTGAGTCTCCCGAGGCGGGCGGACCTGGCCGCGTATGAGCGGTAGCTTTCCGCATGGACGACCTCATCGAACGCGTCGATGCCCTCGCGCGCTACCTCGACCTGAACGCCCGCCGCGAGCGCCTGGAGGAACTCCGCGCCCGTCGCCTGGAGCCTGGCTTCTGGGACGACACCGACCGCGCCCGCGAAACCGAGCAGGCCATCGCGGCCGAGAAAGAGTGGACGGAGGCCTTCGACGCTCTCGAACGCCGCCGCGATGATCTCCTCACCCTCGCCGAGATGCAGGAGGAAGAGGAGGACGCTGACCTCTCAGACGAGATCGAGCGCGAGCGGGGCGGGCTCGAAAAGGCCGTCGCCGCGATGGAACTGCGCGGGATGCTCTCCGGCCCGGACGACCACCGCACCGCCATCCTGACCGTCAACAGCGGCGCGGGTGGGACCGAAAGCCAGGACTGGGCGGACATGCTGCTGCGGATGTACACCCGCTACGCCGAAAATCACGGCTACAGCCCCACGCTCCTCGAATATCAGGAGGGAGAGGGCGCAGGCATCAAAAGTGCCTCGCTCCGCGTCGAGGGCTCCTTCGCGTACGGCTACCTCAAAGCGGAGAGCGGCGTCCATCGCCTCGTCCGTATCTCGCCGTTCGACGCCTCCGGACGCCGCCACACGTCCTTCGCGAGCGTCTTCGTCTACCCCGAGATCGACGACGCCATCGAGGTGGACGTGAAGCCAGACGAACTGGAACTCCAGACCTTCCGCTCGGGAGGCAAGGGCGGCCAGAACGTCAACAAGGTGGAGACGGGCGCACGCTACATCTGGACCGGCACACTCTCCAACGGCGAGAGCGCTCGCGTCGTGGCGGAATCCACGGAGCAGCGGAGCCAACTTCAGAACCGGGACCGCGCGATGCAGATGCTCAAGTCGCGCATCTACGCTCTAGAGCAGGAGATCCGCGAGGCGGCCAAGAACGCCGAGGAGGCGGGCAAGAAAAAGATCGAGTGGGGGTCCCAGATCCGCTCCTATGTCTTCCAGCCCTACACGATGGTCAACGACCACCGCACGGACGTCAAGCTGACCGACGTTCAGAGCGTGATGGACGGCGACCTCGACGAGTTCATCAAGGCGTACCTCCTCCAAGACACCGGCTCCGACGCATGACCGACCGCCGCTTGTTCTCCCGCGAGTCTGCCCGCTTCGGCACCGAGGCGGGAGGACCTACGCGGGTTTTCGGCCTCCTGCTCGTGGGGCTCTTCGTGTTCGCGATGGTGCTGCCCGGATGTGGCAGCGGCGAGGAGATGACCAACCGCGACCGGCTGCCGCGCCGCACGGCGGGCGAGGCGCCACCCCCGGAGCCCGTTCCCGTCGATACCACGCAGGCGCCCGGAGATCCGGGCTACCAGCCTGCACCTGTCCGGGACGGTCTCTTCACGTCGTTCGGGGACTACGAGCGCCAGCGCGCGGCTGCCGTCGCGGACTTGGAGGCCGCCATCGGCACGCCGAGAGCGACCATGGCCCGGGCGTGCAAGACCATTCCTGTGGGCGCGAAGGCGTGTGGAGGGCCTCGAAGCTTCGCCGTCTACACCGCGACGGGCGACGCGGAGTTCGACATCATCCGCCTCGCAGGTCTCGTCACGGCGCTGGACCGCGAGGCCAACGAGCAGTTTGGCCTCAACTCCGACTGTATGCTTCTCACGGCCCCCGAGGTGATTCTCGACGGTGGCGTGTGCACTGTGGCAGAGAACTGAGGCGTACCTGCGCCTGTGACGCTAGACCCGCACGTTTTCCTCCCTCGTTCCCATGCGCGAGCGCTTCGACTTCCTCGTCATCGGCTCCGGCGTCGCCGGGCTCTCCTTCGCGCTGCGCGCAGCCGAGCACGGCACCGTCGCGGTCGTCACCAAGAAGGAGAGTGCCGAGAGCAACACGAACTACGCCCAGGGCGGCATCGCGGCCGTCATGGATCCGGCGGACGATGTGGAAGATCACGTGCGCGACACGCTCGTCGCGGGTGCCGGGCTCTGCGATGAAGACGTCGTACGCATGGTCGTGACCGAGGGGCCGGAGCGGATTCGAGAGCTGATGGACTGGGGCGCGCGGTTCGACCGGGGCGACGACGGGTCCCTCCACCTCGGGCGCGAGGGTGGGCACTCCGCCGACCGCATCGTGCACGCGGCGGACATGACCGGCCGCGAGGTAGAGCGCGCGCTCCTAGCCGCGGTCCGGCAGCACGCCAACATCCATCTCTTCGAGCACCACTTCGCGGTCAACCTCCTCACGCAGCACCAGCTCGGTGAGACCGCCGAGGCGGATGACCTCCAGTGCTACGGCGCGTACGTCTTGGATGAATCGCGAGGCCGTATCGAGACCTTCCTCTCGCGGGTGACGCTGCTCGCGGCCGGAGGCGCCGGACAGGTGTATCTCCACACCACCAACCCGACCGTCGCGACGGGAGATGGCATCGCGATGGCCTACCGCGCGAGGGCGCGCGTCGCCAACATGGAGTTCGTCCAGTTCCACCCGACGAGCCTCTACATGCCCGATGCCGACTTCGGCGGCCGGGCTTTCCTCATCACCGAGGCGGTCCGGGGCGACGGTGGCCTCCTCCGCAACCTCGGCGGCGAGCGCTTCATGCCGGACTACGACGAGCGCCACGAACTGGCCCCTCGCGATATCGTGGCCCGTGCCATCGACGACCAGATGAAGAAGCGCGGGGAGCCCCACGTCTGGCTGGACATCAGCCACAAGCCCGCCGACGCCATCCTCGCGCACTTCCCGAATATCCAGGACACGCTCCTCACGCACGGGATCGACATGACGCGGGACCCGGTCCCGGTCGTCCCGGCGGCGCACTACACGTGCGGTGGCGTGATGGTAGACATGGAGGGGCGGACCTCCATCGCGGGGCTCTTCGCTTGCGGTGAGGTGACGTGCTCGGGGCTGCACGGCGCGAACCGCCTCGCGTCCAATTCCCTGCTAGAGGCGCTCGTGTACGCCGGTCGTGCGCTGGAACCTGCAGCCGCGTACGCCCGCGAGCATGAGCACGAGGACCGGATCCCTGACTGGGACGAGACTGGCACGGAGAATGCGAAAGAATGGATCCAGGTGCGGCACAACCGCCTGGAGCTACGCACCGTGATGCAGAACTACGTCGGGATCGTGCGGAGCCGACACCGGCTCCAGCGTGCGGCCCGTCGGATCGAGTTGATCTACCGCGAGACCGAGGAGTTCTACCAGCGGACGACGCTGAACAGCGAACTCTGCGAACTCCGCAACCTCGCAGCCATCGCGCACCTTGTCATTGGCTGCGCGATGCGGCGGACGGAGAGCCGAGGCCTCCACTTCATGGCGGACTTTCCAGAGTCAGACCCGGCGCAGGTGCACGACACCATTTTTGCAGCTCCAGCGCTGGCTTGACCCTGCCCACCTCGGCGCCGAGGTGGGGAAAGGCGTTTCGCTGTGGTCACGTTCTGGCGCGTCGCTTCGCACTGAGAACAGTGTGTTTCTCCTCGAGTGAGCTGCTCACATCTTGAAAGAAACCAGAGGGTCCCGGTAGAAGCGGGTAGGTTTCGGTCGGGCTCGCCTCCTCTGACTCAGCGGTGGCAAGCAGAGCCTCCGCAACGTCCTCCGTAAACAGGAGGTCCAAAGCAGCACTGCTCTCCGCCAGAGCCGCCTCTAGGCTCGAAAGCTTGCCTCTCTGAAAGACGAGTTGAGCGAAGGAAAGGAGAGACAAGACGAAAAGTGCGAGATAGAGAACGAACGGGAGTTGAGAATCGGACAGGGGCAAGAGGGCTGTCACGATGGTGCTGCTAAAGATGAAGCACGACGTCGTGAGCCACGTGAGCGTGAGGTTCCTCTGCTTAGCGATCGCGTCACGCAGGGTATCGAGACGACTTGGACTCTGGGAATGAAACGCCTTCCGTAGTTGGATCTCCCGCGAACGCTTCCGTTTGCTCTCACTAACCGAATACTTGCTCCTCTGGTAGAGATAGGAGAGAAGGAACGAGAGAGCCGATCCGACTAGGAGTTGAAGAAAGTCGATCTGTGAAACGTCCATGTCTCGCCTTCGGCTTGGGCGAGTATAGACACTGGCGCGACGGTGTTTGCTTGTCTCATCCAGTACCTCCGCCTCGGTGCCGAGGTGGGGGAGGGTGGCGCGAGTGAAGGCGGGCGGAAAACTGTTATTGCAATACGGAAAACAAGGATCGGAGGGCGAAGCGTGACGTTGGTGTGATTGCGAATGCCTCACGCCGGGCCGTACCTTGGCCGCGCTCCCCGGAGCTGTGCTTTCGAGCACCCGTTGAGACCGGCCGTCGCAAGGGTCCAATCCCCGCGCGCCGCCCCCCGCAGCGCCCGTTCCGACGAACGGGCGTTTTCCGTCTGCCCTCCTTTCGTTCCGTCCCGGCTTGCCCGAGATCGTCACTCCAGACTCCGTCGAAACCCGCGTCCGCGCCCTGGCCGAAGAGGTCATCGAGGGCTCGGACCTCTTTCTCGTGGACGTGTCCGTCCGTGGGTGGAAGGGAAGCCGCGTCGTGGAGGTCTTCGCCGACCGCGAGGCTGAGCCTGGCACCGGTGCCGACCTCGACGCTCTCGCGGATGTCTCGCGCAGCCTCGGATTCGCGCTTGACGCCGAGGACGTGATTGAGGGCAAGTACCGGCTGATCGTCTCCTCGCCCGGCCTCGACCGTCCGCTGACCGATCCTCGCCAGTTCCGCCGCCACATCGGTCGTCCCGTCCGCCTCGATCTCCACGAGGGCGAATCGTTCCAAGGCGAGTTGACCGACGCGACCCCCGAGGCGGTCACTCTCAAGCCCGACGACGGCGACCCCCTGACCGTCGCTCACGACGAGATCCGAACCGCCAAGATCCTTCTGCCCTGGTAGCGCCTGAGCCCGGCCTCGGCGCCATCAGTCCCCTGAACTCCCGACTATGCAATCCACTGTCCTCGTCTCCTCCTTCGCCGAAATCGCGCGCGAGAAGGACATCGACCGCGACACCCTCCAGGTCATCATGGAGGACGTGTTTCGCGCGATGATCAAGAAGCGCTTCGGCGCCGACGACCCCGAGGCGTTCCAGGTCATCCTGAACCCGGACAACGGCGATATCCAGATTCTCCACGTCCGCGAGGTGGTGGAGGACTACGACCTGGAGGATCCCGTTACGCAGATCGAGATCTCGGACGCCCTCGAAATCGAGGACGACTACGAGGTGGAGGACGAGGTTGCGGAGAACATCAAGATCGAAGACTTCGGTCGCCGTGCCGTCCAGACCGCGCTCCAGACCTTTCGCCAGAAGATCCGCGATATCGAGAAGGAAAACATCTTCCGCGAGTACAGCGAACTGGTCGGGGAGATCATCGTCGGCGAGATCTACCAGACGCGCCGCCGCGAGGTGCTCGTGCTCCACAACAAGACGGAACTGGTTCTCCCACGTGATGAGCAGATCGGCAAGGATCGCTACCGCAAGGGCGACATGCTCCGTGCCGTAGTAAAGGAGGTGATCCGCGATGCGGGCGCGAGCCCGCAGGTCATCATCTCGCGCACGGCCCCGGTCTTCGTGGAGCGGCTCTTTGAGTTGGAGGTGCCTGAGATCTACGACGGCATCATCGAGATCAAAAAGGTGGTCCGCCTTCCCGGTGAGCGCGCCAAGATGGGCGTCGTGAGTTACGATGAGCGGGTCGATCCTGTCGGTGCGTGCGTCGGCGTGAAGGGCTCCCGCATCCACGCGGTCGTCCGCGAACTCGGCGGCGAGAACATCGACGTGGTGCCCTGGACGGAGAACCCGATTGAGCTCATCCGCCGGTCGCTCCAGCCCGCCAACCCGATGGACGTAGAACTCAACGACGACCTCGTGCCGCCCCGCGCCCGCGTGACCGTCCCGGCCGACGAAGTCTCCATGGCCATCGGTCGCGGTGGTCAGAACATCCGCTTGGCCTCTATGCTCACCAACTACGAGCTGGATGTCTACCGCGACATCAAGGAGGACGAGGAGGACGTGGACATCGACGAGTTCCGCGACGCGATCCCTGCACCGATCATCCAGAAGCTGAAGGACATCGGCTGCGATACCGCGAAGGCCGTCCTGGAGCTTCAGCCCGCCGAACTGGCGCGGCGCACCGGTCTGGAGGAGATCCAGGCCAAGAAGATCCACCTCCTCATGGAGGCCGAGTTCTCCGACGAGGCCGCCGAGGCGCTCGCCGCACAGAACGAAGCCGAGGCTGCGGAAGCGGCCGCCAAGGCCGAAGCAGAAGCCGCCTCCGCCGTGGCTAACGAGCCTGAGGCGACCGAAGAGTCTGCCGATGGCGATCCGCCAGAAGCGGAAGACCCCGCTCGCGGGGAGACTGAGACGGAGTCTGCAGCGTAACCGCGCGCGCTCCTGCATTTTTGGGCCCCTGGCCCCTACACCACCCACACCCTGCATGCCCACGCGCCGCCCGAGGTCGAACAAGCCCAAGAGCGTCCGCCTGTACAAGGCCCTCCGCGAACTCAACGTCGCCGCGGAGACTGTCGTCGAACACCTTCAAGAGAAGGGGTTTGAGCTCGACGCCAAGCTCACGGCTGGCGACCCCAACGCGAAGCTTCTGCCGGACATGTACGACTCGCTCATCGAGGAGTACTCCGACGACGCAGAAGCGAAAGCCCGAGTTCGCGAGCGCCGCGAGCAGTTGGCCGCGAAGGAGGCCGCCGCTGAGGACGAGCCGGACAGCGTCTCTGTCGAGACCATCGAGGAGCCGGAGGAAGAGCCCGAGGCACCCGTCGCCCCGGCGGAGCCCGTCATTGAGACGCCGCCCGTCGCGGAGGAAGAGCCTGTCGCTCCCGCCGAGCCGGTCATCGCGACGCCGGAGCCCGAGGTGGAGGTCGCCGCGCCCGTCGCGGAGATGCCCGCAGAGGAGCAGCCGGAGACCATCGAGCCGGATTCTGAAGCGGAGCCCACGCCGGAGCCTGTCGCAGAGGTCCCCTCTGAGCCCGCCTCGGTCGAGGCTGCGGAGGAGCCGGAGGCCGAAGAGGCCCCCGAGCCCGAAGCCGTCGCTGAGGAGCCTGAGGCCGTCGGCGAACCCGCCGAGGCGGACGAGGACGAGCCCAAGTCCCTCGACGCCGACGAGAACAACCCCGCCTCCGACGCGGAGGGCGTCGTCCGCGCTGACCGCTACGAGCTCTCCGGGCCCAAAGTGCTCGGCAAGATCGACCTCTCCGGCCTCGACTCTGGCCGCAAGCGCAAGCGCAAGAAGAAGGCCGGTGCTTCCGATGCCCCCGCCGAGGGCGGCTCGACGAGGAGTAAGCGCGGCAAGAAGGGCAAGAAGGGCCGTCCGCAGGTAGACCAGGCCGAGGTCGAGAAGAACGTCGCCAAGACGCTCCAGAAGACGAGCGGCGCGGGGGGTGGCAAGCGCACGCGCCAGAAGCGCCGCCGTGCTCGCCGCGATGAACGCGCTGCTCAGCGCGAACTCGCCGAGCAGCTACGCCAGGAGCAGGCCAGCGTCCTCCGCGTGATGGAGTTCATCTCCACCGGAGACCTCGCCGAGGCCATGCGTGTCAACGTCGCTGAGGTCATCTCGAAGGGCTTCGCGATGGGGATGATGTTCTCCATCAACCAGCGCCTCGACGCAGACCAGATTGTACTCCTCGCCGACGATTTCGGCTACGAGGTCGAGTTCATGAATGAGGACGAGGACGTCCTCGACATCGTGGAAGAGGACGACCCGGACGCGCTGGAGTCGCGCTCGGCGGTGGTCACCATCATGGGCCACGTCGACCACGGCAAGACGTCGCTGCTGGACTACATCCGTGAGGCGAACGTCGTCGCGGGCGAGGCGGGCGGCATCACGCAGCACATCGGTGCCTACGAGGTGACGCTCAAAAACGAGCGCGAGCTGACCTTCCTCGATACGCCGGGCCACGAGGCCTTCACCGCGATGCGCGCCCGAGGCGCCCAGGTGACGGACCTCGTGATTCTCGTCGTCGCGGCGGACGACCGCGTGATGCCGCAGACCATCGAGGCGATCAACCACGCGCAGGCCGCCGAGGTACCCATCGTCGTGGCGATCAACAAGATCGACCGCGAGCAGGCCAACCCGGACCTCATCATGTCCCAGCTCGCCGAGCAGGGCGTGCAAGTGGAGCAGTACGGCGGCAACGTGCAGTGCCAGTTCGTCTCCGCCATCGAAGGCACCGGCGTGGACGACCTCCTGGAGAAGGTGCTCATCGAGAGCGACCTCCTCGAACTCGAAGCCGACCCCGACCGCAACGCCGTCGCGGCGGTCATCGAGAGTCGTCTGGACAAAGGTCGAGGCGTCGTCGCGACCGTCCTCGTGCAGACCGGCACGCTGGAGATCGGCGATCTGTTCGTCTGCGGCCAGACCTATGGCCGTGTCCGTGCCATGTTCAACGAGCGCGATCAGCGCGTGGAGGAGGCCGGGCCGAGCACGCCCGTCCAGATCCTCGGCATGAACGACGCGCCGGAGGTCGGTGACCGCTTGGTGGTGCTAGACGACGAGCGCGAGACCCGTGAGATCGCGGCCAAGCGCCAGCAGCTGCAGCGCGAGCAAACCATGCACCAGCGCCGGCATGTCACCATGGACGACCTCGCGCGCCGCATGGCTCTCGGCGAACTCACGACGCTGAACCTCGTGGTAAAGGCGGATGTGGGCGGCTCCGCCGAGGCCCTCTCCGATGCGCTCCTAAAGATCTCGAACGACGAGGTCGCCATCGACATCGTTCACGCGGGCGTAGGTGCGGTGACGGAGAGTGACGTGATGCTGGCTGCCGCCTCGGACGCCATCATCATCGCGTTCCAGGTGCGCCCCGTCGCGGGCGTCCGCACTGTCGCCGAGCGCGAGGGCATCGACATCCGCACCTACTCCGTTATCTACGATGCCATCGAAGAGATGCGCGACGCGCTGGAGGGGCTGCTCTCGCCCGAGAGCAAAGAGACGGTCACGAGCACCATCGAGGTGCGCGAGACCTTCCGCGTCCCGAAGGTCGGCACCATCGCGGGTTGCTACGTGGTCGAGGGCAAGGTGAGCCGGAACGACCGTGCCCGCCTCGTGCGCGACGGCGTCGTGGTCTACGACGGTGAACTCGATAGCCTCCGCCGCTTCAAAGACGACGTGAGCGAGGTCGCGCGTGGCTTCGAGTGTGGCCTTTCGATCCGCAACTTCAACGACATCAAGGTCGGAGACCAGATCGAGACCTACGTCGTCACTGAGGAGAAGCGAACGCTTGAAGTGTAAAGGGGCAAGAGGGAAGGGGGAGCGCCCTCGTACCCCTTCCCTTATCCCTCATCCCCCTTCCCATGTCGATTCGAACCGAGCGCGTTTCGCGCATGATTCAGCGGGAGGTCGCCGACCTCCTCCAGACCGACTTCGGCGAGGCCAGCCAGTCCATGGTGACGGTCACGGACGTCCGCGTGACGGCGGACCTCGGTATCGCGTATGTCAATGTCAGCGTCCTCGGCGATACGGCCGAGGCGCGCCAGGCCGCCTTCAACCGGCTGGACGCCGAGACGGTCGCGATCCGCAAGGCACTCGCCGCGCGCATCCGCCATCAGGTCCGTCGCATCCCGGAGATCCGCTTCTTCCTAGACGAGGGGCCGCAAAAGCGCGCCCGGATGGAAGACCTCTTCGCGCAGATCCGTGCCGAGCGCGAAGAGCGCGGTGTGACCGAAGAGCCTGAGACGGAGACCGACGCGTCGGACCGTGGCGACTACTAAGGACCTGACGGTCGTCGGCCGCGAGGACGGGCTCCCAGAGGCGCTCCGAGTGGGCACCGGCTCGGCGGCGCTGCTCGTGGACAAGCCGGGTGGAATGTCCTCGTTCGGCGTGGTCAAGAAGGTCCGCTGGGCGCTACGAATCAAGAAAGTGGGTCACGCGGGTACGCTCGACCCGATGGCGACGGGGCTGCTCATTATCCTCGTCGGCCGCGATGCGACGCGCCAGCAGGACCGGTTCATGGGTCTCCCGAAAGTCTACACCGGTACCATCCGCCTCGGGGAGACGACGGCCAGCTTCGATGCCGAGACGCCAGTCGAGACGCGCGAGTCGGCCGAGCACGTCACCGAGGCGGACATCGAGGCGGTGCGCGAGCGGTTCGTCGGTGAACTGACGCAGGTGCCGCCGGTCTATTCTGCTATCAAGAAGGGCGGGGAGCGGCTGTACAAGAAAGCGCGTCGGGGCGAGGAGGTGGAGGTGCCGCCGCGCCACGTGACGGTCTATGATCTCCAGTGGACGGCCATTCGCCGCGAGGGCGAGACGGTGGACGTTGACTTCCGCGTCGAGTCCTCGAAGGGCTTTTACGTGCGCAGCCTCGCGAACGATGTGGGCGAGGCACTGGGCGTCGGTGGGCACCTGACAGCGCTGCGGCGCGAGGCCATCGGCCCGTTCTCCGTAGATGAGGCGTTCTCGCTGGACGCCTTCGAGCGCGAGGAGGGATGAGCGGGCTCAGAGGGACATGTCCGCAACGGCGACTGGCTCCGCCTCGGCACCGAGGCGGGCAGACCCGGACCGCGCGATGACCTTCGAGACCGGCCCCGACATCACGCGAGACCCGCGCTCGGTCCTCACCACAGGGACCTTCGACGGCGTCCACCTCGGCCATCAGGCCATCCTGACCTACCTCGTGGAGCGGGCTGCGCGCATCGGCGGCGTGCCGACGCTCGTCACCTTTGACCCGCACCCACGCGAGGTCATCGCAGGCGTCCGGGTGCCGCTCCTTTCCACGATGAGCGAGCGGGCCGACCTCGTGGAAGCCCTTGGGATCCAACGCGTTGTCGTGCTCCCGTTCACGCGCGACCTGTCGAATCTGGAGCCCGAAGACTACGTGGCCGACGTGCTCCTCGGGCAGATCGGGATGAAAGAGATCGTGATCGGCTACGACCATCGGTTTGGGCGGAAGGCGCGCGGCGACCGCGACCTCCTGGACCGCCTCGGCGCAAGCCTCGGGTTCTCCGTGGACGTGATCCCGGAGCAAATCGAGGCAGGCGTGACGGTCTCCTCCACTGAGGTTCGCCAGCGGCTCGCGGCGGGCGAGGTGGAACGCGCAGCGGCGCTCCTCGGTCGGCCGTATCGGTTCTCCGGGACCGTTGTGCGCGGCGACGGTCGGGGCCGCACCATCGGCTTCCCGA
Organism: Bacteroidota bacterium; assembly: GCA_038746605.1. Lineage (GTDB taxonomy): Bacteria > Bacteroidota > Rhodothermia > Rhodothermales > Rubricoccaceae > Rubricoccus. The sequence continues at coordinate 54,741 of JBCDKM010000005.1, forward strand.
CAGCCAACGTGCAGCCGGAGCACCCGCGCACCCTGATCCCGGGCGTCGGCGTTTACGCCGTGCGGGCGCGGATCGGCAGCGACGGGTGGCGTGATGGCATGATGAACGTCGGCCGCCGCCCGACCTTCGAGGCAGACGGCGCAGTGAAAGCGGAGGTCCACCTTTTCGAGATCGACGCCGACCTGTACGGCCGGACGCTCACCGTCGAAGTCATCGCGCGCATCCGCGAGGAGAGGCGATTCGATGGCCCCGACTCGCTGGTGGCACAACTCCGCGAGGATCGCCAGCGTGCGGTATGGCTGCTCGCGAGGGAAGGGTAGTCCGAGTCCTCGTCTGGGTGATCCCGGGCGGATGGACCTGAAGGATCCCAGTCGAGCACGCGGCCTGGTTCTCGGCTGAGATCCTTCAGCCCGCTTCGCTCGCTCGGGGTGCCCCGCTGCTTCGGGGTACTTGCGACAGCCCCCGCCTCGGCACCGAGGCGGGCAGAGTCAGAATGGGTTGGCGTCCACGCCCCACGCCCCCCAGATGAAGAGCCGACAGAGGCGAATCGCCGGGCGGCGTCTGTAGTTTGACACCGTAACGCGCCCACGCGGGGCGCACCCATTGATGACCGCGTCGGCCCGGAAGGCCCGGAGACCGGCGGGTCTTCGTCCGCATCGCAGATCGGACGAGGATCAGACCCCCACACATGATCGACACCGAACAGAAGCGCGAGATCGTCAAGGAGCATGGCGGCTCCGACATGAACACCGGCAAGCCGGAAGTCCAGGTCGCCATCTTCACCGCGCGCATCGCGGACCTCACCGAGCACCTCAAGCAGCACCCGAAGGACCACACGTCCCGCCTCGGCCTGCTCAAGATGGTCGGCAAGCGCCGCCGCCTGCTCAACTACATCGCGAAGCAGGACATCGAGCGCTACCGCGAGCTTATCGCTAAGCTCGGCCTCCGCAAGTAGCGGACGCCCCGACGGCGGCTCCATGTGGGGTCGCCGTCTCTCGTTCCGCCCCTCGCGCGGCTCCCCACGAGCCTCCTGAGGCGGGCGGAGACACCCGCGCGGCACGACCCGCCCGCCCCCGGCGATCCGTTCGATGGAGCCCGCCTCTTCCCGCCTCGGGGAGACCGCGGCCCCCCTCGAAGGGATTCCGGCCACACCAGTGGAAACGGGAGGGAAGAGGCCTGCGCCCCAACCCACCGCGCCTTGAGCGGCGCACCCCCATGCACAAGACTGCCATCACGCAGACCATCGAGGTCGGCGGCAAGACGCTGACCATCGAGACGGGCAAGCTCGCCAAGCAGGCCGACGGCTCCGTCGTCATCCGCCTCGGTGACACCGTCATCCTCTCCACGGCCGTCACGATGAAGGACGCCCGCGAGGGCCAGCACTTCTTCCCGCTGACCGTGGACTACCGCGAGCGCTTCTCCGCGAAGGGCGCCTTCCCCGGCGGCTTCTTCAAGCGCGAAGGGCGCCCGACCGACAAGGAGACGCTCACCTCGCGCCTCATCGACCGCACCATCCGCCCGCTCTTCCCGGACGGCTTCCGCAACGAGGTCCAGGTCCTCAACTTCGTCCTCGCCGCCGACGAGGAGATCGACGGCGACGTCGTCGCGGGCGTCGGCTCCAGCGCCGCGCTGGCGCTCTCCGGCTCCCCGTTCGACGGCCCGACCGCCCACGTGCGCGTCGGCCGCGTGGACGGTGAGATGATCCTCTATCCGACCGTCTCCGAGCGCGCCGAGTCTGACATCGACCTCATCGTGGCCGGTAAGGCCGACGCCATCGTGATGGTGGAGGGCGAGATGGACGAGATCAGCGAGGACGACATGGTCGCCGCGCTCCAGTTCGCGCACGACGGCATCAAGACCATCGTCGCGGGCATCAACGAACTCGTCGAGGCGTACCAGAAGGATCGCGGTGAGATCACGCCGATGGAGTACGCCACCGTCGCTCCCGAGGCGGATCTCGTGGAGATGATCTACGGCAAGATCAAGGACGACGTGGACGCCCACCTCCGCAAGCCCTACGCGAAGGAGACCTTCTACGACGGCATCCGCGACATCAAGAACGCGCTCCTCGTGGACCTCTTCGGCGAGGGCGACGACGCCGTCGAGGAGATCGAGGGCGGATTCTCGAAGGGTGACGTCAAGGAGGCCTTCAAGGCCGCCGAGAGCCAGGTCATGCGCGAGATGATCCTCAACGAGGGGCTCCGCCTCGACGGCCGCTCCACGACGGACATCCGCGAGATCTGGACCGAGGTGGACTATCTCCCCCGCGTCCACGGCTCCGCCGTCTTCACGCGCGGTGAGACCCAGGCGCTCGTCATGACGACGCTCGGCACCGGCCGCGACGTGCAGGCCGTGGATCAGCTCTTCGACCAGGAGGACAAGCGGTTCTACCTGCACTACAACTTCCCGCCCTTCTCCGTCGGTGAGGCGCGCTTCCTGCGCGGCCCCGGCCGCCGTGAGATCGGCCACGGCATGCTGGCGGAGCGCGCGCTCAGCAAGATGATGCCGGGCGAGGACGAGTTCCCCTACACCGTCCGCATCATCTCGGACGTGCTGGAGAGCAACGGCTCCTCCTCCATGGCCTCCGTCTGCGGCGGCTCCATGTCCCTCATGGCGGCGGGAGTCCCGATCCGCAAGCCCGTCGCGGGCATCGCGATGGGTCTCATCGCGGGCGACGACGGCAAGATCGCCATCCTGAGCGACATCCTCGGCACCGAGGACCACCTCGGCGACATGGACTTCAAGCTCTGTGGCACCGAGGACGGCATCACGGCCTGCCAGATGGACATCAAGATCGATGGCCTCTCGATGGACACGATGAAGGAGGCGCTGGAGCAGGCTCGCGAGGGCCGCCAGCACATCCTCGGCGAGATGGCCAAGACCATCGGCGAGGCGCGCGAGGAGATCTCGCCCAACGCCCCCCGCCTCATCCAGGTCGTCATCGACCAGGAGTTCATCGGCGCCATCATCGGGCCCGGTGGCAAGATCATCAAGGGCATCCAGGCCGACACCGGCGCCCAGATCAACATCGACGAGCGCGAGGGCAAGGGCTTCGTGACCGTCGCCGCTCCCGACATGGACAGCGCACACGCAGCCGTGGACATTATCCGCGGCATCGTGAGCCAGCCCGAGGTCGGCGAGACGTACGAGGGCACGGTCAAGAACCTGCTTCCGTTCGGCGCGATCATGGAGATCCTCCCAGGCAAGGAGGCCATGCTGCACGTCTCGGAGATGGCCCACGGCTACGTCAACGATCCGGCCGACGAGGTCCAGATCGGCGACAAGCTGGAGGTCCAGCTCATCGAGGTCCGCGACGGTGGCAAGCTCCGCGTCTCCCGCAAGCCGTTCCTCCCCGAGCCCACCGAGGAGGAGAAGGAGGCCATGCGGAAGCGCCGCGAGGAGCGCCAGAACCGTGACGGTGGCGACCGCCGCCGGGGTGGTGGTGGACGCGGCCGTGGCCGTGGCCGTCGCCGCGACGACTAACGCGCCCTCGTCTCTGTGAGACTGCGCCCCCGGATGCCTCGGCGTCCGGGGGCGTTTTCTGTTGACTCCCTCCGCCTCGGCACCGAGGCGGGCGTATCTGGGGCTGGGATGCTTGGAGATCGGGCGACGTGGTTCTAGGTTCGAGGTGCGCTCAGCCCCGGCGCGCTTCTCTCTCACCCGCCCCTACCACCATGTGGTCTGAGTTCAAGGAGTTTGCCGTCAAAGGCAACGTCGTCGACATGGCCGTCGGCATCATCATCGGCGCCGCGTTTGGCACCATCGTCACCGCGCTCGTGGAGGGCGTCCTCATGCCGCCCATCGGGCTGCTCCTCGGGGATGTCGACTTCGCGAACATCTTCACCGTGCTGAAGGACGGCGATCCCGCCGCGCCGTACGCCACGCTGGCGGCCGCTCAGGAGGCCGGAGCCGTCGTCATCGCGTGGGGCACGCTCATCAACACGATCATCTCGTTCCTGATCGTCGCGTTCGCGGTGTTCCTCTTCGTGAAGTGGATCAACCGTCTCAAGCGCGAGAACGAGGCAGAGGTAGCCGAGGCCCCGGCCGAGCCGGAACTGACTGCCGATCAGCAACTCCTCACTGAGATCCGCGACCTGCTCCAGTCGCGCTCGGTCTGAGTCTCGCTGGTCTGAGCGTTGTCGCCCCCGGATGCTTCGATGTCCGGGGGCGTTCTTCGTTGGGTGTGCCCGCCTCGGTGCCGAGGCGGAGGGAGTCATCGCACGACCGTCGCCCGTACCGTCCGCGCCCCGCTGGGGGTCTCCAGCCGCAAGACGTAGATCCCCGAAGCTAGCCGCGAGGCATCGAACGCTGCGCGGTGCTCGCCGGGCGTGTGTGTGCCCTCGGCCAGACGCGCCACGAGGCGGCCGGTGGCGTCGTACGCCGTGAGTGTGGCCGTGCCCGCCTCGGGGAGCCGGTAGGCGATCTCGGCGCGGTCGCGAAGCGGGTTGGGAGAGGGGGTGTCCAACTCGAACGGGAGAGACGTGGGAGCTTCGCCGTTCGAGACGACGGGCGGGTCGAGCAGCGCGAGGGGCATGTACTCACCGCCCAGGACCGTCGCGGTGGTGGCGGTGTCAAGGCCGAACCAGTCGCGGAGGAGGGTGGCGTAGATCTGGCGGAAGTCCGTCTCGTGGCGGACGTTGCCGGTGCCGTCCAGGTCCGAGAGATCCGGGGCGCTGCCGTAGAGGCCGCCCACGGCGCTCGGGCCAAACAAGAAAAGCGGCGCGGCGGTGCCATGGTCTGTCCCGTTGGAGCCGTTCTCGTAGACGCGGCGCCCGAACTCGCTGAACGTGACCGCCAGCGTGCGGCGGGCGTCGTCGCTGACCGCGAGGTCGGCGTAGAAGCTCACGAGAGCCTGCGAGAGTTCTTGGAGGAGCCTCGCGTGCTGATCGGGCTGGTTGGCGTGCGTGTCAAACGTGCCGAGCGAGACGAGGTAGATCCGCGATCCGAGGCGGCCCTTGATCAGCCTCGCGACGGCCGCCATCTCTTCCGCGATTCGGGTGTTCGGGTAGTTGACCTGGTTGTTCGCCCGACCCGTGGCCGTCTGGATCGCATCGCGGTACCGGAACGCGTCGTTGGCGACGGAGCGGACGAAGGCCAGTTCCGCGCCGGGAGCGCCGTCCGGGACATTCGTCGTGGAGTAGGGCTCGCCACCCTCCGCGATCTGGAGGAACAACTCCACATCAAGGAGTGCCATCCCGAGGCCGCCGCCGCCGCTGTTGAAGAGGAGCGGCGCGGAGGTGCCCATCTGGACCGCCGGGGGCACGTCGGGCGGGTTCGTCTGCGGATCCGGGAACTCGACGCCGAGCGCGCGTCCCGCCCAGCCGGTGGGCGCTACGTCCTCATCCGCGCTGAGCCAAATGTCCGTCCCGCGAAAGTGCGAGAGGCTGGAGGACGGGTAGCCGACCCCCTGGACAATCGCGAAGTCGCCCTCATTCCAGGTGTCCACGAGGGATCCCATCTGCGGATGGAGGCCCTCGTCGCCCGTGATCTCGTGCGTGTCGTTTCGCGTGATGGCGAGCGAGGGGCGCGCGTTGTAGTAGAGCGAATCGCGGAAGGGGACGATGGTGTTGAGGCCATCGTTGCCGCCCTGAAGCTGGATCATGACTAGCACGCGGTCAGTCTCCGTCGCGGAGAGGGCGTTTAGGAGCGGGCTCCCAGCCATGCCCCGTGCCTGCGCATTGCCGACGAGCATCGGAGCTGTGGCAGCGGCAGCGGTTCCGAGTCCGGCGCGGACGAGGAAGTCGCGCCGGGTCCAGGCTGCGTGGTCGTGGTCGTGCGCGGCGCCGTGGTCGAGCGAGATGGCGCGGGGGGCGTGATGGTCGCACATGGGATCAGGCGGCGGGGGCCGAGGGTGTCCGCCTCGGTACCGAGGCGAGGGAAGTCAGGTGAGCTGGTGCTCAGGGAGGCGACCGAGGAAGGCGACGAGCGCGTCGATACGCCAGATGGCGCCGGGCGCGCGATGGTCCCATTCGTAGGCGGGGATCCCGTTCAGGAGAATGTCCAGACCCTGATCCAACACGTTCGGCTCGGGGGGGAGACCGAGGAGGAGTTCCGCGAGGTCGGCGACGAGCGCCTCGGCATCGTCGGCGGAATCCAGGGAGGTAATGAACTCGAACAACGGTGCATCGCCGTCGATGAGCCACTCGGAGACGAGCCAGCGCATCGAGATGGTGGACGTGTCGACCCAGTCGCGGTAGCCGGGCCAGCCCGCAACGGTCGGTGGGTCGAAGATGACCTGCCCGGCGAGCCACGTCACCCACCAGAGGAAGCCCTGGTTGTCACGGTCGTAGGGCCGCTGCATCGTGCGGTGCATCCCGAAGGTGTGTTCCACCGGGCTTTTGATCATCGCGCCGATGATGGCATCAGAGAAGAAGTGCTCGCTCTTGAAGAGGGCCTTCAGGACCGGCGCGATCTCCCAGTCCGAGGCTTTGAGCAGCGCAGCCATTTCCGCGACGACGGTCTCGTCGGGCTCAGCGTAGACGAAGGCGCGGTAGAGCTTGCGGCAGATGAAGGTGGCGATTTGGTCGCCCCGCGCGGAAAAGAGCAGCGGGACGACGTCGTTGTAGCGCCACGTGCCGGTCTGCCCCAGGACCGTCTTCTCGCCTGTGTCGTGCCAGTCTGGAACGAAGACAGGCCGCATGGTGCCGTAGTAGTCCACGCCCCACCCGGTGAGGACGCGCGAGAGCTCCTGCACGTCGGTCTCGGTGTAGTTCGGATTGCCGTCGTCGTCCAGGATGCCCATCGTGAACAGCTCCAGCAGCTCGCGCGCGTAGTTCTCATTCGGCGCCCACCAGCGGTTGTCCACGCCGTTGAGGTACATCAGCATGGACCCGTCCAGGCCGATCTCATGGACGAACGTGCGAAAGTCGCCGAAGGCATGCTCGCGGAGCAGGCTCCAGTAGCGGTGCAGCCAGGGCGCGAGGAAGTAGACTTCCCACGATGTCACGAAGTGGTCGTGCCAGAACAGGGCGAGCTTCTCACGGAAGCCATGCGCCATGCGGCCGAACGGCCAGGAGATGCCCTGGCTGACGAACTGGCCGTAGACCTCCCACTCATATTCGTTGACCCAGTCCAGCGTGTCGTCCACGTAGCGCTGGCGCACATGGTCGGGCTCCGTCCAATGGGGAGGGGCCTCGTTGGCCCAGGAGGGTGCACGAAGTGCAGGCAGCCCGGCCGCAATGTCGATGAGGGTGTCTACCGCGTCCTCCGGTGAGTACGAGAGCAGGATCTCGATCTCGTCCGTGTGGGCGCCGAAAGCGAGGCGGCGGATCAGGTGAAGAGCCCGCTTGCGGTCCCACGGCGCGTCGTCGGAGGGGACGTAGGGCGCGAGGCCCGTGCTGCCTGCCTTGCGTGCGCCCGGTCGGAGGGCCTGGCGCTGGGCCTCCGTCGGGCGTGGGGCCTGTTTCCGCCACGACGTTCTCCCGAGGCGGACCACCTGGCCTGGCAGTACCTCAATCTCGCCATCGAAAGCGGGGGGTGCTGTGCGCCCGTGCGGATCCCCGGGGCGGGGGAGACCATCGGTGGCGAGGCGGTTTGGGGCGGAGACCATGGCGCGAGAGGGAAGCCTACCGGAGTATCGGTGCTGCACCCGACCGGACGCAATGGGGCGCGTGGTCGTTACAGGGGCACTCCGGGCGCCCTCAGCGAATCGTCAGACGAGCTCGTGCTCGGGGAGGCTGGCGAGGTAGACCACCAAGCCGACCAGGCGCGCCTCGGCACCGTCAGCGGCAGGGTCCCAGGAAGCGGCCGGGATGCCACCGAGAAGGATCTCGGTGAACGCCTCGCGGTTTGCGTCGCTGACGGGGAGGCCGAGGAACAGTTCGGCGAGGTCGGCCGCGAGGCGGGAGGGGGTGGAAGGATCTGGCAGTGCGAGCGCGACGGCTCGAAGATCCGTCTCGGCCTGGAGGATCTTCTCCGTGCCCCACCACCGAGTGGCGATCCGGCTCGTGTTGATCCAGTCGCGGTGGCCGGGCCATCCGGCGACATCGGGCGGGTCGAAGAGGGTCTGGCCCGCGAGTTCCGTGATCTCGCGGATCAGCTTGCGGCGGCGCGGCTGCGGGCGTCTCCGGACGGACCGGTAGAGTCCCACCGCGTTCTCCAGCGGGCTCTTGATCTTCGCGCCGATGATCTCATCCGAGACAAAGTGGCTGCTTGAGAACATCGCGCGGAGGACGCTTTCGATCCGCCAGTCCGTCGCGATGAGCACCTGCGCCATCTGACCGACGAGGTTCGCCGGAGCGTCCTCGCGCGCGAACGCACGGTACAGCTTCCGGCAGACGAACGCCGCGATCTCGGCCTCGCGAGCTGCAAAGAGGAGCGGCACCACGTCGTCGTAGTCCCACCGGCCGCGCTGGCCGAAGATGCGCTTGCGCCCAGTGTCGTGCCAGTCCTCAACGAAGTGCGCGTTCAGGTCGCCGTAGGCGTCCACGCTCCATCCCGTGAGCGCGCGCGAGAGCTCCTGGATGTCCCGCTCGGCATAGTTGGGCGAGCCGTCCGGCGCGAGAATGCCCATCGTGAACAGCTCCAGCAGTTCGCGGGCGTAGTTCTCATTGGGCTGGCCCGCGCGGTTGTCGGCACCGTTTAGGTAGCAGAGCATCGCCGGCTCCAGGCCGATCCGGTGCACGAGCACGCGGAAGTCGCCGAGTGCGCCGTCGCGAAGAGTGGACCAGTAGCGGTGCAGCCAGGGCGCGATGGTGTAGGCGTCCAGTTCTGTGACGAAATGGTCGTGCCAGACGAGCGCGATCCGCTCGCGGAGAGCGATGCCGAGGGCCTGAATCGGGTCCTCGTGCCCGTCGCCGAGCATCCGCCGATAGACGCCCCACTCGGTCTCCTCGACGCGCTCCTTGTTGGCCTGGTTGTAGGCTGCGATGACTTCCGGCGGGGCGGGCGGCTCCGGTGGCGCCTCGCTGATCCAGTCTGGCGTCGGGAGGTCGGAGGCGGCGACGGCCGCGTCCACTACGGCATCCACCGCCTGCGCCTGCGTCATCGCGGTAAGCGCCTCGATGGCCTCGGGCGTTGCGCCGAAGCCGAGGCGACGTGCGAAGTGGGTCGCCTCCTGACGGGTCCAGGCGCCCGGTTGCTTCGTCAGCGTAGCCGACGCGTCCGGCTCGGAGGTGCTGAGGTGCCGGAGCCGTTGCGCGGAGGGCCGCGCGGGGGCCTCGCGCCAGCGCACGAAGGCGTCGTCGGCCCAGCGGCCGGGAAGGTATTCGAAGGGAGGCGCGGTCATGCCCGGAGTCGCGCGAGAGAAGGGCCAAGAAAGCACTCGAGGCGTTCAGGGTGCGAGGTCGTCCCGATTTTCTGCCCTGCACTGGTCGTCCCGCCTCGGTGCCGAGGCGGAGGGGGTGAAGACCGGGACGCTCGAGGAGGGACGCGGTCCTGCGCGAGACGCTGGCACGGACAGGGCGTGCAGCGGATGCGACTGGCGACGACCGGGAGCGTTCTCCGACCGGGACAAACGGCACGACCGTGAAGGGCGGTCCTCCGGTTTGACGATGGGGGGAGTGGATCACTCTCCTTCCTCCACGATGCGCCCCATTCTCTCTCTCCTCGTCTGCGTCCTCGGCTCCGCCGCCGCATCGCCTTCCCAGGCCCAAGTCCTCGTCGGTGCGGGCGGGTCTGAGATCGACCGCGCCTGGTGCGTCGCCTCCGATGGGCAGGGCGGCGCGTTCGTCGGGGGCCTTTTCCGGGGCACCGCCAGCTTTGGCTCGAATGGCCCTGTCGAACTGGAGAGCCTTGGGTTCGCGGATGGCTTCCTCGCGCGCTACGATGCGAGCGGCGATCTGGTGTTTGCGGTGCGGGTCGCCGGAGGAACCGGCTTCGAGGACGCCGTGGACGGGATCGTGCCCGATGGTTCCAGCGGTGTCTTCGCGACGGGCTACTTCTCCGGTGCAGCCGACTTCGACGGTGACGATGAGCCGGATCTCACGAGCACTGGCAACGCCGACGCGTTTCTCGCGCGGTACGATGCGACAGGCGCGCTCACATTTCTGCTCCGAGTGGGCGGCACGGGCAACGACCTCAGCCGAGGCATCGCGCTCGACGGGGAAGGGGGCGTTCTCATCGCGGGGTCGTTCTCGCGAAGCATCGACCTGGACGCCGATGGCACGGCGGACCTCACGTCGAACGGGTCCAACGATCTCTTTGTCGCCCGGTACGATGCCTCAGGCCAACTCGTCTTCGGCGCGAACGCGGGGGGCGCCTTCGCGGGAGACTTCGCAGAGGACGTCGCCTCAGACGGTGCCGGTGGGGCGATCCTGACGGGTACCATCCAGGGCGCGGCGGACTTCGACGGGGACGGGGTCGCGGACCTCACGGCGGCGGGAGCCCCGGACACGTTCGTCGCGCGGTACGACGCCGCCGGGCAGTTCGTGTTTACGACGGGGATCCAGAGCACGGGGCCGGACGAGGGGCGCGCCGTAGCACCGGACGGGCAGGGCGGCGCGTACGTCACCGGCGACTTCTCGGGAAGCGCCGATGCGGACGGAGACGGCTCCCCGGACCTCGTGAGCAGCGGCATCTCGGACGCCTTCCTCGCGCGCTACGACGCGAGCGGCTCCCTCGTGTTCGCTACCCGCATCGGAGGAACCGGGGCAGACGAGGGCTTCGGGCTCGCACCCGACGGGACGGGCGGGGTGCTCGCGACCGGCTTCTTCCGAAACGCTGCCGACTTCGACGATAACGGCTCGGCCGACCTCGTCAGTGCGGGAGACGAAGACGTCTTCGTCGCGCGGTACGACGGGACGGGTTCGCTACTCTCGGCGTCCCGGGCGGGAGGCATCGGCGCAGACCGGGGACGTGGAATCGTGGCGGACGGTGCGGGTGGTGCGTTCGTCGTCGGGTCGTTCAGCGGTAGCGCGGACTTCGACGATGACGGAACGGCGGACCTCACCAGCGCGGGGCGCCAAGACGCCTTCCTCGCGCAGTACGGCATGCTCTCGGTGGACGCCGAGGCGTCTCCTGATTCCGGGTCCATGCGTCTCGCGGTTGCACCGAACCCACTCCGAGAGTCCGGGACCGTCTCGCTCTTCCTGGAGGCTCCAGCTACCGCCCGCATCGCGCTATTCGACGCGATGGGCCGTCGTGTCACGTCTGTGCACGAGGGACTGCTCGCGAGCGGCCGTCACGAGATCGAGCTCGACACGAGGGCGCTTCCGGCCGGGGTCTACATCCTTCGCGCCACGGCCGGGGCCGATAGGGTCACGCGCCGCGTCACCGTCGTCCGGTAGCGGCGGCGACTCTCCCCGTCTCGGTGCCGAGGCGGGCGGGGTCAGCCGCCAGATCTAGCGCGAGGTTTTAGCCAATCGTGTCGAAGCCGCAGCGCTCGGCGAGGACGTCCGGGAGGCGGACGGTCCCGTCGGCCTGCTGGTAGTGCTCCAGCAGCGCCGCGACGATGCGGGGCAGCGCGAGGCCGCTCCCGTTGAGCGTGTGGACCGGCTCCGGCTTCGCGCCCTCCTCTGGACGGAACCGAATGTTCGCGCGGCGCGCCTGGAAGGCCTCGAAGTTGCTGACTGAGGAGACCTCCAGCCACCGCTCCTGCCCGGCGCTCCAGACCTCCAGGTCGTAGGTCTTGGACTGGGTGAACCCCATGTCGCCGGTGCAGAGCACGAGGCGGCGGTAGGGCAGACCGAGAGCTTCGACGGCGCGCTCGGCGTCGGCGAGCATTGTCTCCAGATGGTCGTAGCTGTCCTCGGGCCGGGTGAATTTGAGGAGTTCCACCTTGTCGAACTGGTGGAGGCGGTTGAGGCCGCGCACGTCCTTGCCATAGCTGCCCGCCTCGCGCCGCCAGCAGGGGGTGTAGGTGCAATACAGCTTGGGGAGGTCGCTCTCTGCGAGGATTTCGTCGCGATGGAAGTTGGTGACGGGGACCTCGCCGGTCGGGATGAGGAACAGCGCTTCCCGCTCCATTTCGTACATCATCCCCTCCTTGTCGGGAAGTTGCCCGGTGCCGATACCGCTGGCCTCGTTGACCACGAGCGGCGGCTGGATCTCGGTGTAGCCCGCGTCTCCCGCCATGTCCAAAAACAGCGCGATGAGGGCGCGTTGCAGCCTCGCGCCCTTCCCGATGTAAAATGGGAAGCCAGCCCCCGCCACCTTCGCGCCGCGCTCGAAATCGATCAGGCTATGGCGTTCCGCGAGTTCCCAGTGGGGGAGCGGCTCGAATTCGAACGCGGGCTTCTCGCCCCAGATGGCGTCCACCACGTTGTCCTCGGGCGAGGCGCCTTCCGGGACGCTCTCGTGCGGGAGGTTGGGCACCTGAAGGAGGAGGTCATGGAACTGGTCCCCGGCCTCGCGGGCAGCCTCTTGCAAGTCCTTGATCTCCGCCTTGATCTGGTTGCTCTCCGCGAGGAGGCCCTGCGCTTCGTCGCGTTTGCCCGCCTTCATTAGCGGCCCGATTTGCTTGCCGAGTTCGCCCTGGCGCGTCTGCTTCGCCTGGAGCGCGGTGATGGCCTCGCGGCGCTTCTCGTCCATCTCCAACACGCGGTCGACGAGCGCGGGATCTCCTTGGCGCTTGGACGCGATGGCGTCGCGCACGCGCTGGGGATGGTCGCGAAGAATCTGAGCGTCGAGCATGGGGCCGTGTGGAGAGATCCGGGGACGGAAAGCTAGCCCAGCCCTCCAGCGGATCCCTGCAGCGGCGGCATCCTGCGATGCCTCTTCATCGTGCGCTGCTCCCTCCGCCTCGGCGCCGAGGCGGGCCGGGTCGGCGGCGGGCCTCATCGGAGCGGCCGGACACGCCCGAACTCCCCCGTGCGTTCGGAGGCGCGTGTAGCTTCTCGCGAGCCCCCACCCGCCCTCATGCTTCGACCCGTCGTTCTCGCGCTCGTGTTCTTCCTCGCCGGTTGCAGCGGCTCGTCCACCTCGCGCGATACGGTGCTCCTGACAGGCTCCTCGTGGACGGTGGAGCGGATCGTGTATCCCTCGGGCGAGGTCGTGCGAGGCGATGGCGAGACCATCGCGTTCGGCTCCGATGGTTCGTTGGCGGTGTCCTCGTGCAACACGTGCACCGGTCGGTTCGAGCGGGGCCGGAGCGGAGGCATCGTGGTGGACGCCAACCGATGCACGCGTCGCGCCTGCCAGCCGGGCCAGATCCAGCTGGAGCGCTTCGTCAGTGGCGAGCAGCGCGTGGAGCGCGACGGGCCGTACCTCATCCTGACGGCGGTGCCCGAGGATTCGGACGCGGCGGAGCCCGCTCAAGTGCTCCTGCTCCCCGCCGAGGCGCCGTCCGCGACGGCTGAGTAGCCCCGCCTCGGTGCCGAGGCGGAGAGAGTTGGCTACGCCAGCACGCCGAGGCGGCGACCGAGGGCGTCCAGCGCCCCGTTCAGCGGGGTGGCACGAAAGCCGAGTTCGCTCTGCGCGCGGAGCGTGAGCAGCCCGGCACGGAGCGGTCGAGGCGCTCCCGGGTGCAACTCGTCGGTCGTGACCGGGACGAGAAGGGAGCGGTCGAAGCCGAACCGGTCCGCGAGGCGTTCGGCGAACTCCATCGTGGTCATGACATCCTCGCCCGCGACGTGGTAGAGTCCGTCGCGGTGCTGGTCGAGGACGCGCGCGATGGCGTCGGCGAGATCGGGGGCGTAGGTCGGCGTGCGGAGCTGATCGGTGGTGACCTGGACCTCGCGTCCGGCCGAAAGCTCGCGCGAGAGGAACGTGGCGAGATTGAAGCGGCCCTCAGGGTAGCCTTCCACGTCGCCGAAGCCGAGCGTGGTGCGGAGGATGGTCCACGCGCTCAGGCTCGAGCCTCGAATCGCGTTCTCGGCAGCGAGTTTGGAGCGGCCATACGCGTTGATGGGCGCGGGCCGGTCGGTCTCAGCGTATGGCCCAGCGGTACCGTCGAAGACGAAATCTGTGGAGACGAAGACGAGGCGGGCACCGTGGCGGTGGCAGGCTCTCGCGAGGCGCTCGGTGGCGTGCACGTTGACTGCCCAGCACGCCTCGCGATTGCGCTCGCAGGGCTCCACCTTGCTCATCGCGGCGAGATGGACGACGGCCGTCGGCGCGAAGTCCAGCATCACGCGTTCTACGGCGCGAGCATCGGTCACATCGAGCGGGACCCAGCCGCCGGAAAACTCGCCGAGGCGAGGGCCATCGCCGCGCCCGGTCAGGAGTAGGTCGAGGCCGGGCCACGCGGAGAGGCGGAGCGTGAGGGCCTGGCCGAGGAGGCCATCGGCGCCGGTGACGAGGACGCGGGGTGGGAGCACGCTAGGCCGCGTCCTTCGCGCGCTTCTCCGCGACGGCCTCGCGAAGGGTCTCCACGATGGCCGCGAGCGAGGCGCCGGGCGTGAAGACGAAATCGACCGTGCCCGCCTCGGCGAGCGCGCGGGCATCGTCGGGTGGGATGGTGCCGCCCGCGAGGAGGAGGATGTCGTGAAGGCCCTCGGCGTCCAGCGCGGCGCGGATCTTGGGCAGGACCGTGTTGTGAGCCCCCGAGAGAATGCTCACGCCGACCACGTCCACGTCTTCCTCCAGCGCGGCGCGCACGACCACGGCGGGTGTCTTGCGGAGGCCCGTGTAGACGACCTCCATGCCCGCGTCGCGGAGCGCGGCGGCGACGACCTTGGCGCCCCGGTCGTGGCCGTCGAGGCCCACCTTGGCGATGAGGACACGGATGGGTCGATCAGTCATGAAGGGTAGCAGGGAGGGCGAGCCCGGGATGGGGTGTCGGACGTGTCACGTGCTCTCGCTACAGAAAGAGTCGGGCGCCGATGCCGCCGCCGAGTGCGAACTCGGAGCGTGGAATCACTTCGAGACGAGGGGATACCAACCCGTAGAACTCGATGTCTCGCGTCGCGAAGAGGGAGAGGCCGATGCCCAGCGAGCCGCCGATGGTGGTGTCCTCGTCCTCGCGTGCCTGGAAGAACACGCCCGGGCCGTAGAAGAGCGCGAGGTCCGCCTCGCCCGGGATGGCGGTCTCGCGGAGAATGTAGTGGCCTTCCACGGAGAGTTGGGAGTCGCCGTCTCCGAGGTCCCATCCCGCTGCCAGCGCGATGGAGCCGCGCCCCTGCCCGAGCTTGAGCGTGAGGCCCGTGGGGTCGCCGATCTGGGCGCCGAGCCCGGTCTGGGCAAGGGCGGGCGCAGCGGCGAGGAGGCTCACGAGGAGCCCGAGGCGGAGGAAGCTAGGCATCGGTTGGGGTGGGCTCGGCAGACAACGCAGCATCGAGGTAGCTGCGCAGGTCGGTGGCATCGGCGAGATCGAGGCGCCCGGAGAGGATGAGGCGTAACTCGCGGCGCCGTCCTGCGGCGTCATACCGCTCCTGTTCCTTTTCCGTTTCCGGTGCGACGGCGGGGATCGGGATGGGGCGCCCGCTCTGGTCCACGGCCACGAACGTGAAGTAGGCCCGGTTGCACTTCCGCCGCTTCCCGCTCGCGGTGTCCTCGGCCCACACGTCGATCTCCACTTCCATCGAGGTGGTGAACGCTCGGTTGACCACGGCCTCGATGACGACGACCTCGCCGAGTTGGACGGCGCTCTTGAAGTCCACGTTGTCCACGCTCGCCGTGACGCAGGTCCGGTTGGAGTGGCGCATGGCGGCGATGCCAGCGGCCACGTCCATGAAGTGGAGGAGGCGCCCGCCCATGAGGTTGCCCAGCGTGTTGGTATCGTTAGGCAGCACGAGCTCGTTCATGCGCGTGCGGCTCGCGGAGGGGGGCTTCGGGCTCAAGGGACTGGGGACTGGCGAATAGGGACTGGAAGCTACCCGTTCGTTTTGGAGCGCTGATCGTAGCTCCAGCCTAGAGGTCAGATCGAACGAAGACTCCTCAGTCCCCAGTCCCTATGTCCCGAGTCCTCGCTACGTCTTCTGCGGCTGCTTCTTCGCGGCAGGGAAGAGGACGTTGTTGAGAATCAGGCGGTAGCCCGGCGAGTGCGGGTGCAGCGCGAGTTCCGTCGGCGGGTCGCCGACGAGGTGCTGGTAGTCCTCAGGATCGTGCCCGGCGTAGAAGGCGAAGAAGCCACGCCCGACCGGCCCGTAGAGGTAGCGGACATTTCCCGTCGGGTGCTGGCCGAGGATGACGATGCCCGGCTTGAGGGCGTCCTCTCGGAAGGCGGTCGTCTGTCCCATGAACCCGCGCACGCTCGCGACGTGGTTCTGCGTCAGCATGGACGGCACCGGGTCATAGCGGGCGGAGAAGTCGAAAAGCGTGAAGTAGTCGATGGTCGGGTCGCGGAGGCCCTGCGGTGGAGGCGCGTCGATGTCCGAGTGCTCGTACTCCATCGCGTTGAACGAGGGCCGGAAGTCTTTGAACGCGATGGTCTCGCCGAAGTCGAGACGGGAGAGGGCATCAGGCGCGACGCCGTCGCCGTCCATCTGAGCGGGCACGATGTCGGTCCCGTGCGCCGCGAGTGCGATATCGAAGGTGTCCGTCCCGCTGCACATCGCGAAGAGGAAGCCGCCCTCTGCGACGTACTGGCGAATGGTGCGGACGACCTCCAGCTTGTGCTGGCTGACCTTCTGGAAGCCGCGCTCGCGGGCTGCGTTCTCCGACTCGCGCTGCTGCTGCTGGTACCACGCCTGGCCCCGGAAGGCAGAGTAGAACTTGCCGTACTGGCCGGTGAAGTCCTCGTGGTGGAGGTGGAGCCAGTCGTAGTCCGCGAGGTTGCCGTCGAGCACGTCGGCGTCGTAGATCTGCTCGTAGGGGACCTCGGCGTAGGTGAGCGCGAGGAGCACGGCGTCGTCCCAGGGGAGTGTCTGGTCCGGCGCGTAGACCGCGATCCGGGGCGCCTTTTCCAGCCGCACGACCGACATGTTTGCAGCGGGGCTCTCCACCTCGGCGGTGATGGCGGGGCCGCTGACGGGCTCGTAGCTGACGCCCTTCGCGCGGAGCTCGTCGCGCAGCCCGGCATCGTCTGGCGCGAGGAAGCTGCCGCCTCGGTAGTTGAGGAGCCAGTCCACCCCGAGACCGTCCGCGAGTGCCCAGTAGACAGCGCCGTAAGCCCGGAGGTGGTCGGCCTGGGCATCATCCATGGGGATGAGGAGGTCCTGCGCGCGAACGGGCAGAGCCAAGAAGAGGAGAGCGAGGAAATAAGCGAGGGGTCGCATGGCAACAGAATCAAATGTGGTCTCCTGCAGAGGCGTGGGTCAGCCCGCCTCGGTGCCGAGGCGGGGGGAGTCGTCAGGAGCGGGCGGCATCTCGGAGGGCGCGGAGGCGTTCGCGAGCGCGAGGCGCGAGGAGCGAGCCCGGGTAGAGATCCAGGAGCCGACCGTAGGCGTCGAGTGCGGCGGTAGGATCGTCGAGGGAGTGCTCGTAGATCTCGGCCGAGAGGAAGAGGCCCCGATCCAGGAAGTAGGACCGGGGGTGCTCGGCAGGGATCCGCTCCAGCGCAACGAGAGCGTCCTCGAAGCGCGCGAGGTCCCGGAGAGCGTGGGCGCGGAGGATGAGCACCTCATCGGCGAGTGGGTGCTGAGGATCGTCAGCGCGGAGGCTGTCGAGCGTGACCAGGGCGTCCGTGTGGAGGCCGCGACGGTGGAGCAGGGCGGCCCGTCCATACTGGCGGAGGGCGCGGTTGGTGGAGTCCGGCCCAGCGTTCTCGTCCAGCGTGAGGCGGAGCGAGACGGCATCGTTGGCGACATCAGCGGCGGTGTTGTCGTCCATCGCTTCTGCCCGCGCCAGGGCGGAGTAGAGGAACCCCTCGTAGAAGTCGATAAGGGCGAGTTCGTATCGCGCTTGCTCCGCGAGAGGCCCGGTGCGCACGCGGTCCTCGACGCTCTGGAACCGGTCGCGTGCCTCGAACAGGTCGCCGCGCTGAAGCGCGTTGACCGCGAGGTCGATGCGTGCCTGGCCGACGGTCTGCGGGTCGTACGTGGACGCGATGAGGCGGTCGAGCGTGGCCTCGGCGAGGTCGGATTCGCGGTAGACGAGGAGGTAGAGATCCGCGAGGCGACGAAGGGCTTCCGAGGCGTCTGGATGACCCGGATAGTCATCCGCGAACTGGCGGAAGGCGTCGCGGGCACGGTCGTAGAGTGGCGTGGGCAGGCCAGAGGCGACCGACTCTCCGGCTTCCTCCGCTCGGGCCTGCGCGATGCGGGCGCGGTGGAGGAGGGCAGGGGCGACGAGTGGCCCATCGGCGTAGCGGTCGAGAATGGCGTCGAGGGCCTGATCGGCTTCGTCGAGTGCGCCCGCCGCGAGCGCGATCTCGGCGAAGCGGTAGATCGCGCGGCCATCGCGGCCCGTGAGTCGGTCTGCGGCGCGGGTGGCGTCGAGCGCACGCTCGTAGTCCTGAAGCTCCACGGCGGCCCAGGCTTCCATCTCGCGGATCGCGGGATTGAAGGGGTCTTCGGCAGCGGCTTCGCGGATCGCAACGTCGAAGCCCTCCAGCGCGCCGGAGGACTGCGACAGCCGCGCGAGCCGGTTCTGAATGGTCTCGACGCGCGCACCATCGAGCATGAGGATGTCCAGGTAGAGGCGTGCAGCCTGCTCGTATTCGCCGGCCAAGCCGTACAGATGGGCCAGTTCCAACCGGTATAGGTCCTCGCGACCAAAGTGCGCCCGGCCCTGTTCGAGAACAGCGGCAGCCTCGGCGAAGAGGCGCAGCCCCCCGATGCTGTTGGAGACGGAGCGGTAGGTCTGCTCCTGATCGGGATCGAAGGCAACGGCCTCGGCCCAGGCGGCGGTGGCCTCATCTGGCCGACCGGCCTTGTACAGCGAGGCGCCGCGTTGCGCGAGAAGCTGCACGTTGGGTCCCATCTCTGCGATCCGGGCGTCGACCAGCGCGAGGGCGTCGTCGAAGCGGCGGGCGACCTCGTAAGACGAGAGGAGGCGGCTCCAGACGGGAAGGGACGATGGGTACTCGTCCAGCAGGTCTTCGAGGAGGTTGACGGCCTGGCGTGTCTGGCCCGCCTCGGTCATGCGGCGGGCGAGGTCGAGCGTCTCGCGGATGGAGCGCGACGGGCGGGGCCGTGGCTCGTCGACTGCGGCGGGCGTCGGCGGACGCGGCGGTGTCTGGGCCTCTGCCACGGGCGCGAGGGCGACCCAGGCCGCGAGAAGAACGAGAGAGGTGGCGCGGAGCACAGAAGGTTGAGACGGTCTTCCAGAAGGTAGGGCGGGGGGGCGGCTATCTTCGCCCGCCCTCCGGCCAACGGTGGCGGGAAGCCCGTATTGCAGTTCATGATCCCCGATCTCCGTTCGCCCTTTCCCCGACCCACGCCTTCGTGCCGAGAGGTCGTCGTTCTCGGGTCCACCGGGTCCATCGGGACGCAGACGCTGGAGGTGGCGGCTCTCCACCCGGAGCATCTCCGCATCCGCGCGCTCTCGGCGGGAAGCAAGTGGGAGTTACTCGCCGAGCAAGCGCGAAGGATTCGGCCAGACCGGGTCGCCATCGCGAATGAGGCCTGCTACCCGCCGCTGGCGGAAGCGCTCGCCGGGACGGGCATCGAGGTGGTGGCCGGGAACGAGGCGCTCGTCTCCCTCGCGGCAGACCCCGAGGCGGACGTGGTCGTCGGCGCGGTCGTCGGTGCGGCGGGCCTCCGGCCGACGCTCGCGGCGCTGGAGGCAGGCACCGACGTGGCCCTCGCGACGAAGGAAGCGCTCGTCATCGCGGGCGTGCTCGTGGCGGACGCGTGCCGCCGGACGGGCGCTCGCGTGATCCCCATCGATAGCGAGCACTCCGCACTTTTCCAGTGCCTCGTGGGCGAGCCGCCGGAGTCCGTCGAGCGGGTCGTCCTGACCGCGAGCGGCGGTCCGTTCCGGGACCGCGATCCACGCACGTTCGCGGACGTGACGCCCGCCGAGGCGCTCAAACACCCCAACTGGGACATGGGCGCGCGCATCACCGTGGATTCCGCCACGATGATGAACAAAGGGCTCGAAGTGATCGAGGCGCGATGGCTCTACGACCTCGCCCCGGACCAGATCGGCGTCGTGGTGCACCCGCAATCCATCGTGCACTCCGTCGTGGAGTTCGTGGACGGCTCGGCCAAGGCCCAGGTGGGCGTGCCCGACATGCGCGTGCCCATTCAGTATGCTCTCTCCTTTCCCGACCGTTGGCCCGCGCCGCACCCGCGCCTGGACTGGGCTACCCTCGGCTCGCTGGACTTCCGCGCGCCCGACACCGAGGCGTTCCCTGCGCTCGGCCTCGCCTTCGACGCGATGGCCGCTGGTGGCGCTGCCCCCGCCGTGCTCAACGCCGCAGATGAAGTCGCCGTAGCGGCATTCCTGGACGGCCGGATCGGCTTCACGGACATTCCGCGACTCGTTGGCCGCGCCCTCGACGCCTGCGCAGATCGGTCTGCCGACACGTTGGATGCGCTCCTCGACGCGGATCAGGCGGCGCGCTCATTCGTTCGCGAGTCCGCCCGCCTCGGTGCCCGTGCGGCCTGACCCGGCGGTGACATGCGCACACGCCTAGCTTCGCGACACATTTCCCCGACACATCCGTTGGGAGCCCCGGCCGGTCTCGGCCGTACGCCTCCCCACCACACTGAATCGACGTGCTGACTGCGCTCTCCTACATCTTCTGGGTCGCCATCGCGCTGGGCATCCTCGTGTTCGTGCACGAGCTCGGCCACTTCCTCTTCGCGCGGCTCTTCGGCATGCGCGTGGATGCGTTCTCGCTCGGCTTCCCCCCAAACATCATCGCGAAGCAGGTCGGCGAGACCGAGTACCGTCTCGGTGCGATCCCGCTCGGCGGCTACGTCAAGATCGCGGGCATGATCGACGAGAGCCTGGACACGGAGACGATGACCGAGAGTGAGCCCGCGCCGGACGAGTACCGCGCGAAGCCCGTCTGGCAGCGGATGCTCGTCATCTCGGGCGGCGTCATCTTCAATGTCATCTTCGCGTGGATGGTCTACACGGGCCTGAACCTGGCCTACGGCGAGCGCTCGACGCCGCCGGACGACATCCCGTTCGAAGTCACCGAGGGCTCCGTCGCGGACGAGATCGGAATCCAGTCTGGGGACCGGGTGGTGGCGATCAACGGCGAGCCGCTGGAGCGAATCGAGGATCTCCCCACGGCGTTCCTCGCCGGTGGCGAGTCGGTGGACCTGACCGTCGTGCGCGGCGTGGATACGGTCCGCGTGGCCTCCGAGGTGGAGCAGCCCATGACGCGCATCACGCGCGCGCAGAACGAGGCAGAACAGGCCGGGGAGCCGGTCAACTTCTACTCGGCGTTCGGCTTGGTGCCGCGCACCCCCACGCTCATCGGGACGGTCTCGCCGGGCTCCGCTGCGGACGAGGCCGGAATCCTGCCCGGCGATCGTGTGATCCAGGCCGGAGGGCGGGCCGTTGGGGACTGGGACGCGCTCACGGAGCAGATCAACGGCAGCGACGGGGAGCCTCTCGCGCTGGTCGTGGAACGCGAGGGCCAGCCCGTGGAGATCACAGCGCAGCCGCGCGAGGCGGGCGAGGGCTACCGTCTCGGCGTCGGGTCTAGCACGATGATGGGGACGCAGGTGCGCGACCTCGGCTTCGGCGAGTCCGCCCGCCTCGGTGTGACCCAGACGAGCGGGATGATCGGGATGTACTTCGGGTTCGTCGGCAAGCTGGTGACGGGGCGCGAGAGCTTCCGCGAGAACGTGGGCGGCCCGGTGATGATCGCCAAGCAAGCGAAGGAGGCGGCGGACATCGGCGGGATTGCGTTCTGGAACATCGTCGCGACGCTCTCCATCGCGTTGGCCGTGTTCAACATTCTTCCGATCCCAGTGCTGGACGGCGGCCACCTCGTCTTCCTCGGCTACGAGGCCATCGCGCGCCGCGAGCCCTCGCTCGCGTTCCGCATCCGTGTGCAGCAGGTCGGCATGGTGGCGCTGCTGACCCTGATGGTGTTCGTCATCTTCAACGACGCGATTCGGATCTTTGGATAGCGCCATCCCGGAGCGTCTCTGCATCGAGTGCGGCGGTCCCATGGAGCGAGGCTTCATCGCCGACATGGGCTACGGCACCATCACGCAGACGCTCTGGGTGGAAGGCGTCCCGGACAAGTCCCGATTCAGTGGGAACATCAAGATCAAGAAGAAGCGGCAGTACCCGGTGGAGACGTTCCGGTGCGCGTACTGCGGTTCTCTGAGGGCCTACGCATTGGGCGACGAGTAGCGGACTCCTTCCGCCTCGGCACCGAGGTGGGCAGTCTCACCCACTCCTCATCGGGGTCTCAAGTGTCTCGGGCTAGCTTCCGGCCATGCCTGTGCAACTCTCCGCCACGCCTCAGACCGCTGCCGACCGCGACCTTCAGGCCGTACTCCAGGCGCGAGGTGCCATCCCGGAGCACATCGCGTGCATCATGGATGGCAACGGCCGCTGGGCCAAGTCCCGAGGCAAGCGCCGCGCGACCGGTCACAAGGTCGGGGTAGAGTCTGTCCGCGACATCGTCGAGGCGTGCGCGCAGGTCGGCGTGGGACACCTGACGCTGTACACCTTCTCGACGGAGAACTGGCACCGTCC
Organism: Bacteroidota bacterium; assembly: GCA_038746605.1. Lineage (GTDB taxonomy): Bacteria > Bacteroidota > Rhodothermia > Rhodothermales > Rubricoccaceae > Rubricoccus. The sequence continues at coordinate 77,112 of JBCDKM010000005.1, forward strand.
CCGCGCCGAGGTGACGGCGCTGATGGAACTCCTCGTGCGCACCATCCGCAAGGAAGCGGAGAAGCTGCACGCCAACGGGATCCGCCTCCGTACCCTCGGCGATCTCTCGCGCCTGCCCGCTCGCGCTCGGCGCGAGATGCAGGAGGCGGTGCACCTGACGGAGGGCAACACGCGAATGTCGCTCGGTCTCGCGCTCTCGTACTCCGGTCGTTGGGAGATCACCGAGGCGGCCCGCCGCCTCGCCGAGGCCGCCCGCCTCGGCACGCTCGACCCCGATGCCATCACGGAGGGTCATCTCGCCGAGGCGCTCCCCAGCGCGGGCGTCCCGGACCCCGACCTCTTGGTCCGCACCGGAGGCGAGATGCGCGTGAGCAACTTCCTCCTCTGGCAAATCGCCTACTCCGAGATCGTCGTCACAGACACGCTCTGGCCCGACTTCCGACGCCTCCACCTCTACGATGCCATCCAGCAGTTCCAGGATCGCGACCGCAGGTTTGGCCGAGTCGCGGATGACTCCACTGGTTCGGTAGGTATGGAGATTCGGTAACTGCAGGGCACGACCGAGTGCCTCCGCAATAGCCCGTCGCGCCGCCCGTTGGCGCCGGGATTTCGCCCGTTCTGCCCGGGAGCCTCCGCGCGGACCCCGGTAGTTTTTCAGCTAGTTGGTCTACCCCCACCTCATGCTTCGTTTTCGCTTCGTTGCCGCCACCCTACTGGCGGCATTGGTCGCCGGGCCCGTCGTTGCTCAACCCGTCCAGACGTACGAGATCCTGGGAGTGAGCGTCGAAGGCGTCGAGTCTGATTCCGAGGAGGGGACGATCATCTCCATCTCCGGTCTTCGTCCGGGTACGCGTGTCGCGCTGCCCTACGATGAGGCGTTCGGGCTCGCAGTCCGCAACCTCTACCGTCTTGCCCAGACCGCCGATGCCGAGGTCGCGGTGGACCGCGTCACAGGCACGGGCGTCTTCCTCACGATTCGGGTTGAGCAGCAGCCACGCCTCGGCTCGCTGACACTGGAAGGGCTCAGCCGCGCGGAGCGCGATGACGTGACGGATCGGATGCCGCTCATCCGGGGGCGCCGCGTCCGTCCTGCCGATGTGGAACAGAGCCGCCTCATCGTCCAAGAGTATCTGCGCGAGAAGGGATTCCGCCTCGCCACAGTCGCCGTTGGCCAGGAGACATCCGAGGATGATCGCCTCGCGATCACGATGACAGCAGACAAGGGGGACCGCGTGGAAGTTGAGGACGTGGTGTTCGTAGGCAACGAGGCATTCGGTGAAAGCACGCTACGTCGCCGTCTTAAGAACACGCCGGAGGATCGGTGGTGGCGCTTCTGGAAGTCGGCGACGTACACGCAGTCCGGCTTCGAGGCGGACAAGGACAACCTCATCCGCTTCTACAACGACCGCGGTTATTTCGGCGCTCGCGTGGTGCGGGACTCCGTGTACTTCCGCGAGATTGAAGGGGAGGAGCCCGAACTCGTCGTCGAGGTGGAGGTGGACGAAGGGCCGAAGTACCACATCCGCGACGTGGTATTCGAGGGCAACACGGTCTACACAGACGAGCAACTGCAGTTCGCCCTTGGGATCCAGCCCGGTGATGTGTACAACCGCTCACTCATCGAGCGGAACCTCTATTACAGCCCGGACCACACGGACGTCGCGAGCCTCTACACGGACCGGGGCTACCTCCGCTTCAACGTCATCCCGCAGACCCTCGAGGTCCCAGGCGATTCGCTCGATCTCTACTTCGAGGTAAGTGAGGGTGATGTCTACGAGTTCGGTTCTGTCGAGATTGCGGGCAACACACGGACGAAGGAGCACGTGATCCGCCGTGAGATCCGCACGGTGCCTGGGCAGACCTACAGTCGGCAGGCGGTGGAGCGCAGTGTGCGGGACCTCGTGCAACTCAACTACTTCGACCAGAACTCCATCGCGGGTGGGCCAAGCATCCAGCCAAACGACGAGGACAAAACAGTCGACCTCGTCTACACCCTCGCGGAGCAATCCAGCGATCAGCTTGAGCTCTCTGGTGGCTATGGCGGCAGCCTCGGCCTGCTTCTCACGGCGCGTGTTTCGTTCAACAACTTCTCGGCCCAGGGCATCATGGACGGGAGCGCCTGGCGACCGGTGCCCTCCGGTGACGGCCAGCAGCTCTCGCTCCAGGTGGTCACGAGTGGCACGCGCTACCAGAACTACTCCCTCTCGTTCACGGAGCCTTGGTTCCGCGGTCGGCCGACTCCGGTAGGCTTCTCGCTGGGCCTCCAGCGCTTCGAGAATGCGCCGTCACAGAGCGATTTCAACATTCGCCTCGCGACGGCCCAGGTGTTTGCGAGGAGCCGACTTCGCTTCCCGGATGATTTCTTCCAGACTGGCACCACGCTCGGATACCGCCTCTACGACATCTTCGGCAACTCGGCGCTTGGACTACCCGAGGGCGTCAACCAAGAGCTGACGGTTCGCCAGACGCTCACGCGAAATGCCCTGGACAACCCGGTCTTCCCGAGCGCGGGCTCTCGCAACGAATTTTCGGTGACCATCGCGCCGCCGATCCCGGGGTTCATCCAGTACTACAAAACAGACTTTGAGAATGCGTGGTATGCGCCGCTCGGCGGGCGTCTTTCGCTCTCGTTCAAGTCGCACATCGGTTACATCGGATCCTTGACCGGGGAAGAGGTCGAGTTCCAGCGCTACCTCGTGGGTGGCTCTCCGCTGGAGACGAACCGCAATCTCGTCGGCTTTGGTAAGGACCTCGTCTTCCTTCGCGGCTATCCCACGCAGGCGATTGGGCCGCGTCTCGGCACGAACTCCGTGGGGGGGCGCATCCTGAACAAGTACCAGAGTGAACTCCAATGGGTGGCGTTCCAGACACCTCAGCTCTCGCTCGCTCCCTACGTCTTCGCGGACGCCGCGAACGCCTGGGATGGATTCTCGGATTACGACCCCTCGGAGCTCTTCCGTTCCGCTGGTGTCGGCGCTCGGGTGATCCTGCCGATCCTCGGCCTCGTCGATCTCAACTACGGCTACGGCCTCGATACTTTCGAGCAAGTGTCGACAGGGGACGACGGGTCACCTCAGTGGCGCGCGCAGGTCACGCTCGGCACCGGATTCTAAACACCGCGTCTCAATGCTCCGAATCGTCCTTTTCGCGCTCATCGCTTTCGTCGCGCTTCCCGTCGGTGCCCAGCAGCGCATCGCGCACGTGGACACCGAGTCGGTTCTCACTCGCTTGCCTGAGTTCCAGAGTGCGCAGCAAGCGGTGGAGCGCCTCACCGCCCAGTACCAAGCCGAGGTGGACGAACTGGTCCGCGAAGGGGAGGCCCTGGAGCAGGAGTTCGCCGCGCGTGAACTCCTGTACACGGATCAGGAGCGCGAAACCAAGCAGGCCGAGATCGCGGCCAAGAAGCAAGAGGCGGACGCGCTTCGCCGCCGCTACTTCGGCCCCCAGGGCGAGTTGGTGCGGCAGCAGCAGCAGACCCTCCGTCCCATTCAGGAACGGGTGCTCGATGCCGTCGAGACCGTCGCCGATGAGGCGGGCTACGATTACGTCTTCGACCGTGCAGGCGAGATCGTCTTCCTGTACGCGAAATCTCAGCATGACCTCACCGAGCGCGTCCTTGACGAACTCGGCGTCAACACCTCCGTCTCGGGCGTGTCCAACGGCCTCTAGCCGCTCGCTCGAATCCCCGACCCACTGGCTTTCCACCACATGACTCTCCGCTTCTTCTTCCTCGCGCTCCTCGCGCTCGGCGCTTCCCAGGCAGACGCCCAGTCTCTCAAGATCGGCGTCATCGACCCCGACCTCATCGTCCCGCAGATGCCCGAGTACGAGAACGTCCGAGGCGAGATCGACCAGCTCGAAGCGCAGATCGGCGCTACGCTCCAGGCGAAGCAGGATTCTGCTCTCGCGATCAACAACGAGCTCGCCGCTCTCGCGGACAGCCCGCTCGTGACCGCGGCGGCGCGTCAGGAGAAGCAGGCCGAACTCCGCCGCCTCATCAACGAGGTGCAGCAGGGCGAAGAACAGGGGCTGCTCTTCCTCAGCAACGAGGAAGTGCGTCGCCTGCGCCCAGCGCTCATCCGCCTCAACAACGCCATCCAGGAGGCGGCTGAGGAGATGAACATCGACCTTGTCATGACGCCTGTGGCGAACAACGCGCCTCTGCTCATCTACGCCAACTTCGATAGCGAGAACGTCGTGGACCTCACGCAGCCGGTACTGACGAAGCTCGGCATCGAGATCCAGGAACCGGAGGCCGCTGCGGCCCCGGAGAACTAGCGTTCCGGCCTCTTGGCCCTCCGCGCCCGCTGGTTCCGACTGGCGGGCGCGCGTTGTTTGGGGGCCCCCGCCTCGGTGGCGTCGTGGGGGCTCCCGCGAACGTCCCGAGGCGGAAGGAGCCGCGAGACGGCGCTATCCTCTGGACCCGTCTCTCACGCCTCCATGAGCACCCAGACCGTCCCGACTGCCAGCACGACCGTCGCAGCCAAGCGCGTCACCACGCAGACGCTCCAAGAGCTTCGCGCTGAGGGCACGCCCATCGCGATGCTGACAGCGTACGATTACACCTCCGCCCGCATCCTGGACGCCGCAGGCGTGGACGTGCTCCTCGTCGGCGACTCCGCCTCCAACGTGATGGCGGGCCACGAGACGACGCTGCCCGTCACGTTGGATCACATGATCTACCACGCTCAGTGCGTCGTGCGCGGCGTGGAGCGCGCGCTCGTCGTGGTGGATCTGCCATTTGGGACGTACCAGGGATCCAGCCGCGAGGCGCTCCGCTCGGCCATCCGCGTCATGAAGGAGACCGGCGGCCACGCGGTCAAGCTGGAGGGCGGCGAGCGCGTGACCGACACCGTCGAGCGGCTTGTCGGGTCGGGGATCCCCGTGATGGGACACCTCGGCCTCACCCCGCAGAGCATCTACAAGTTCGGGACCTACAAGGTGAGGGCGCGAGAAGAAGACGAGGCTGACCGCCTTCGGCGCGATGCGCGCAAGCTGGAGAAGGCGGGGTGCTTCGCGATTGTGCTCGAAAAGATCCCCGCCGCGCTCGCGGCCGAGGTCACAGCCGGCCTCTCCATCCCGACCATCGGGATTGGCGCGGGGCCCGCCACGAGCGGGCAAGTCCTCGTCACGCACGATCTCCTCGGCCTCACGGTGGACTTCAACCCACGCTTCGTGCGTCGCTACGCCGATCTCGCAGAGACCATCACAGGCTCGGTGCAGCAGTACGTGGAGGACGTCCGAACGGGTGACTTCCCAAACGAGTCGGAGAGTTATTAGAGAGGAGGGAGGCGCGATGGAATCTTCCCCGGGGCTCCGCTGTCTGTGAGCACGGCCACGCAAAGCTTGCGACGGCTCCTCTCCGACTCATGCACGATTCCGTCCCCATCCCCGGCGCCTCGGACCAGCCGCTCATCCTCCTCGCCAACGACGATGGCATCGATGCAGCCGGGATCGCCGCGCTAGCCTTCGCGCTGGACGGCCTCGGAGAGATCGCCATCGTGGCGCCGTTCGAGGAGCAGAGCGCCGTCAGCCACGCGATCACCATCCGCCAGCCGATGCGCGTCTACGATTGGCCCTTCGAGGGAGCCAGCGGGCCGCTCTGGGCGCGAGCGGTGACGGGCACCCCCGCCGACTGCATCAAGATGGCGTGCCAGAGGCTCCTGCCTCGGATGCCGGACCTCGTCGTCTCCGGCATCAACCACGGTCCGAACACGGCAGTGAACGTGCTCTACTCCGGGACGGTCGGCGCTGCCACCGAGGCGTGCATCCTCGGGATTCCCTCGGTGGCCGTCTCCCACGGCGAGTGGCGCCCCGATGACTTCGAGGGGGCCGGTCTCGCTGCGCGACGCGTGGCCGAGCATGTTCTCGCGAAGGGCCTCCCGCCCGGTGTGCTTCTCAATGTCAACGTGCCCGGCGGTACCCCGGATGACATCGCGGGAGTTCGCATTACGCGGCAGGCTCGGTCGCGGTGGGAGGAAGAGTTCGAAGAGCGCCGCGATCCGATGGACCGCCCCTACTACTGGCTCGGCGGTCAGTTCATCGACCTCGACGAGGGCGCTGATACGGATCTCAACGCCCTTCGCGAAGGCTACGTCTCCGTCACTCCGCTCCAGATCGACCTCACCGCTCACGCGCATCTCTCCGACCTCGCAGCCTGGAAGCTGTGATGCGGAATGGCTGCACTGTGCGCGAGAGCAGGCGTCGCTCGACCTCGCCTCCCACTCCCTCCACCTCGGCACCGAGGCGGGTCTAGCTGGAGTGGATTTGCTTCCAGTCCCCAGTCCCCAGTCCCCAGTCCCCAGTCCCCAGTCCCCAGTCCCCAGTCCCCCCCACCATGTCCACCATGCCAGAAAAGGGCCAGAAGGCCCCCGACTTCGAAGGCCCCACTCAGACCAGTGACACCTTCCGTCTCTCCGACGCCCTCGCGCAGGACGGCCTTCGCGCCCTCGCGGTGTACTTCTATCCGAAGGACGACACCCCCGGTTGCACCAAGCAGGCGTGCAACCTCCGCGACCACGACGCCCGTCTGGCGGCCTCTGGCGTGCAGGTCGTGGGCGTCTCGGGAGACTCCGTGGAGAGCCACGACCGGTTCGCGGAGAAGTACAGTCTTCCGTTCCCGCTGGTCGCCGATCCTGACCGCGAGATCATGGAGGCGTACGGCGTGTACGGCGAGAAAAGTTTTTATGGCAAGACCATCGTCGGCGTGAAGCGGACCACCTTCCTTCTCGCGCGAGACGGCACTGTGCTCCACGTGTTCAAGCGGCCGAAGACTGCTGCCCACTCGGAGGAGATCCTCACGAAGCTGGAGGCGCTTGTGTAGCCGCCGACTCTGCCCGCCTCGGCACCGAGGCGGGCAGGGTGGATCACATCGCCTGCTGGCCGACTGGGAACTCGATGGAGATCGTGCCCGGGTAGCGGATGGGGCCGAGCGAGGTGCGGACCGTCGGCTGGGCCTCCAGGCGGAGGATCGTCGGCTGAGAGCCGTCGCCCGCGAGGTCGCCGACGAGGTCGATCAGATCGCCCGCGTTGTTGCCGAAGAAGCGGACGAGGTCGAGTTCGATTTTGACCGGCAGGAGCGTGCGCTCGCCGGGCGGAAGCTGGCGCACGTCGTTGTAGAGGCCGCTGACGGTCTCCGTGCCGTCCAGGAAGAGCGTCCAGTCCAACTCCAGGATCTGCGCGACGGGGTTGCCCTCCGGGTTGTCCGCGCCGACGAAGAGCGTGAACTCCAGCGGTACCTCGCCGCGAAGGGCAGCGGCGGTGATGCGCGCGCCATCGGCCACGCCGATCCGCTGCGTTTGCATCAAGTTGTCCAGGTCCACGCCCGCCACGAGCCCGTTGGCGACGCGGTCCAGGTCGAAGTCCACGTTGGCGAAGTTGGTGAGCTGCTGGAGGGTGGTGCAGCCCGGCGCGAGGACGAGGAGCCCGAGAATGGCAGGCAGGAGGGGAGCGGCGCGGCGCATGGCGAGGTGGTAGAGGAAAGGACGAACGTAGCGACGAGCCTTCGGGGATGCCAGGCGTCCCCGCCTCGGCACCGAGGCGGAGGGAGCCAGGCGTGATGGAGGGCTCTAGATCCCGCCGAGGGCTTCCATCAGTGCGTCGAGGCCGATGCCGCTCGCGTCGGTCCTCGCGCGGAGTGAGCAGAAAAAGTCCAGCGCGAGCATCTGCACCGCGTGGATGGGTACCGCGATCCAGAAGCTCCGACAGCGCCACACGAGCGCGCCCAGCGCGAGACCGCCTAGCACGGAGAGGTACGCCTCCGCGACGGGCTTGTCCGCGTGCAGGATCGCGAAGGGAACGGTCTGAATGACGATGGCGAGGATGGGCCCGACGGCGCGTGCCGTCCCGAAGAGCACGAATCCGCGCCAGAGGTATTCCCAGCCGAGCCAGTAGAGGAGGAAGAGCCCTTCGTACAGAAAGAAGATGCCCCAGTCGGTCTGGGCACCGAGATAATGCGGGTACTGACGCTGAAACTCTGCGCCGTCGGAGAGCACCCACGTGCCCACGACGACGAGCGGCACGTAGAGCGCTGCGAGGACCGTCGCCAGCTTCCAATCACCGAGGCCGAGGCCCGCCTCGCTCGGCTTCAGCCGGAACGCGACGAGCAGGATCAGAACCGGAATCACGAAGCCCGTTATGCCCTGCATCCCGAACCACCACGCCCATGCGCCGAGGCGCGGGTCTTCGAAGCCGAGGATGTTATCGAGCGTGATCTGATAAAACCGCCGTCCGCCGATCTGGAGTTGCAAGAGCACCAGGAGCGTGGCCGCGATCATCACGATCCCGGCCTGTCTCTGGGCAGGCGTGAGCCGCTTGAGCGCGGCGAGGAGCGTTTGCGCCTCGCGGCGAAGACGGTCTATCATACGGAACTGATCGTCGGTGGAGAGCCGATGGCACGGCCGTTGAAGGGCGCCGGTCCCGGGCGGGACGCGCGTGCAACCTACCCCGCCTCCCGACGCTCCGCCTCATGCTCCGACTCTCTCCACGCCTCGTCTCCCTCACGTTGGCGACCCTCGTGGTCGTCGGCGGATGCTCTGCAGAGCGTGAGGCTGAGGCAAGCCCCGAGGCGGACCGGGTCGTCCCGGAGACCGCCGCCGACCGTTCCCGCCTCGATGGGCTGTTGGAGCCCTACGGTGCCCTCGGAGCGGAGATGCCGCCCGTCCCGCTCTCCGAGGCCGAGATCTGGGCCGACTCCGTCCTCGCGACCCTCTCCCTCGACGAGGCCATCGGTCAGTTGCTCGTCGTGGACCTCAACCCGCGCTTTCTGAACGGCGCGAGCAGCCTCGTGCAAGTGGCCGAGGACTGGGGGGTGGGAGGCTTCCACGTGCCGCGCCGGATGCCGCCGCGCGAGATCCTGCGCTCCACCAATCTTCTCCACCAGAGCGCGAAGGTCCCGCTCTTCTTCACCGCCGACTACGAGTGGGGACCCGGACAGCCCGGTACTACGCTCACAGAGCTTCCCGCTGCGATGGCCTTCGGAGCCGCGGGCGACCCGCTCCTCGCCGAGGCGGCCGGGGCCGTCTCCGCCATCGAGGCGCGCGCGATGGGTGTCAACGTGCTCCTCGCGCCGGTGGCGGACGTGAACAACAACCCGCGCAACCCGATCATCAACACGCGCTCGTACGGTGACGACCCGCGCGCGGTGGGGCGGATGGCGGCGGCCTTCGTGCGCGGCGCGCAGGCGCGAGGAGTCCACGCCACCCTCAAGCACTTCCCGGGCCATGGCAACACGGGAACGGACACCCACCTCGCCTTCGATGCGGTTCCAGGCGAGTGGGGCGATCTCTCCCTGACCGAGTTGGGGCCGTACCGCTCGGCACTGGCGGAGCGCCCAGGTGTGGTCATGACCGCGCACCTCTGGATGCGTGCGCTGGACCGCGAGGCGACCCCTGCGACGTTCAGCCGTCGCGCCCTCGCGGATGTCTTGCGCGATAGCCTCGGCTTCCGTGGCCTCGTCATGACCGATGCCATTCACATGGGCGCGCTCACCTCGCGATACGAGTTCGAAGATCGCATCCTCCAGCCGATCCTCGCGGGCGCAGACATCGTGCTGAACACCTACGATCCCGTCGCGGCGAAGGAGGTGATCCGTCAGGCCGTCGAGGACGGGCGGCTGACCCGTGCGAGGATCGACCGGAGCGTGCACCGCATTCTGACGCACAAGGCGCTCCTCGGGCTCCACCGGGCCCGCCTCGGGCGTGTGGAGCGGCTGGAGCGGATCCTCGCGCAACCCAACGGTGAGCGGGTCTCCGAGGCGGTCGCCCGTGCGTCCGTGACCGTCGTGGAGCCAGGACCGCTCCCCTTGCAGCCCGACGCTCGCGTTGCGCTCGTCCAACTCGCCAACTTCGACGCACGACGCGCAACCTCCCAACTGGAGCGCGATCTCCGTGCGGGAGGCGTGAACGTGCTGCCTATCGCGCCGACGACGAATGCTGCCAGCCGCGTGGAAGGCCTCGATGCCGTCGTGATCGGCGTGCATCTTCAGGTGGCCCCCGCTGAGCGGCCGACGCTCACGCAGGACCAGGCGCGTGTGGTGGACGCGATCCTCTCGCGTGGGACACCTGCGGTCGTGGTCCTCTTCGGCAACCCGTACGCCGCGCTGGATCTCAACGGCTCCGCGGGTCTCCTGATGGCGTACGACGGCATCCCGCGCACGGCCAGCGCCGTCGCCGACGTGCTCCTCGGACGCCAGGCCGCACCCGGCCGGTTGCCCGTGGACCTGCCCGGCCGCTACCGCCGGGGCCGAACGGCTGACCTCACGCTCTGACCGTTACGCGTCCAGCCCGACTGCCTCGGTGAGGCTGCCGAGGCCGTCGCGGTCGAGCAGGCGCACGAGGCCCTTATGAATGCGCCGCACGAGCCCGGGGCCTTCGTAGACGAGCCCGGTGTAGACCTCCAAGAGACTGGCGCCCAACCGGATACGCCGGTACGCGGCCTCGGGCGAGTCGATGCCGCCGACGCCGATGAGGGGGACTGCGCCGTCCGTCCGGCGGTACAAGTGGCGTACGAGTGCATCCGCGCGAGCGGCGAGCGGGGCGCCCGAGAGACCGCCGTTTCCGATCTCTGCGAGGCGTTTCGCAGGCGTCGCGAGGCCGTCCCGGTCCGAGGCGGTGTTCGTCGCGACGAAGCCCTCCACGCCGTGACGGAGACAGACCGCGACAGACTCGTCCACGGCCCCGGTGTCTAGCCCTGCCGAGGCGGGCGGGGAGAGCTTGACGAGCACCGGCACGCGGCTAGACTGACGGGCGCGCTCGTCCATGACCGCTGTTAGGAGCGCATCGAGTGCGGCGGGGTCCTCGAACGTCTTCCCCTCCGCCGTGTTGGGGCACGAGACGTTCAACACGAGCAAGTCGGCGTGGGGCAAGAGGTGCCGCACCGAGGTCTGGAAGTCCTCGATTCCGGCATCGCCCAGGATGTCAGGGTCGTGCGTCTTCGCGACGTTGACGGCGAGCACGAACTCGGATGGACGGTCGGCTCTCGCGAGTCGATCTGCCACGGCTTCGGCCCCGTCGTTGTTGAGGCCCATCCGGTTGATGAGCGCGCGATCCTCTGGCAGGCGGAAGGCGCGAGGTCTCGGGTTTCCCGAGCTGGCACGGGCCGTCACCGAGCCGACCTCGGCGAACCCGAACCCGAGGGCTGGCCAGAGTCCGGGTCCGGCGGCGTTCTTGTCGAACCCGGCCGCGAGACCTAGAGGAGCATGGAACCGAAGCCCCCAGAGGGTCTGGGAGAGTCGGTCGTCACGCCAGCCGTAGAGGGCTCGAACGGCCCCGGGCGCGATGCCCCCCAGTTTCACTGCGCCCATCCCGAGGCCGTGGGCCTGCTCGGCATCCAACTGAAAGAGGAGGGGGCGGAGCAGGCGGTACATGCGAGGAGGGGAGTGGCCCTGCAGCCTACTCCCCTCCATCGTGGCATGCTCTGAAATCTCCGTGGCGCTCTGCCCAGAGTGCCCGCCTCGGTGTGCTCGTGGCGGTACCGAGGCGGGCGGGGTGGGCTACCAGCCCGGCGCGAAGTTGAGGCCGAACACGTAGCTCCGGTCGCTTCGCGAGAATGGGACGGCGACGTACGGCTCCAGAATGATCGCTCCGAGGACGTTCATCCGCAGCGACGAGCCGATGGAGTAGATCGGCCGCTGCTCTGAGAACGGCGTGCCGATGGATCCGTCTATCGCCGTGCCGTTCGTGTCGAAGAAGCGGAACTCCTGGATGGTGCCCCAGGCCATGCCTGCATCCGCGAAGACAGTCAACTCCGTCGGGAGGTACGGGAAGTTGATGGCGCCTAGCTGCGGGATGCCGAGCAGCGGGATTCGGGCCTCCACGCTGGCGACGGCCACCTTGTTGCCGAAGAGACGGTTGTCGATCTCAGCGAAGCTCTGCTGGGTGAACGACTGGAAAGAGTAGCCACGGACGAGCGTCCCGAACCCGAGGTAGATCGGCTGGAGACGACCTGACGTGGCATCGTCTCCGCCGTACCGTCCGAAATGGAGACCCCGCACAGCGAGGGTCACGGGAACGCGATCTGGGAAGATGCTCGGACGAACGTAGCGGTAGGTCCGTGCGTCCGCCGTGACGGAGGCGAAGTTGAGGCTGCCCGCCGTGCCCTCAACGCCGAAGCGGTAGCGCGTGCCACGGATGGGCGAGGTGAACCCGAAGTACGAGTAGTCTCCTACGAAGGCGCCGCCGAACTGGAACAGGTTGAGGGCGTCTGGATCGAAGCCCTCGACGGGCTCCCGGCCGGTAAACACACAGGGTTCGCCAGTGCCGAACTGGTTGCAGGGGAGGCGCTCGCCGTTGGCGTCCTCGCGAAGAGAGACCACGCGGTCCACTTCCAGGTCGTAGCCGATACGGGTGTAGCCGCCCTGCGCTTCGAAGCGCTGGCTCTGGTTCAACGGGTAGGCAGAAAGTGCCTGGGCCTGCGTGAAGTACGTCCGGTAGTAGTACCGCGCGAAGTAGCCGTCGGGGCTGTCGTTCGTGGGGCAGCCGCCGAGGTTGTCCGGAGCACAGTCCACGAAGACCTGTAGGAACGGCACCTGACCGAGGAGTGCACCGTAGGTCAGGCGGTTGCCCCGGTTGATGTAAAGGGCCTGTCCGCCGACATCCTGAAGCGACCCGTTCGCGGAGACCGACACGCCGAGAACGTTGTCGGAGAGCTGGTCCGAGAAGAGGAACTGGATGCCACCTGCGATGCCGAAGCCGGACCCGTAGAGCCCACCGCCGCCGACCCCGACGCCGACCTGCGGCTGAGAGACGTAGTCGAGAGAGAGCTTCGCCCGGTAGCCGCGCGTGTCGAACGGCTCGGCTTCGGGCAGGCCGGACTGCGAATCCGCGAGGTAGCCTTCCACGGTGCTCCGCCCGAGAGCGTCACCGGGTGGCAGTACGTCCGCCTCGACACGCGCGAGGAGGGGCTCGACGGGCGTGCCCTGTGCCTCGTCCTCCGGCATGCGGTACACCGAGTATCGCTGCGCCTCGAAGACGGAATAGGCCAACGCACCGGTCTGCCGCGCGATGGAGAGAGCAGGCGAGTGTTCCGCGATTCCCGCTACGCCAGTCGCCAGGTTGGTGACTTGGAAGAGGTCGCCCGTCTCGGGCACGAGGCGGTACACGTCGTTGAAGCCTCCTCGGTCCGAGATGAAGTAGAGGCTCTCGCCGTCGCGGCTCCAGACCGGGTTGATGTGCTTCCGGCCCGGGAACGGGTTGACGATCTCCACTTCGCCGGTCTGTGTATCCAGGATGGAGAGACGGACAGGCGAGAAGGTCAGGCGCTCGAAACTGGTGCCGGGGCCACGGTCGGAGATGAACACGAGGCGGCGACCGTCGGGGTGCCAGTTCGCCTGGAGATCCGTGAAGCGGTCGCTGGTGAGCTGGCGCACCTCACCCGAGGCGAGGTCTACGGTGTATAGGTCTGTGAGCCCCCCAGCGACGCCAGAGAACGCGATCTGCGTTCCGTCCGGGCTCCAGGCTGGGTCCTTGATCGCTCCGACCCCACGCACCGTGATGCGCCGCACCACGTCGCGCCGGTCCACATCGAGAATGGCGATCTCGTTGTCACCGCCCGCAAAGACGACGTAGGCAAACTGGTTGCCGCTCGGGCTCCACGTTCCGGCGCTTTCGATGAACCGGATGGCGTCAAAGTGGGGGTCCGTGCCGACTTCCTCGAGCTTGGCGATGATCTCCCCGTTCTCCGCATTGGCGAGGAAGATGTCGATCCCGAAGAGGTCCTTCTCGGAGAGGAAGGCGATGTTGCGGCCGTCTGGCGAGAGCTGCGGCGCGATGGCGATGTTACCGCTCCCTCGTTCTCGTGCGAGCAGACGTTCTGCCGTGATCTGCGGGAAGGAGTCCGGGTAGGCGATCCCGGGCGGACGTGGAATACGCGTGTCCCGGCCGCGAGCGCGGTCGTCCGCGACGCGACGCTCGTAGCGTGCGATTCGCTCGCGCACATCATCGGTCATCTCGGGACGCGGAACGGCGCGTCCCTCGGCGTGGGGCACGAGGTGCTCGCGCAGCGACGCGATCCACTTCGATGAGAGACTGTCTGGCGAGAGACCCGTGACATTCACGAGCGCCGAGTCCAGTGGCATCGTCATGGCCTGCTTGAACATCCGCACGCCCGCCTCGTCGCCGTAGGTGCCCGCGATGAAGGCCCAGAAGACCTGTCCGTATTGGTACTCGTTGTACCGCGGGTTCGCTTGGAGGTCCTGGATCGTTGGGAAGTCATCCCGCAGGATGGCGTCGCGCGCCCACATGGAGGTCAGCGCGTCCTCGCGCCCGACGGTGTAGTACTCCGCCATGCCCTCGATGACAAAGAGCGGCATGCGGATGAACTGCTGGAATGTCCCGTTCCGCTGCGCGATGTCGTACTGGAACTGGTGGATCAGCTCGTGGCCGAGCACGTGATTCGTCTCGGCGTACGTGCCGGCCATCGGGAGAATCACGCGTTGACGGAGTCCCTCGGTGACACCCTGCGTGCCTTCCCCGACGTTGACGATGTTGGTTTGACGAAAGTCCGCATCGTCGGCGTAGAGGATGATGGACTTGCGCTCGTCGAACTCGTGATCGAGAATGCTGGAGAGACGCTCATACCACCGTTCAGCCATGCGGCCCGCATCCTGAGCAGCAGTCTCCATGCCCTCGTAGTAGTAGAGGTCGAAGTGCTGAGTCTCCAGGATTCGGAAGTCGAAGTCGTCGTAGCGGACTTTGTTGCGGCCGAAGTACTGAGCGCTGGCCGGGATCGGCGCCAGGAGGGCCGCCACCATCACGGCGACGAAGGAAAGGAGGACGGGGCGCGACATATGGAGGCGGGCGTGGACTCTCGGCAGAGCCGAGCGGGCGGGCGGCGAGGTTACAGGAGGGACGCCGTTGTGCCCTGGTGGACGGCAGTGTACCCGATGGGTCGGGGGTGGTTCTGCGGTGGTGGTATAGCCAGTGTGTGTCGGGAACGTCCCAGGGCCGTCACCGATGCCGTGGGGACTGGGTAATACCCCAAGCGAGCGCGAATGACCAGTCGGGCGTGCCAGAAGAGCGGCCTCTGTCTTGGACGGACGGAAGATGGACGCTCCAACTTGCTACCCAACGAAAACGGGTAGCGAATGGAATTCGTCGGCGGCTCAGAGGAGAAGATCAACCGTTCGCAGCGCTCGGTCAGCAGATGAGCGAACTTCCCTCGTGGGGTCGCGCGGTGAACGAAGGGTTCGGTCGCAGCGTTGGGGTCCCACGCTCCCGGTGTGCCATGTCCGTCGTCGCCTCGACCTCCCACGAAGAGACTCGTCTTCGCTTCCGCATCTTCACTGTCGCCGTGCTCGCCTTGGTCGCCTTCCTCGGTGGGCGGCTCGTCCAGATGCAGCTCGTGGACGTCGACCAGTACGCCGAGGCGGCCGAGGGCAACGCCATCGAGCAGAACATCATCCGCCCGGCTCGCGGCTACGTCTACGACCGCAACGGCATCCTGCTCGTCGACAACGAGACGACGCTCGCCGTCACAGTCTCGGCGCGTTATTTCGATCCGTCCCGCCTCGCACTGATCTCGGAGCTAGCAGGCATCCCACTGGATCGTCTCCAGGCACGCTACGACGAGATCGTCGCTCGCAGCGGGTACCAGACCGCTGTCCTGCTCGAAGACGTGCCGTTCTTCGCCTTCGCGCGCTTGAAGGAGAACCAATACCGGTTGCCAGGGATTGGCTTTCGCGAGGACCAGAAGCGCCGCTATCACTCCGAGGCGCGGCTGAGCCATGTTCTCGGCTACGTGAAGGAGATCAGCGCAGAGGGACTAGCGGAGAAACGAGAGCAGGGCTACCGCCTCGGCGACATGGTCGGCATCACGGGCGTGGAGGCGGAGTACGAGCCGGTGCTGCGCGGGCGTGTGGGCCGTGAATTCAAGCTCGTCAACGTGCACGGAATGGAGGTGCAGGCGTACGAGGGAGGCGCAGAAGATGTGGAGCCAGAGAGCGGTGTCGGATTGGAGTTGACGATCGACTCGCGTGTGCAGGCCCTCGCGGAATCCCTGTTCGTCAACAAGCGCGGGGGTGCTGTCATGATCGATGTCAACACGGGCGGCATCATCTCGATGGTCAGTGCACCGGACTACGACCCGTCCATCCCGGCTGGACGGATGACACAGGCGCAGGTGGACTACCTCCAGCGCAACGAGGAGAAGCCGATGTTTAACCGCGCGACGCAGGCGTCGCAATTGCCCCCGGGGTCAACGTGGAAGCCGTTCATGTCGGCGGTGGCGTTGGAGGAAGGGATGATCGAGGAGGACACCGAACTGTACTGCCCGGGTGGCTACATGCTCGGCCGGTTCTTCCGCTGCCACGGAGGCGCCCACGGTCGCATCTCCGTCCGCCGCGCGATCCAGGTCTCCTGCAACACGTTCTTCTTCCGCTTGATGAACGACACGTTCGAGACGCCGGACGGACCGAAGAGAATGGACCTGGACACATGGGGGGGGTGGGCCAACCGCTTCGGCTTTGGAACCCTCGCACCACTCGATCTCCCGGACCAGTCGCCGGGTCTCATCCCGGACTCCTCGTATTTCGATCAGCGCTGGGGCAAGGGCGGCTGGGGACCAGGGTTCACCGTCAACCTCGGGATCGGGCAGGGCAACATGGGCGCGCATCCGCTCCAACTCGCGCGCTACACCGCTGCCGTCGCCAACGGGGGGACGCTCGTGACGCCGCACCTCGTCAAGCGCCAGATCGACCCCGCGACGGGCGAGGCCCGCGAGCCGCAGCATCCGCGCGCCCGGAGCATCCCGATGGAGCCGCGCAACCTCCAGGTCGTGCGCGAGGGCATGCGCCTCGTGGCGACCGATGGCACGGCTCGGCGGAGCCAGATCTTCGCCTCGCGAGACGGTCGCTTCCCGGAGATCCCCATCGCGGGCAAAACCGGCACCTCTCAGAACCCTCGCGGAAAGGATCACGCCGTGTTCATCGCCTTCGCGCCGTACGACGATCCGCAGGTGGCGGTCGGCGTGATCGTGGAGAACGCGGGCTACGGGAGCCAGACTGCCGCGCCCATCTCCAGCCTGATGATCGAGCAGTACTTCCGAGGAGAGATCGCGCCTGAGCGGATCGGCATGATTCGCTCTGTTCAATCCTTCCGGTCCGTCGGCCGCATCTAGCGGTGGCTTCCCCCGCCTCGGTCACGAGGCGGGCCTCCCCAGTCCATCATGATCCCCTGGTACAAACGGCTCGACACCCCGTCCCTGCTCGCGTGGGCGTGCCTGGTCGGCTTCGGCATCGCGGCCATCTGGAGTTCCACCCACGGTCCGGCCCGCGAGTTCTTGCTGGACTCCGTGAAGGACAACGCGAACAAGCAGGCGATGTGGGCCGTCGTGTCTCTCGTCGCGATGGGGATCATCTTCTCCTTCAAGGCGAGGCTGTTGCTCCGTCTCGCGCCTGTGGCGTACGTGGCCTGCCTCGGGTTGCTCGTGGCCGCGCTGGTGTTCGGACGCGAGATCAACGGCGCGAAGAGTTGGCTCCAGATTGGCCCCGCCTCGCTTCAGGTGGCGGAGCTCGCGAAGGTGGGGACGGTTCTCGCGGCGACGGCCTTTTTGAGCAGCCGGGGCGTGCGGAGTGTGCAGATCGGGTGGAACGCGGGCTACCTCGTCGCCCTCGGAGGACTGTCGCTCCTGGTGCTCGTGCCGTGCGGTCTCGTCGTGATGCAGAACGACACCGGGACGGGGCTGGTCTTCCTCGCGATGGGCTACTTCCTGCTGTACTGGAGCGGGCTGGTGCCGCTCTGGGTAGTCGGGCTCGGGGCGGCGGCAGGCATCGCCGGATACCTCGCGATCATCAACCCGCTCTACCTCGCGATCTTCGTTCTGCTCGCCACCATCGGCTACTCGCTCTGGACCCGTTCGAAGCTGGCGACGGGCCTGATCTTCGCGACGACGGCAGGGATCGGGGTCGCGGCGCGGTTCTTCCTCTTCTCCGTGCTCCAGCCGCACCAGATCGGCCGCATCGTGGCGTTCACGGACCCTGAGCAATACGCCGATACGGCGGGCTACCACGTCATTCAATCGAAGGCCGCCATCGGCTCGGGCGGGTTCTTCGGGAAGGGCTTTATGGAAGGCACCCAGACGCAGCTCGCCTACATCCCGGAGCAGTCCACGGACTTCGTGTTCACCATCATCGGCGAGGAACTGGGCTTCATCCGTGGGACGCTACCGGTGCTGCTTCTCTTCGCGTTTCTGCTGATCCGCCTCTCCAGCCTCGGTGTGAGCGCGGGTAGTGCGGCGCCGAAGCTCTTCGCGGCAGGCGTGACGGGCATTTTCCTGACGCACCTGCTCGTCAACGTCGGCATGACCATCGGGCTGATGCCGGTGATCGGGATCCCGCTTCCGTTCGTGAGCTACGGCGGCTCCGCTCTGCTCGCCAACTCGACGATGCTCGCCCTCGCGCTCGCTTTCCACGCGCGGCAAGAGGAGTTCGCGGTTTACCGAACGCAATGACGCCCTACCGGCCTCGCCAGTCGTACACCGTCGTCGTACCGCTGGGGTCAGTCACGAGCAGGTGGTCGTCCGAGAGGTAGAGCGTGGCTGCGCCCGGCAACTCCCCGATGCGGAGGGAGGCGCCTGTGATCTGACCGGAGAACGAGGCCTCCTGGCCTCCGGCCTCGCGCTGGTCCCAGCCGCGCAGGATCGCCTGGCCCGTCGGGTTGATGATGAGGGTCTTCGCGAGGATGCCGGTCTGCAGGTCTTCTGTGGCGTCGGGGTCGTCCACGACGGAGACCGCCTCCCACCGTCCCACGATGGAGATGTCCTCCAGCACGACATCCCGCGAGGGGAGCAATGCAGAGCGGACGCCGGACGGATCCACCACAGCGGGCACAGCAGCGGGGGGCAGCGGCGGCGCGATGTAGGGCGCGGGTGAGGAGCCGCAGGCGGCGAGCAGGGGAAGCAGGGCGAGAAGCAAGAAGCGCATGGGTGTCCGCGATGCGGGAGGCGTACCGCCGCGCACATAGTTGGATTCATCCGCCTCGGGCGTCGCGCGGAGGCGTCCGCGAGGTGAAGAGACCGGACAGGAGACGGCGCGCCGGGCTCGGTAGCTTGCGCGCCCGCCCACCGATTCCCACGATGGAGGAGACTCTCACCCACCTCATCCGTGACGCCCTCGCTGGGCTCCCGGACCTGCCCGCTGACTTCGACCCGCACGCCGTCCCGGTCGAGTTCCAGACGCCCAACAACCCCGAGCACGGCGATCTTGCGACCAACGTCGCGATGCAGCTCGCGCGTCCGCTGCGCCGCGCGCCGCGTCAGATCGCGGAGACCGTCTCTGCCCACCTCGGCACCGAGGCGGAGGGAGTCGAAGCCGTGGAGGTGGCGGGGCCGGGGTTCATCAACATCCGCCTCGCGAAGGAGTATCTGACGGATGCGCTCGCAGATCTCCTCGGCCAGGGCGAGCGGTTCGGCCGCACGACGGACGGTGAGGGCAAGACGGCCATCGTGGAGTTCGTCTCGGCCAACCCGACGGGTCCGCTGACGGTCGGCCACGGGCGCAACGCGGTCCTCGGAGACACCATCGCGACGCTGCTGGAGTGGACGGGCTACGGCGTCACGCGCGAGTACTACTTCAACGATGCCGGGCGGCAGATGCGCGTTCTCGGCGAGAGCGTGAGGGCGCGCTACGAGCAGGCGCTCAACCCCGAGATACCGCAGCGCGAGTTGGAGGACGGCACCGTCGTGCCCGCCGGATTCCCGGACGATGGCTACCGGGGCGAGTATGTCGCCGACGTGGCGCGGCAGCTGGTGGAGGACCACGGCGAGGCCCTCCTAGAGGCGGAGAGCGAGCGGCCGTTCACCGAGGCTGCCGAAACGGCCGTCTTCGCGGAGATCGAGGCCACGTTGAAGCGGATGGGCGTCCAGATGGACGGCTTCTTTAACGAGCGGACGGTCTACGAGACGAACGCGGTCTGGGACGTGGTGGAGCGCCTCAGGGAGCAGGATCTCGCGTATGAGAAAGACGGCGCGACGTGGTTCGCGACCGGCAAGTTGGGCAAGACCGTCACGCGCGATGGTGAGACGAAAGCGCAAGACACCGTCCTCGTGAAGACGACTGGCGAGCCGACCTACCGCTTGCCAGACATCGCGTACCACTTGGACAAGCTGAACCGAGGCTTCGACCGCATCGTGGATGTCTTCGGCGCGGATCACATCGCGACCTACCCGGACGTAGTGCGCGCGGTGCGCGTCCTCGCAGGAGACGAAGCGGCGGACAAGATCGAGGTGCTGGTGTACCAGTTCGTGACGCTCGTCCGCAGCGGCCAGCCGGTCAAGATGAGCACCCGGAAGGCGACCTACGTGACGCTGGACGAGCTCATGGACGAGATCAACGCCGCCATCGCGCGGAAGACCGCCGAGCACACTGAAAACGCCGACGAGGACTGGTACGTGGAGCGCAAGGCGCCCAGCGAGGACGCCGGAGCCGACATCGTGCGGTTCTTTTTCCTCATGCGCGCACCCGGCACGCACCTGGAGTTCGACCTCGACGAGGTGACGGAGGCCAGCGAGAAGAACCCGGTCTTCTACCTCCAGTTCGCGCACGCGCGCATCGCGAGCATCCTCCGCAAGGCTGCCGAGGCGGGCCTCTCTGCCGAGGGCGCCGACCTCTCGCTCCTCACCCACGAGAGTGCGGTGGACCTCATCAAGGAACTGCTCCGCTTCCCCGACGAGGTGCGCGGAGCCGCCGAGGCGATGGGCCCGCATAAGCTCGCGACGTGCCTCCGCGAGGTCGCGAGCCAGTTCAGCCAGTTCTACCGCGACTGCCGGATCCTCGGCGAGGAGGAGTCCATCGGAGCCGCCCGCCTGGCGCTCGCTACGGCGGCGAAGACGGTGGTCGGCAATGGCTTAGAGATCCTCGGCATCACTGCCCCGGAGGAGATGTAGGGGATGACGCGTGCTTCGTGACGGAGCGGGCGCCTGCTTCAAGGGTGCCGTCAACTGCCGGGTCTGTCCGCCTCGGTCCCGAGGCGGACCTACCTGGAAGGGGGGCTTCCCGGAACCTGTCTACATCCCGAACCGGACGCCGAACTGGTGCAGACCCCCGAACTCGCCCCAGCCGGTGCGCGCGTAGTCCACAGTGACGCGACGCGTGCTGATCCCGAACCCGGCGTTGAGGCCCGCGAGATCGAGACGCCCGCCAGTGCGGAGATCCTCCGCCCGGCCGGGGTCGTAGCCGAGGCGGAGAGCCAGGGCTTTGCCGAGTTGGAGCTCACCGCCCGCTGAGACGTGCCGGAGCGCTTCGTCCAGTGCAGAGCCGCCCTCGGCGTTGTCGTAGCGCTGGAGTTCGTAGCCGGTGATGGAGACCGTCAGCGGGAGATACTGGAGTCGCTTCGCGATGCCGACGCGGACATCCACCGGAAGCCGGGCGTCGTCCGTGCCCAGTGACGAGGTGACGGCGCCGATGCCGTGGACCGAAGCAGAGAGCGTGAGAAGCTGGCTCGGGATGTCGTACGCGACGCCCGCGTCCGCCATAAGCGCGCTGCCACTAGCGTCGTCCACGGACTCGAAGAGGGCGTGGGCGGAGCCGCCGAGGCGGAGGCGGTCGGTCAGATCGTGCGCGTAGCCGAGGGTGACGGCGGCCTCACTCGCGCCGAACGTGCCTTCCGTGGTGCCGTCCGCCGTCGTGCGGTCGAACTCGCCGTAGGACAGGTAGCGCAGACCCACCGCGAGACGACCGATGCCCTTCACATCGCGCGCGTAGGACGCGAAACCGGCGTTAATGCCGCTGAGATGGTTGAGGTAGCTCAGGGAGAGCTGACCCTCGGTCTCAGACGAGAGGAGCGCCGGGTTCGCGAACAGTGCAGACGGGTCCTCGTCGGGGAGTGCCGTCGCGGCACCGGCGAGCGCGGCGGACCGGGGCGAGGCGTTGAGGCGCGTCAGGTCGAAGGATGTGTCGCGGCTATCCTGGGCACTGGCGGACGCGGTGCAGAAGAGCACCACGAGTGTGGCGAGGACGGGGTGCAGACGCACGGACGGGAACGGAAGCATCGGGCGGGAAGCGGAGGTCCGTCTCGAACGTGCGGGAGGCGCGGGCCGGGGGCCGGGTGGGGTGGTTCAATCTACGCTGCCTCGTACGCAGCCAAAGGGCACCTCGCGGCGCCCGGGTCTGCCCGCCTCGGGGCGTCCACGGGAGTGTCGAGGCGGGCAGGGTCAGGGGAGACGAGTGGCGCGAAGGAAGGGCAGGTCATCGCGCCGGTTCCCCTCATGCATCGCCCTCGGGGTGGTTCTGGTCGTATTGCTCGCGCTCGATGTCGATACCGGCGCGCTGGAGCTTGGTCTCCAGCTTCTCGTAGCCCCGGTCGAGGTGATACACACGAAGAACGTCGGTGCGGCCTTCAGCGACCATCCCGGCGAGTACCAGCGAGACGCTCGCGCGAAGGTCGGTGCTCATCACCATCGCGCCGGAGAGTGGCGTGTCGTTCTTGCCCTCGATGTGGACCGAGTCGCCCTCGACGCGCATTTTGGCGCCGAGACGGCGAAGCTCCGGGACGTGCTTGAAACGGTCGGTGTAGACCGTCTCGCGGACCGTGCTCGGGCCGTCGGCCTGGGACATGAGGACCGTCCACTGGGCCTGAAGGTCGGTCGGGAAGCCGGGGTAGGGAGCCGTCACGACGTTCACCGGCTGGATCGTCTCCACGCCCTCGACCTCGATCCAGCCGTCGCCGTACGTCACCGGAACGCCGGTCTCCTCGAAGCGCTGGCGGAAGTCCTCGCCGAGATGGTCGGCGTTGGTGCCCTCGATGCGGAAGGATTCTCCGACGGGGGTCGCGATGGCAGCAGCGATCATGTAGGTGCCGAGCTCGATGCGGTCCGGGCAGTTCGAGAACTCCACGGGATTCAGCTTGTCGACGCCCTGGATGGTCAGCGTGCTCGTGCCGAGGCCGTCGATGGTCGCGCCCATCTCCTGGAGCATGGTCCCGAAGACGACCACGTCCGGCTCGGCGGCGGCGTTCTCGATGACGCTCTCGCCGTTGGCCGTGACGGCCGCGAGCAGGATGTTGACCGTCGCACCGACGCTGGAGGGCTCCATGCGGAAGCGCCCGCCTGGAAGGCCGCCCTCGGGCGCCTCGGCGATGATGTAGCCGCCTTCCTCAGTGATCGTCGCGCCCAGGGCCTCGATGCCCTTCAGGTGGAGGTCCACCGGACGCGGTCCCCACGCGCAGCCGCCCGGCAGCGAGACCTTCGCTTTCCCAGCGCGGCCCAGCAGTGCGCCGAGCATGTAGAACGACGCCCGCATCTTCTTGACGAGGTCGTACGGAGCCTCCAGGTGGTGGATGTCCCGCGCGTCGATGATCATCGAGTCGGGCGAGTTGGGGTCGTCGTCCGGGGTGTAGGTGACGCGGGCGCCGGTGACGCGGAGCACGTTGGAGAACGTGAACACGTCCTGGAGGACCGGGACGTTGTGGATCGTCGAGGCGCCGTCCGCGAGGAGCGCGGCGGCCATGAGCGGCAGGGTGGTGTTCTTGCTTCCGCCGACGGTGATGCGGCCGGTGAGCGGGCGTCCGCCCTGGATGACGAGCTTGTCCATGAGGTGGGGGTCGGGTCGCGCGAGGAAGCGCGGGGGTCGGGAGTCAAAGGGCCGAAGGTACTCGGGTGTGCCCTGTCCATCCGTGAGGAAGGGGCTGAATGCGGGACGCAGAAGAGCGAACGCAAAGGGCGGAAGAGACGCCGCGCTGAAGACGGCAGCCCTGGCCCCCTCCGCCTCGGCACCGAGGCGGGCAGAGTGGGAGGGGAGGCGCCTCAGAATCCTACCTGCGCCCGCCCGCCCATCGCGCCAGGCCGACCGCCACGGCCACGAGCGCCATGAGCAGCACGCTGTACGCCGAGGCCGCGCCGAGGTCGTACTCGCGAAGCTGGCTGAAGACTTCCACCGCGATGGGCCGATTGCTGTAGACGTAGAGCAGAATGCTCGCGACGAACTCGCCGAGTGCCGTCACGAGGGTCAGCAGCGCCCCCGCCACCACGCCCGGCAGGATAGCGGGCCAGACGACGCGCCGAAACGTGGTCCAGGCCCCAGCGCCGAGGTCTGCGGACGCTTCTACGAGGCGCGCGTCGAAGCCTTCCAGCGAGGCCTGCGCGCTGCGGACCACCAACGGCACGTTTCGCACGAAGTAGGCCAGCGGTAGAATCCAGACCGTCCCGACGAGCACCGCGCCCCCCGCGAGGAGCGAGGGCTCGTCGAACTGCACGATGAGGCCGAGCGCGATGACGGTCCCGGGCACGGCGAAGGGGAGCAGCGAGAGCGCCCGGATCGCGCCGCGCCCGATGACCTCGCGCCCTGTGATGACCAACGCCGCCCCGACGCCGAAGATGACGTTGGCGAGTGTCGCCAGCCCGGCCATCCAGAGGGAGTTGCGGATTGGCGCCGCCACGTTGGGGTCGGCCGCGAGCGCGATGTAGTTGTCGAGCGTGAACTCGGTCGGGAAGGCCTGGATGGTCCAGGAGCCCTCGCGCACGAACGAGAGGAGCACGACCGTCGCGATGGGCAGAAGTAGCACGATGAGTGCCAGCCCGACGCCGAGACCCGCGCCGATCCGAGCTGCCGGACTGGCGAGCGGCCTCGGCGCTCGGCCCACGCCCTTCGCGCTCCCGACGGCCCGAGTGGCGCCTCCTCGTTCCGCGAGAAACAGGAACAGCAGACAGATGCCCGTCAGGACGACCGAGACGGTCGCGGCGCGGTCCAGGGCGCCGTTGAGCTTGAGTTGGTAGATCTGTGTCGTGAGGAAGGGCTCGGCCTCGGCGAAGAGCAGCGGCGCGGTGAAGCTCGCCATCGAGAGCATGAAGACGAGCAGGCTCGCGCCCACGAGGGACGGCCGCAAATGCGGCAGAACGACCGCACGGAACGTCTGCAGGCCGCTCGCACCGAGGTCCGCACTCGCATCGAGCAAGGAACCGTCCAGATCGCGGAGGGCGGCGCCCGCGAAGAGGTAGAAGTAGACCTGGAAGACGTAGACGTGCACGGCCACGACAGCCGTCAGGCCCGCGAAGGCGAACGGCGCCTCATCCAGCGCGAAGAGCGCCTGGAGGCCGCGCGGCAGCATCCCGCCCTCGCCGTAGAGGAACAAGAACGCGAGCACCCCCACGAGCGGAGGCAGCGCGAGGGGGAGCGCGGCGGCGCCCGCAAGCATACCCGAGAGTGGCAGCCGCACGCGGTACAGCGCCCATGCCAACCCGACGCCCACCGCGCCTGAGCCGATGACGGTCGCGAGCGAGACACCGACGGAGTTGATCAGCGCCCGCGTCCCCGCCGCCCGCCACGATCCGAAGAGCTGCCCGAAGGCCTCGGCGTCTAGCCCGAGGCGGAAGGTGGAGAGGTTCGGCCAGAGCACGTACCCCACGAGCACGAGCGCCACGGGGAGGGCGAGCAGCCAGGCCGCGCGACGGGTCAGGAGCATGGGGGCGGGTGGGTCGGCCTCGGGGCCGAGGCGGGCAGGGTCATCCGGCGCTCCCGCCTTCCAGCCGGGCGAGGAGATCCTCGGCTGTGGTCGCGCTGACGAGGCGAGCGCGGTGAGACGGATGGAAAAACCCCTCGCTCACGGCGCCGTCCAGGAAGCGCAGGAGATCGTCGTAATAGCCCTCCACGTTCAGGAGCCCGACGGGCTTGGTGTGGATGCCGAGCACGGACCACGTCCAGACCTCGAACAGTTCTTCCATCGTGCCGATGCCGCCGGGGAGCGCGATGAACGCATCCGAGAGCGAGGCCATGGTTGCCTTCCGCTGGTGCATCGTCTCGACGACGTGTAGTTCCGTCATCGCCTCGTGCCCGACCTCTCGCTCCAGCAACGCGCGCGGGATCACGCCGTGTGCCTCGCCACCCTGGTCCAGCGCCGCATTCGCTACGACGCCCATGAGTCCCACCTTTCCACCTCCGGTGACGAGCCCGATGCCTCGCGCGGCCAGGAGGGTCCCGAGCTCACGGGCGGCGATCGCGTACGAATCGCGGACGCCGGAGCGGGAGCCGCAGAAGACACAAATACGGGAGAGGGGCATGCCGCGAAGCTACTCGCACTCGCGACACCCCCTGCCGACCGTCCGCCTCGGGGCTCCACCCAGCACCCAAGCCGGACGTGCTCGAGTCAGCGCGCGACCGTGAATCGACCGCTGGCCTCCGGGGCGCCCGGTGCTCGGAGGCGGTAGATGTAGGTGCCCGGCGCGAAGTTGGACACGTCGACCTCCAGGGCCTGACGTCCGGCGGAGGCGCGGCGCTGGAGGTCGGTCACGAGACGGCCCTCGATGTCGAACACCTGCAGGCGGACCTCGGCGGCCTCTGCTAGCTGGAAGGCGACGGAGACCTGGTCCGAGGCCGGGTTGGGCTGAGCGCGGACGCCCTCGAACGGGGTGCTCGCTACCGCACCCGCCTTGTCCGCCTCGGTACCGAGGCGGACCTCCTCGAAGGTCCCGCCGTTCAGATCGTACTCACGTACCTCGCCGTTCTTCAGGCGAAGCACAACGCGACGCTCGCCGTTGACGTTTGTGAGCTGGAGGCTCTGGATCTCCCCCGTATCGACGCCTGGGAGGTCGGAGAAGTCGAAGCTCTCGTCCATCCCGAACAGAGAGGATAGGCGACTGCGTCCGGCCACGACCTCGCCGTCTTCGTCAACGCGGCCCGTGCTGAAAATGCCTCGGAAGACGCCGCCGGGCTCTCCATCACGCAGGCGGATGACGCTCGTGCGGAGCGAGTCGATGACACGCCCGCGAACTTCGAACGTATTGCCGTCCTCCGTCAGAGACCGGAGTCGCTCCTGGATGCGAGCGACGGCGGGGCTGTCTCCGTCGTGGAGACGGAAGCTCTCGTCTTCCATCATCTCGCGAAGGCGGAGGCGGATGGGACTCTCGCCCTCCCGGACCTCGAACGCGGACTCGTCGAGGTCGTCGAGCAGCCGGAAGCGGACCGGAGAGGTGCCCCCGCTCAGCTGCTCGAGGATGACTTCGAGAGAGTCGGAGGACAGAGCATTCGTCGCATCGAAGATGCGAAGACCGGAGCTGTTGAAGCGAAATCCAGCTCCCTCCGAGCCGTCGGAGGAGATCGAGAAGGTCTCGAAGGTGGCGTCGTTCTCGGGGAGGCCGCGCGCCTGCGCCTCTTCCTCGGTGATGACCTCGATGACACGCTCTTCGCCGAAGCGGTTTTGAGCGTCTTCGCCTTCCACCACGTTGATGGAGTGGACATCCAGTTCGTTGATCGTCTCGATGTCGTCCTGGCGCTCTCCATCCACGACGATGACGGGCTTCTCCGTCAGTTCGAGGCTGCGAATGATGACGCGCTTCTCCTGGGCGAGGGCTCGGCTAGCGGTGACGGCGAGGCTCGCGCTCGTGAGCACAAGCGCGGCGAGGGCCCATCCGAGGAGGGCGGTGGAGCGGCGAAGGAGCGGAAGAGGACCAGTCATGGCAGTGAGTCGCTGGTGGACGTGGGACGGGGACGCCGCCATCCCGACGGCGGCACGAAGCCGTGGCGCATCGGCGGGAAGGGCGAAGGCGGAGATGAGCCCGGCGTAGGCTGAGCGGCGGATGGTGGGGCGCGAGAGCAGAGTGGCATCGCAGGCCATCTCGCGGAGGAGTTCGCATCGCGAGGCGAGACGATGCACGCCCGGGTGGAAGCCGAAGACGGCGGAGACAACGGCCTCCAGAGCTGCCGAGAGCGCGTCGCGGCGGTGAACGTGGACGAGTTCGTGAGCGAGCGCGAGGCGGCGCTCTTCGCCTCGAAGTGAGGCGGGAAGCACGACGATGGGGGTCCAGATACCGAAGGTCATCGGGACAGCCGCCACATCGGTCTGGACTACCGGAACAGACGTGCGAAGGCCCAGGGACCGTGTGATGCCCTCCGCCTCGGCAGCGAGGTCGCCCGAGTCCGCAGCGGGGAGCGCCCGACGGAGGCGGCGAAGGGTCCAGACATCTCGGGTGAGTTGACCGAGGCGGACCAGGGCGAGAAGGCTTCCGCCGATCAGTACGGTGCCGAGTGCCATCCAGGGCGAGAACGGTATGCCTTCTGGCTCCGTGGGTGCGGCGGACGGGGGAGCGTCTTGAAGTGGCGCCACGCCTGCCTCGACGGTGATCACGATTGGCTCATTCAGGCTCGGTGCGAAGACGGCCGGATCCACGAGGGGTGCCAGAGCGAGGCCGAGCGGGAGCGCCAGAAGGACCGCCTGCATCGCGCGGTAGCGGGGGAGAGGGTGCGTGTGCCAGACCCGCAACGCGATCTCTGAGAGGAGCCAGAGCCCCGTCCAGACGAGAATCGGGAGCCAGACGAGGCCAACAGAGGCCCGTCCGAGGGTGTCGAGAAGCTCAAGCATCGTCCTGGCGGAGAGCGTCTACGATCTGGCGAATGCTGTCCAACTCGTCTGGCGAGAGCGACTCGTCGCGGACGAGCGTCTGGACGAGGGCGCCCGGCGAGCCCTGGAAGACCTTGTCCATCAGACCTTGCAGGAGGTCGCGCCGGACCTCCTCGGGCGGCTGGGCGGCGCTGTAGATGTAGGCGTTGCCAGACTTCTCGAACGTGAGATAGCCCTTCGACGCCAGCTTCTTCATCACCGTCATCACGGTGGTGTACGCCACCTCGCGGCTCTCCAGCACGCGAGCGTGGACGTCGGCGACGGAAGCGGAGCCGAGAGCCCAGACGTGCTGGAGCACTTCCATCTCGGTCTCGCCCAGGGGGTTGAGGGTACGTCGGTTCATAACATGTACGATGATCGTAGTAGGATGGTACGACGATGGTCGTAGGGTTCGCAAGAGGGGACGCGCGAATGCCCTGTTTTGGTGCCCTTGTCCCGAGACCGTGTCCTACCAGAGGAGCCGGACGCCACCCGAGACCTGCCGCCCTGGTGCCGGGAGCCCAATCTGCGGCTCGTGTACCGCGTCCAGAGCGTTCTCGACTCGCGCGGAGACTTCGAAGAGGCTCCCGCCCATGATCCACTGACGGACCGCTTCGGCGGAGACGAGGACAGCGCCCGGAAGCTCCGCGAGGCCGTCCGGGGCGGGGGAGACTACGCCCCCGATGCCGTCGGCGGCGACAGAGAGCCGCCAGGTGGCGGGCGCGTAGCCGACCGCCAGGCGTCCGAGTGCGGCCGGACGTTCTGTGAGCCGCTCTCCTGCATCGGAGCGTTGCCGCAGGATCGTCGAGGCAGCGTCTACGCTCCAGTCACCCCGTGAGAACGAGGCACGCGCCTCCAGGCCCACGGCCCACGACCCGCCGAGGTTGACACGTTGGCGCCGTCCATCCTGGAGCTGGATCTGCTCGATGGTGCCGCTCACGTCGCGTGCGAAGAGGACCCCGCTCGCGCTCCATTCCTGCCGCTCCGTTTCCAGCCCCGCCTCGGCGAGCCAGGCCGCCTCGGGGCGAAGGTCGGGGTTGAGAGCGAAGCGCCCGAGCGCGCCGCCGAAGAGCTCGCGCATGGACGGAAACCGCGTCTTGCGTCCGCCCCCGGCGCGCAGTCGCCAGCCAGACGCGAGATCGGCCACGAGGCCCGCGTGGAGAGCGACATCGCGAAACGGCCCGGCGTCGGGGCGGAGGCCCGTCTCCAGGGGCGCGAGGCCGTCTAGTGCGACACCGCCTGAGACGCGCACCTGTCCGCCCGTTTCGGCCTCGATTCCGGCACTGCCTTCGACATGACGGAAGCGCTCTTCGGGTGCGTCCGAGTCCCGCTGGCGGTGCTGGGCAGCGAGGCCAAAGACCGTCGCGCGGAACACTCCCCAAGCGCGCGGTAGCTCGGCGAGGAGGCGGAGCCCACCGCTCGCGTCGAGGTCGCGCTCTGAGGCAGTGATGGTCTCATACTCCACGTTCGCGTATTCCTCGATGGTCAGTGCCGAGGCGGACACCCAGGCGGTCGATCCAAAGCTCCACCACCCGGCACGTTCTCGGGCGTTGAGGACCGCAAGCGACTGGCGTGCAGTAGGATAGCGCCAGTATCGGACGCGCTCTTCGGTCGGATTCAGGTGGCCCTCAGGTGAGATGCCTCTCGCCGTTTCACTGTGCAGGACGGTCAGCGCGAGGTCGCCCCGGGCCAGCCTCGCGAGGAGCGCCGCGCGGCGCTGGTCGGTATTGGTGCGGAGTGCCTCGGGTGCCTGTCCGAAGGGAAGGGGGGCACCGCTGGCGAGGGCCTCGCCCGTTCGTGCGGAAGCGTCGGCGGCGAGGGAGAGGCTCCAGCCGTTCTGCTGGCGAACGTGCGCAGCGGCGAGACGGCCCGAGCCCGGCCAACCGGCGGTCCCGCCCGCCTCGGTAAGAGCACCGGGGGAGGACGCGCGGCGCGAGGTGAGAGCGAGGGCGCCCCCGATGGCATTCGGTCCCCAGGTGATGGAGGGCGTGCCGGTCGCGACTGATGCGCGTTCCAGGCCCCAGGTCGGGATCAGGCCGAGGTCGGCCCGGCGGTCCCAAGCCGTGCCGAGAGGGGCGCCGTCCAGAGTAATCGCGATTTGCCGCTCGCCGCTGCCACGGAGGTAGACGAGCGCCTCTCCCCGCGAGTTGGTCTGGACATGAGCGCCGGGCAGTCGTCGGGCCGTCTGCGCGAGGGTCGGCGATGCGCTCCCGGAGGCATTCAGAGGCAGGCTCGTTAGCGTCGCGCCTCCCATCGCTGGGACCGTCGCGCCCTTCGCGGGAGAGATGGAAACAGCGCCGAGGTCTCGCGCCCAGAGCGAGTCCGAGGGCGTCTGGGCGGTAGCACCGATGGAGACGAAGAGGGCCGCTGCGAGAGCCGACCAGCGTGTCATGGTGAGCGAGCGTCGGGAGCCGAGGAATCTGGCTTGAGCACGGTGCGCCGTGCCAGGTAGATACCCGTCCACTCTAGCGGCTCCGCCGCTTCCGATGATGCCTCGACGCACGGATTTCTACAGTCCGCTGCGGGCTTCGAGGGCACGGGAGAGGGTCGCCTCGTCTGCGAACTCCAGGTCTCCGCCGATGGGCAGCCCCCGGGCGATGCGCGTCACCCGAACCTCGAACGGATCCAGCAGGCCGCCGATGTATACCGCGGTCGTGTCGCCCTCCACGTTGGGGTTCATCGCGAGAATGACTTCCTGGACCGGTTCCGGCTCGTATGCCTCCGTTGGCTCGGCCACCGCGTCCCCCGAGGCGGGCAGGCTCGTGGCGATGGGGTTGCCCGCCACGCGCCCGACGAGTTCTCGGATGCGGAGGTCGTTCGGCCCGATGCCGTCCAGCGGCGAGATGACGCCGCCGAGGACATGGTACACGCCGCGGTAGTCCCCGGTGCGCTCCAGCGCGAACACGTCAGAGGGTTCTTCTACGACGCACACGAGGGAGCGGTCTCGCCGGGCGCTGGCGCAGATGGCGCACGGGCTTCCGTCCGCGACGTTGAAGCAGACCTGGCAGACTTTCACGCGGTCCTTCGCGCCGACGAGCGCCTTGGCGATCTCGACGACCTCCTCGCGTGGCATCTTGAGGACGTAGGCGGCGAGCCTCTGGGCGGTCTTCCGCCCGATGGTGGGGAGCTTCGAGAGTTGCTCCACCAGCGCCTCGACGGCTTCACTCGTGTGAGTCATGGAAATGAGGGCAGGAGCCAGTCGCCAGTGGGGCGCGGAGGATACGGAGGCGGAGTGACAACCGCTTGGCAGCGCGAATGGGTCGCAGGACGCTGCGTCGAGGGTTCATCTGCCACACTGGTCCCGGTCTTGCTGGCCCCACCTCTTACATCCCGGGAAAGCCGCCGCCGCCGAGGGCACCGAGATCCAGGCCCGGCGGAAGCATGGACGTGGCTGCTTCCTG
The DNA here is from genome assembly GCA_038746605.1 of Bacteroidota bacterium. Classification (GTDB taxonomy): domain Bacteria; phylum Bacteroidota; class Rhodothermia; order Rhodothermales; family Rubricoccaceae; genus Rubricoccus. The sequence goes on from JBCDKM010000005.1 coordinate 108,811, forward strand.
CACCTTGCGCTGGCGGACGGCCTCGGCCTCTTCCATCGCCTTGTTGACGCCAGAGACGATGAGATCTTCTAGCATCTCGCTGTCATCGGGATTGATGACCTCACGCTCGATTTTGATCGAGACGACGCGGCCGTTGCCGTCAGCCTCGACGCGGACCATGCCGCCGCCGACCTCGGCCGTGACGCGCTCGTCGCCGAGCTTGCTCTGGGTGTCCGCCATGCGCTGCTGCATGTCGGCCATGCGGCCGAAGAGGTCGGCCATGTTGGGGGATCCGTCCATCGGTTCGGGTGGAAGAGGTGGGAAGTGATAAGGTGAAAGGTGGAGGCGGTCACTCTAGAACCTTTCCACCTTCTAACCTGATCACTTGTCAGGTGTAGACGATTTCGGCCCCGAGTTCGTCGAAGAGCGCCCGTACGACGGGGTCTTCCTGGCGGAGCCGCTTGAGGATTTCGAACGGGTCGTCCGCGCGGGCGGTTTCTTGCTGCGTACCCCGTTCTACGACGAACGCGAGGGGGACGGGCTGCCCCGCGAGGCGCGCCATCGCGGAAGACAGCCGCTCGGCCTCAGACTGAAGCTGCCCTTGCGCGAGGGGACTCGTCACGCCGATCTCGAGCTTGCCGCGACGAACGCGGACCGGCTCTGCGCCTGCCAGCATGGAGAAGAGACGCGGGCCATGCTCTGCACGGACGTGATGCACGAAGTCTCGCCAGACGGCGGTCACACGCGAGATGGAGATGCCGAAGTCGGGATCGGCGGGTGTTTCTGTGGCAACCGCAGGCGCGAGGGAAGCCGCGTTGGTAGCACCATCGCCAGAGGGCGGGCGTGGCGCGAGCGCGGGGCGACCGAACAGGCTCGGTGTGGGGGCAGGCGCTGGAGACGCTGATTCTGCGTGGGTCGGTGCGGGAGGTGCAGGGGAGGGCGGAGGAGAGACGGGGAGGCCACCGTCCTCGGGCGGCTCGTCCGTGCGGTAGCCCTGGGAAGGCTCAGCAGTGGTGGCTGGGGGCTCCGGCCTCGGGGCTGGCGTGGGAGGGGCCAAGACTGGCGCCGCCTGCGCAGGGGCGGGTGGCACGGGGCGATGATCCGCTGGATGCCCGATGGTCGTCTGATCGGCTCGCGGTGATTCCCCGTGTCCAGTCTGCGGGACCTGTTCGTGAGGGGGGGGCGCTGGTGCCTGTGACTGCGGTGCTGGATGGAGAGGCCCTTTGGCTTCCACCTCTCGCGGAGCAGCAGGCTGGACGGTTGGCTCCGTGCGGCGTTCGATGGTCGGCGCCGCTGCCGAGGCGGGGGAGGTGGCGGTTTGCTGCCCGCTTTGCTGCGGCCGGTGTTCCGCGTGGGCCGGCCCGGCCGGAAGCGAAGCGCCGCCCTCCAGTGCGGCCTCGATACGGCGAAGGCGGTCCAGCAGTACGCCCATCTGGGCCGCTCGCTCCAGCGAGGCCATCTTGACGAGGGCCAACTCGACGGTGAGACGTGGCTGGCGGCTCTCGCGGAGATCGCTCGCGCAGCGCTCAGCGAGCATCAGCAGGTGGAGGAGGTCCGCTTCGGCCCACGACTGGGCGGCCTGGCCGTAGCGAGCGCGAGTCGCATCGGTGCCTTCCACCAGCTCAGCGGTGCCGATGGACCGCGTCACCATGAGATCGCGAAGGTGGCCGCCGAGGCCGTCCACGAACTCCGCGAGGTCGTAGCCCCGGCGCACGATCCCGTCCACGAGCATCACGAGGCCTGCGCGGTCGCCCTGTGCGGCGCGGTCGGTGACGGCGAAGAACACGTCCTCGTCCACCACGCCGAGGGCCTCGCGGAGCGGACCGATCTGGAGGTTCGTCCCGCAGAGCGAGACGGCCTGATCGAAGAGCGAGAGCGCATCGCGGAGCGCGCCGTCTCCCTTTCGCGCGATGAGCACGAGGCTCTCCTCGTCGGCCTGGATGCCCTCGGCCTCGCAGACGGTGCGGAGGCGCGAGACGATCTCGGGCACCTGGATGCGCCGGAAGTCGAAGCGCTGAGTGCGCGAGAGAATCGTCGGGAGGACCTTGTGCGGCTCGGTCGTCGCGAAGACAAAAAGCGCGTAGGGTGGGGGCTCTTCGAGGGTCTTCAGCAGCGCGTTGAACGCGGCGGCCGAGAACATGTGGACCTCATCCAGGATGTAGACCTTCTTGTCGGCGCCCTGCGGCGGGATGCGGACGGTCTCGCGGAGCTCGCGCACGTCGTCCACGCCGTTGTGGCTCGCCGCGTCCATCTCGATGACGTTCAGCGCGCGCCCCTCCTCGAAGGATCGGCACGCCTCGCACGTCCGGCAGGGCTCCGCGTTCGGTCGCTGGTTGAGCGGGGTCTGGCAGTTGACCGCTTTTGCGACCAGTCGCGCCGCCGTCGTCTTGCCGACGCCTCGCGGTCCCGAGAACAGGTAAGCGTGCGCGAGGCGGTCGCCAAGAATCGCGTTGCGAAGCGTCTCCGCGACATGCTCTTGCGCGACGAGGTCGCCGAATGTCTGGGGGCGGTACTTCCGAGCGGTGACGAGGTAGCGCGGGTCGGCGTCGGCCATGGTGGGGAACGGGAGGTCGGCGAGCGCCTGCGGCGGCGGGCGTTGTCTGGAAGGTAGCGTCCGTGGCTGGGCAGGTCCGGCGGTGTGGACAAGTGGCCCGGCCCCCATCGGCAGAGGCTCGGGAGGGCGGCGGGTGGCTCGGCCGACGTCCCGAGGCGGACGGTCCCGGCACGAAGCGGCGGGTGGTGGCGTTAGCGGGCGGAGCCCTTCCCCTCCCGCGTGTCGCGTCTCCTCTTCGCCTTGTCGGCGGTCCTCGCTCTCAGTGCCTTTTCGCCTGCTCAGGCACAGTCGTTTCGCCTGGAGGCGACGGTCGTGGACTCGGAAACCGGAGAGCCACTGCCCGGTGCCACGGCTCAGGAGGAGGGCACCTCCGGCGGAGATGCAGCCGACGCCGATGGGCGCGTATCGCTCGAACTGGAGGGATTGCCCGCCGAGGTGATCGTGCGCTTCGTCGGGTACGCGCCCGCTCGCCTCTCGCTTCGCCCGAGCGATGCCTCGGAAGGCGTGGTTCGGCGTGTCGTCCGGCTTTCTGTCGCGCCGTTTCTCATCGGGGAGGCCGTGGTGAGTGCGGAGCCGCCGGGGGAGCGGATCTGGAGGCGCGTCCTCGCGAGGAAACGCGAACTGTCCGGCTACATGGGGGGCTACTCCGCCGAAGCCTACACGCGCCTCCTCCACCTCCGCGACGGGTGGCTGGATCTCCGCCCGACGCCTATCCGCATCACGGAGCAGTCCTCCAACCTCGCGTGGCGACCTCGCGTGGGCTTGCGCGAGGAGGTCGTCTCGCGGCGCCGCAGACCAGACGGCGGACCGTTCCGGTGGGCGGACACCGGGCCGATCCCCGACGTGCTCTTCGAGGACTGGCTCTGGCTGGACGGTCAGCGCATCATGGGGCCAGGCCACCCAGACGCGATCCAGAACTACGCCTTCCGCCTCGGGGAGACGGTGGAGGAGGACGGCCTTCGGTTTCTCGAACTGGCCGTCGTGCCGCGGGAACGAGGGCTGCTCGCCGGACGGATCCGCGTCGTGGATACGCTCTGGGTCGTCGCGGAGGCCCACTTGCGGGCGCCGTTCGGTGCCTCGGGAACGTCGGTCCAGGGATTCGACGCCGAGCATCACTGGGAGTACGGCTCCATCTGGGCAGGCGACCGCCTGCGCGACTCGGTCTGGCTCCCGACCGTCTATCGCCGCGAGGGCCGTGTAGACGTCGGCGTACCTGGCTACGACGTGCCGCTCGTTCGTTTTCGTCAGTACAGCGCGATCTCGCTCCACCGCCTCGGCGCGCGTCGCGGGGACCTGACGATTCGAACGCGCTACCGCAATCCCCGAGGCGTCTACGGCGGGACGGACATCTACCAGTTCGCTCGGTCGCTGGCGCCGCTCGACAGTCTAGAGTCGGTCGCAGACACCTCGGCGGCGCTCGGGCGAGTCCGCCTCGGGGACATGCTGAGGCCACAGGAAGGGCTCCAGATCTCGTTCTTCGGCATCAATGCGCTCCGCAGCCTCCTGGGGTTCAGCGTGGAGGGATCGGACGATCCGTAGACCAACTGGGTCCGCCTCGGCACCGAGGCGGGGGATGTGGCGGAGCTGTCGCGTTTGTCTCCCGACTCTACCGGGGCGCCGTTCCTGCTCGCGCAGTCGCTTACGTTCGGAAGCCTATCCGCCCCCGCTTCCATGCGTCTCGCCATTCTCCCTCTCGTCCTGTTGGTCTCGCTCCCCCTCGCGGCCCAACCCGATACCCGTTCCGCCCGCGTCGATCTCCATCTCCGGGCCTATCTGGCGCCTTCAGACGCGGAGGTCCTCCCGAGAGTCCCGCCTCTCCTCGCGCAGAACGAGGCGCTACGACAGGTGGAATTGAGTCGAAGCGGTCAGGGCTATTGGCTGGAGGCCCGCTTCCTGTTCCTCGACCTATCGGAGTACGAAGCCTGGCGCGAAGCCGAGGAGACACAGCAAATGATGATGGCGCTACAGGAAAACCCGGACGGCATTCACGTATCCCTTTCGGTCGGAGGGTTGGCCCTCGCGATGCGAGACAAGGACGAATAGGCGAGACTCCGAACTCCCCTCTTCCTCACCGAACGGGCGGCAGGCTTCGCGGTACACTGTGGTGCTATGCGCATCGCAGATCTCGACCTCGGCTCTCGCCCGCTCCTCCTCGCCCCGATGGAGGACGTGAGCGACCCGCCCTTCCGGCTCCTCTGCCGCCGGATGGGCGCGGACCTCGTCTACACCGAGTTCATCTCAGCAGGTGGCCTGACGTACGGCGCTGAGGGCTCGGTCCAGAAGCTGGAGTTCTACGAGGACGAGCGGCCCGTCGGCATCCAGATCTTCGGAGGCGAGATCGATCAGGTGCGCGAGGCGGCGCGGATCGCGGACGCGCAGGGGCCGGAACTGATCGATATCAACTTCGGGTGCCCGGTCAAAAAGGTGGTCTGCAAGGACGGCGGCGCGGGCATTCTGCGCAACCTGCCCAAGATGGAGGCCATCACGCAGGCCGTCATCGAGGCCGCGACCCGGCCGGTGACGGTCAAGACGCGCCTCGGCTGGAACGACGCCTCCATCCAGATCGAGGAAGTCGCGCGGATGCTGGAGGCGACCGGCGTGGCCGCGTTAGCTGTGCACGCACGCACGCGAGCGCAGATGTACAAGGGCGAGGCCCGCTGGGACTGGTTCCCCAAGATCAAGGACGCGCTCACGGACATCCCCCTCATCGGAAACGGCGACGCGACGACGCCGGAGAAAGTGCGCGACATGTTCGAGCAGACGGGCGTGGACGCGGTCATGATCGGGCGCGGCGCTATCGGCAACCCCTGGATCTTCCGTGATGCGAAGGCCTTCCTGGAGCACGGCGAAACGCCCGATCCGCCTTCGTGGGAGGAGCGCGTCGCGGTCGTAGCGGAGCATCTCGTGGGCAAATGCGCCTGGTTGGGCGAGCGGAAGGGCGTCTTGGAGATGCGCCGGATGTACGGCGGCTACTTCAAGGGGCACCGTGGCGCGAGTCGCCTCCGTACGGAACTGATGCAGCACACCGAGAAAGACGCTGTGTTGGAGGTGCTCCTGAACTGGCGCGAGGACGAGCCCGAGACGCAGATGCACGTCGCGGCGGATACGCGAACGGCCCCCGCTCGGCCAGTCCCGGTACGCAAGGCGCGGCTGCCGAAGAAGGCGACACTGCCGCCTGCCATCCAGGCGCGGATCGACGGGCGAAGCAAGCGCGCGGCCTGACTCTGCCCGCCTCGGTGCCGAGGCGGAGAGAGCTACCGGCGAGCGCGGACGAGCGCTTCGTCCAATCCCCAGACCGCGAGGCCGATGGCGAGAAAGAGTGCCAGCGCCCCGACAGGCTGCCAGATCACGAGTCCACCGAAGACACCCAGGATCGCGCCGAGGTACTTGATGTAGTTGAGTTGCTCGTTGGAGGTGCTCTTCAGCAGATTCTCCAACTGGCTCTCGTCGAATCCGCGTGCCTTCTCGACGATCATCGTGCGGATGTCGAGTTGCTCCACGAAGCCGAGGACGGCGTTGGTCGCGAGGGCTTCGATCTCCTCGCTTCGCGCTTCGATCTTGGGCGGGATAGCGTCGAGTGCCGTGTCGATGCGGTCGAGCAGTGGCTCGATGGCGCCGGGGATCTCGTCGAGGGCGAGGTTGAGGCGGCGCTGAAAATCGTCCTCGGCGACAGACCGGTAGAGCCGGAGGACGGCGCCGCCAAGCCCTTGTCCCGCTTGCTCTTCCATCTTCTCGGCGGCCATCCGGGTGAGTTCCTTGCGGAGGTCGGGCCGCTGGAGCACGTCGTGGACGTAGCCGCCCGCGATCTCGCGGAGGTCCTGCCGGAACCCCGGGTCCTCCACCACGCCGCGCACCACGCCGAGCGCCATGTCGCGGTAGCGGGGAATCGCGCCGCTCTCCTGGATCTTCTGCTTGATGATATCGGCGTTGATGAGCTCCTTCGAGATAGCCTCGGAGAGGCGGTAGATCACGCGCTCGCGCTGTGCGGGGATCAGGCCTTGCGGGATGATGGCCCGCTTCTGGCGCGGCTGAAAGAGCATCGTGATCGCCAGCCAGTTGGTCAGGAAGCCGATCAGACCCGAGACGGAGAGCGTGCGCAGGAGGCCGTCCAGAGGGAGCGTGAGGCCACCAAGCGTAAGGACCTGCTCCGGGAAGTCCCACGCGAAGGAGATCAGGAAAACCGCCCCCAGCAGGTACGGGACGACCCGCAGGATGGGAATGACCTGCCCGAGGCGGCCCTTGAGTTTGGGCGGGCCGGTGGGTTCTGCGTGCGGCCTTGAGGTTCGTTCTGGGAGGTGCGCCTTGCCGTAGGTGACGAGGAGGTCTGCTACATCGCGGGCGCGCTCGGCGGTGGCCTGCCGGGCCTCCTCGACCAGTTCCGCATCCGTCTTTCGAACCTCCTCGGAGACGATGTGTGCCTCCAGAGGCGCGGTCGGGTCGTCTGACTCGGTCCGCCTCGGGGCGTCCGGCGAGGCACCCGAGGCGGGTGGAGTGGCAGGACGTGCGGGCTCCTCGGACGAGTCGGCGCCAGCGGGGACATCCAGGGGCTCCGCCTCGTCGGGTCCGAAGACGCCGGGGACAGGCGTGACGCGAGGCGTGGAGGGATCGTCGGGCACGAGGTGGGGAGGGGAGAGCGGCGGCTCCTACGTGAGACCGACCGTTTCGGCTTCACGCGTGAGTGCGTCGATCACAAGCTGGATCAAGTCTTCCTGAGGAAGGCCCAGTTCTTCGGCGCCCTGGCGGATGTCGTCGCGGCTGACGGCCTCTGCGAATCGCTTGTCTTTCAGCTTCTTCTTGACCGAGCGCACCTTCATGCCCTCCATCCGGGTGGGGCGCACGAGGGCCACCGCTGTCACGAACCCCGCGAGTTCATCGACGGCGAAGAGCGCTTTCGCCATTTCGCTCTCGCGCGGTACGCCGGAATACTGTGCGTGCCCGAGGATCGCGGTCCGAATGTCTTCTGAGTACCCGAGTCGTTCCAACTCCTTCACGCCCACGAAGGGGTGCTCCTCTGGAGACGGGTGTCGCTCATAGTCCATGTCGTGCAAGAGTCCCGCGATGCGCCAGGTGTCCTCGTCGCCCCCTCGTTGCCGTGCCATCTCGCCCATCGCGGCGGAGACAGCCTCGGCGTGACGGCGGAGGCTGTCGGTGAGGGTCCACTCGTGGAGGAGAGCGCGGGCGTCGTCGAACGTGGGCATGGCGGGAAGGTGCCGGTGGAGGCGGACGGGCTGGGTCCGCCTCGGCACCGAGGCGGACAGAGCGGGAGGGCGGGCGACCGGCGCTAGAACACGTCTACCAGTTTCAACTCGCGAGCGTAGCGGCCAGGGTCGCGCTGGATGTCCTGAATGAGTTGCTGGAGGCTGGCGGCGGTCGCGTTCGCGTTGTGGTAAAGAGACGGATCGCGGAGGAGAAGGCCGATGCTGGACGAGTCGCTCGTGGCGAGGGCGAGCGTCGCATCCAGCTCTGTCGAGAGGGTGCTGACGGTCTCCAGCGTTTCGTCCACGTTGCGGAGTGTGGTGTTGAGCTGGGCGACAGTCGCCTCCAGTGAGTCCGCGTTGGTGGCGACGGTCTCGCGAAGGTTGGCGGTCGTTTGGCGAAGGTCGGTGGAGAGGTCCACCGAGAGGTCGCGGCCGAGGTCCGCGTAGTCGTTGGTCAGGGCCTCGGCGCTCAGCGCGGCGCGCTCGAAGGCGGCCAGCGTCGCGCCGATCCGTTCGCGCTCCTGGAGGAGCGTCTGCGAGGCGGCGGTGGTGAGAAAGCGGAGCTGGGCGAGAACGGCCGTCACGTCGTCGCCGGAGTTGGAGAGCGTGTTGTCCAACTCGGTGAAGACGCTCAGCGCGCGCACGAGGGCGGAGTCGGCACGAGCGGTGAGACCCGTGGACTCGCCTGCGAGGAGGTCGAACAGGTCGGGCGTGGAGGTCGCGCGGATGGTGTCTCCCGCGACGAGCGGTCGCCCAGCGTCTGCGCCATCGGGAGGGTTGAGTTCCACGTTGACCTCGCCGAGGGCGCTCAGGCCGCTGGTTCCGACGCTCACGCCTCGCGGGATGTCGACGCCGCCGTTGATGGACATCGTGATGAAGACCTCCCGGGCATCGGGGCTTAGTTGCACACCGCTGACGTTGCCGACCGTGACGCCGTTGAGACGGACGAAGGCGCCCTCGGTGAGACCCTGCGCGTCGTCGAAGATGGCGACGACGCGGAAGCCCCCGCCGAAGAGCGGCTGGTCTTGCAGGAACCGGACACCGAAGTAGATCACGACGGTGGCGATGAGGACGGCGAGGCCGACTTTGATCTCGTTGCGCATGGAAGGCGCGAAGTCAGGGGGAAAGGACGGGAGAGATGTGGCGGCACCCGGCCCGCCTCGGTGCCGAGGCGGGAGGGCTCGGCCTCTGCGGGGCGGTCGCCTGTGTCACGAAGGGCCGATCTGGTATTCGTTGGCGCGCACGAACGAAAGGAGCGTCTCGTCGGTCGCGCGATGGAGGTCGTCCACAGTGCCGCGCCAGTGGAGGCGCCCGTCGTGGAGAAACCCGATGTGGTCCGCGATGCGGAGCACGGAGTGCATGTCGTGCGAGATGACGACGCTGGTCGTGCCCAACTCGCGCCCGAGGCGGTCGATGAGCGTGTCGATGGTCTGGCTCGTTTCGGGATCGAGGCCGGAGGTGGGCTCGTCGTAGAGGATGTAGGCGGGCTCGATGGCGATGGCCCGGGCCAGCGCGACGCGCTTCTGCTGGCCGCCGGAGAGTTCGCTCGGACCCTTCTTCCCGACATCGGGCAGTTCCACCAACTCCAGGCACTCCAACGCGCGCCGACGCGCCTCGCGGCGGTCTAGGTCCGTGAACGTCTGGAGCGGAAACTCCACGTTCTCGATGGCGCTCATGGAGTCGAAGAGGGCGCCGCCCTGGAAGAGAACGCCGAACTTGCGCCGGACGCGCCGAAGCTCGGCGTACGTCAGTTCGTCCAGCGGCGCGCCGTCCACGATCACTCGCCCCGCATCTGGCTGGAGCAGCCCGACGAGGTGCTTCAAGATCACGCTCTTGCCGGAGCCACTCCGCCCGATCAGGCAGTACGTGCTCGCTTCGGGGATCTCCATCGAGACCCCTTTCAGAACGGCCTTCCCGCCGAAGCTTTTCTCTAGGTCGCGGACTTCGATCATCGGTGGGTTCCGGGTTCGGAGTTCCGGGTTCCGAGCGGAGCCGGGGACGTGACGTCCGGCGCTCCGGGTCTTCCCGCCTCGGCACCGAGGCGGACGCACCGGCTTGCGGGACGTGCGCCTCTCGTGCCGGTTCTGGACAACCCGGAACCCGGAACCTGGAACTCGGAACTAGAGCAGGAGCGCAGCACAGACGTAGTCGAGCAGGAGGATGCAGACGCAGCCGAGGACCGCCGCGCGAGTGGTGGCCTCGCCGACGCCCTCCGCGCCGCCTCGCGCGTTGTAGCCGGTGTAGCAGGCCACGCTGGTGATTGCGAAGCCAAACGCCAGCGACTTCACGAGGCCGAAGAAGACGTCGTACACCTTGAAGAACTCCCGGGCGCCGTCCCAGAACTGGCCCGCCGAGACGACCGGTGAGGCGTCCGCGACGAGCATCCCGGACAGCATCCCGACGGTGGAGGCGACCACGTAGAGGACGGGAAACATCAGCACGCCCGCCACCACACGCGGCACCACGAGGTAGCTCAGGCTGTTGATGCCCATCGCTTCCAGCGCGTCGATCTGTTCCTTGACGCGCATCGTGCCCAGTTCCGCCGCGATCCGCGCGCCGACGCGCCCGCAGAGCACGAATGCCGTGACCAGCGTGCCGAGTTCCAACAGAATGGACTGCTGCGCGAAAGTGCCGACGAGCGTCGCGGGCAGGAGAGGGTTCTCCAACTGGTAAATGGCCTGCACCACCACCACGCCGCCGCTGAAGGCTGTCGCGAGTGCCACGATGGGGATCGAATCGATCCCGACCATGACCATCTGCTGGACGGTGTTGCGGAGGTACAGCTTCGGGCTGATATCGCGCGGCAGGTTGAAGGCTCGCGCGATGAGGAGGCTGTAGGCGCCGATACCCTCCACGAATCGGGCAGGCCCCGCGAGGAGCGAGCCGAGGAGACCCGAGACAGGATCGAGGCGGGGCGGGCGGGCGGTCTCCATCGAGGCCAGGGGGTGACAGGCGGGTGGCAGCGCGCGGGTGTATTCTCGCGGGCTGCGCGAAGGTACGCGGGACCGCAGTCGGCTCCTTCTAAACCGGTGCGCGCGCGCTGTTTCTCCTCATCCCCCGCCAGTCCAACGAGCCCTATGGCGAAGACGAAGACCCGGTACGTGTGCCAGTCCTGCGGGCATGAGTCCCTGCGGTGGCAAGGCCAGTGCCCCGGCTGTGGCGAGTGGAACACGCTCGTGGAAGAGGCCAAGCCACAGGCCATCAAGGCACCCGTGATGCGGTCGGGCAGCGCGGCGGCATCGGGCGGCGGCCGCATCCGAGGTGCTTATGGCGACGTGCGCCCGCAGCGGCTCTCCGACGTGAAGATGTCCGAGCGGCCCCGCCTCGTGAGTGGCGTCGGGGAACTGGACCGGGTACTCGGCGGAGGCGCGATGGTGGGCGGGCTCACGCTCGTGGCAGGCGAGCCGGGCATCGGCAAGTCCACGCTGATGACGGAGTTGGGGCGGCGGTTCGGCGCGAGGGGCGAGAGCGTGCTGTACGTGACCGGCGAGGAGAGCGCGCAGCAGGTCCGCCTCCGCGCCGAGCGCATGGGCGTCGCGACCGACCAGTTGCTTCTCTTTCCCGAGACCAACGTCGAGGCCATCGTGGCGGCGGCGTACGACACGCAGCCCGCCGTCATGGTCATCGACTCCATCCAGACCGTCTGGCGTCCCGACCTCACGAGCGCTCCCGGCTCGGTCACGCAGGTCCGCGAGAGCACCGCCGCGCTCCTCGATGTGACCAAGTCTCTGCCGACCACAACGTTTCTCGTCGGGCACGTCACCAAGGGCGGGCAGATCGCTGGGCCGCGCGTGCTGGAGCACATGGTGGATACCGTCCTGCACTTCGAGGGCGACCGGCACCATGCCTATCGCGTCCTTCGCGCCGTCAAAAACCGCTTCGGCCCGGCGCACGAGATGGGCGTCTTCGAGATGCGGGAGGAGGGCCTCGTGGAGGTAGAAAGCCCGAGTGCGCTGTTCCTCGCAGAGCGCCAGTTTGGGTCCAGCGGAAGCGCCGTCGTCTCCGCCACGGAGGGCACTCGCGCGATGCTGGTCGAGATCCAGGCGCTCGTCTCCACGGCCAGCTACGGCACGCCCCAGCGCACCACCACCGGGTTCGACGCCAAGCGCCTTCAGGTGCTGCTCGCCGTCCTCGAAAAGCGCGAAGGCATGCGCTTGAGCCAGAACGATGTGTTTCTCAACGTGGCGGGTGGTGTTCGGCTGGCCGAGCCTGCCGTGGACCTCGGCGTGGCCCTCGCTGTCGCGTCCAGCTTCCGCGATGTGCCACTGGACAGCGGGACCGTCGTGTTCGGCGAGGTCGGGCTCGGGGGGGAGATCCGGGCGGTGAGCCGTGTGGAGGCGCGCCTCGCGGAGGCGAAACAACTCGGCTTCGAACGTGCGATGCTGCCGAAGGCCAACGCGAAGGGACTCCGCTCGCCGAAGGGCATCGAACTCCTTCCAGTCGCGAAGCTGAGCCAGGCCATCGACCTCGTGGCGTGACAGCTGACGCGCGAAGGGGCCGCCTCGGTCGCTCGTTGGACGCGCCGAGGCGTCGGTGGGAGTACCGAGGCGGAGGGACTTGAGACGGAAAGGCCCGGACGCCGATGAAGGCATCCGGGCCGGGGTGGGCCGTCGTCGCCACACGGAAGGAAGGCGACGGGTCGCGAGCGGAGCAGGGGAGAGGGGAAGCGCCGTTTGGGTGAGCGTGCGCGCGGGAAGTGCAGCTCGGGCGCCTGGGCCGTCTCCGTTCGAGATCGGGAAGGGGGCCGGTCAGAAGGGACTGCCGCAACCGGAAGCGCTTCCCTTGGTTCCGGCCGTCAGGAAGTCCCAGGGTTTACCCCGTGCGGTGCATCGGGGCTGTGCCTGCGTATCGTGCCGCCCCTCTCCGTTGGCCTGTGCCCCATCCGTTCTCCGTCGCGCTCCTGCGTGCCGCGCTGCGGCTCGCGTCTATCTCGGATCTTCCCGACCCCGCCAGGGCAAGCGTGCAATACGGCTCTCGTCTCGTGCTCACAGACGGCGAGCAGGCAGATGAGCGCGCCATCGACGACCTCCGTGCCCGCCTCGGCACTAGCCTTGCCGAGGTGGAGGTGGTGGACTTCGGGGCCGGGTCGCGAGGGGGCAAGAAGGCGCCTGTCCGCCGCGTGGCGGATGTCTACCGCCGCGCCGCGACCGGGCCGACGTGGGGACGGTTTCTCTATGGGCTGGTCCGGGGCCCCCGTCCAAAGAGCGTTCTCGAACTCGGGACCAACCTCGGTGTGGGGGCGGCTCACCTCGCCTCGGCACTCGCGCGGAACGAGCGGCAGCACGGCGTGCCCGGGCGGCTCGTGACGCTAGAGGGCGCCCCAGCCTACGCCGAGATCGCACGGGACGCGATGGAGGGACTGGGTCTGGCAGACCGGGTGGAGGTCGTCGTCGGGTCGTTCGCGGAGACCCTCGCTGGTGTCTGCGAGCGCGAGGGACCGTTCGACCTCGTGTTCATCGACGGGCACCACGAGGCGGAGGCGACCGCGCGCTACGTCGAGCAGATCCGGCCGCACCTCGCGCCCGGCGCGCTGGTCATCCTGGACGACGTGGAGCCGAGCCGTCCGGTCCGCAAAACGTGGCGCCGCCTTGCGGAAGATGCCGCAGGCAGCGCCTGGCTCTGGAAGTACGGCCTGCTCGTGTTCGACGATCACTCTCCCAGAACCGCGATCCGGGGCGCTCGCCGTGCGTAAGCAGACACTCGTACAATAACCGCCGCCGGGACTGGTTGTGCCCGGCGCGCGATCGCTCCATGCCCGAACTCACCGACGAAGAGCTCGTCACTCGCTACCTCGAGCGAGGCGACCAGCAAGCCTTCTCCCTCCTGATCTCCCGTCACAAGGAGAGGATCTTCGGATTCCTCGTGGGGATGGTGCGCGACCGCGAGATCGCCAACGACCTGTTCCAAGACACGCTGTTCCGCGCTATTCAGGCCATGCACAAGCGGCGCGGCGCCTACGAGCGCCAGAACCGATGGCTCGCCTGGACCATGCGGATCGCGCGAAACGCGGCGCTAGACCACCTTCGCAGCCGGAAGAAGTGGACCGATGTGGACCGCCCGGATAATGAGGACCCCGGGGCATCGTTCTGGGACCGACTCCCGGACGAGGCGCCAGACGCGGGCTTGCTTCTCGGCCGTACCGACCTCTGGGAAGAAGTCGAGGCTGCCATCGACCAACTTCCGCCGGAGCAGCGCGAGGTGGTCCTCATGCGCCACCAGTCAGAGTTGACGTTCCGTGAGATCGCCGAACTCACCGACGTCTCGATCAACACCGCCCTCGGGCGGATGCGCTACGCGCTCATCAACCTCCGCAAGATTCTCGACCCCGAGTGGTTCGATGACCTTCCGACGGACAACCTCCCGGGTGCGCCCCGCCCCGCCTCGCGGGCCTCAGCCACCGGGTCGTAATCGTTCTCACACGACCGCCGCGCCTTCGCACGTTCGATACGCCTTCCCCCTACCGATGACCGACGGCCTTTCCGTCATTCGCCGCGTCGCCGCAGGTGCGCCCGATGACAGCCCCGAGGCGGCGATCCTCACCCAGTCGCTCGCAGCGCTCGATTCGCTGCCCTCGCACGCGCCCGACGCCGATGTGGTGGCGCGGATCGTGACGCATGCGGCCGAGGCATCCGATCTCGAAAGACTCGCCGCCGTCCGGGGCGCGATGGGCCTCGGGCCCATTCAGAACTCCGCCGAGGGCGCGATCCTGGCCCAGTCGGTCTCCGCTCTCGACACGCTTCCTCCCGAGTCTCCCGCGCCGCAGACCGTCGCGGCCGTCGAAGCAGACGCTGAGGCCGCCACCTTTGCCGCCGTCCGCGCGATGGAGCAGGGCGCCACCGTCCCGACGCCGGAGGGCGAACTCCTCCGCCAGTCTGTCGCGGCGCTGAACGCGCTCCCAGCGTATTCCCCATCCGACGACGCCCTCGCGGCGGTCTTTGCTCGCGCCGAGGCTGAATCGTCTGCGCCTATCCTCGCAGCCTTCGGCGACGCCCCGTCCGACGAGTCTCCCGAGGCGGTCCTTCTCGCGCAGTCTGTCGCTGCACTGGATTCGCTTCCGAGCTACGCCCCGTCCGAGGACACGCTCGCGGCCGTCCTCGCGCACGCCCACGCAGCTTCCGTCGCCCCAGTCCTTGCGGCGTACGGGGAGGCCGAGATGGAGGCAACGCCGGAGATGGCGCTCCTCACGCAGTCGCGCGAGGCGCTCGACACGCTCCCGAGCTACGCGCCGGGCGGTGAGGCCCTCGCGGCCGTTCTCGCTGCCGCCGCGGTCCACACTTCAGGGGGTGCATCTGCTCGTCCTCGCCGCCGTGCAACGGATCGTGGGGCGGTCGTCAGCGGGCGCACCGGCGTCTGGGCTGGGATGGCGACACTCGCCGTGGCCGTGATCGCCGCTGTCGTGTTCCTCCGTCCTCCTGCCGAGCTTGCTCCCGCCCAGCCCGAGACTGTCGAGGAGGTTCCTGCTGAGGTCGGCTCGTTCGCGGAGGCCGCGCTTGCTTTGCCGGAGACCGACCCGGATGCCGCAGGCGTTGCTCCACCGGTCGTCGCGACCCCAGAGCAGCAGATCCCGGTTCGCCGCGCCCCGAGGGGGCCGTCAGCAGAAGGCGTCACGCCCGTCGTGGAGCGCCGCGCCCCCGATCCGGTCGCCTCTGCACCCGCCCAGGCCGATCTCGTCGCCGAGGCGGACGACGACCTGACCGAGGCCGCCACGAACTGGGACGCAGGCGACGACCTTCGGCTTCTCTCTCTGCGCCTCCGCCAGTTGCGTGAGCAGAACGAGGGCGTCGGCTGGGACACACCATCGGTCGCCTTCGGCGATGCCGGATCCGACCCTGCGGGCACGACCCCGGGCGTGCAGGCCGTTCGCGAAGGGCCGCCTGCCGGTGCGATCCGGATGCGCTCGCTGCCGACCGACACTACCTCTCGCCAATGACCCGATCCGCTACCGCTGTTGCTCTTGCCCTCCTGATCGGGAGCGCCGTAGCCGCACAAGAACCGACTCCCGTTCGGAGTCAAGCGATGCTCGCGGAGCCGGTGGAGGGGCATCGTATGGCGCCCCCCGCTCGCCTCTTCGAGATCCGCGATGGTAGGCTCTGGCTGGACGGCCGCGCGCTCTCCGGCGATGCTGTCCCGGAAGGCCTCGACTTATCGGGATTCGAGATGTCGCTCGAGCTCGTCGGTCCGGTGACGCCCGTCGTGGAAGTAGATGGCGAGTTGTTTGTGCTGCAACGCGAACGCCTCGTTCCCTTCGAGTCGTCCGAGAAGGCAGGAACGCCGGTGTACTTCCTCGCCGAGGCGGAGGCTGTGGAACAGGAAGAGCCCCGTGTGGATGAGGCCTACCTCCGCTCCCTCTCCGATGCTGACCGTGCGCTCTACGAGCAACTCCAGACCGAGATGAGGCTGGAAGCCGAGATCGCGAGGACGGCTCGCCGCGCGCGGGGGCTCCCACCCGGGCCAGAGCGCGAGGAACTGGAAACCGAACTCCGCTCCCGCCTCGGCTCGCTCTTCGACCTAAAGCAGGAGATCCGCCGACAAGAGCTAAGCCGTGCCGAGTCCGAAATCCGGGCTCTCCGCGCGATCCTCGATGAGCGCGAGACCATGCGTGAGGATGTGATCTCACTCCGCCTCGGCGAACTTCTCGGGACCGAGGCCCTGGACCGATGACTCCTGTGCGTGACCAGGACCGACTTCAGCGCGGCATGACATAGCCTCGACTCTCTGTGTCCCCACTCCGGAGACCGGAGGTAGCACAGCGGCGCGGGTCATTTCGACTCGCGCCGTTTCGCTTCTGCCTCGCGATCTGGAACGGTCCCGCCGTATCTTCCGTCAACGGGCATCCGCGTCAATGGGCTGCGAAAGTGGAATGCAAGCATTCCCATCCCTGTGTGCTGTTCTCTTCGCGAGTATCGGTGAGCCGATGACCGAGAAGGCGACACCCCGGCACGCCCCTTGTCGTGTGGACTCGCGACCCCTCACGCGACCGGCACTTCCATGACGACCTCCCGTACTCTCCGCACCGCCCGCCTCGCGCTCCTCGCCGCCCTGACCGTCGCTACGGCGCTCCCCGCCGACGCAGGTGTGCATGCCACCGCCTCTGCTGGTGTCACGTCCGCGCATCTCACCGACGTGGACATCGAACGGATCTCGTTCCATCGGCGCTCGGACGGCCGAGGCTACGTCGTCCGCCTCCACACCGACGCCCGGGTACCTGCCTTCTCCGTCGATGAGACGGACGGTGGCATCGAACTGGTGGTCTTCCGTGTGGGGCTGGCGCCTCAGCTCCGGCGCGATGATGCGAAGGGTCCCGTCCGTTCCTACCGTGTGCTGCCGGAGGACGATAAGGTCACATTCCGCTTCGTCACGAGGGGGGAAGTGGAGGCGACCGCGTATCCAGACCGCGAGTCCAACGATCTGCTTCTCGCCCTGACTACCGTGCCGTCACGCCCGGCACCGCCCGTGGTGAGCACGAGCACCTC
Organism: Bacteroidota bacterium; assembly: GCA_038746605.1. Classification (GTDB taxonomy): domain Bacteria; phylum Bacteroidota; class Rhodothermia; order Rhodothermales; family Rubricoccaceae; genus Rubricoccus. Next base: position 126,015 of record JBCDKM010000005.1, read on the forward strand.
GACACCATCAGGAGGCGGTACCGATGGAACGACGAACTGGCGGCTCGACACCATCGTCCTGGATGCGGGGCATGGCGGCGACGATTATGGCGCCGTCGCAAACGGGACGAGCGACAAAGAGGTGGCCATCGGCGTCGTGCGTCGGCTCGGTCCGATGATCGAGTCGGAGTTGGGCATCCGTGTGGTGTATACCCGTCGCGGTGACGAATTCCACACACTTCGCGAGCGCGGCCGGATCGCGAACCGAGAGGGCGGAAAGCTCTTCATCTCCGTCCACGCCAACGCCGCATCCTCCAGCCGGGCGCGCGGGACCGAGACGTTCTTCCTCGCCCCGCACCGCTCAGACACCGCCCGTGAGGTCATGGAGCGCGAGAACTCGGTTATCGAACTCGAAAGCGATCCTTCTCTCTACGCCGACTTCGACGACGAGGGCGGCATCCTCCAGTCCCTCGCAATGAGCGCCTACCAGGAGGAAAGCCAACTCATCGCGACGCTCGTGGAGCGGGAGTTCGTCGCATCTGGGCGGCACAGCCGAGGCGTCAAGCAGGCGCCCTTCCTCGTGCTCTGGGCAGCCTCCATGCCGGCGATCCTCGTGGAGACAGGGTTCATCACGAACCCAGAGGAGGCGCGATTCCTCGCGAGCGCGAGCGGACAGGAGAAGACGGCTCGCGCCATCTTCCGCGCGGTCAAGGCGTACAAGGAGCAGTACGAGCGGGGTCTCCGTCTCGCCTCGACCGGCTGACCGGATCTGGCTGGCAGGAGCACGGCGGAGTGAGTTTCTTCCGGCCCCCCGCTCCATGCTTCGATGGATCTCGCAGCCGCCGTCCGCACCGTCCCTGATTTCCCGAAGCCAGGGATCCAGTTCAAGGACATCACACCGCTTCTCGCCGATGCCGACCTCTACGCCGAGACGGTCCGTAGGCTCGCGGATCCGTGGAAAGGGCAGGGCATCACCCACGTCCTCGCGATGGAGTCGCGTGGGTTCTGGTTTGGCGGTGCCCTTTCGATGCAGCTAGAGGCAGGCTTCGTCCCCGTCCGCAAGCCGGGGAAGCTTCCTCTGCCCGGGCCGAGCGAGACCTACGCGCTGGAGTACGGCGAGGACAGCCTGGAGCTTCCTTCGTCCGTTCTGCCGTCTGGCGCCCGCGTCCTCGTCCACGACGATGTGATCGCGACAGGAGGAACGGCGGGCGCTGCCTGCCGCTTAGTCGCCCACGTCGGTGCCGAGGTCGTCGGGGTCTCGTTCGTGATGGAGCTCGCGTTTCTCGAGGGGCGCTCGAAGCTGCCCAAGGGCATCCGCGTCGAGTCTCTGATGGTGGAGGGCTGAGTTAACCAGGAGAGCGGGGCGCCGATACCTCCCCTTTCGTGCTTCGCCCCGATGCCCGTGCCCTCCCGGTCGTTCGCAGTGGATCGCCGCGCCGTCTGGATTCTCACGCTCGCCGTCACCGTCGCGCTCCTGCTACTTCCAGTACGGACCAGCCTCATCCGCCTCGGCTTGATCGTGGGAGGAGTGTGCACGGTCGGCGCCGGGTTCTGGATGTTGGGCCTGACGGGACGGGTCGTGCTGCTGGTGGCCCTCGCGACGGTCGTCGGTCTGTTCAGCCTACCCGCGAGGCCTCTGGAAGCCGCATCGCTCCGTGCGGCATATCTCGACGGCGTCGCCAACCGGTCGTCCGCCTACTACGTGTGGGGCGGAGAGACGCACCTCGGGATCGATTGCTCCGGCCTCGTCCGGTTGCCCCTCGTCTCGGCCCTCGCGAGGGAAGGCCTGCGCCGTCTCGACGGCGGGGCGCTTCGGGCCGCCGCTCACCTTTGGTGGACCGACGCCAGCGCGGCCGAACTGGGCCGAGGCTTCGGTGGGCGGGCGCGGCTCGTCGGTGAGTTCGCGGACGCACGCCAGATCGACGAGAGGGTACGGCCCGGGGACTTCGCGATCACCGCTGATGGTACGCACGCGATGGTCTACACGGCGGACCAGACGTGGACCGAGGCGGACCCACGCGTGGGTCGCGTCCTCGTGCTGGATGCAGGTGAGGACGTCAGCGCGTGGCTCGTCGTGCCCGTGCGCGTGATGCGCTGGACCGTTCTAGAGGGGCACTCCTAGCCGAGGACAGCTGGGAGAGCGTCGAGAGCCTTCGCGAGGCCGTCATCGTCCACGTCGCGGTGGAACGTCACGCGGACGATGTGTGCTCCGAACGGAACGGCACCGATGCCCGCCTCGGCGAGACCCTCGATGATCTCCGCAGCCGGTGCCGTCGTCTCGAAGAGAACGATGTTCGTCTCCGGCGCTGTGACATGACGGACACCGCGACGTCCATCGAGGGCCTCCGCGAAGGTCTGGGCGCGACGGTGGTCGGCGCGGAGCATCGCGCGGCCGTCGCGCGAGAAGTCGTCCAGCGCGCACATCGCGGCGGCTCCGAGCACGCCCGCCTGCCGCATCCCGCCACCGAAGAGCTTTCGTGCGCGACGAGCCTCCTGAATGTGCTCCGTGGTCCCAGCCAGCACGCTCCCGACCGGTGCCCCCAGCCCCTTCGAAAGGCAGACGTTGACGGTGTCGAACGGTGCCGCGAGGTCGGCCATGGGGGCCTCCAGCGCGACGGCTGCGTTCCAGAGCCGGGCGCCGTCCAGGTGGCTTGCCAATCCGTGGCGTTTCGCGACCGCTGTCACCCCGCGCACGGCCTCCATCGGTACGACGCGGCCTCCCGCTTTGTTGACGGTGTTCTCCATCCAAACGAGTGAGGTGCGCGGCTCCCAGTCGTGCGTGCCCTGGATGACCGCCTCGACCTCGTCCGGGGTCGGGATGCCGCTCCGGTCTCCGATGGGACGGAGTTGCACACCGCTGAGGGCTGCGGGTCCGCCGCCTTCGTAGTGGAAGACATGCGCCCGCTCCGGCACGATGACTTCGTCCCCGGACCTCGTATGGAGGCGCACGGCGATCTGGTTGCCCATCACGCCGGAGGGCACGAACACAGCGGCGTCTTTGCCGAGAAGCGCGGCGACTCGTTCCTCCAGGCGTCGGAGCGTGGGGTCCTCGCCGAACACGTCGTCGCCTACCTCCGCCTCGGCCATCGCGCGGCGCATGGCGGCGGTGGGCCGAGTGACGGTGTCAGAGCGAAGGTCAATCATGTGGGGTGAGGGGCTACCAGCCCATCTGGCGCATGCGGGTCTGGATGCGAGACGACGTGCGCGACATGTTCTGCGGCCGACGCTCCAGCGGGGCAGGGAGGACGGCCACGAGGCGGGCAGCCTGCTCTCGCGAGAGTGCCGAGGCGGAGGTGCCGTAGTGGTGGCTGGCCGCCGCCTGGAGGCCGAAGACGCCCGGGCCCCACTCTGCAGAGTTCAGGTACAGCGTCAAGATCCGCTCTTTGGGCACGATGAGCTCTGCGAGGACCGTGAGCGGCACCTCCATGCCTTTGCGGATCCACGACCGGTGCGTGGTCAGGAAGAGGTTTTTGACGAGTTGCTGCGTGATGGTGCTCGCACCGCGCATCCCTCCTCCGGCTCGCGCCTCTTCGTACGCAGCGCGAAGCTCGACGGCGTCGAACCCGTGGTGCGTGTAGAACCGTGCGTCCTCGCTCGCGACGACGGCCTGCCGAGCGTCGATGTCCTGGGCGTCGTCCGCGACGGGATCGTACCGGAGTGAGAACGGCTCTCCCGCGATGGCCGCCTCGGTGAGGCGCTGGATCTGGACTGTCGTGATGGGCGGGTCCACCCATCGGTAGGCGACGAGCAGGAGAGTGCAGGCCAGCAGGTAGCCGAAGAGGGCGAGGAACGCCCACTTGAACGGAGCCCGGATCCAGCGCCAGACGCTGCGCTTCCCGGAGGGCGTCGCCTTGCGGCGCGAGGCCATCGCGCTAGCGGCTGATGTCGAGGATCTCCAACTCGACGACGCCGGCAGGCACCTTCACCTTCACCACGTCGCCCAACTCTTTGCCCAGCAGGGCTTTTCCGATGGGGCTGTCCACGGAGATCTTGGACGCCTTGAGATCGGCTTCCTCGGCGGAGACGAGCGTGTAGGTCATCTCGCGGTTCGCTTTCTGGTTGCGCACTTTCACCTTGGAGAGGATGCGCGCCTTCGACGTGTCTACCGATGACTCGTCCACGATGCGCGCATTGGCAACTGTCCCTTCCAGTTTGGCGATGCGCGCCTCGAGGAGTCCCTGCGCCTCCTTCGCGGCGTCGTACTCCGCATTCTCGGAGAGGTCGCCCTGAGCACGGGCCTCGGCGATGGCCTCGGCGATTTCGGCGCGGCCGGTGGTACGGGCGGTCTGCAACTCGTTCTTCAGGCGGTCGAGGGCCTCAGCGGTGAGGTAGACGGGCTTCGTCATGGCCGAAGTGGAGGAAATCGGGGCAGAAAAAAAGGCGCATCCCGGCGCGAAGGCCGGGATGCGAGTGGCAGGCAAGATACGACCGGTTGGTCGCCTTGCGTCACGTGTTAGAAGGGGTGTTGCGGGACGGCCCGGGTCCCGAGGCGGGCCTAGTGCCGCCGGAAGCCCCGGGCAGAGTCCACAGCGCGAGACGCCTCGCGCGCCTCGGTGCGGACGAGGCGGGGCTCGGGCGTCGGTGCCTCAAACTCGGGGAGAATGCGGCGAGACTGCCAGTAATAGCGTGCCCAGTAGCCGCTTTCCATCGTGGAGACGGTCACGCCACGCGAGGAAGAGGCGTGGATGAACTCGCCACCGCCGAGGTAGACGCCCACGTGCCGCACGCCGCGACGGCGGAAGAACACGAGATCGCCGGGCACGAGGTCGTCGCGCGAGATGCGGACGCCGCGATGGACCTGAGTCGCCGTTGTGCGGGGCAGCTCGATGTCAAACGTCTGCTGCACGAGCTGCTGCACGAAGGCGGAGCAGTCGATGCCCCTGCGTGTGGTCCCGCCCCATCGGTACGGGGTACCGAGCCAATCCTGGCCCTCGGTGCGGATGGCCGAGGCGACCATCGCGTGGTGGGTGGCCTCCGCTGCGCTGACGGCGCGGGTGTCGGCAACGGGCTGGACAGTGTCGGCAGGCGCGAGCTGGGAACGGGGGGCGGTTGCGGGAGCGTCCGTCGAAACGGGCGCTGCCGGAGCCGTCGGGACCGAGGCAGGCGCGAGAGTGAAGCCGACGAGTGCGAGGGTGGCGCCGAGGAACAGCACCGCCCCCATCATTCGGGAGCCTTCGAGCATGAGAGAACGGGTGTGGTGGGGCCTGAGACCGAGCGCTGAAGCTACCGCTGCTCCGTCGCTAAGGCGAGTAGAAACAGGCAAGGGGCGCTCAAGTCGTGGTGGAACAGGCATGAAGGGACGGAGGTCCAGCGCAGCCGGTGAAGAGTGTCGGTCTTGCGCGAGGAAGCCTTAAACTTCCCTCGGTTCAACTCCCGATCTCATGCTACCCTCAGGATTCGCAGAACGCCTTCTCGTGGCGGCCTCGGCCTTCGGCGCGGGACTCGCGCTCGGTCTTCTCCTCGCCCCCGACGCGGGGGACGCCACCCGCGCCCGCATCGCGTCCGGCGCACGCGACGCGGCCTCGGCGGCCTCCGACCGCTCGCGAGAGTGGGCCGCGCCCGTCACCGAGGCGGCCCGACAGTCCGCGCAGCACCTCGCAGAGCGCCACCTGCCGCTCGCCGAAGACTTCGACCTCGTGGATGGCGAAACCATCCGCCAGGCCGTCCGTGAGGACGGGCTGTAGTCCTTCGCTCTCGCCCCGCCTCAGGGGGACTTGTGCGAACCCCTCGCGAGGACGGAAAGAGCGGGGCACCGCCGGAAACGAAACGGGCCCCGGAGCGTCCCCCACCCGAACACACCCCCACGCAATCATGCCGTATCCCGAGCCGCTCGTCCGCCCCATGCGGGAGGAACTCACCCGCCTCGGCGTTCAAGAACTGACCACCTCGGATGAGGTGGATGCCGCGATGTCGGTTGCCCAAGAGGGCACTACGCTCGCCATCGTCAACTCCGTTTGTGGATGCGCCGCCGCCAACGCCCGACCCGCCGTCGCTCTCGTGCGAGGCGTGGAGCCGCGCCCGGACCGCGCCGTAACGGTCTTCGCTGGTCAGGACCTGGAGGCGACCGCCCGCCTCCGCGAGCACATGGTCGGCATCCCACCATCGAGCCCGTTCATGGCGCTCTTCAAGGACGGCGATCCGGTCTTCCTGCTGGAGCGTCGTCATATCGAGGGGCGCTCTGCGAGTGCCATCGCGGCAGACCTCAAAAACGCCTTCGAGACCTACTGCGGGCCCGACGGGCAGGCGTCTGCGGGCGGGCCCGAGACGCCGGAAGCGCCTGCATCGAAGGCTCCCGACGGCGTCCCGTCTACCTTCCGCTCGATCCTGTAGAGGCGGCAGCAGGAGAGAAGCCTCGCTCCGCGCGCCAGGTCCACCCCCAGCACACGACCCCGCCCGCCACGGCGGCTACCAGTGCGGGGAGTCCCTCCCCACTGGCAGCTGTCAGCCCCACTGCCGGTAGGAGGCACATCGCGGTTCGTCCGAGGGGGCGGGCCGCGTCTCGTAGAGCCGCGCGTGGCGACACGCCTGCGACGCTCAGCGCGAGGAGCAACTGGCCGAGCCGTCCGAGTGCGCCGCCGAGGCCGAGGGCGAGCACCCCCGCCTCGGGCGTTCCGAGCAGCGCCCCGGCGCCGAGTCCGCCCACGACGCCCACCGCGTGGAGCGCACCGCCCCAGAGCTCGCGGTCTTGACGCTCGGTCGCGTCGAAGGCGCGGGTCAGGGGAGGCACGAGGACGCTCAGCGCGAGCCAGGGCGCGAGGAGGCGAGCGTAGAGCCCAGCTGTTTCCCATTCGGTCCCGAAGACGAGCGCGAACAGCACTGGCCCTACCAGTGCCGCTGCGGCGACGGGATACAGGATCCACCCGACGAGTCGCCGGAAGGTCTCGCGTGTGAGCGTTGCGAGTCGGGCCTCGCGCTGTGCCTCCGCCGCGTGAACGCCGTAGACCTGCCCCACGGCGTCTGCCCCGAAGGCCAGTGGGACGACGACCGCCATCGCGGCGAGTGCGAAATGACCGACGGTGGCGGCACCGAACGCAGCGCCGAGCGCCAGCGGCGGCACGCGCGATCCGACCTGCCCGAGTGCCGTCGCGGGAAGCCCGAGGCGGGGGAACCGCTCGTAGCGCCGTGCCACCCGCGCGACCTCGGCGGGGTCCAGGCCGCGCAGCACGCCCCGCCCGAGTACGGGCACGACGAGTACGAGGGCAAATGCGACTGCGCCGGCCGCCACGCCCACGACCAACCCTGCGCTCCCGATCCCTCGCGCCAGGAGTTGAACGGCTACCGTGGTCACGCTCTGTGCTGCAATGCCCACCGCGATCAGACGGAAGGCGTGCTCGCGCCCCAGCCAGGCCTGAGCGCCGTTGCCGTAGGCGTAGAGCAGACCCACCAGCGCGACCCAAGGCAGAAGCGGTGCGAGACCGGGTACCCCCAGTCCTTGCGCGATAGCCTCCCGAGGAAGAAGCGCAAGTGCCGCCAGTCCCGAAACGGCGAGGGCGGCTCCCCAGGTCAACGCCAGCAGCGCGCGTCCGTCCACATCCCGCTCTGGAAGCACCACGGCGTCCTCGTACCGAAGCGTCGCCAGGACGGCGAGCACGGAGGCCAGCGCCACGAAGATCCCGAGCACGCCGAATGCCTCAGGCGAGTAGAGGCGAGTCAGGACCGGCCGGGCCAGAAACACCACGGCCTGCGCTGCCACACCACCGCTCGCGAGGGCGAGCACGGACCGCGCGAAGCTCTTGGGCTGCACCGCCATCGCTCAGCGGAGACGGAGTACTCGCCACGGACCGGACTCGAACTCAACGGGCAGTTCCGTCTCTGTCTCTGCAGGCACGACGGCATAGTCCGCGCCGTACAGGTCTGCGAAGGCTTGGCGTGCCGAGTCGGGTTGTGAGGCGTACGCAGCGTCGAGGGCTTCGACGAGGCCACGGCCTGTGGCGGGAGGCGTCGCGAGGGGAGCGACCGTTGTTAAGCGCGTCCACCAATCGGCCGCGAGATCCGTCCGAAACGGGACGGACTTCCACGTCACGACAGCACTCCGCTGAGACGGGACGCGAAAACCGGACAGGCTCGGCGGGACCGCAAAGACCGCATCGCGAGGCGTGTTCATGAAGGCCCACTGCGCTACGGCTGCCGCGCGGTCTGCGTCGGGAGAGCCTCGCGAGGGAACGCCAAGGAGAACCAAGACAAGGGCTGCCGCGAGGAGGCGCCGAGGCTTCCGGCGAAGCCACTGGTCGGTCCGCTGCCGCATCGAGGAGGGGACCCGCGATATCGCGCCGATGGCGATCCCGATACATGCCAAAACGTTAAGCACGACGGTCAGCTTCAGCGTCTGGACTCGCGCCAGGAAGAGGGAATCCGCCGCGAGCACGCCGACCATCGCGAGGAGAATCAGCCCGAGGCTCACGAAAGCGAAGCGAACGGGAAAGCGGGTGTCCGGCGGACGGCTGGAGGTGTGCGCCACCCGGTACCCCGCGATCCCAGATCCGGCGGCGACCAGGAACAAGACCCACGTGCTGAGTCCCGTGCCGCTCGGCAGATAGTGGTGGGGAAAGCGCAGAATGGCGTAGAGCGTGAACGGGTCGAGTCCGTCTGGAAGCTGGGCGCCCGCCTCGGCGGCTTGACGGAGGAGGGCGGGTGCCGCGATGGGTGCTGCGACGAAAGCTGCGAGGCCAGCGAACCCTCCGATGGATTTCCACCCTTCGCCCTCGTACCGTGCTTCCAGGACCGCGGCGAGGACCAGCCCGAGGCCGACGAGCCCAGCCGCGAGCAGATGAAACCACGCTGCGATGCCCAGGAACGCCCCGGCGAGAAGCCGCTTGTCCCGTACGAAGAAGGCCATCGCGGGAATCGCGAACGCCCATGCCATCCCTTCCGGGGTGAGGAGCGAGTAGAGGACCGCGTTGCCCCCAATCGTCGCTGTGGGGACCACGACGCAGGCGAGCACAGCGGCCAGAACCGAGGCCGTGCGTCCGCCACGTAAAGCCCGCGCGAGGGTGTACACCCCAGCGCCCACGCCCACGGAGGCCACGAGGTGGAGGCACCCGACCGCCGTCGGCATCGGCATCACGCTTGCCAGCGACCGCACGACGGTTCGGAACGCAGTTCGGACGGTGACGCCATCGAGCTGGCCCTGCACGTAGGCATCCAGCGCGAAGAGGCCAGGATCGAGCCGCGCGAAGATGGGCGGGAGGAGGTCGTCGTGGTCTCCGGTGCCGTACTGGTAGCCGAACCGGAGTGGATGCAGAACCGCGATGAGAGCACCCGCGAGGAGCGCGGTGGGCGCGTCCGAACGTCTGGAGGTGGAGGAAGGCACGCGGGAAGCTACTCGGACGACCAGCGAATCAGCGCCTCCAATTCCTGCCGCCTCGCGTACCCTCCGGGCTCGTCGCGAAGCCCTGGATGGACCATCCACTCGGTCGTTCCATCCAGGCGCCGAGCCTTCATCGCACGAAGATCCGCCACGGTCACGCGGCCGCTCGCGTGGAACCCATCGAAGGCATCGGGGACGAGGAGGCCCGCCTCGGTGGCGAGGCGGGCGAGGCGGCGCCCGAGTGTGTCGAAGACTCGCGCCTCCAAGCGTCCCCTGAGGCTTCGTCCTGGACGTCCGCCGCGAGGGGCTCGAATCCGTGGAATGCCCCGTCGGACAGCGAGGCGGACGGCCAGTGCGGCGAACGGGGGCGCGAGGTGGACGTGCTGGTGGCTGTCGAGGTGTGTGGGCGTGCGCGCCCAAACGTGCTCGAACGCGTCCGCTTGGGCCTCCCACTCGGCCTCGACAGCGAGCAGGCGGGACCGACGGCCCCACGCCCACCGGACGGCCGCGAACTGGTTGGGTGGAAATCGACCGCTGCGGATGAGCCCTCCCAAACGGTCGTTGGGTGCACTCGGGCGCGTCTGGGACAGCGAGAGATGCAGTCCGACCCCGAGACCTGGAGCCTCTCGCGTGACGATCTGCGTCACTTCGCGCGAGGTCTCGCCCCCCGCCAGCCACGACGCGTGGGTGACAGCGCCTGCCCGGTGCGCCCGGATGATCCCGAGGTCTACGTCCTCGCGCAGTCCCAGGTCGTCGGCGGTGACGATCCGGCGGTTCACGAGCGAACGGCGTGCAACGCGCGAAGCCATCGCGGCCCGACCCATCGCGCCACTACCACGGGGGTCAGCACGCCTCCGAGTTGCCGCTTGAACTGAGCCACGCCGGGTACGTTGGCTCCTCCCAGGTCTAGCGTCTCCACGCCGGAATCCGCTAGCGCCTGCATCGCGTGGAGGAACAGGACGCCCATTCCGGGGCCGGGCTCGCTCCCGGAGAGCCAGTAAATGGCACGAGGGCCATCGACGGTGAACAGCGCTGCCGCTTCGCACGTGCCGTCGCGGTACGCCCCGAACGCCCGCGCGAGACCTGAGGCGTACATCGCGTCTCCCAGCCGGTGGAGCGTTTCGGGGGCGATCCCGAGGGAGAGGTGTTTCCGAGCGTAGCTTTTCACCTGGAATCGTGCGGCAGGCCCGACCTCGCGAGCTCCCTCATGTACCTCGTACACGTCCGCATGTCGTCTCGCGGGCTGACGGGTGCCGTGGCTCATCTCAGAGACGGGATCCTCCCGGAGGTCCACCGAGGCCGTGTACCGTGTGGCGAGCGTCCAGCCGTTCCAGGCGAACGGGCGGGCGTCGGGCCACTCGGGCGGGAGGGAGAGAGTGGCCTGGGCGAAGTGCCGCGTGAGCGCACCCGCGAAGTCGTCCAACTCGGTCGCGCGCGAGACGGTGTCCGCCTCGCGAGGCCACTCCGCGAGGAGAGGTGCGGTGTAGGCTGTGGCGGGAGGAAGCGAGAGCGCACGGACCAGGCCGCGAGTTTTCTCCAGGCCGATCAGCCCGACGCGATCCCCGAGTGCGGCAATCGGCGTGAGACCGAACGCCTCGCCGGTCGCCTGCACCACATCTGGGTGCGCGAAGGGCGTCCGAACGGCTGCGCGTTCCCACAGCGCGAGAGCATCGGCGCGGACATCCGAGAGAGGAGCGAAGCGGACGGACATGGTGCGAACCTACCGCGACCGTGCCTGCCTCGGTGCGTCGGCGGAGGGACCGAGGCGGGGAGAGCCGGGGCGTTTCCCATGGCGACTGCCTCCCGGCCACTCGCAGCCAGCAGGGTTAGAGCACGTACTGGCTGAGGTCGCGGTCTTCCACGATGCCCTGGAGCCGCTCGCGTACGTGGGCGCCCGTGATCTCGACGTGGTCCGAGTGATCGCCGTCTGGCAGCTCGAAGAGGAGGTCTTCCAGCAGCGTCGTCAGGATGGTGTGGAGGCGACGGGCGCCGATGTTCTCCACCTCGGCATTGACCTGTGCGGCGATGCGCGCGACTTCTTGCACGGCCTCGTCGGTGAACGTCAACTCCACGTCCTCGCTCGCGAAGAGCGCGGCATACTGCTTGGTGAGGGCGTTCTCCGGCTCGGTCAAGATGCGGACGAAGTCTTCCTCCGTGAGAGACTCCAACTCCACGCGGATCGGGAAGCGGCCCTGCAACTCTGGGATGAGGTCGGCAGGCTTCGAAACGTGGAAGGCGCCGCTGGCGATAAACAGGATATGGTCCGTCTTGACGGCACCGTGCTTGGTCGTGACCGTCGAGCCTTCCACGATGGGCAGGAGGTCGCGCTGGACGCCCTCGCGCGAGACGTCCGGGCCGGAGCCCCCAGCCTGACCCCGACTGCCGCCCGCCACCTTGTCGATCTCGTCGATGAACACGATGCCTGCCTGCTCCACACGGGCGAGGGCCTCGGCGCGGGCAGCTTCCTGATCCACGAGCTTCTGCGCCTCCTCCTGCGTGAGGAGATCGAGTGCCTCGGGCACCTTGACGCGGCGCTTTTGGCGCTTCTTGCCCATCCCGCCGAGCATCTCCTGGAGGTTGATGCCCATCTCTTCCAGGCCCATCGGGCCGAACATCTGGAGGTTGGTGGTGCGGTCCAGCGTTACATCTACCTCTACCTCGCGCTCGTCGAGGCTGCCCCGGTGGAGCATCTCGCGGAAGCGCTCGCGCGTCTTGCCGCCCGGGTCGTCCAACTCATCCACCGCCTGGCTCTGCGGCGGGACGGAGAAGCCCATCCCCGGCATCCCGATGGGCTGCTTGGGTTTGGGGGAGGGAAGAAGGAGGTCGAGGACACGATCCTCGGCGTGGATGCGAGCCTGGTCCTGCACGCGGGTCGCCTGCGCTTCTTTCGCCTGGCCGACCGCGAGGTCCACCAGATCGCGCACCATGCTCTCCACGTCGCGGCCGACATAGCCGACCTCGGTGAACTTCGTGGCCTCCACTTTGACGAACGGGGCACCGGTCAGCTTCGCGAGGCGACGCGCGATTTCGGTCTTGCCCACGCCCGTCGGGCCGATCATGATGATGTTGGCGGGCGTGATCTCCTCGCGCATGTCCTCGGGCGCGCGAAGGCGGCGCCAGCGGTTGCGGAGAGCCACAGCGACAGCGCGCTTGGCCGCGTCTTGCCCGACGACGAACTTGTCCAGCTCCGCAACGATCCGGCGGGGTGTGAGGCCCGCCGCGTCTACATCGGGGGCGGGGATGGCGAGGTCTTCCATGTCGGGGCGCCGCGTCGGGGCGGCAAGTGGTAGCGAACCGCGCCGCTCGGAGCAAAGCGGCGCGGCGGGTCGGTCCAGAGGATGCCCGAGGCGGGCGGTCCGGGAGGTACGCGCGAGGTGGGGTGGGGATGCGAGACCTAGCCTCGATCCTCCACCGCGGGCTCGTCGTCGAAGGGGAGGCCGTCATCCGCGTCGCGGTCGAGCGAGGGGCCTCCGATGGCCTCGCGAGCCTCCTGCACCTCTGGGTGCGCGCTGTTGACGAGCAGGACGGTGTAGTCGTACGGCATCCCGCGTCGCCGCTCCAGCTTGACGGCGCCGACCTCCTCTAGCTCCGCGATGAGTTCCTTCGGCTCCGCATCGCGCGGCATCTCGTCCGAGAGGCGGCGAAGCAGCGGCGTGAGGTAGACCTCGTCGTACTGGCCGAAGTACTGGATCGTGATCTTGAGCGCCTCAAAGGCGTCTTCGCTCTCGATCTCGCCGGGCTCGGCGAAAGTGGTCTCCGCGATGGGCTCGCCGCTAGGCTCTTGCGGCGCAAGGGCACCATCCGGCAGAAGCGAGGCGGCGTCCACGAACTCGCCGTTGCCGGTGTGGCGAAGCACGAACGGGGACAAGTGCTCGCGAAAGCCGACGACTACGACGCGCTTGCCGGAGCCTGCAAGCGCCTGCACGACGGGCACGTAGTCCCGGTCGCCGGTCAGGAGCACGAACGTGTCGATCTCTGGCCGGCGCTCGCGAATCTCGATGGCGTCGATGGCGAGTTGGAGGTCGCTCGTGTTGCGGTGCATCGTGGCCGGGACGAACACAGGCTCGATGCCGTTGAGATAGAGCGTGCGCTTGACGTGCCGCGTGTGGTCGTCGAGGCCGGAGAAGTCAGCGTAGGCGCGACCGGCGGTGATGCGAGTGCCCGAAAGGTGGTTGCGGATGCCCGCGAGGAGGGTCGCGCAGATATCGGCCGGGCTGCCGTCGGAGAGTTGGTGCTTGAGGTGATGGTGGAGGTTCTGGTAGTCGATCAGAACGCAGGCCTGAGTCATCGGATAAAGGGGTGTAGAAGAAGGGGCTTACGAGTCGGCCTCGAGTTCGAGGACCGTGAGGTGGTGGTTGGTGTAGACGCAGATGTCCGCGGCGGTGTGGAGACCCTCCTCCACGATTTCCTTCGCCGTGAGACCCGAGCTGTGCTTCATCAGCGCGCGAGTCGCGGCGAGGGCATAGTTGCCGCCAGAGCCAATCGCGACGATGTCGTCGTCGGGTTCGATTACGTCCCCGTTGCCACTGACGAGGAGCAGGCGGTCCGGTGCCGCGAGAGCGAGCAGCGCCTCCAGGCGGCGGAGATAGCGGTCGGTGCGCCAGTCCTTGGCGAGCTCCACAGCCGCGCGAAGCGTGTTCTGGCCGTACTGCTCCAGCTTGGCCTCGTAGCGCTCGAAGAGGGTGAAGGCGTCGGCGGTGGAGCCGGCGAACCCGGCGAGCACCTTGCCTCCGCCCAACGGACGAACTTTGCGCGCGGTGTGCTTCAGGACGGTGTCGCCCATGGAAGCCTGTCCGTCGGAGCCGAGAGCGACACGCCCGTTGTGCCGGACGCCGAGGACGGTCGTGGCGTGAATGGTCACGAAGTGGGAGTTGGAATCGAAGGAGTCAGCAGGAGAAATCTGCCCGCCTCGGCATGCGGATGGGAGGACCGAGGCGGGAGCGGCGAACCTACCGAGGATCGGAAGCCGGGTTGCACGCGAGAACGCCCGGGCCCTCGCCGCCCCGCGTTCTGCACTATGAATTCAGCGTTTCGGTCATCCCTCGAAGTCAGCCAGCAACTCCACGACGGCGTCTTGAGCGCGGTTGACGCGGCTGGTGCGGACGCTGTAGTGGTTGCACATCAGCGAGAACGCGATCAGGTGACCGTTCGCGGCGGTGACGTAGCCCGAGAGGGTCCGGGCGCCGGAGATGAAGCCCGTCTTCGCGCGCACGTTGCCGCGCGCGTCTCCAGAGCTGTAGCGGCGCTCCAGCGTGCCCGTCCGCCCGCCGACAGGCAGGGAGTCGTAGAAAGCCTCAGCCGTGGCGGGGTCCGGGTGAGCGCGCATCTCTCGGAGCAGGTTGACGGTCGCGAGCGGTGTCAGGCGGTTGAGGGCCGAGAGGCCGGAGCCGTCCGCCAGCCGGAGACTCGCGGGGTCGATGCCGATGCGGTTCAGGAAGGGCTCCATCGCGGCCACGCCGCTTCGCGCCGATCCCCAGACGTGCTCCGAGCCTCGGTAGCGATGAGAACCGAGTGTGCGGAGGAGGTGCTCCGCATAGACGTTGTTGCTCTCTGTGTTGGTCTCCGCGATGATGTTCTTGAGCGTGGGGGAGAGGTGGGTCGCGATGCGCGTCAGGCCGTCATAGCGAATGGCCCCGCCGTCCCACTCGTCCACATCGATCGGCTCGCCGTCGACCTCGATGCCCTCGCGCTCCAGGACGGCCACGAGTGTCTTGACGAAATAGCGCGTCGGGTTGGAGACAGCTACGGCCTCGCGCTCGACGCGCCCGGCCGGGACGGAGACACTGACGACGAACCGGTTCGAAGAGAGGTCGCGGTCATAGCCCTCGCGGATGCTGCCGCCGGAAGTGGTCGTGGTGCGGTTGACCAACTGGATGTAGTTCACGTCCGGGTCCACCTCGATGCGTGCGCGGTCGCCCGGGGAGGTGCCGTGGACCGCGAGGTTGATGGTGCCCTCGTTGTACTGGAGGCCCGAGACCTCGGCGCCGTAGTACCACACGAGGTCGTCCCACTGCCAACCTTCGCCGAGCGCGCGGTCGTCGAACACGTCGTCGTCTCCGATGACGTTGCCGGAGATGCGGCGCACGCCCTGCGCTTTCAGGCTGTCCGCCCACTGGCGGAAGGTCCGCGTGAGGTCGCCGCCGTTGTAGCGCCCGCCGAAGGTGGGATCGCCAGAGCCCCGGACTACGAGGGAACCGTACAGCGTGCCTCGACGGATCTCACCGTCCGCGTAGAGCCGGGTGGTGTAGCGGAACTCCGGGCCGAGCGCGTCCAGCGTCGCGGCCGTGGAGAACAGCTTCATGTTGCTCGCGGGGATGAACCGCCGCGCCGCATTGCGGTCGTAGAGCACGCGGTCGTCGGTGAGGTCTACGACGTAGGCGCCCCAGTAGGCATCGTCGAAGGCGCTGGCATCTAGCTGGGTATCGATCAGGGCCGACAGCTCGGTGACGTTGACCGTCGTTTGCGCGTCGGCGCGAGGCGCGGTGAGGACGAGAGCCGCGAGGCAAACGGCCGCGAGACGGGTCGGGAACAGGCCGCGATGCATCCGGGAAATGGAAGGAGAGAAGGGACAACGAAGACTCCTCTAAGGTAGTACCGGCGCAGAGGTTCTGGCGTGCGCAGCAGACCGTTCGGGAGCGAGAGGGGGACGGCCTCAGAACAGCCCTCCCAGTCACATGCCGAGGCGGAGAGAGTCAGCCGCTGACCCGTCCTCCGCCTGCGCCGATCTCCAGCGAATCTCGCGCGGCGTCGAGGAGGGTTTCTACCTCCGGCGCCGGGACGGACAGCAGCACATACACGTAGCCGACCTCGGCCAGGGGGGCCGCCGGGGTCACATCGATCAGAAAGTCGTTGCGGCCTGCGGCACCGTACGCGCTGTCTACCCGGCCGATGGGCACACCCGCTGGGAAGACGCCACTATACGGGCTCGTCACGATCAGCATCCCGCGCTCCACTGGCTCGGTCTTCGGGACGTACTCCATCGTGAGGCGACCGGGCGAGCGGCCGTCCCAACTCACGACGCCGTCCAGCGCGAGCGCCTCCAGCGTCCCTGGCACAGAGAACTGCGTGTTCTGGTGCGGCATCACGACGGAGTAACCGGTGCCCACGAGGAACACCTTCCCCACGATGCCGCGCTCGTCGATCACAGGCATCCCGACCTGGATGGAATCTGCGCCCCCCACGTCGATGGTCAGGAAGTTGGCCTGTTGGGTCAGGTCTTTCGTGACCACTCGCGCCACGCGGTACGGAACGCGAAGGGAGTCGGCGAATCCGAGGAGGCCTCGCAAGCGGGCATTCTCCGCGCGAGCCTCTCGGAGGCGGGCCACCTCGGTGGAGAGCTCGATGGTCTGATCTCGAAGCCGGTCGTTCTCGGTGAGCGAGCGGCGGAACCGCCCGATATCGGAGAAGATGCCCTCGACGGGTCCGGTGAGCGCGAGTGCGAGGCCGCGCGCTTCGCGCAGCACGGGCCGGTTCCGGGATACGTAGATCGTCGCGGAGGCGATGACGAGAACAGCCAGCAAGAGGTAGTCGCGCGAACGGATCCAGAACTGCGCGGCTGGGCTGGGGGTCATCGGGCGTGGGCGGCGAGAAGGTCAGACCTCACGACGGCTATCGCGAGGTGGGACGGAACCTACGCTGGTTCGGGCGGACTCCGCCCGCCTCGGCACCGAGGCGGAGCGAACGGCGGAGATGAGGCACGCCGGGGCTGCGCGTGAGCCTCGGTTTTGCCAGTGGCCGCTAGCTCAGGACCGCCGTGTACGACTCGGGGTCTTCCAACACATGGCCCGTGCCGCGAACGACGGCCGTGAGCGGATCCTCAGCGACGAACACCGGCAGTTCAGTGCGTTCTCGGAGGTACTCGTCGAGGCCCTTGAGGAGAGCGCCGCCGCCTGTGAGCATGATGCCGCGCTCCAGCACGTCGCCACCGAGCTCCGGCGGAGTGCCCTCCAGGGCGCGGACGACCGCACTCGCGATCTGGTTGACGCTCTGACGAAGGGCCTCGCGCACGTCCTCGCTCGTGACCACACGCGTCTTCGGCACGCCCGTGACGAGGTCGCGGCCCTTGACGGAGAGCTCCAGTTCGGGGTCGAGCTTCTGCGCGCTGCCGATCTCGCACTTGATGCGCTCGGCGGTGCGCTGGCCGATCAGGAGGTTGTGGTGCTTCTTGAAGTACTGCACGACTGCCTCGTCCAACTCGTTGCCGCCCACACGGATAGACTCGTCGATGACGATGCCGTTGAGCGCGATGACCGCGATCTCCGTGGTGCCGCCGCCGATGTCGACGATCATGTTGCCGACAGGCTCGTCCACGCGGAGGCCGATGCCGATGGCTGCCGCCATCGGCTCGTCGATGAGGCGGACCTCCTTGGCTCCGGCGCTCCGTGCGGCGTCCTTGACCGCTCGGCGCTCCACCTCGGTGATCCCACTGGGCACGCAGATCACCATCCGGCCGATGGTGGTCCACCAGTTCGGCCGGGCGGTTCGGACGAGGCCCTTGATGAGCTCGTCTGCCACGGTGAAGTCGGCGATGACGCCGTCGTTGAGCGGGCGGATCGTCTCGATGTCCTTGTGGGTACGCTCATGCATCATGAGCGCCTTCTGACCGATGGCGACGACGCGGTCCGAGCGGCGGTCGCGAGCGACGATCGAGGGCTCGTTCATCACGACGCCCTGATCGCGGACATGGACGAGGGTGTTGGCGGTGCCGAGGTCGATGGCGACGTCGACGGAGAACGGGTTGCGCACAGTGGGAGAGAGAGAGTCGGGGCCCGGGTCGGCATCCGGGCGGGGAGGCGTCCCCGAAGAGATCGCGCGCCAGCGGGAGGCCGAGCCGGGCCAGAGGCGGGTCGGGAGCCACGAAAACGGCCGCTCCGGTCACGTCTCGCGTGCTCCAGAACGGCCGGTAGCAAAGGTACGCAGCGGGTTAGGCCGTAGGGGCTCCGCCTTGCCTTGATTTTTCGCGGAAGCGCCCGGTCACGATGGCGTGCCGGACAACTGAACCGCCAGCGCAGCTACCGCCGCTCTCGCGTATTTGTCCACCCGAGGGGCGATCTGCGACGGGAAGATCTCGGGACCCAGAATGCCGACCCCCACTGGTTTATCGTGCTGGATCTGCAATGTGAGGATCGACTGGATCACGGCCTGTCCCATCACGAGCCCATGCGCGGTTTCGCCGCGCTCGATGATGCCGAGAACGACAGCCCCTTCCACGGGACCGCGCAGCGCCCGGTGAAGCGCGAGCGGAACTTCCATGCTGCCTGGAATCGAGACGTGCTCCGCGAACACCATCCCATGGGAAGTGGCCTCCTCCGTTGCCGCCTCGATCATGCGCTGCATGTGCTCTCGGTGGAATGACGTGGACAGAAGCGCCACCTTCGTCGGTTCGTGTTCAATCGCCATGGCTCTGGATGCCCACTTCTGGGCGTGATAGGAGAGAAGGAGCGGATCAGTGCCGGAAGTGACGCTGGCCGGTGAACACCATCGCGAGGTCTCGGCTGTCGGCGGCCTCGATGACCTCTGCATCGCGCACGCTACCGCCTGGCTGAATGGCCGCGACCGCGCCCGCATCGGCAGCGGCCAGCAGTCCATCCGCAAAGGGGAAGAACGCGTCGCTCGCGACCACCGAGCCTGCGAGGTCGAGCCCTTCTTTCGCGGCCTTCCTGACGGCGATCTCGCTCGCGTCCACGCGGCTCATCTGCCCCGCGCCGATGCCGAGCGTCGCGCCGTTCTTCGCGTAGACGATGGCGTTGCTCTTGACGTGCTTGCAGACGCGCCACGCAAAGTCGAGATCGGCCCATTCCTGCTCCGTGGGCGCTCGCTTTGTGGCGACGGTGCAGCGCTCCCGGAGATCTGCCGAGGCGGGGAGGGTGGCATCGGATGCCTGCGCGAGGATGCCGCCTGCTGCCGTGCGGAGGACGAGGTCGGGGAGGGCCGCCTCGGCGTCGTAGCGGAGGAGGCGGCGGTTCTTCTTCTGCTGGAGAAAGTCCAGAACCCCCTCCTCGTATTCCGGCGCGATGATGAGCTCCGTGAACACGGCGTCGATGGCCTCGGCCGTGGCGCGATCCAGCGCGCGATTGACCACCACGATGCCGCCGAACGGCGAGACCCGATCCGTCGCGAAGGCGCGAGCGTGAGCATCCGCCAGTGCTTCGGCCTGCCCGACGCCGCACGGGTTCGTGTGCTTCAGAATGGCGACCGTCGGCGGGGCCTCGCGGAATTCTGCGATGAGTCCGAGCGCACCATCGAGGTCTAGCAGGTTGTTGTAGGACAGCGCTTTGCCGTGGATCGCCTCGTACGGTACCTGAGAGGCGTAGAGAGCGGCGGGCTGGTGCGGGTTCTCGCCGTAGCGGAGCGCCTGTCGCCGTGGCAACGAGACAGCTAGCGGGTTTGGGAGCGCGTCGGCCTCGGTAGCCTCACGGGAGGAGTCGGCGGCGAAGTAGGCCGCGATGGTGCCGTCGTAGTCGGCCGAGTGGCGGAAGGCGGTCGTGGCGAGATCGCGCCGGGTGGCGATACTGAGAGCGCCGTCGTTCGCGTCCAGTTCGTCCGCGACGCGCGCGTAGTCCTCCGGCTCGACGACCACGGCGACCGACGGGTAGTTCTTCGCGGCCGCGCGAAGCATGGACGGCCCGCCGATGTCCACGTTCTCTGCCGCCATCGCGTCATCCGCACCGGAGGCAACGGCCTCGCGGAACGGGTACAAGTTGACCGCCACGAGGTCAATCGCGCCGATGCCGTGCTCGTTGAGCGTCGCGAGGTCCTCCGGGTCGTGCTTCCTCGCGAGGAGACCGCCGTGGATGCGCGGGTGGAGTGTCTTGACACGGCCGTCGAGAATCTCCGGGAAGCCTGTCACGTCGGCTACGTCCGTGACTTCCAGGCCTGCCTCGCGGAGAGCGCGAGCGGTACCACCCGTGGAGAGCAGTTCGGCGCCATGTGCCGCGAGGCGCTTCGCGAAGTCCGCGAGTCCGGTCTTGTCGCTCACGGAGAGCAGCGCGCGACGGACGGGCACCCGGTCGGGTGGCGGCGGAAGGTCTTTCTTGGCGATCACGTCGATGGGGGGGGATGTCGGGGGGCCGACAGGCGAAACGGTCAGCGAGCGCTCGTGGTGATTCGGACGAGACGGCCGTCGAGGCGGAGGCGCCCGTCCGCGAGGAGGCTCAGCGCGAGGGGGTAGAGTTCGTGCTCCACGGCGAGGACGCGGGCGGCGAGCGTGGCGGGCGTGTCGTCTTCGTGGACCGGGACGGTCTCTTGCAGCACGACCGGTCCGGTGTCGAAGTCTTCGTCCACGAGGTGGACCGTCGCGCCGGAGAACTGGGCGCCGTATTCCAGCACGGCGCGGTGGACGCGTTCGCCGAAGAGACCTGCGCCGCCGAAGGCTGGGAGGAGGCTCGGGTGGATGTTCAGGATCCGGTTCGGATAGGCCTGCACGACCGGCGCCGGGATCTTCTTGAGGTACCCCGCGAGCGCGACGACATGGATTTCATGCCTCGCGAGCGTGTCGAGCAGCTGAGTGGTAAACGCGCCCTGGTCCGGGAGGCGAGCAGGCGCGATGATCTCCGTCGGGATGCCGCGGGCCTCCGCGCGCTCCAGCGCTCCGATCCCACCTCGATCCGTCACAACGACCGCGACAACGCCTTGCAGTCGGCCCGCGTCGATGGCATCCAGAATGGCACCGAGGTTGGACCCGCCGCCCGAGGCGAAGACGGCGAGGCGCATCGGACTCGGTACGGTGAGAGTGGTCACTGCGGCGGGAGTGTGAGAGGGGTGAGGGTGGTCAGGTCCGCCTCGGCAGAGACGCGGAGCCGTGCGGTCACACCGACGGGCACCGGCGTTTTGCGTGGGAAGTGGCCGTAGACGAGCCCTCGCGCGACGGGGCCGTTTACGAACCCGGCGTAGTGGTCGAGCACCTCGTCTACCGTGAGGCTAGGGCGGTTCTTCGGCGGCTCACCGCCCGTGAATGCGCCGAACACGAGACCCCCGAGGCGGTCAAGGACGCCTGCCAGCCGGAGCCGCGCGAGCAGCCCATCGATGCGGTACGGTGGTTCGCCCACGTCCTCTACAAAAAGAATTGCCCCCGTCAGATCGGGGAGGAACGGCGTACCGAGGAGCGCCGCGACGAGCGTCAAATTGCCGCCGATGAGTGGGCCCTCGGTCTCGCCTTCTCTCGTGGGAACGAGTGCCTCACCGCCAGGACCCGTCACTTTCCAGGGGTGCGCGCCGCTCGCGAGATCCCAGAACTGCTGCTCACTCGCGGGATCTAGCTTCGGCCAGTCGGGTGCCGCCATCGCGGCGGAGAGGCCGGGGACGCGTGCGTGTGTCCAGGCGGCGAGATGCAGCGCCGTGATGTCCGAATACCCGACGATCAGCTTC
Organism: Bacteroidota bacterium; assembly: GCA_038746605.1. Lineage (GTDB taxonomy): Bacteria > Bacteroidota > Rhodothermia > Rhodothermales > Rubricoccaceae > Rubricoccus. The sequence continues at coordinate 147,667 of JBCDKM010000005.1, forward strand.
GGGTTGGCAGCCAGCGCGTCGAAGTCGAGCGCGTCGAGGATGCGGAGGACGCCGTAGCCGCCGCGGACACAGACGATGGCGTCGAGGTCGTCCCGTGCGAAGAGGGCGTTGACCTCGGCGGCGCGGACGGGGTCGGGGCCGGAGAGGTAGCCGAGTCGTGGCGCGAGAGCTCGCCCGTCCTCCACATCCAGGCCCCGCTGGCGAAGCGCAGCCAGGCCCGCCTCGGCATCGGCGCGCTCCAGGACGGCCGACGCCGGAGCCGCGAGGGCGACGCGAGAGAAGGGGGTGAGCGGAGGAGGCAGTGGCACGGCGCGAAGGTACCGAGCGGGAGGCCTCGCGACCCTGCCCGCCTCGGGGAGACCGCCGCCGAGGCGGGCAGGGTCAGAAGGTGAACCGCACGAGGTGGTTCACCAGCACGAGCAGCGCAATCCCACCGATACCGCCGATCATCGCGGCGTTGAACCAGAAGCGCACGGGCTGCCGCGTGACCAACCGCCGCCTGGCGCGCGTTCGGATGGTGCCGGTCAGGCGGGCTTCGATCAGGAGCGTCGCGGCGACGATGACGGCTGCCGCCGTGGCGGGGACGAGCGAGAGGTACCGGATGAAGCCGAACATCGCGACCACTACGCACACCACGAGGACCCACTTCACCCAGGGCAGCGGGTACGCCTCCTCGGCCCACTCGGGCCGGATGGGAGAGCGGGGACTCGTGTCGTTCATGACAGGGCCTCCGCGTTCGCGCGACGTGTGGGGAGCCCGGCCGTCGGCGGCGTTTCCATTTCAGGGTGGTAGCCGCGCACTCCCTCCAGCATCTCGCCGAGGCTTGCGAGGTCGGCCGCGAGGTCGGCGCTGGGCACGAGGGTGCCGACGACCCCGATTTGCTTCTTCCCGTAATCCATCACGACGACCGAGATGGGCACGCCTGCCTGCACCGCGATGCGGTGAAAGCCCGTCTTCCATGCGTCTTGCCGCCTCCGTGTCCCCTCGGGCGCGATGCCGAGAATGAAGCCCTCGCCGCGAGCCTCCGCCTCGGCGAAGCGTTCTACGGCGCGGTCTACCAGCCCGCCACCCTTCGCGCGGTCTACTGGGATCCCCCCGAACGCCTTCAGAATCCACCCGATAGGCGGACGGAAGAGCGCCCGTTTTGCGAAAATCCGCGTGTCCACACCGCAGCCCGCCGCCGCTGAGAGCGCGATGATGCCGTCCCAGTTGGACGTGTGCGGCCAGCCGATCATGACCTGACGCGGCGCATCTGGAAACCCTCCGATCCAGCGCCAGCCGAGGAGACGCAGCAGCAGTCGGCCCGTCGTTTTCGCAAACCGGTAGGGCCGCGAGGGGACCGAGGCGGGGAGAGCTGGAAGCGGAGCGCCCGCAGGCAGTGTCGTCATCGCGCGATGGTGAGCGTGCGCGACCGACGGGCGCCGTCTGCCGTGGTGGTGCAGGTGTAGACGCCCGGCGCGAGAGCGTCGGTCGGGACGCGGATGGCGTGAGTTTCTCCTCGTGCGGCAGTCGTCACCGCGAGGGCTTCGCGGCCGAGGGAGTCCACACAGGCGACGCGGACGGGGAGCGCGGCATTCCCGAGTTCGAAGGTGACGAAGTCCTGGGCTGGGTTGGGGAAGACCCGCAGGGTGCTCGGCCTCGGTGCCTCGCTGGAGGACGTAACGGGGCGAGGGGGGAGGAGGGTCTGGAACGCCTCATCGAGCAGCGCGCGCCAGTTGCCCCACGAGTGGCCTTCGGGAACTTCGAGGTAGGTCAATTCCAGGTCTCGTGCCTGCATCACATCGCGCATACGGCGGGCACCGTCCTCGGTATCGTTGATGGTGCCGGTGGTCATATGGATCTGCCAGGTGTCCGTCGCGCCCGTTATCTGGTCGTAGATGGAGGGGCCGCTCCACCAGTCCGGCCGCTCCGTGACCCAGTACGCGGGAGACTGAATGGCGAGCTTGCCGAACACGTCGGGATGCTGGAGGCCGAGATATGTCGAGAACAGCCCGCCGAGCGAGGTGCCGAGGATGACCCGCGAGTCGCGGTCGGGCCGTGTCCGGTACGCGCTGTCGATGGCGGGCACCAACTCCTCGGCCATGAACCGCGCGAAACCGTCGTTCTGAACGTACTGCTCCTGCCGCCGGTTCGTGCCTTGATAACGCGGGTCCACGAAGACGACGAGGGCAGGCTCCATCTCGCCTCGCGCCACAAGATTGTCCACCACGATGCGCAGCGCGCCGAGGCGGTCGTCGCTGTACTCGTGGCCGTCGGTCACGTACACGACGGGCAGGTTGTCCAGTGCCGCGTAGTCAGCAGGCGTGTAAACCCGGTAGAGGACTGGAATGGGATAGTGCGCGCTCTGGATCGTCGTGTTGGGGCCGAGGGCGCCAGACGGGACGCCGGGCTGGCGGACGGTTTCTTCCGGGAAGACCCACGCAGGCATCCGCAACTCGGAGTTGGGGCCGAAGCCGCTCCACTGCTGGTAGGAGTTGGCGGGATCAAGAATCCAAGACCCGTCCATGACGAGCTTGTAGTCCACCCGGGCGGCCTCAGGGAAGCGGTAGGCACGGGCCCAGATGTCGCCCTGGCCGAGGCGCTGGAGGCGTCCGGCTGCCGGGTTCCAACTGGTGTGGTCGCCTGCGGTGCTGACGCTGGAGGCGTCGCCGCGCCAAAGGAAGAGGGCGGAATCGCGTGCGGTAAAGGGGACTTGGCCGGTGCCTCGGAGATAGCCCCAGAGGCGGTCGAGCGCCGTCTCGCGCTCGGCAGGGTCCGCGATGGCGGAGGCGGCTGCGAGGCTATCGAACAACACGGGAACGGAATCGAAGCTCTGGGCCCGAGGGACGAGTGCGAGGCCGAGGAGAAGCGCCAGCGCGGCGGCAAATCGGGACATGGGGCAGCAGGTCATTCGCGCTCAACCTACTGCGCCTCCCGGACGGTCTCCTGTGGGTTCCCGCGAAGTCCTCGTGTCTGACTGCGTCCGCCTCGGCACCGAGGCGGGGGGACCAAACGCAAGCCGGGGCCGCACCGTCTGGTGCAGACCCCGGCCGTCTCCCTCTCTCCCTCAGGAGACTGGTACGCGGTATCGGCCACGAACTCGTGACCTTAACTCCGCGCGATTCGATCTAGGCGGCCACGCTTTGCCGCTGCATGTGGGCGCGAAGGGTCTTGAGCGTCTTCGAGAGGATCTGCGAGATCCGGGCCTCGGTGAGTTGGAGGTCGCCCGCGATCTCGCGCAGCGTCCAGCCCTCGTGGAAGTACAGGTTCACGATCTTCTGCTCGCGGGCGGGCAGGCGCTCCACGAGGCCGTCCACGTACTCGTAGAGCGAGCGGCGTTCCACCGCCACCGTGTCGCAGTCCTCCACGGGGGAGGGAAGCGTGTCGATGGGCACCGGGCGGCTCTCGCTCTCGGCAAAGAGCGAGAGGGCGAAGCGCTGCTGGGCATCCGTGCGGAGGCGGTCGTACTCGCGCACCGTCACGCCGAGGCGCTGCGCGACCTGTGCGGCGCGCGGCTCAGCGCCCAGCTCTTGCTGAAGCTCTTCCGCCGTGCGGCTCGCCTCGGCGACGCGGCGGCGGCGGTCCCGGCTCAGCGTATCGATGGTGCGGAGGAAGTCGATCAGGGCACCCCGGATGCGGCCATAGGCGAAGCTCGCGAAGCTCGTCCCTCGTTCTGCATCGTAGGAGTGGAGGGCCTGCACCATGCCGAGCATCCCGGCGTTTTCGAGGTCCCGATAGGTCGCCAGCGGGTGGTCGGGGAGCGTGACGCGACGGGCCATGGAGCGCACCAGCGGGAGCGCAGCGATGGCGACGGCGCGGCCGTTCATCTCGGTGGGGTCGGTCGCGAAGCGCTCGGCGGCAGACTGTAGGGACGTCTTCATGAATGGGTGGGGGCAGCGTCCCGCCGGGCGCGGGCGATCCGTGGCAGCACGTCGGCGATGACCAGGGCGCCGAAGGCAAGGAGACACACACCCAGACCCAGGAGGAAGGCCTCGCCGGGGGAGTCCGGGAGACGCCCGAGGAGGGCGACGACACCGGCGCTGGCGACGAGGCGGAGAGTCCAGAAGGGCATGGGCGGGAGGGAAGGTTGTCTGCCTATGGGGCAATCCTCGTGCCCCTCGCGCCGATTCCCTAAGCGAAACGAGCCGTCTCTGCTTCAGATGCGAGCCTCGGCTGTTCTGCGTGCCGCTTTCGGCGTCTGAACCTGAGACGGGCCTCCCGTCTCACCCCGTCCGGGGCTTAATCATTCCCGTTCTCCGGGTACAGAACCGTAACCCTTCCGGGTAGAAGGGTTCGTTTTGTTCCGCCCGAGGTCATCGTTTAAGTCCGCCCCCCAGCCGCCGATGCGAGGGTGCCCTTCTCGCGATGAGACGTGCGCTAGCGGTCCCCGCCTCGGCACCGAGGCCGGGGGAGCCGAACCGGAATCAGCGGGGGAGCCCGACGTTCGTGAATGACGACCGGAAGTCCGCATTCGGGAGGTCGAGGCGGAGGAGGTCGCTCAGGTAGCCGCTCTTGACGTACAGCGAGACGCCGAACGCGCGCACCGGCCCGATAGGCTGCCAGCGGATCTGCATCTCCCAGCAGTGGAGATCGCGGCGCAGCGCGAGGTTGACCTGCGAGACTTCGCCTTGGACGAGGTCGAACCCGGCGCTGCCCGTGAGGCCCCACTTGGGCGAGAGCTGCATCGAGAACTGGTTCGCGCCGACCGTGGCGGTCCAGCGAGCGTCGCGCGTGACCGTGGCAGGCGTGAAGGCCGCGGTGAAGTCGAACGAGGCGGAGAATCGCGCATCCCACGGACCGACGGGTAGCGCGTAGGCGCTGTAGACCGGCGTCTCGGGATCGTAGGGAATCTCAGGTGGCGCCTCGGCAGGCGTCGCCGCGTTGTCGATGGCGGAGATGCCGACGGGCGTGCCGGGACCGGACGGGAGCGAGGGCTCCGCGGGACCCCCTCCTGTGAGCGGACGCCGCGAGCGGGACTGCAGCGTGTAGCCGGAGGAGAACCGTAGGCCGGTGAGCCGGGCCGGTCGACCCGTGGCGGCGAGATAGGTCTCGTCGGTCAGCCGACCGGAGGCCTCGTCCAGCGCATAGAAGGAAAAGGAACCCGACGCCCTCGCGTTAAAAGCGCCGCGCCGCGCGTTCGCGCCGAAGGAGAGGTTCTCCAGGGGGCGGCTCTCGGCTGCGAAGTTGTAACCACCATTGAGTGAGAGCGCGAGGAGTTGGATCGTCTCGCGCTGGTCCTCGCCGGTGGAATCGGTGCGGACGAGGCGCGTGAGAAAGGCGTTGTCGAGCGTGAACCGGAGCGAGGCGGTCGGATCCGTTGGGACACCGGGCACGGTGCTGTAGCGGATCTCCTGGCCGGTGGAGTCCGTGACCGTGCGGACCGTCCCGAACGTAGAGTAGTCCGGTTCGGCGTTGAAGGAGATCCGGGGAGCCAGTTTGTGGCGGAAGCCATCGAAGGGCCCGATGCGGAGGCCCGTCGTGCCGAACAACTCCGTGCTCAGGCCGACACTCGCGCGGACGCGGCGGTCGAACGTGAAGCCCTGGTCGGTCTCGGTGACGATCTCGTTGGTCTCTGGGTCGAGGACTTGCAGCGTGCGCTGGTTGAGCCAGTTCTCCGCGTACGTCACGTTCGGCGTGATGGAGAGGTTGTAGCGCGGGATGCTGAAAGAGGCCGTGATGGGGATGGAGTGCGTCGCGCCGTAGGCGAACCGCTCACCGGTCGGCTCTCCGTTGAGATCGGTCAGAATGCCTTCGTCGAAAGCGCTCTGGCTGAAGAGGGCGGACACCCAAGAGGGCGCGGAGCCATCGGCGAAGAGAGAGTCGGCCCTCGGCGTGTAGGAGAACGCGTTGGTGGCGTTGCCGGAGTACGAGACGGCGATCTTCTCGTACCAGCGCTCGCCTCGCCCATCGCGCTGGGAACGTTTGAAGGGAAACCGCCGCTGCTGGCTGAACGCGAGGCTCGGGAGGGTGAGCTGCGCGGAGTTGGTGTTCAGCTGCTGGTTGGCGCGAAGCTGCACGTTGAGCGAGCGCCCGGCACCCGGCCAGTTCTGCGTGTAGGTCACAGAGGAGAGGCTGGACTGGCGCACCTGATCTTCGAGATCGTCCGAGACGAAGCGCGCGCTGCTGCTCTGGAGGTCCACGTTGGCCGTCAGTCGCTGCCCGGCCGGGAACGTCTGATTGTGGGTCCACCCGAGGCGGACGGGGGTGCTCACGCGGAAGTCGAGGTCGTCGGACTCGCCTTGGCGGAGACGGCCGTAGGAGAGCGAGACGGTGCCGTCGTAGGCATACTTGCGGTTGTACTGGAGGCGCCCCTCGCCCTGCACGGAGCCTGTCGTACCGATGCGGAGCTTGCCGAGGACGCCGAGGTAGTCGCTCGCAGCCCAGTAGTAGCCGAGGTCTGAGAGGTAGAGGCCGAAGTCGCGGCTGCTGCCGTAGCCGACGGCGAGAGGGCCGGAGCGGCGGCCCTCGGTGGCGGGGAAGAAGCCGAACGGGAGCCAGAGCGGCGTCGGGATGCCGAGCAGGCGAAGACGGACCGGGCCGGTGTAGACCGTCTCGCCGTCTACCACCTTGATGCGCCCCGCCTCGACCGCGTAGTGGGGGTGGTCGAGGTCGCACGTGGTGTAGGCGGCGTTCGAGGCGTAAATGATGTGCGGCGCGGCCTGTTTGACGACGCCGCCGAGCAAGAAGCCGTCCTGGAGTTGCGTCCTCGCGCCGACGACGCGCCCGCGCCGGGTACGGAGGTTGAAAGCCAGTTCGCGGCCCGTGAACCCGTCGCTCCCCTCGGAAAACTGCGGGATGCCGACCTCGAAGCCGTCGCGCTCGATGGGCGTCGCGCGGAGTACCTCTGGCCCGAACAGGATTTCGACGAGACCCGCCTCTAGCGTCGCGGTCTCGTACTGGGCGCGTGCGTCGCCGTAGAGCGCGGCACGGTCGTCCGGCCGCTCGCCTTCGGGCACAGAGTCGCGCCGGGCGAAGACCAGCCTGAGGGAATCGACGGCGGTGAATGTGACCGGCTGCTCTAGGCCACCCTCAGCGGCAGGCGCGAGCGGGACGCCGTAGGTCGGAACAGGGCCCGCGATGGGGGAGGGAGCGCTCAGCGTGTCTGCTCGCGTCCGAAGGCTGTCAGGTAGTTGGGCGTCCGCCGGGCTCGTGGCGAGTAGGATCGCCATCGCGGCGAAGAGGAGGGACGCAAGACGGCGCACGACGCAGGGACAGGACGGAGAGCCAACGGCGCGGGATTCCGCGTCGTGCCCTTTAGCTGGGCAAAACCTAGGCACACCCTCTGCCGACACACTCGGGCGCGGGGTCACATCGCGGATGGTCACGCGTGGTCCTCTACGTACTCGAACACGAGCCGGGCTGCTCCCTGCACCGCGACGGCGTTGCCGCGCGTCTCGCAGATCACGAGGATGTCGCCGCGCATCCCGGGCATGACGTAGCGCGAGATCGAATCTCGAACCGGGTTGAGGAGCACGTCACCCGCTGCGGAGACGCCGCCGCCGATCACGAACGTCCGAATGTCGAGGAGGTTGACGATGCTGCCCAGCGCCGCGCCGAGCTTGTGCCCGGCCCACGAAAAGAACTCCAGCGCGGCGGGGTCGCCACCCATCGCGGCGCGGTGGAGCGTGATCGGGTCGAGGTCGGCCAGGTCGTCCTCGGTCATCGCGTGGAGGCAAGTGGGGCGTGTGAGGAGTTGGTAGCGAGCGTGGCGCGTTAGAAACTTGTGGCCGAGGTAGGCTTCCAGCGCGCCCGCTACGCCACTTCTCGCGTACGGCCCCTCATAGTCGATGGTCATGTGGCCGATCTCGCCTGCCGCGCCCGTCGCGCCCCGAAAGAGTCGGTTCTCGTGGATGATGGCGCCCCCGACGCCGGTGCCGAGCGTCACCATCACGAACGAGTCGTGGGGGAGGCCCGCGCCGTAGAAGGCGCTCCCGAGGGCGGCTACGTTGGCGTCGTTCTCCGCGAGAATCGGGGCGTTGACGGCCATTCTCTGCCGGACGGACGGGCTCAGCGCCGCCGCCAGAGCATCCGAGATCGAGACATCGCGCCAGCCGACGAGGTTGGGAGGGCGGCGGACCGTCGTGCGGTCCCGCGAAACGGGGCCAGGTGCTCCCACGCCGATGCCGTCCAGTTTCTCGCCCTCAGGGAGGGAGCCTGCCACGTCCTCCACCAACGTCGCGATCACACCGACCACCGCGTCGGGGCCGTCCTCGGCTGGTGTGTCCGATTTCGCGGAGGTGAGCGTCGTGCCGTCTTCGGCCACGAGGGCCGCCTTGGTGTGCGTGCCGCCGAGGTCGACGCCGATGGCGAAAGGCATGAGGGGAGGGGAGACGAGAGCGGAAAGGTAGCGGCCTCCGGTGACGAGCGGGGGCGCCCAGGCGTTCGCCGAGGCGGACTGTCTGGGCTACGGCTGGGTCAGGCGGCCAGGATCGTCTCGAACCGCTCGCCGATGGCCTCGATGTCGAACGTGTTTTCGGCGTACGAGCGAGCGCGGGCCGCCATTCGCTCGCGCAACGCTGCATCCGCGAGGAGCCGCTCCCCCTCGATGCCGAACGCGGACGGGGCCGTCGGCGGGACCACGACGCCCGCTTCCTCGCGCTGCACGATCTGGGCGACGAGATTCTCCGGCGGGACCGCGAGCAGCACCGGTCGCGCGGCGCAGAGATACGAGAGCACCTTCGAGGGCACGGAGTAGACGCCCGCGTCCGGCTCCAGAATGGCGACGAGCACATCAGCGGTGCCGTGCACATCGGGCAGGTCCTCGAACGCCTGGAAGGGGAGGAGGATCAGATTCGACGGCGGCGACTGCGCCCGCAGCCAGTCCGCGCCCGCGCCCTCGCTGACGACGACCACCCGCGCCTCGGGGTCACGCTGGAGGCGTTCCGCGAGAGCGAGCAGCAGGCCGGGGTTGTGCTTCATCCCGAGCGTGCCCGCGTACAACGCCACCCGCTTGTCCTCAAGCCCGAGCGACTGCGACCACGGGTTGGCTTTCGGGCAGCGCGGCAACTCGTCCAACGGCGCCCAGTTCTCGACCACGTGGATGTTGCGGTTCGGGACGCCCCACTCGCGAAGCAACGGCCGGAACCCCTCCGTGATCGCGACGACGGCATCGGCGGCGAGGAGGAGTCGCCGCTCTCTCGCGAGATAGGCCCGCCCGATCACCCCGCCGACGACCGGCAGCTTGTTCCGAAGGACGCGGTCCGTGCCGACCGAGAGGACATCTTGCAGCCAGTTCACCACCCGGACACCCTCGCGAGTGGCCCAGGCCTGAAGGGGCACGAGGGCGTCGATGGGCGTGTTGGCCGCGAGCACCACGTCGGGCGAGAACCGCCTCACGTGCTCAATCAGTGCAGCGCCATAGGCCCGTTCCGACTGGCGACGACGCACGAGGCCTCGAAAGCTGAGCGCCTTCTTGTCCACCGGCCGGTCCAGCGCGATGGGATCCGGCTCGAACGTCTCCGGGTCGCCATCCTGCTTCGCGAGGGCGCCCTGCGGCGTCAGGTTGGTGGACGAGTAGCCGTGGCGCACCTCGTGGCCGCGACGCGCCAACTCGCGCGAGAGCTGCACCTGAAATGGGTGCCCAGCGTAATCGTGGACGTAGATCCTCATGGACGGGGAGACCGGAAACAGAGACGCCCAGCCGAGGCCGGGCGTCCGTGCATGGCCCGAGGCGGGCCGGGTGGCGTGGGAGAGACTTGAACTCTCGACCTCACGATTATGAGTCGTGCGCTCTAACCAGCTGAGCTACCACGCCGTGAGGCGGAACGTTACGACGTGCCGATGCGGCGCTTCAAGCCAAGGTTGAAGGAAGGCGGCACGCGGGGCTGGGGGCTGGGTGGTGGGATCCGGCCCTGCAGCCCCCGCGTGCCTAGGACCGAGACTCCGACGGCGTCGGAGCGTCGATCCAGTCGTGTGCTTCCTTTGCGTCCTTGGCCAGGTGGAACGTCCGTCCTGAAGAGCGGGAGGCGCGGGCGTACAGATCGAGGAAGGCTGAGAGGTCCTCGTTCTGGGAGACCACAGCGACCCGGTTGCGCCCGATGCGTGATTGGTTCTCGCGCGATGCGACGAGCAGCGCGGCCCAACTCTCGGCATCCACGTTGAGGCGGGAGACGCCAGAGAAGTCCCAGACCTGCGGCGTGCCGGGCTCCCAGTCCGGGAGATCCAGCACACGGAGGCAGGCGTCTCGAACATCGAGGGGAGTCGTCTCGCCCGCAAAGCGGAACGTCGCGCGGCGGGGCGAGGCGAGAAGAGCGACCGAGAACGGCATGGATGGAGCAGTGCGGGGAGCCCAAGAAATGGTTTTCAGGTTAAGCGCTTACATAGGCCTGGCGGCGTTCTCGTGAAGGGTTAACGGTGTTCATGCGAAGGCGTCGAATCGTGCGACGCGGCTGCATCTGGCGCTCCGATTTCGCGACGACCACGTCTCGCGCGCTACCTTCGCCGCGCACACCTCCGCCTCCGATGGAAACCGCCGTCCGCACCGTCCGCGCGCCCCGAGGGACCACGCTCTCCTGTAAGGGCTGGCATCAGGAGGCGGCCCTTCGGATGCTCATGAACAACCTCGACCCCGAGGTCGCCGAACGGCCTGAGGATCTCGTGGTGTACGGTGGCAGCGGCAAGGCCGCGCGCGACTGGCGCAGCTTCCACGCCATCGTGGAGACACTCCGGCGGTTGGAGAATGACGAGACGCTGCTCGTCCAGAGCGGAAAGCCCGTCGGGGTCTTCCGCACGCACGACGAGGCGCCTCGCGTGCTGATCGCCAACAGCCACCTCGTGCCGCGCTGGGCGAACTGGAACACGTTCCGCCAACTGGAGGCCGAGGGCCTCACGATGTACGGCCAGATGACGGCCGGCAGCTGGATCTACATCGGGACGCAGGGCATCCTGCAGGGCACGTACGAGACCTTCGCCGCCTGTGCGCGCCAGCACTTCGGAGGCGAACTCTCAGGCAAACTGGTCGTCACGGCCGGTCTCGGGGGGATGGGTGGCGCTCAGCCTCTCGCTGCCACCATGAACGGCGCTGCCTTCCTCGGCATCGACGTGGACGAAGAGAGGATCCGCCGACGAGTGGAGACCGGCTACTGCGACCGTCTCGTGCACGATCTCGACGAGGCGCTCGATCTCGCGCTCGGCGCAAAGAAGAGGGGGCAAGCGCTCTCGGTCGGACTGGTGGGCAATGCCGCCGACGTGCTCCCCGAGTTGGTCCGCCTCGGCGTCGAGGTGGACGTGGTGACGGACCAGACGAGCGCCCACGACCTCCGCCTCGGCTACCTCCCGGGTGGGATGACGCTGGAAGGGGCAGCCGTCCTCCGCGAGCGCGACCCCGAGGCGTACGACGAGGCCGTGCTCGACTCGATGCAGCGCCACGTTCAAGCGCTGTTGGACCTCCAGGCCGCCGGGACCATCGCGTTCGACTACGGCAACAACCTCCGTGGGCAGGTGGCAGACCTTCGCGGGATGACCGAGGCGTTCCGTATCCCTGGCTTCGTGCCAGAGTACATCCGCCCGCTCTTTTCGAAGGGATCGGGGCCGTTTCGCTGGGCCGCCCTCTCCGGCGATCCTAGCGATATCGCGGCGACCGACGACGCCATCCTGGAGCTGTTTCCTGAGAAGGAGCACCTCGCGCGATGGATCCGCCTCGCGAGGGAGAAAGTCCACTTTCAGGGTCTCCCAGCTCGGATCTGCTGGCTGGAATACGGCGAGCGTGCGGAGGCAGGCGAGAAGTTCAACTGGCTTGTGGAAACCGGCCGAGTGCGAGCGCCGCTGGTCATCGGCCGTGATCACTTGGACACGGGGAGCGTCGCGAGCCCGAACCGTGAGACGGAGGGCATGAAGGACGGATCGGACGCCATCGCGGACTGGCCGCTCCTCAACGCGCTCCTCAACACCGCCTGTGGCGCGAGCTGGGTCTCCCTCCACCACGGCGGCGGCGTCGGGATCGGGTACTCCATTCACAGCGGGATGGTGAGTGTCGCCGATGGCACCGAGGTGGGGTACCGCAGACTCCAGCGTGTCCTCACCGCGGACCCTGGCACGGGCGTCATGCGCCACGCCGACGCGGGGTACGAGATCGCGAAAGACACCGCCCGCGAGCGCGGCGTGGACCTGCCCATGCTGGACCGATGAGCCGTGCCTTCCTTCTGGGGATGATCCTGGTCGCCTCGGCGTGCGCCTCGGCCCAGCCAGCCGAGAGGACCGCGCCTCCGACGGCTCTCGCACCGGACACCCTCGCGAGTCGTCTTCTCACGGCTGCGATGCAGGAAGCTTCGGCCTCCATCGAGGCGTACGAGAGCGTCATCGAGGCGGCCGAAGAGGACCGGTCCGATGCCCAGAACCGTGCCCGGCAGCGCGTCCTCACCGCCGCGCTCGCGGCCGAGAGAGGGGAGACGCTCCTACGCATCCGGTTCGCGATGTTCGGTGGCCCCCCCTCTGATACCGAGGGGCAACTCCGCGTCTACCTCTCGTTCCTCGCGACCGGCGCCGACGATCTCCTCGAAGTGGATGCCATCGATCCCGCCGCGCTGCGCACCTTCCTACCCGATCTCACGGACCCGCTCCGGGAGATCCTCGCTGCCCTTTCACCCGACGAGTGATGTCTCCCGTCCCGCTCCGCATCGAGAAGCTGGAGTCGGATCTCGACGCCAGCCTCGCAGCCATCCGCCGCCACTTGGGGGCACCCGAGTGCCGCATTCGAGCCAGTCGGGAGGCGCTGGAGCACGCGATGTCGACCGGGGCCGCACTCTACGGCGTCAACACGGGCTTCGGCGCGCTCAAGGGCGTGCGCATCGGAGATGAGAAGCTGGAGACGCTGCAGCACAACCTGTTGCGGTCGCACGCTGTCGGGATGGGCGAGCCCATCGAGCCTGCGATCTCGCGTCGGATGCTGCGGCTGAAAGTCCACGCGCTCGGCCTCGGGTACTCCGGCGTGAGCGTAGAACTCGTGGACCGTCTGCTCGCGATGCTCGACCACGACCTCGTGCCGGTGGTACCGTGTCAGGGAAGCCTCGGAGCCTCCGGCGACCTCGCGCCGCTCGCGCACCTGGCGTTGCCGCTCATCGGAGAGGGCGAGGTCTGGGAGGGCGATGAGCGGATTCCAGCTGCCGAGGCGCTTCGCGACCGTGGGCTGGAGCCGCTGGTTCTCGGTGCGAAGGAGGGCATCGCGCTCATCAACGGGACGCAGTTCATGGCGGCGCATCTCGCAGAAGTGGTGGCCCGGTCCGCCCGCCTCGCGACGTCCGCCGACGTGGTCGCCGCGATGACGCTGGAGGCGCTCCGAGGCTCAGCGCGTCCCTTCGAGGCGGCAGTGCAGGCCGTGCGTCCGCATCCCGGCGCCATCGCGAGCGCCTCCAACGTTTGTGCTCTCTTAGCGGGCTCCGAGATCGGCCCCTCGCACGCCGACTGCGGAAAAGTGCAAGACCCGTACTCCGTCCGCTGCGTGCCGCCCGTCCACGGCGCAAGCCGCGACGCGATGGCGTACGTCGCGAGCGTGCTGGAGGTGGAAGTCAACTCGGTCACGGACAATCCGCTCGTGCTGGAGGGCGGCGATGTTGTGAGCGCGGGCGCCTTCCACGGGCAGCCCCTCGCCCTCGCAGCGGACATGGCCTCCATCGCTGTCGCTGAGTGGGCCAGCGTCTCCGAGCGCCGGACGTACCTCCTCCTCGACGGACTGGACGACCTCCCGCCGTTCCTCCTTCGTGAGAGCGGCCTGAACTCCGGGTTCATGATGCCGCAGTACCTCGCGGCGGCGCTCGTGAGCGAGAACAAGACGCTCGCCCATCCCGCCTCGGTGGACTCCATCCCGTCCAGCCGCAACCAGGAAGACCACGTCTCGATGGGCGCCTGGGGCGCACGAAAGGCACTCCGAATCGTAGAGAATGCGGAGCGCGTGCTGGGGGTCGAAGCCCTCTGCGCTGCACAGGCGCTGGAGCTTCGGAGGCCGCTGCGGGCCGGACGGGGCGTAGAGGCAGCCCTCGATGCGATCCGGGAGCGAATCCCGTTCCGCGAAGCCGACAGACCCTTCGAGGCCGACCTCCGGGCGGCGGCGGACCTCGTCCGGTCGGGGGCGCTGGCGGAGGCCCCGAGGCGGACGGGCGCAGACCTCGTGTAGAGCCCTCACGAGGCGAACCTCGTCGGGGCCTGGAGGTAGCTTTACGGCCTCCCTTCTGTCCGCATGTCTGACGCTCCTGCCTTCCTCCTCCGCAACACGCTCACGCGTACCGTCGAGCCCCTCGTGCCGTCGCAGACCAACGCGGACGGCACGCCGGTCCTCCGGTTCTACTCGTGCGGCCCGACGGTCTACAGCTACGCGCACGTCGGCAACTTCCGCACCTTCCTCACGGCCGACCTCGTGGTGCGCACCGCCGAGGCTCTCGGTTGGGAGGTGCAGTACGTCTCCAACGTGACCGACGTGGGCCACCTCACCGAGGACGACGTAGCGGATGCCAGCGGCGAGGACCGCATGGCGAAGGCCCTCGCGAGCAAGGAAGGGGAGGGGTTCGCCAACGTCTGGGACCTCGCGCGACACTACACCGAAGCTCTCGTATCCGATTGGCGTGCACTGGGCTTGCGAGAGCCTACCGTTCGTCCTCGCGCGACGGAACACGTCCGGGAGCAGATCCAGGCCGTGGAGGGCCTCATGGAGCGAGGTCACGCCTACGAGACCGACGACGGGGTCTACTTCCACGTCCCCAGCTTTCCCACCTACGGCGCCCTTTCTGGCAACGATGACGCTGAGCGGCTGACCGCAGGTGCCGCCTCCGCCTCGCGCGATGTGGTGCAGGACGAGGGCAAGCGCGACCCTCGCGACTTCGCGCTCTGGAAGAAAGACCCCGGCCACCTCATGCAGTGGTTCTCGCCGTACGGCTGGGGCTTCCCTGGCTGGCACCTGGAGTGCTCGGTGATGGCGCAGAAGTATCTCGGCGAGACCATTGACTTGCACGGCGGGGGCGAAGACCTCACGTTTCCGCACCACGAGTGCGAGATTGCGCAAGCCGAAGCGCTCACCGGCGAGCCCTTCGCGAGGATGTGGATCCACACGCGATTCCTGCAGGTGGAGGGCGAGAAAATGTCCAAGCGCACAGGCAACTTCCTGACGGTCCGGGACCTCACGGCGGACCCGGAAGACGGCGGTCGCGATGATTGGGGAGCTCCCGGTGATCCTCTCGCGCTCCGCCTCTTGCTCATCTCCGGCCAGTACGGCAAGCCGTTCAACCTTACCAAGAAGGCGCTCGACGACGCCCGCAAGAACCGCCAGCGCTACGCCGAGGCGCTCGACGCCGTCCGCGAGGCGGACGAGGACGCTCCATCAGGCGACCCGGACGTGACCGCAGGCTTCATCGAGTCCCTGATGGACGCCTACGCCGACGCCCTCGCGGGGATGGTGGACGACCTCAACACGCCCGTCGCACTGGCGGCGGCGCTCCGGGGCGCGAACACGATCCTGAGCGTCGCGCGGCAGCCGGGTGGGCTGGACGCCGCCTCGGCGGATGCCGCGATGGCATATCTCGAACAGATCGACGCGCTCCTCGGCATCGTCGGCCTCGGGACGCCCGTGGATGAGGACGGGACCGACGATGGGCCGTTCGCTGAGACGGTGGACGCGCTCCTCGCCGAACGCGAGGAGGCCCGCAAGGCCCGCGATTTCGCCCGCGCCGACGCTCTTCGCGACGAAGTGGATGCTCTCGGCGTCGTCGTGATGGACACCCCAAATGGCCCCACGTGGCGCCGCAAGTAGATCCATGCGGCTGCTCGTCTTCGCTCTCGCCCTCTTCGCATCACCCGCTCTGGCTCAGAACGCGGATTTCCTGATTGGTCGGCCGGTGCTACAGCTTCCGGGCGGCTGGGGCAGCGTAGGCGGCACGCTGCTGGATCCGCCCGGGGCGGAGCCATCGCACACGCTCTCGATGTACGAGCAGGTCGGCACCGGGAATGTGCTGTTCACCTACGCCCGGACGGAAGAGATGGTCGACGACCGCTACCCGCTCTCTCGGATCCTCGCGGTGCTTTTGCTGGACGACATCCGCGATGGCGAGATCGCGACGTGGTCGGCCTGTGTCGATACGAACCAGCGACCGGCGGTGGTAATCGCGGGGGAGTATCAGATCCTCGAAGACGAGGGCGTGAGCCGCCTCGGCCCGGTCCGCCTCGCGTGGCGTCTGGACCGCGACGCCGAGCAGTTCGTTTCCGTCGCCTCCACCGCCGTCACTTGTCCTGACGAGACTCTCCCCTGATGCCTCACGACGCCTCCGACTACTCCGCTCTTCAGGGCGGTCTCGTGCGCATGCTGGACCGCCTCCAGGCGGAAGGCACCGCTACCAAGGATCACGACGCCGACCAGTTCCTCCGCGACGATCCCAACGCGGTTCTCCTCGGCCTTCTCTACGATCAACGCGTCCTCGCGGAGACGGCTTTTATCGGCCCGTACAAGCTGCGGCAGCGCCTCGGGCATCTCGACATGCGCCGGATCGCGGAGATGGACCGCGAGGCGTTCGAGGCTGTTTTCACCGAGTCCCCGGCCGTCCACCGGTTCACCAACAAGATGGTCGACACCACGCAGGCCGTCGCACGCATCCTCGCCGACGAGTACGACGGCGACGCCTCCGGCATCTGGCGGGAGGGCACGCACGCCGAGGTTCAGAAGCGGGTCAAAGCGCTCCCAGGGTTTGGGCCGCAGAAGGCCGCCAAGCTTACCTTCTGTCTCTACTACTTCGGGCACCGAGACCTCTCCGATTAACCGGAGTCTGCCTTCGCGATGCTCGATCCCGCCCCTCTTGTAGTTCCCGGGTGGGTGTGGCTCGTCTTCCACGGCTACCTGGCGGTCTTGCTGCTGGGTCTTCTGATACTCAGCCGGAAGTCGCGTAGGGTGGTTGCATCGCGCGAGGCGGTCGGGCTCTCCGTGGTGTTCGTCTGTGCCGCCCTGTCGGTGGGCGCTGTCATCGGGTGGCAGTTTAGTCCAGCATCGGGTGTGGCCTTCGTCACGGCCTACCTCGTGGAGCTCTCGCTCTCGGTGGACAACCTGCTCGTGCTCTCGGTGCTCCTCGGCTACTTCGGCGTGCCCGCCCCGTTGAAGCATCGCGTTCTGTTTTGGGGCATTCTCGGCGCGATAGTGATCCGGGGCGCTCTGATCCTCGGCGGCGTGGAGGTGATGAAGCAGTTCCATGTCGCGCTCTACTTCTTCGGTGTCTTCCTCATCCTGACCGGCGTCCGGCTGGTCCTCGCGAGGGAGCAACGAGCGGATGTGGGAGCGAGCCCAGTCCTCCGGTTCCTACGGAAGCGTCTGCCCGTGACGCGAAGCTACGTGGGGGACAGGCTGTTCCTCCAGAAGCTCCAGCGGCTCTGGGTGACGCCGCTGTTTCTCGTCCTCGCGATGAGTTCAGTCGCCCACATGGTCTTTGCCGTGGACTCCGTTCCTGCCGTCCTCGGCGTGACGACAGACCCGTTCCTCGCGTACTCGTCCAACCTCCTCGCCATCGCCGCGCTTCCCGCCTTGTACGTCGCGCTCGCGGGCGTGATTGAGCGGGTACAGTCCCTGCGTGTTGGACTCGGCGCGATGCTCGTGTTCATCGGCTTGAAGATGCTTGCGTCCGATTGGCTTCTTTCCGTGGGTCGCGAGGTGCCCGAGTGGTTCTCCCTCGCGGTCATCGCGACCTGCATCGCGACATCGGCGTTGGTCTCATGGTTCGCCCACCGCCGCGACCGCGAGCGCGATCTGTTGGGGAGACGACGCAGCCATCGCGCCCCCAAGCCGGAGGAAGCGCTCTGAGTGTCGGGGCTCCCCGCCTCGATGATGCGGTGGGAGGGCCGCGCGGCGACCGAAGCGGGCAGTGGCGGTTCGCCTTCTGCTGACCTGGGCTCTGGCGCGCGGGCGCATGCCGTGGGATCGCCGCAGTGCGGCGTGCGTATCATCGCTCGGCCCGAAAGCGCTTTCAGTATGCAGATCCATCCGTCCGCCCGCCGCTCCACTGGCCGTCTCGGCCTCGCCCTCGCAGGCGGCGGACCGCAGGGCGCCATCTATGAGATTGGCGTCCTCCGCGCCCTGGACGACGCGCTCGACGGCGTGGACTTCAACAACGTGCCTGTGACGGTCGGGGTCTCGGCCGGAGCCCTCGTCGGTGCCTGCCTCGCGAACGGGATCTCGACGGCCCAGATGGCGCGGTCGGTGGTACACCAGGAGCCGGGCGAGCATCCGTTCCGCCCGGAGCTGTTCTTGCGGCCCGCGAGCGGAGAGATCGGGAAGCGCCTGCTCTCCATTCCGAAGCTCGTCGCCGGGTCGCTCGCTGACACGCTGCGGCATCCGCGCACCTACGGCCTCCTCGCGACGCTCATCGAGCGCCTCAGCCGGTCTGTTCCCGCCGGGCTCTTCGACAACCGGCCGCTGCGCGACTTTCTCGTCCGCCTCTTCTCCCTAGCGGGCCGCACGGACGATTTCCGCGACCTCGCGAACACGTTGATCGTCGTCGCGGCCGACCTCGACGCAGGGAAAACGGCGCGCTTCGGTGAGGGCGAACTCGCGGACGTGCCGATCTCGCTCGCCATCCAGGCGTCCACGGCACTCCCAGGCCTTTACCCGCCGGTCGAGATCGACGGGCGGCACTTCGTGGACGGGGTGCTGCACAAGACGGTCCACGCGAGCGTCGCGCTGGAGCGAGGCGCTGAACTGGTCATCTGCGTCAACCCCATCGTGCCGGTGGACACCGTGCGCACCGTGGAGCAGGGCGTGATGCGGCGCGGCAAGCTGATGGATCGTGGCCTTCCGACCGTGATGAGCCAGACGCTCCGCACGCTCATTCACAGCCGCCTGGACACCGGTCTGGCGGCCTACGGCGACCGCTACGAGGCGGACGTGGTCCTCTTCGAGCCCACCCGCGACGACTACACAATGTTCTTCGTCAACGTCTTTTCGTTCTCGGAGCGGAAGACGGTGCTGGAACACGCCTACGCGAGCACCCTTCGCCAACTGGCCGCCCGCCGTGAGGAGATCGGGCCCATCTTCGAGCGCCACGGGATCGTGCTACGCGAGGACGTGCTGGATTCGCCGCCGGACCTGTGGGAGAGCGTCGCCCTCGGCCGTCGCCGCCGGAGCGCGAAGAATGGCCGCGCGGTGATGCCGTCCACGGTCGCGACGCGGGACCTGCGCGACACGCTCGGGGAACTGGATTCGCTGCTCGGGTAGCTCCGCCTCGGTGCCGAGGCGGGGGGAGTCAGTCCTCGGAGGGGTTCTCCTCCTCGTCCGCGAGGGTAAACATATCCTCTAGCGAGAGATCCCCGATCAGTGCCTCACGCTCCTCGGTATAGTTGCCGAGTCCGGGTCCGTACTGCTGGAGAAATCGGGCGGCGTCTGCAACACCCAGGGCACGCACCAGCGCATCGATCCCCGCTGCGTTGACTTCAGCGGCGGTTCTGTGACGTCGGGGGGAAGCGGCGGTGCTCATACGAACAGGTTACAACGAAAGCGCCTCCGCGAGAACGAGGGGATCGACGACACGAGTATTCTGAGTGTCGACGGATGCGCTGCGGCGCAGGAGCCGGTCGTCCGTGGTGCAGAAGTAATCGGCGCCAGCGAGGACGGCGGACGCGAGGTGCAAGGCGTCCATGGATCGGATGCCGACGCTCTGATAGCGGACCGCGAGGGTGCGAACGTCCGAAGTGGCCGGGATCACTCGGTTCGCGAGGCCCAGGGCGGCGGCGGCAAACTCCTTCCGGCTTCGGTTCCGCACACGTCCGGATTCGATGCGCAGTGCCGCGGAGGAAAGCAAGTCAACGGTGCCCTGTTCGACCGCGGCGAGAACTGCTGTGATCGCATCGGCCTCTATCCGGACCCGGTACTGATCCCGGTCGTCGAGAGGGCGTTGGATCGCGCAGTTGTCGAGGTACACGAGGGCCATGCGCTGAAGCTACCGTCAACGCGTGTTGCCTCCACCCGCCGCCAGAGCGCGAAGAACGGCCGCGCGGTGATGCCGTCCACGGTCGCGACGCGGGACCTGCGCGACACGCTCGGGGAGCTGGGCTCGCTGCTCGGGTAGCTCCGCCTCGGTGCCGAGGCGGGGGGAGTAGCCCGGCGCCTACGCAGCCGCCCGCCTGCCGACACCCTTGAAGAAGGTGTACGAGAACGTCCCGTCCGGCTCGGCCGTGCGGTAGAGGTCGCGAATGCCCGCGTCGAAGGCGTCCTCCGTCAGAAGACCCGCCGCGATGGCTGGCTCCCGGACGCCCTCGATCATGGCGGTGAACGTCCGCCGGATGAACCCGTCCACCCAGGCCGGACGGCTGGCGTCCACGTAGACCATCCGCGGCGAGACGTGGAGGTCGGTCAGGCCCGCC
The DNA here is from genome assembly GCA_038746605.1 of Bacteroidota bacterium. GTDB lineage: Bacteria > Bacteroidota > Rhodothermia > Rhodothermales > Rubricoccaceae > Rubricoccus. Next base: position 167,962 of record JBCDKM010000005.1, read on the forward strand.
GCGGCCATGAGGGGGTACACCCGCCGCCCGATGTTCGCATCCCCTCCCGCGCGGTGTTGCAATTCCACCTGGCACTGGATGGCGGCGTGGGCGGCCTCGCTGTCTGGATGGAAGTACGTGGAGCCGTGGTCGCCTTCGATGACCGTCACCGTCCCACCGGGCCGGACGAGGTCCGTGAGCGCCGCCAGCGCTTCGGCGGGACGCGCGAGGTGCTCCAACACGAAGCAGACGAACACGTGGTCGAACGAGGCGGGCTCGAACGGCAGCGCGAAGAGGTCGGCCTGCTGGAACTCGACGTTGGGTAGCCCCGCCTCGGTGATGCGCCGCTCGGCTTCCTCCAGGGAGGACGCGGAGATATCGACGGAGGTGAACGAGGTGCCAGGGCTGCGCGCTGCCAGCGTCACAGTCTGGGAGCCGACGCCGCATCCGGCTTCCAGCACGCGGCTTCCGGGCGGGTATTCGGTGCCGCTGTGGAGGAGCTCGACGAGGGTGTCGGCCTGGTCTTGCAGGCGTTCGTTCTCGCGGAGGGCGTAGCCGTGGACGTACGCGTCGCTCATGCTTGGTTGGATAGGGACAGGCTAGAGTCTACCAACAAGGGGCGCGGAGAACGGCCGTGCGGTGATGCCGTCCACGGTCGCGACGCGAGACCTGCGCGATACGCTCGGGAAACTGGATTCGCTCCTCGGGTAGCGAGAGACTCCGCCCGCACACTTGTCATAGCGAGGAGCGAAGCGACGTGGCGACCTCGTCACGTCGTGCTCGAGGTCAAGAGGTCGCCGCGATTCGCTCGCGATGACAGCCAGTTGGGTTGGTCTGCCTCGGTGCCGAGGCGGGAAGAGCTAGAGCTCAGTCCAAATGCACTTCCGAAACTCAGCTTCGGGTAATCGCATTTCGTCGGAATGCCTACGCAGTAAGCGGATCGTGTCCAGTACCAACGCTCCTTTTACCCGGAGCACGGCACCCAGTGCTCGTAGGAATGCAAATGACAACTTAGTACAGGCAAATATGATTGACTGTGGCGAAATGCTTTTTTCAGCATTCACTAGATCTTTGTCCTCGATGCTAGCGCCTATCGTTCTAAATGACAGCTGCTGGAGGATAGGTGGCAGGGAGTGTGCTACTCCTGACATGATCCTGTATGCTATTCGTTGATCTAGTTCGTTAGAGACTAGGTCGGTATAGCCGGGCCAGCGCTCGCCGATCTGGCGTAACGTACCAGCAGTATTTCTTTGCAGGGGAATGGAAAATGTATCGGCCGTTGCTGCTAGAGCGTCCATCCTGCTTTCGATGCCGCTCGTATCTTCTCCTGCGTCAAATGAAATTTTTCTCTGTTCCCGAAGACCGTATAGTCTGAAGGCTAGGCTTCTGGCGATCCGATCAGTTATGCTAATGTCAGGACGTCCAATGTAGATACTAGACGCGCACGCCTCGAGTGCAGCCCTGGTAAGTACCCAGGGAGAGATTGTATTGACTGGAGGTGAGAGTGTCATAGTGAAGCCAGAGATGCAGTCAGCCGAACTCTCCAGCAGGATGTATGCCTGCGAGTGAGCGGTCTTTATGGAAAGGGCAGAGGGGCTTTCACGTACTTCGCGCTCAAAAATAGACCCTCGAATTGGAGTGCTGCCGAGAACATTAACCACAGAGGAGGTCTCCTCGAGGAGAGTTGAGAGAGTGGCGACTGCCTCAAGTGCTTGCTCAGACGAGATTCCCATAGTACCAAGCGGGCTACAGCATCACCTCGTCCACATAGCACCACCCCCAGCTCTCCCCGGGCTCGATGCTTCGCATGATCGGGTGGCCCGTCTCCTCGTAGTGCTTCGTGGCGTGCTTGTTCTTCGACGAGTCGCAGCAGCCGACGTGGCCGCACGTCATGCAGACGCGGAGGTGGACCCACGTATCGCCCGTCTTGAGGCACTCCTCGCAGCCCTGTGCACTCGGGTAGACCTCCTGGATGTGGTCCAGATGCGAGCACTCCGCCTTTGGGTTGGGCGTGAGGGTCACGGGCTGGTTCGTGTCGATCCAGTCGGCGGTCTGCTGGAGATTCTCGGGGACCTCCGGCAGAGACTCGGTTCCGGGCGTGTCCGAGGCGCGGAAGAGAGCGCCGGATCGGATGAAACTCTCCGGCGTGCCCCCGAGGCGGACAGTGTCGCCCACCTCCAGGGTCTCGGCGCCCCCGGGCTCGCGGAGGATGGAACCGTTCCGGTCGATCTGGATGACGTGCAGGAGGCGCTCGTCGAGCGAGAGATCGTCCAGGGTGCGCCCAGCAGCGGCCACGCCCTCCCGGATCGTGACCGTTCGCGTGGAGAAACAGTCGTCGTCTAGCTCGCACTCCACGGCGGGCGTCCCCATCACCTCCTCCGCTAACGCCTCGTAGTTGCCGCGCCGGAGCGCCTCCTCGTGGCGGAGGATTTCGCTGGGCTCCACCTGATAGTGCCGCAGGATGTCATCGAACAGGCCGATGACGGCTTCCATCTGGACCGCGATGGCGCGGTCGGCCCCAGCTTCCACGAGGTGCTCCGCGTCGGCGACGGTCGGTGCGCAGGCGACGATGCGGGTGGTGGGGGAGAGGGCGCGCGCCACGCTCACCACGCGATGGGCCATCTGCGGGTTGTCGTCGGGCACGACGAGCAGCTTCGCGCGCTGGAGCCCGACCGCTTCGAGGATGAACTGCTTGGCGTAGTCGCCCCGGAGGACGCGGAGGCCGTCCTCCTCCGCCTCGGTGGCGCCCTGGGGCGAGAGCGTGACGATGACGAACGGGATGCCGGAGCCGTCGAGGACGTGGATCAGCTTGCGCGCGGCGTCGCCGTAGCCCGCGATGATGGTGTGGTTTTCCAGGTCCGCGAAGTGCTCGCCGTCTACCTCGTGTGGCTCCTGGTCCACTTTGCTCTCGTCGCGCTGGCGGAGTTTGGCCGTGAGGCGGCTGGACATCGGCGCGATGATCGGCGTGAGCGCCATCAGCACGACGGTGGACGCGATGAACGCCTGCGCCCCTGCCTCGCCCATCCCGAGGGGGGAGAGCCCGGCCTCGCGTCCAGCCCGTTCCAGCACGAACGAGAACTCCCCGACCTGCGCCAGCCAGAGGGCACCCGCTGCCGCGACGGGCGTCGCGGTGCCGTTGATCTTGAGCGCGGTGTAAGTCGCGGCGAGCTTGATCACGAAGACCGCCGCGATGATCCCGAGGACGAGCGGCAGGTTCGCGAGCATGTAGCCCACATCTAGTAGCAGCCCGACCGAGACGAAGAAGGTCGCGCTGAAGAGAATCTGGAGCGGCAGGATTTCGCTCATCGCGTGCTCACTGAACCGGCTCTCGCTCACCACGAGGCCTGCCAGGAAGGCGCCGAGCGCGATGCTCACGCCCGCCAGGCCGACGAGGTAGGCGGTCCCGAGGCAGATCGCCATGATGGTCAGCAGGAACAGCTCCGGCGAGCACGTCCGCGCGACGATCTCCAACAGCGGCGGCAGCACGCGCCGCGCCACCACGAGCACCAGCGCGATGATGAGCGCGGCGGTCCCGAGGGCCTGCGCCAACTCCAGGCCACTCACGCTCTGGCCTCCTTCGCCGCTTCCGAGCGCGGGCACGAGCAGCACCATCACGATCACCGCGAGGTCCTGGAAAATCAGCACACCGACGCTCGCTTGCCCGTGCGGCGCATTGGTTTCGCCCCGGTCGCCGAGGAGCTTCGTCACGATGGCAGTGGAGGAGAGCGCCGCGAGGAAGCCGGTGAAGATGCTCACCTTCCACTCCACGCCGAACGCGATGCAGAGCCCCGCTACGATGGCCGTCGTGAGCCCGACTTGCAGCCCGCCCCCCAGGAAGATCAACCGCTTGATTTTCGCGAGCTTGTCTAGCGAGAACTCGATCCCGATGGTGAAGAGCAGCAGCAGCACGCCGATCTCCGCCGCCGCGTCGATGACCTCCTGGTTGGTGACGAGCCCGAGCGCGTGCGGCCCGATGGCGACGCCCGCGAGCAAGAACCCCACGATGGGCACGAGGCCGACCCGCTGGCTGACGTACGCCACCAGCGCGGCGGCGGCGATCAGGTAGACGACCTCGGTGAGAAACGGCGGGACGGCGCCCGCGGCGATGACGAAGGGCATAGGGCGAGGGGTTTCCGCAGTCTACGCCCTGCCTCTCTCCCCAGTCGCGGCTGTTTCAACGGATCGACTCGCCCCGCCTCGGTGCCGAGGCGGGACTACCCCGCCATCGCGACGACCATCGCGCGCGCCGCTTCCAGCTCGTCGCGGTTGACCGAGTGGCCCATGCCCTTGTAAATCCGCTCGTCCACGTCGGCGCCCAGTTCGGAGAGGACGAGGCTGCTGCGGCGGACGCGGGAGAGCGGGATGTGCGGGTCCACGTCGGAGCAGCCGAGCAGGATGGGCGTGCCCGCGAGGTCCGTATCGTACGCGAAGAGCTTGTCGGCGGGCGGCTTGCCCTCGAGGTCTTCGCCGGTCCCAATGAGTCCGCCAGAGAGCGCGAGAACCGCGCCCCAGCGTCCCCCTGTCCTCGCGGTGTACTCCAGCGTGAGGCACGCGCCTTGACTGAAGCCACCCAGTGCGATCCGCTCGCGTGGAATCCCGGCTCCCTCCGCCTCGGCGACCGCTCGGGCGACCGTGACCAGCGCGCCGTCGAGGTAGGGCTGGTTGGCGTCCAACGGCGCGAGGAAGGAGAGGGGGTACCATGTCGCGCCATCCGCGTCCGGGGCGAGGAGCGCGACGCCGTCCGGGCCGATCTCGCGACCGAGGGCGAGGATGTCAGCGGCTCCGGCGCCTCGGCCGTGGAGAAGAACGAGGGCGGAGGTGGCGGTGTCCAGCGAGGCTCCGGCGGTGCGGAGCGGGGCGGTCTCGTGGGGCATCAGAAGCGGTGGGGCGGAGGGGGAACGTTGAGGGACACCGTGTCGGGAAGGACGAGAAAGCGGCGCGCGACGGTCCGGCCGTCGGTCCAGGCAATCTCGAACTCGATGGGCGTCTCCGGTGCGAGGCCCTCGATCTCGCGAGGATCAGCGACGAGAAAGTCCATCCGCATGGCGTCCATAAGGCCGGGAACTTCCTCGTGTCGGATCATCGCGGCGTCTCCTTCGAGCATCGGGGCTTCGAAGACGCCGCGGACGGTCCAGACCTCATCGGGCTCTGGATCGCTTCCGCAGCCGACCAACAGGCCCATCGCGAGGAGGAGCGCCATGCGGATCATGGCAGGCGAAGCGTCGGGAGGCGAGCCTCGATGGCCTCGCGCTGCGGCTCGTACTGCGGTGGCAACTGGAGGCTTTGGCCGAGCGCGTCGGCGGGCTCGTCGGTCGCGAAGCCGGGTGGGTCCGTCGCGATCTCGAACAGCACGCCGCCGGGCTCTCGGGCGTAGACGGAGTGGAAGTACTGGCGGTCGATCTGTGGCGTGGGCTGGAGACCGAGTTGGAGGAGGAGTTCGCGGGTTTCCAGTTCGGCCTCGTCGTCCGGGACGCGGAAGGCGACGTGGTGGACCGTCCCCGCGCCCATCCGCCCTGCCTCGGTGGGCTGGCGGAGGATGTCGATGAACCGCGCTCGCTCGGCCGCCGGGTTGACGAAGCGGACGCGGCCCTCAGCCTCGTGCTGCTCCTCGTAGCCGAGGGCGTCAGTCAGGACGCGCATCGTGGCCTCCGGGCGGGCCGTCTCTAGCGTCACGGAGTGGAAGGCTCCGAGGGCAGCCTCCATCGGGATCGGGCCGTTCGTCCATCCGCCCTCGGCCTCCGCGGTCTCCACGATTTCCATCACGAGGCCGTCGGGGTCGCGGACCGTCAGCACCGTCTCGCCGAAGCGTTCCGTGGGTGCGTCGAAGTCGACCCCGAGGCGGGGCGCCTGGGCCGCCAGCCGGTCGAGCCAGAGATCTATGGCGCCGATGGGTGCCGCATAGGCCGTCGCTGTCGCCTGTGGCGCGCCGACCCGGCCGCGCATGGAGCCCTCGCCCCAGGGGAAGAAGGTCAGGAACGAGCCGGGCACGGCCTGGTCGTCCGCGAAGTAGAGGTGGTAGGTGCCGGGGTCATCGAAGTTGACCGTCTGCTTGACGAGGCGAAGGCCGAGGAGTCCGCCATACACATCCACGGTCTGTTGCGCGGGGCCGACGATGGCGGTGACGTGGTGGAGTCCAGTGACAGGAGAGGGCATCGGGAAGGCGGAGGGCGGAAGCGCTTGAAGAGGGGCACCGCGATTTGTTCCCCGGATGGGCTCGCGCCGTGTCCTATCAGCGACGCGAGGTAGTCCGCTGCGACGATCTGGTGGAGGACTCGTGTCTCAGTCCCTTGATCGTTGCGCATCAGGTCGATTCGCGTTCGGGCATTAGGTGCCGGTCGGATTGCCGGGGTACGCTGGGGTCCCTTCCTCGTGCCTGCTCTCTCAACCCCCCCGATCCCATGCGATCTCTGCTCTTTGCCCTCACTCTTGTCCTCACGGTCTCCCTCGTCGGTTGCGATGCGTCCGATCCGTTTGAGGCCTCTCCCGTGAATGCCTCTCCATCCGCGAAGGCCCCGTCCGCGTATCTCAGCGGCCCCAGCAGTATCCGTCCCGGCGATGAGTGCGAGTACACACTCGTCGGTGCATCTGTCTCCTCGCTCGGGTGGGGCGGTCCTTCTGGGTTCTCCGTCGAGAGCGAGCACTTCAACAGCGCAACGATCAAGGCTGTCGGTTCTGGAGGGGGCGGCAACATCTTCGCGCATAGCGACCTGGGCTACCCGGTCAAGAAGTATGTGACCATCAGCTCCAGCGCCCCTCTCTGCAGCCCCGCACCCAAGACGGGCACTTTACAGACGGTCACGGGCCCGGATTCCGTCCGACCGGGCTCCACCTGCACGTTCGCGTACAACTCGCCGACTCCCGCAAACGGCTGGGGCAGCTTCTCCAGCATGAGCCTGGATTCGGGAGGGTCGTACACGGCGACCTTCACCGCGACCGGCTCTCATGGCACCTACAGCCGGATCTGGGCCTTCAATCAGGAGAGTCACACGCCGATCAAGAAGACGGTCCTGATTTCGAACAGCGCTCCTGTATGCTCGAGTCTCGACGCGTAAGCATCTCCGTTCTCCGGTGACGTCGTGCGCCCGTCGACTCGTTTCGAGTTGGCGGGCGCTCGTACGTCGGAACGATGCCGAGCGGCTCAGACCCGCTCTACCTCCGCGAGGCTCGTCATCCGCGAGACGGTCCGAAAGAACTTCTCCGCGATGCCCCGCGCGACGCCAGACTGACGGTTCGGGTCGAACCACTCGGCAGGCGGGGTCGTGCTCGTGAAGTACAGCGTGGGCGGGTCGGGTCGGCCGTAGAGGTCATCCACAACGCGGAGGAGCCGCAGCGCATCGTCTGTGCTCGTGATGTCCACCCCGTCCAGAAAGAGTGCATCGAGGGCGCCGAGGTCGTCCCCGAGGCGGGCCCGCTCCACCTCGGTCGTGAGGTGGAGGAGGTCATCGAAGGCGAGCCACCGCTTGGCCTCGGGGGAGGTCTCGAAGGCCTCGCGCATGGCGTCTCGTGCAGCGGTCTCGTGCCCGACCCACGCGCGACCGGGCTTTTCGAGTCCCTGGCGATAGTCCCGCCCCGGCACGAGGACGACGTGGTATTGCTTTTCGAACTCCTCACGGATGAACCGCGCGAGCCGCTCGTTGCCCATCCCGCGCGTGGAGGCGCCTTCTACCAGCGCGTCGGGATCCGCGTTGGAGGTAGCGGCGAGAGTGACACGGCGTTCCCGCAGTGCACGGAGCACCCCGATCAGCCGGACCTCCTGAGCAGGATCGTCTAGCTCTACCTCGTCCAGACACAGGACGCGGGCCTGAGATGCGATGCGCTCCGCGTAGGCCTCGGGCGTCTCGGTCGCGCGGAAGAGGGCGGAGGAGTGCGTGAAGGCGCACGGCACAGGCTCGGCGTCTGCAGCCTCGGGATCAGTGAGGGCGTGATAGATGGAGGCGAGCAGGTGCGTCTTGCCGGTCCCCACCGGGCCGACGAGGTAGAGACCACCGCGAAGGCCAGTCTTCCGCCTCGGTGCGAGGCCAAACCATCCCGACCTCGCGTAGCGAACTCTCGCGAGCCGCACGAACGATTGCGCCTTTTGGAGAGCCGCGGTTTGTGCCTCAGTCTGCGGACGGTAGACCCGAAATCGGGCACCGTCGAAGCGGTCGGGTGGGCGGAGGTCGTGCACGGGCGGGGCGGCGAAACGAAAACCGGCGCCGGCGCACAGGGCACCGACGCCGGAGCGGTTGGGGAAGCTACTTCGCGCTACGCGCTTTGGTCGGATCGCTCCCGGGGCTCAGCCGCTGTCAGTGGCCCGCCGGGCTTCCCGACGTGTGCGATGGGGTCGAGCTGGGCGTCCGAGGTGTTGAGGCTGCGCTCGGCGAGCCGGTTGACGCGTCCGCGGAGGCGGAGGCGGGAGTCGAGGAAGGAGGTGCGGGGGATGGGAAGACGCGGGGTCATCGCTGGGTGTGGGTGTGGGACGCAGACACGTCGGTCTGTCCGTGGGTGGGGCTCCGCAGCGTTGCGGAGCGGGCCGGACGCCTATCGCCCGGCAAGTTCGAGAGATGTGAAACAGGCCGCGAGGGCCCTCGGCTCTAGGCGCGTTCGAGCGGGGTGAGCCGGTACAGCCACTGGGTCCGCCCGCACGAGACGCGCCAGCCGCGGCGGGGCCGCAGAGGAATCGGAGCGTGGAGGAGCGGGTTCATCGGACCGTTGTGCGCAAGGTGGCGCTCAGTGGAGGGGCATCAACGGCACGTGCTCCACGAGGTTACGGAGGAGCGGCGAACCCGGGGTGAATCGGTCTTCACGAACGGGGATCTGCCCTTGTCGCGAGGATGGCGGCAGCGATGAGCAGCATCCCGCCGACGACCGCCCAGCCGCCGAGCGTCTCGCCCAGTAGCCACACGCCGAGCAGTGCGCCCACAGCGGGCTCTACGTTCGCGAGGACACCTGCTCGCGCGGCTTCGACCCGGAGCAGACCCCAGGTGAAGAGCCAGAAGGTGAGCGCGGTGCACGCCGTCCCGAGCGCAAAGACCGCCCCCCACGCGGCTGCCGAGGCGGGCACAGCCGGGCCACCCCGGATGGTACCGAGGAGCAGCAAGACGCCCATGCCGAACGCGAACTGGAGCGCTGTCGCTGCTGCCGCCCCCGTCCGCCTCGCGATGCGTCGCGAGAGAAGCGTCCACGCGACGGCGCCGAGCATCGAGAGGACGCAGAGCGCGTCGCCGAGGAGCGTGCGCCCGGGGCCGGGCTGCCCGACGAGCAACCCGATACCCAGGACCGACAGCGCGATGGCCGCCCAGACGGTTCGCGTGGGCCGCTCACCATCCACCCAGTACGCCGCCAGCGCGAACCCAGGCGGCGCCACCGCGACGAGCAGCGCGGCCGAACTGGCCGTCGTAAGTGCGAGGCCCTCGAACTGGAGCAGGAAGACGACGAGAGCCGCCATCGTGCCGCCCACCGCCACTCGCGAGAGCTCCCAGCGGCCGAGCGTCACCTCGCGCCAGGGCACGAAGGGCACGAGGCAGAGCGCCGCGAGCCCGAACCGCCAGGCGATGAGCCACGTCGGCGTGATCTCCTCCAGCGCCACCTTCCCGAGGATAAACGTGACGCTCCAGAGCAGCCCGGCGCCGACGATCGCCGCCAAGCCGAGGCGGCGATCAGTCACGGAGTGCCCCCACCCTCCAGTGCCTCGGCAGCGCGCTCCGCGAGGGGGAGCGAGACGAGATTGGCGAAGAGTCGCCAGGAGCCCGCGTTGAGCGCGTCGAGCTGGCGGTACCAGACGAGCGGCGAGTAGAGGTAGGTGCCCTCGCCTACGTCGGCGAGGAGGAGGCCGGTCGTGAGCGGGTCCTCGCCCGCGTCGCTCATCGCGAGGGGGCGGGCGTAGCGCGCGTCGGCGTCATCGGTTGGGAAGTAGAGGCCGCGCTCCTGGACCCACCCGTCCCAGTCCGCCTCGGTGATGGCGTGGGGGAAGTGGAAGAGCGGGTGGTCCGGCATCGCGACGGTCACCGGCGCGTCCTGCATCGTGACGCGCTGACGGCCGAGTTGGAGTGGGTACGGCGCGAAGCCTTCCGCGGGGTTCGTGTCATCGGCCCACAGCGGGTGCGGGCGCCCCGCGTTCCACTCGAACAGCTTCTGGTAGCTCACCACGAGGTGGCCGCCCTCACGCACCCAGTCGAGCAGCCTTGTGTTGTGCGCGCGGAGATCCTTCCGGTCCAGGTACGCGCGGATATCGATCACGATGGTGTGGAGGCCCTCGAAGGTGCCCGCGGCGAGTGCCAGGGAGTCCAACTCCACGACCTCGGCGCCCATCTCGGCTAGCGCGTCCGCCATCGTGCCATCGTAGGAACGGACGTGGCCCACGCGAAGACCGTCTGCGACGCGAACCTCGGGAAGCACGACTGCCCGCCGAACTGCCACAAACGGCGGGGGGCCGACATCGACGGGCCCGGATGAGACTTCCACGCCGAGGGCGTAGCGGCCCTCCGGTGACTCCGGGATCATGTCCAGCACGAGGGTGTGTTCCCCGGCCCGAAGCGTGGTATCGACGGAGGCGTACGGCAGCGAGATCATCGAGCGCACGCGCCCATCCCAGTGGACCGCCGCGTACAGGTCCGCCTCGGCGGTCGATGCGTCCTCGATCTCCACAGACACCGCGACGGCGTTGGGGCCGACGCGCAGACGGGTGGGGTCTGGCGCGAGGTCGACCATCACGGGTGGCGCGAGATCGAGGGACAGGTCCCCTGCAGCGATGAGACGTGGGCCGGTAGGTGAGGGGCGCGTGACGCAGTACGTGATCGGGTGCGCGGTCGTGAGATCGCCGTACATCGCGCGATGCAGCGGCTGTGTCCACGAGGCGGTCGTGGGGATGACGATCTCCGTTTCGCCCTGCGCTAGGGGGACGAGGGTTTCCTGCCCCGCCACGACGAAGGTGATGGTCCCCTCGCCTCGTTCGGTCCACCGGACGGAGAGCCGGTCTCCGGGGACCGCCTGTTGCTGCTCCGCCTCGATGGTCTCCAGAGGCCGGATGCGCCCACTGTCGATGAGGTGGCGGGTCGTGACGGAGGGGGGCGCGTCGCGCTCCAGTCCGTGGGCGAGGTTCGTGGCGCCAGTGGGGAGCGGCGGGGCGCCGTCTGCCTCGCGGAGGAGTTCGTAATAGGTAGTCTCGCGGTAGAAGCGGGGCGCAAACTTGTCGAAGCCCTGGGAGACGTGCAGACCTGCTGCGGCTACGGCGCGCTCCGCGCATGGCTCCTCCGGTCGGTAGGCGGTCCCGACGCAGGTGTCGATGACCGGAACCGCCACGTCGTAGACCTCGGGAGCCTCTGAGGAAAAGCCGCCTTTGCGGAGGAAGAAGCGCGAGGGCTGCCAGAGGTCCACGCCGGGCTCCTCCAACTGCTCCGGGTGGTAGGTCGGATCGGCGGCGAGCGCGAACGCGTCGTAGCCGGAGATCCCGACGGCCTGATGGTGCCCGTGCTGCCGCCTCGCGCCGACGGTCACGGTGTCGTGATTGGTGAACACCACGTCCGGCTTGAGCTTGCGATAGAGGTAGACGACTTGCGCGGTGAGAGCGTCCCGGCCCGCCTGCACATCGAGGCGGGCACGGCGGGGCTCCCAGAATCCCTGCTGGGGCGCGCTCCACTCCGCGAAGGTTTCGTCGGCGTGCTTGGAAAACCCGAAGTCGTAGTGATTGAGGAAAAAGACCTGCGTCCCGAGCGTGCGGCCGGCGGCCTCGGTCTCGCGCGAGCGGATCGCGCCGAGGCGTTCGTAGAGGTCCGGCCCGGCCTCGTTTTGCCCGCCCTCGCCTCGTGTGTAAATCACGGAGTAGGCCACAGCGTCGAGGTGGCCGCGCGCGTAGGCGAGCATCAGGCCGTCCTCGTCGTCCGGGTGAGCGGCGAGGTTCATCACGACGAGCGGCTTCGGCTCGTCCGTGGCCTGGAGTTGAGCGCGGGCGGGGAGCGCCAGTGTGGCGAGGAACAGCGCGAGGAAAAGACGAGGCATGAGAAGGCGGTCCATTGCGCGAAGGTAGCCGGGGCGCGACGCAGAGACGGCGGACCACCGGCGAAGGTTCGGCGTGTGAGTCGGCTCTACACTCCCCCGCGACTCCCTCCGCCTCGGCACCGAGGTGGGGAGAGCCACACTCGCTTCGCCCGCAACCCCGCATGACCTCCGCCGACCGCCAGTTCCTCTTCGACCTCCTTCGCACGCCCTCGCCGACCGGCTGGGAGGCCCCCGGCCAACGCCTCTGGGCCGCCCGCGCCGCAGGCTTCGCCGACCGCGTCGAGAGTGACGCGTACGGCAGCGCCTGGGCCGTCAAGACCGGCAAGAAAAACGCTCCAACGGTCCTCCTGGAGTCTCACGCAGACGAGATCGGCTTCGCCATCAAGTACATCACGGACGATGGATTTCTGCGTGTGGACCGCATCGGCGGGAGCGATCACGCCATCGCGCGAGCGCGACGCCTCGTCTTCCTCGGCGCGAAGGGGCCCGTGCCCGGCATCGTGGGCAACACAGCGATCCACCTCCGCGACCGCAAGGGCGAGGAGAAAGCACCGAAGCTGGAGGAACTGTTCGTGGACGTGGGCGCCTCCAACCGCGACGAGGTAGACGCCCTCGGCCTCCGCGTGGGCCACCCCGCCGTCTACGCCGATGGTCCCGAGATGCTCGGCGAGAGTCGCATCACGGGCCGCGCGTTGGACAACCGTCTCGGCGGGTTTGTCCTCTCGCAGGTGCTGAAGACGCTCAAGAAAGGCAAGAAGCCCACAGCCACGACCGTCGCGCTCAACTCCGTGCAGGAGGAGATCGGCGGCAATGGCGCGAAGATGGCCGCGTACCACCTCGATCCTGACGTGGCGGTCGTGCTCGACGTGACGCACGCGACGGACTCGCCCGGCATCGAGAAGGCGAAGCACGGTGCGGTGGTCCTCGGTGGCGGGCCGACCGTCACACACGGGACGGTCAACCACCCGGCGGTCGTCGGGCGGCTGGTGGAGATCGCTGAGGCGGAAGGGATCACGCTCCAGCACGAGTCGTCCTCGCGCTACTCCGGGACCGACACCGACGTGATCTTCACCACGCGGCGCGGCATCCCCAGCGCTCTCGTCTCCATCCCGATGCGCTACATGCACTCCACCGTGGAGACCGTGGACGTGGCGGACGTGGAGGCGACCGTCGCGCTCCTCGCCGCGTTCGTGCGGAGCGTCGCCGCAGACGACACCTTCCGCACGCGCATCCTCTGACCCCTCCCGCCTCGGTGCCGAGGCGGACCGACTCATGCCCGAACGCGATCCTGCCATCAACCCGACCTGTGTCCGCTGCGGCTCCGATGCCCTCATCCCGGACGTGTTCGTCCAGGCGAAGGGCTATGGGGCCGTTCAGCTCCAGGTCGGCTTGCACACCCGCCCGGACGCGGTGATGCTCAAGCGGACGGTCGTCTCGGACGCTTCCGCGAGGGTTTGCGGCGAGTGCGGGGCCGTGGAACTCCTCGCGGACGACCCGCACGCGCTCTGGGAGGCCCACGTGGACCGGCTCGCGAACGAGAGGTAGCCAAGGCCGTCGGTGACGGGCGAGGTTTCACCCCCCGCGGCGCCGGAAACGGTGCGATCCTCCGTTCGGCGCGTGTTCCGGCGTGCCGGACACTGGTTGCCCCTTGATGCTGCATCGCCTTCTCCCGTTGCTTCTCGTCGGACTTGCGATGCCGGCGAGCGCGCAGTTTGCGTTCCTCGCGCCCTCCAGCACAGCGGGCGAGTTCACGCTCCCAGACGGGTTCTATCTAGAGGACGCCCTCGACGCGACATTCTGGCTGCCTGTCACGGTGGCGTTTCTGCCGGACGGGCGAATGCTCGTCGTGCAGAAGAGCGGGCTCATCCGTATTGCCCAGGACGGCGAGGTACTCCCGGAGCCGTTTCTCGATCTCCGCGATGAGGTCCTCGATCACCACGACCGGGGGCTCCTCGGCATCGCGGTGGACCCAGACTACGAGACGACGCGCCGCATTTTTGTCTCCTATACCGTGGACTACCAGTCCACAGCGGACAGGGACCGCCAGGACGCTTTCGCACGGGTCGCCAGTTTTCGCGAGAGCCTGACGCGTCCCAACACGGTCGATCCGTCTTCGCGACGTGTCCTGATCGGGGAGAGGTTTCAGTCAGGCATTCCCTCGTGCTACTTCTCGCACACGATCGGGTCGCTCGCGGTCGGCTCCGATGGGACGCTCCTCGTGGGCGCGGGTGATGGCGCCCACTATGGCGTGATGGACGACGGGGGGGAGTACCCGCAGTGCTTCGGCCCCGATCGGTTGGACCCCAGCGAAGACATCGGCTCGTTCCGCAGTCAGCGTCTCGAAAGCCTCGCGGGGAAGGTCCTGCGCATTGACCCGGAGACCGGGCGGGGACTTGCCTCGAATCCGTTCTACACGGGCGACCCCTCAGACCATGCGTCCAAAGTCTGGGCTCTCGGGCTTCGCAATCCGTACCGGTTCACGATCGCTCGGGAGGGCGCAACGGACCCGGCAGAAGGGCGCCCGGGCACGTTGTACGTCGGGGACGTCGGGTGGAGCACGTACGAAGAACTGAACGTCGTCCGAGGCGGCGAGAACTTCGGGTGGCCGTGCTTCGAGGGGCCGGATCCCCAGCCATTCTATCAGACCGGCCAGCCCGCGACGAACGGCTGTGGGGAGCCGCTCGCAGGAACGTTGACCGACGGCGCGATGGTCTGGCACCATCGCGAGCCGCTCCGGTCTCGTCCCCAAGGTCGGACTGCGAAGTCTTTGATCGGAGGCGCGGTTGTCGCCGGAGATCGGTATCCGGAGGAGTACCGGGGGCGTCTGTTCTACGCGGACTACTCGCGTGGTTGGACCGCCACGGCCCGCCTCGGGGAAGACGGCGACCCGGTGGAGGACCAGACCTTTAGTGGCAACACGGGTCCGGTCGTGTCCTACGTCTACGACCCGTTCTCGCGCTACCTCTACTCCGTGGACGTAGTGAGTGGCCGGATCCAACGCCTCCGCCACATCGACGAGGCGGACAATGCCGCGCCCGTCGCTTGGGCGACCGCACATCCGCAGAATGCTCCGGTCGGCCACGATATCCAACTGTCCGGCGTCGGCTCCTTCGACCCCGACGGTGACTCGTTCGTGGCCGAGTGGGACCTCGGTGACGGCCGCACCACGACCGAACTCTCTCCTCAGGTTCGCTACGACACTCCCGGCGATTACGACGCCCGCCTCCTCCTCCGCGATGGGACCTCGGTCACGATGTCGACCGTCCGCATCCGTGTGCGAGAAGGAGACGTGCCCACCATTCGAATCGAGGACCGTACCCGCACCGCTCGGCCTCGCGTCGGCGAAGCGGTGCAGCTGGTCGCGACGGTCACAGATCCCGATGAGGGGGACGCCGGGCTCGCAGTGCGCTGGACTGTGACACAGATCCACGACACCCACTTCCATCCTGCAGTCTTCGAGGGGGAGGGGACCGAGACGTTTTTCATCCCGGCCGAGCACGGCGCGAACGGCGATTTGGTCTACTACCGCGTTCGCGCCGAGGTGCGCGATGCCTCCGGCTTGACTGCAGTAGACGAGGCGTCGGTCTTCCTCGGTCCGGGCCCGGTGGAGCGCGATGTGACCACGGAGGCGACCCCTCGTGCCCTCTCGCTTATTTCAGACCTCCCGTCTCTCACCGATGGTGTCTTCCCGCCCCCTGGCAGTCCCGCGAATGCCGTGCAGGTCCGCACGCGGCCGAGCGCTGAGGACGAGGAGGACTGGATCGGGCTAGAGTTCAATACGGCCGAGGCCTTCACGCGCCTCGACTTCGTCGAGGGGCGCCACGAGGCCGGCGGGGGCTGGTTCGAGCGCCTCGGCGTGCAGGTGCACCAGGATGGCGAGTGGCGGGATGTCCTCGACCTCCGCTCAGCGCCGGAGTACCGAGCAGGCGACGACCAGCCGTACGGTGCCTACTCGCTCTCCTTCGCACCGATCACTGGCGATGCGATCCGGCTCATCGGGCCGCCAGGCGGTAGTGAGCGGTTCGTCACCGCGACGGAGCTTCGGGCCTTCGTTGTCGAGGATCCGTACGGGCCGCTTCCGGCCGGCTGGGAGGCCGTGAGTGTTGGGTTAGCCTCTGCGCCCGTCGGGTGGTCGCGAGGGGTTTTTACCATCGAAGGCAACGGATCTCTCGGGCAGACGCAGGGCGACAATGCTCGGATGGTGAGCCGCCCTCTTCCAGTGGGCGGTTCGCTCACCGCCCGCCTCGGTGAGCGGTTCGGTGCGGCCGCAGGTCTGTCTGTCCGCGAAAGCGCGGACCCGGATGCCGCGATGCTCACGATCCTGACCCGACCCTCGCTGCCGTCTTTCGTCAGCACACGTCACGAGCCGGATGCCTTCCCACAGATCCAGCAGCTCTCCACCGTGTGGGAGTGGCTTCGGCTGACGAGACGGGTGGGCACGTACACCGCCTCCGTTTCCGAAGACGGGGAGCAGTGGCAGGAGGTCGCGCAGGTGCCGTTCGACTTCGCCGATCCACTTGCCGGGATGGTCGTATCCGGGAGTGCTGGGCGCACCTGGGCGCGATTCGAGGAGGCGGTCGTGGAGCCTCTGGACGACGATGCGTGGTTCTCGGTCCGCCTCGGTGAGACGGTGGGGGCAGCTATGGTCGAGGGCAATGCAGTGACGGTAGAGGCCGCGGGCGACTTGATGGGCGCATCGGATCAGGCGCCTTTCGTGTACCGACCGCTGCTTGGCGACGGATCGGTTAGCGCACTAACCACTCTCGATCCCGGAGGCCACCCTCGCGCCGGAGCGGGTCTCATGCTTCGCGCGTCCGAAGATCCCGGTGCGCCCTCGGTCGGTCTCGTCTCCACCGCGCGAGGTCTCCGTTTCCAGTTCCGTGCTCGGCACGCCGCGCCCGTCGCCGCGCCCGTCCTCGACCCCGAGTGGAGCGGTCCTCTCTGGCTCCGCCTCGACCGCGAGGCCGACCGAGTCGCTGCCTTCGCCTCGCGCGATGGAGCGGCGTGGACGCCCATCGCCACTGTCGAGATCGAGGCGTTCACAGGCGCGGTTCTCGCGGCTGGGCTGACGGCGGCTTCCGGGCGCGACGGGGAAACGGTCTCGGCGCGCTTCGAATCCTACGCGGTGATGGCCGAGGCCGAGACGCCCCCCATCGGCGTGCCGCCTGCGGCTCCGCTCGGGTTCACCATCGACCGAGTGTTCCCGAACCCGGCGCGAGGCTCCCTGACGGTCCGTGTCCTCACGCCGGACGCTGAGGCGGTCACGGCCGAGCTCCTCGACGCGCTCGGTCGCCAGATCATCATCCAAGCCGTGAGCGGACAAGAAGGCACTACCGACCTCAGGTTCGACTTGGACGGTGTGCCTTCTGGTGTCTACCTCGTGCGCCTTACCGACGCTGCCACAGGCGATCAACTCACACGCCGCGTGACGGTCGTTCGTTGAACCTCGCGAGATCTCGCCCGTACGGAGCCGCCATGTCTCGTCCCGTCCTCCTCGTCCCCGGCTTCCTCGACGGCCCCGGAAGCTTCGCCCTCCTCGCGCGGCGGCTGGAGCGCGAGGGGTTCGAGACGCACGCGCTCACACTCAGCCCGCGCCTCGCGACGTGCTCGCTCCACCACTTCGCCCGTCAAGTGGACGAGGCCGCCGAGCAGTTCGCCGAGGTGGACGTGGTCGGCTTTTCGATGGGCGGGCTCGTCTCGCGCCTTTGGGTGCAGCGCTACGGCGGTGCCGCGAAGGTGAACCGGCTCATCACGCTCGCCTCGCCACACAACGGAAGCAAGGTGGCTCACCTCGTCCCGCAGCAGGCCGCGCGCGAGATGCGCCCGGGAAGCGATCTCCTGGACGACCTCCGGCAGGACGTGGAGATGCTGGAAGATGTCCGCTTCGCCTCTCTCTGGACGCCCTACGATTTCACCGTCCTCCCAGGACGGAGCGGCGAGTTGCCCGTTGGTACCAGCGAACCGATGCCGGTCGCGATGCATCGGTTCATGCTGCTCGACAAGCGCGTGGCAGCGCGAGTGGTGGAGCTGCTGCGCGAGGACGAGCCCGTCGCGGTCCAGTGATCACTCGCCATCGCGCAGGGCCTGGCGGGTGAGAACGAGCGGCAGATTCCGATCATTCTGCGACCAAGTGCCCCGGATCGTCTCGCCGTCTACATCGCCCTCGAAGCTCCCGTTGATGCTGGGCAGGTGGACAGACAGCGTTCCGTCTGTGAGTGTCGCGCCGTCCGTTGGGATGCCGAACGCGTTCTGACTGGGGCTGTCCAGCGTCGCCCCGAGGCGACCAGTCTCGTCCCCGGCGCGCAGGTGGAGTACCACTGGCAGCGCCCCCGCGATCTCGCCGCTCCACGAGCCCACGAGGGCATTCAGCCCGGGGTCCAGCGGCTCCGCCTCCAGTGACTCTGGGTCCAACGGTTCTGGATTCGATGGCTCCGGGTCTAACGGTGTCGGGTCCAGAAACTCTGGGTCCTCTAGCCGCGCGAGCGAGGCGTCCAGTTCGAATCGTTCCTGGACGAACGTCCCGACGAGCACGTCTCCCACCAGGGCCGCGTCGAAGCGGGCGCTGAACTCGTCGAGGTCCACGAAGACCGAGTCGCCCCGAGCGTCGATGCCCACCGGCACGCCGTAGACGCCCTGCGTCGGACTGTCCACCGTCGCGGTGTAGCCGTCCTCCTCGGCATCAATGGTGAGGATGAGTTCGATCCGTCCGCCGGGGAAAATCAGCGGTCCGGCCCAGGTGCCGGTCAGGTCCTGCGCCTGAAGCGCGGGCCCGGCGAGGAGCGCGAGAGAAAGCAGGGCAGAACGCATGGGGTGGAGGATAGGTCAGTCCGCCTCGGGGACGAAGCGGGCGCGGAGCCACCCGTCTTCGACGGCGGCGCTCGCGAGGCGGTAATAGCTGAGGAAGGCGGGGAGAGTGACGTTCCGCCGCTGGTTCGCGATCTGGACCACGAGGGAATCGCCGAACTGTTCGGCGTCCACAGTGCCAGGGTCAGCGTGGGGCACATGGACCTCCACACGATATGCCTCGCCCTCGGCCTCGACCCGAAACGCGGATTCGGAGTGGAAGACCGCTGCGGGGTCGCGGCCGGCATAGAGCCCCTCTCCGATCTCGCGGAGTAGATCGAGACCGAAGACCTCACGCCCGAGGTGCGGTACCCGGAGCATCGGGAGTGGCGCGAAGGTGGTCTCGATCTCTTGGAGATAGCCTGTCTGCGCTTCCACGTAGCGCTCCATGACGCCGCCCTCGTCGTCTGGGATGATGCGGTTGACGATGGTCGCGTCCACGCCGTAGCCGTAGAGCTGGAGATAGGTGTTGGCGCGCTTGGCCTCCTGGATGACCATCCGCTCCGGGTTCATCACGAGGCGGGCGCTCGTGATCTCGGGGTTCTGGAGCACCTCCTGGATCTCCCCGAGCTTGCCGAAGAGCCAGTCTAACTCCTCGTAGCCTTTGTCCAGCGGCACGCCGGTCGTCTTCCGTACTGCAAAGCCGACCGTCTTGACAGCGGCTTTCTGGAGCGGGAAGGCTTTCTGGAGCCACCACTGCGTGACCTGCGGGAGTGTAAGCAGCGTGAGCGTCTCGCCCGTCGGTGCCGCATCTAGCACGATGACGTCGTATTGGCCCTCGCCGTAGAATTTTTCGAGCCAGAGGAGTGCGCTGCCCTCGCCCATCCCGGGAAGTGCGGCCAGTTCCTCGGCCGCGACGGCGTCGGCGCCTTGCCAGCGGAGGACGGTGCGGACGAGCTCGCGCATGTTGCCCCAGTACTTCCGCATGGAGTAGTACATGTCCACCTCCTGCGCCCAGAGGTTCTCGGCGATCCCCTTCGGCTCGGGACCGAGCGGAGTGTCGAGTGCGTCCGCGAGGGAGTGGGCGGGGTCGGTGGACATGACCAGCGTGCGCTGGCCGCGTTGCGCGCAGGCGAGAGCGGTAGCCGCTGCGCAGGTCGTCTTGCCGACGCCGCCTTTGCCGGTGAACAGGAGGATGCGAGCCATGCCGAAGGAGGATGTCTTGGCGCCGAACGCGGAACGGGAGGCGGTGTGACGGCGCGAGGCCGTCCTCACGCGATCTGCGCCGGGACCGTCCGCCTCGGGTGGCCCGTGGAGGTACCGAGGCGGGCGGGGTTGAAAGACGCGGCTGGCGGACGATACCGGTATCGAACGCTCTCCGCCCTGGATGATTCGCCACATCTCTTCGCGCCGTGAGGACCGCGTCTCCGATGCCGTCGGGTGCTTCCGAGTGTTCGGGAGCGTCTTCGTCTGTACGGGGCTCGGGGCTATCAGCATCGCGCTGTTCGGGCTGGCGGGGATGGAGGCCGAGTCCGTTCTCGCGAGGTTGGGCGTGTTCGCCATCGGGGCGGTGCACCTCGCAGGAGGGCTCGCGGTCTGCTTTCAGCGCTCGGTCTCCTCCACGGCGACGCGGGCGGGGATCGTCCGCACGGAGCGGCGCTTTCTCCGCCCGGCTACGCGGCGCGAGTTTGCGCCGAGCGAGATCGTCCGATTCGGGGTCCGGGCGGTGCAGGACTCCGAGGGCGACGATCAGTGGCACCCCTTCTTCCGCCTCGCGAGCGGCGAGCGCGTGGACCTCACGGCTCAACCGTCGGTCTCGCGCGATCTCGCGGAGGAAGTAGCGGGGGCGTTCGCCCAGCGGATCGGGAAGCGGTCGCTGTTCGTGCCGTCTGGCGCGGAATCGGCGCGTGCCCTCACCTCCCGAGACCTCCGCAGGGACCCCGTCGTGGATGATATCGCCCCTGACCGCGCAGAGCCGGTGGGTGTCCGTTGATAGGAATCCTGCCTGCGTAGCAGTGAGCGCGAGCGCGGAAGCACACGACCGCGTCGAGTTTCGTGCGAGGCGACACGTCCCACATCGCCCGCCTCGTTCATCTCGCGGAAGGACCCAGGCGGGCCATCCTACCGGCCATCGCTACCCCGACGCTGGACCCGAGGTGGGCGAGGCTCTGGCGCGGGCGGCACCTCCTGCCAGCCGACGCGGCCCGTCCGCGCATCGCGGCGTGGGGGTTCCTCGCTCGGCACCTCGCTGTCGCGGGCGTCGCGGAGGTCGTCCACCGCATTGATCCGCGAGACACTCGGTGGCGCCTGCGGCTCGACGTCCGGACGCTCGGTCTCAGGACGCTCGATGTCGAGTGCTTCGTGCTCCACCGGATCGGTCGGGTCGTCGCCGTAGGAGTTCAGGTACGCGTCCCAGTCGAACTCGGCCACGGCAGGATCCTCTACGCGGCCGAAGAGGCTGTCCGGGTTCATCGCCTGGACCGCCTCGCCGTAGCCCGGCGCAGGCGCGAAGGTGCCGAACGGGAGACGGTCCTGAATCCGCCCCATGAACGTCGCCACGACGGGCAGCGCGGTGCGGCTCCCGTAGCCCGAAGAGCCCCGGTTGAACGTCACGCGCTGGTCGCTGTAGCCGACCCATCCGCCCGTGACCATGCGCGGGTGCATGAGCATGAACCAGCCGTCGGCGTTGCGCTGCGTGGTGCCGGTCTTGCCCGCGAGCGGGCCGGTCGCGCCGAACTGGCGGGCGCGAGCGCCGGTCCCTCGCGAGACGACCTCCTGGAGCATCGCAGTCAGCGTCCGGGCGTCGCGGCGGGTCATCACCGACTCGCCCTGCCCGCCGCGCTGTTCGATGATGCGACCACTCGCGCTCTCGATCCGCTCGATCAGGATGGGTGTGCGCCGTACCCCTTCGTTCGCGATGGTGCCGTACACGCCGACCATTTCGAGAACCGTCACGGGGCTCGTCCCAAGGGCCAGCGATGGGACCACATCCATCTCGCTCTCCACGCCGAGCCTCCGCGCGATCATCGCGAGGCGGGGCGCGCCGATCTCCAGCCCGAGTTGCGCCGCGACGGTGTTCTTGGAGTACGCGAGGGCGTCGCCGAGCGTCACGTCGGAGCCGGACGCGCCGCCGCCCGCGTTGCGGGGTCTCCAGACGCGCCCGCCGCCCATGTCCACCTCGGGCGCCTCGTCGAGGATGCGGTCCTCTGGGCGGTAGCCCCGCTGGAGCGCCGCGGCATAGACGATGGCCTTGAAGACGCTTCCAGGCTGGCGCTGCGCCACGCCCGCGTGATCGAACGGGTCCCGGGCATAGTCCCGCGATCCGACGTACGCGCGCACGCGACCGGTTTGCGGCTCCATCGCGACCAGCCCGACCTGGAGCCGCGTCAGCGCCTCGCGCACGGAGTCCACGACGGCAGATTCGCGCCGGACCGCCGCGAGAGCCTCCGCCTCGGTGCTGCCCTCCGCGAGGCGGGCGCGGTACGCGTCGGTCCGTCGGAGATGGATGTTCAGGGTCTCGCGCGAGTACCTCGCGCCGCCGCTCCGGGCGACACGCGGTACCATCTCGTTCGCGGCTGCCACGGCCTCGCGCTGCATCCCGAGGTCGAGTGTGGTGCGGATCACGAGGCCGTCGCGCTCCACGTCGTAGCCGCGAGTCTCAGCCCAGTTCTGAAGACGGAGGCGAACCATCTCAGTGAAGTGGGGCGCGAGGCTGCTCTCGCCGGGTTGGCGGTGCAACTCGACACCCAGCGGCGTGCCCTGCGCCGCCTCGGCCTCGCCTCGCGAAAGCTGGCCCTGGTCCGTCATGAGCTCGAGGACGAGGTTTCGCCTCGCGAGCGCCCGCGCGGGGTTGCGGATCGGATTGTAGCGGTCCGGGCCCTTCAGCATCGCGACGAGCGTGGCGGACTGGGCGGGCGTCATCTCGCGAGCTGGAATCCCGAAGTAGGTTCGCGAGGCCAACTCCACGCCGAACGCGTTGTAGAGGAACGGCGCCGTGTTGACGTACGCCTCCAGGATCTGCCGCTTCGTGTGAGCGCCCTCGATGGAGCGCGAGGCCAGCACCTCTTTCAGCTTCCGGTCGATTAGCCGCGCGCCCCCGATGCTCTCTGGGAAGAGGTTGCGTGTGAGCTGTTGCGTGATGGTGGAGCCCCCCTGGCGGTCGCCGCGCAGAGTGTAGTAGAACGCCCCGATGGTGCGGCGCACATCCACGCCGCCGTGCTCGTAGAATCGCCGGTCCTCGGTCGCGATGAGGGCGTTGCGGAAGTGGAGTGGGATGGAATCCAGCGGAACCCACTCTCGGAAGCGTGGCTCGAACTGGGTCAGCTTCTCGCCGCTGGCGGCATAGACGAGCGTCGGCTGCGCTCGCGTGGCAGCCATGAGCTCGAACGAGTCCGGCATGCTGCTCCGAAGCGAGAGCGCGTAGACCACCACGCCGATCACGGCGGCCACACTGAGCACTGTTCCGGCTCCTGCCAGTCCCACCATCGCGAGGCCGAGGCGGGCGTACCAGGGGCGGTCTGCGTCGCGGAGGGCGTCCCAGTAGCGCCGCCACCAGCGCTTTCTCTCTGGGGCGGGACCGAGGCGGGGCACGCCCGGACCCAGCGGGTGCGGACGCTTCTCGGGGCGGATCAGGAGGGGAGGGAGGTCGTCGTCGGCCATGGAGGGGCGGTGGGGACGCCCGGTGCCTCAGTATCGGCTCACATCGCGCCAAGCCCAAGTGCAGTCTGTGCGATCCTCCGGCGATTCGCCGAATGGCCTCCTTCAAACGCTCCGGCTCTGTGCCGCGCGAGCCATCCGTTTCGCCGGAACCAACCTGGCTGCTCTTTCCGCCTCGGTACCGAGGCGGGGGGAGCTGGCTTCCATCTCTGAGGTGCCGAACGAACTCGGCCAGGCGCGAAACCGAGTGCGCGTATCTTGGTCGCATGCCCGCCCCGGCCGCACGCGCGGGGCCCTGTGCCGCCTGGTCCTGACCTCCTTGGACCCCGTATCTAGACCGCCTGCCTCGCGGGCCACCCTCCTCGCGGCTGCGCCGCTGCTGATTTTCTTGACCACGTCCGGCCCCGTCGGACTGGCGGTCCAGATCGGCGTGTTTGTGGGGTTGCTCGTCCTCTCTGGGCTGTTTTCAGGATCGGAGGTGGCGCTCTTCTCCCTGTCGTCTGGTGATCTGGAGGCGATGGAAGAGGAGGGAGGCAAGGCCAACGACCGGGTCGTGCGCCTCCTCGCCCGGCCCCGGCGGCTCCTCGTCGCGATCCTGCTGCTCAACACGGTCGTGAACGTGGGCGCGGCGATCCTCTCGGCGCAGCTGACCCTCGCAGCAGCCGATGCCCTAGGGGTGCCCGAGGCGGTCTTGCTCGTCGTTCAAGTGGTGGTGCTGACGTTCGTGCTGCTCGTGACGAGCGAGATCGCGCCGAAGCTGGTCGCCAGTCGTCGTCCGCAGTGGTTCGCGCGGCGCGTGAGCCCGCTCCTCCTCCCGCTGGTCCGTCTCGTCACGCCCGTGGCCGACGCTCTTGCAGGGCTCGCCACCGTTATTCAGTCTCGCTTCCGCCCCATGGGCGACCCGCTCTCGTCTGAGGACATCAAGACGATGGCGGAGCTGGGCGAGCAGCAGGGCAGCCTCGAAGAAGACGAGCGCGCGCTGATCCATTCCATCGTGGAGTTTGGCGAGACGACGGTCCGCGAGGTCATGGTGAGCCGTGTGGACGTACAGGCGTTGCCGGAGACGGCGTCGCTGGAAGAAGCGCTCGATCTCATCCGCGAGACCGGCCACTCTCGCTTCCCGCTCTACCGCGACCACCTCGATCACGTCTTGGGCGTGGTCTACGCGAAGGACCTCCTCCCGTCTCTGGGCCAGGCGAACGGGCACGCGCCGGATTGGGCGCTGCTCGCCCGCCAGCCTCGTTTCGTCCCCGCGAGCAAGCCGTTGGACGACATGCTCGCGGACTTCCAGACCACCAGCACGCACCTCGCCATCGTCGTGGACGAGTACGGCGGGACGGCGGGCCTCGTGACGCTCGAAGACCTCTTAGAGGAGGTCGTCGGCGAGATCCGGGACGAGCTGGACGACGCCGACGAGGAGACGCTCATCCGCCCGTTCCCGCAGGCGGGACCCGACACGTGGGCTGCCGACGCTCGGGTCGACCTCGACGACCTCGCGGAGACGGTCGGCCTGGAGATGGAGACCGAGACGTTCGACTTCGAGACGCTCGGCGGGCTCATTCTGCACGTGACGGGGGAGGTGCCCAGTCCCGGCGACGAGATCGAGTACGAGCGGCTCCAGCTTCGCGTGGAGGGGGTAGAGGAGAACCGGATTCGGGAGGTGCGGGTGACGGTCGCCCCGCCGCCGCTTCCCGAAGATGAGCACGACGAGGAGTAGCCAGAAAGGCGCGGAGCGCCCAGGTCACTCGTTCCGCCTCGGCACCGAGGCGGGCAGAGCTGGCCCAGAGGCGCCCCCAGTCCTCTACTCCTCCGTGAACCGGCCAGGGCAGGCGATGCGGGCGAGGCCGAGGTCGTACGGCTCGTAGTAGGTGTAGATGATCTCGCGCGATGGCGTCTCGCCCCGGCGAAACACGCACGTCCCGATCCTGCCCTCCGTGGGGCACTCGCCGAGGCTGAACGTGGCATCGGGCGCGGTGGCGCAGTGCTCCTCGGCGCTGGGCGCGCTCCAGGCCGCGCCGGTATAGGTGAAGCAGTAGCTCTCGGTCGCCGTCACGTCGCAGCTTCCCGCGACGGGTGGAGGCGGGAGAGGCGGCGGCAGTGGCTCGGGTGCGGGGAGAGGTGTGGTGCTTGGGCGAGGCGGCGGAGGGCGCGGCGTAGGTGCTGTGACCTCGGGAATCTCGATACCGGGTCTGGGCGGCGGCTCCAGAGTGTCGAAGATGGCCTCGGCGGCATCGAAAACGGTGGGGGGCTCCGGCACCTCCGTTGGGACGCCCTCGACGACTGGGGAAGGCTCTTGCGTGACCTGCATCGGCGCTGGCTCGGTCTCCGAGGTAGCGGCCGGGCGTTCCTGGCTGCACGACACGAACAGGGCGAACGCGAGGAGAGGGGCTAGGAGGGGAGTGCGCGGCATCGGGCGAGTCTAGCGCCGCCCGCTCGCGGACTCCGAGGCGGAAACGACGGGACCGTCCGATGCCGCGCGGAGGTCGAGTCGTCGATCCCACGAGGGCGTGGTCGAGAGGTACGGTTCGATCCATTTTCGGTCCACGCGGTGCTTCAGAGCGAGCGCCCACGTGCCACGAATCGCGAGGGGGCCCGCGACGAAGAGCCCGTCGCGATTTCCTGTCGAGAGGATGAGCGGTGCAGTGGGGTAGGGGCGCCAGCTTTGTAGCGCGATGGTCTCGGGGGCCTCTCGGCGTGCGAGGGCTTCGGTGAAGAGATGGACGTTCTCGCGAAGCGTCGGCCCCTGTTTCACGGCGTGGACGCCGACCCGCGCGAGGTCTTCGTGCCCGTCCACGAGTGCGGCGTCTCCGGCGACGAAGATCCGGGGGTGCCCTCGTGCCTGGAGGCTCGCCGAGACGCGCACGAAGCCCCGCTTCCCGGTCTGTAGCGCATCCGTCAGCCAGCCCTGCCCGACCGATCCTGTAGCCCAGAGCACACGGTCGGCACGGAGCGACGAGCCATCGGTGAGGCGCACGTGTTCGCCCTCCACTCGGTCCACCGCGGCGCCGAGGCGGAGGGAGACGCCCCGCTCGCGGAGGGTCTGGGCGGCCCACCGCTGCGCTCTTTTGGGAAACCCTCCCAGGAGCGCGTCACCGGGCTCGATGATCGTGAGCGCGAGCGGGTCGGGCCGGGCGCTCACATTGAGAGCCACTTCCACGCCCGCAGCACCGCCACCGACGATGACGAGCGTCTTCCGGTTGGAGGTCTCGCGGGCCTCTCTCAAGAACGCATCCAGCGCGGCGATCCGGTGGAGCGGCTTGGTGCGCACTGCGTCTGGTGCTCGGTCTCGCGCCGGGTTCGTCGCGCCCACGTCTACGGCGAGCACGTCGTACGGAAGACGAAGCCCACTCGCCGTCTCAACGAACCGCTCGAAGGGATCCAGGTGGACGGCACGCTCGGCGATGAAGCGGACGCCCTCGCCGCGGCAGATCGCGCGGAGGTCGATGGTCACGTCCTCGCGGGTGTAGACACCGCCGAGGTACTCCGGCGTCATGCCGCTGTACCAGAGATGCTCGCAGTCGGAGACGAGCGTGACCTCGTGGCCCGTCAGGTCTCGCGCGCTCGCGAGAAGCGGGAGGGAAGCGTGCCCGCCACCGACGACGAGGACGTGCACGCTACCGCTCGATGAGCCGCTTGATGACATCCACGGAGGTCACGCTGTCGGCGTCCGCCGCAAAGTTGGTCACGATGCGGTGGCGGAGGACGGGGATCGCGAGGCGGTCGACGTGCTCGGCGAGGGGCGTGAGGCGGCCTTCGAGGAGCGCGAGGGCCTTGGCACCGAGCACGAGGTATTGGCTCGCGCGAGGCCCGGCGCCGTACGAGAGATGCTCCGTCGCGAAATCCGGCGTGCCCTCGCGGCCGGGGCGCGTCTTGGAGACGAGTCGCACCGCGTGCTCTACGACGCTGTCGGCCACCGGCACGGCACGAACGAGCTGTTGGTAGGCCAGCAGGTCCTCTCGCGAGATAACCGTCTGGACCGCCCCAGCGGGCGTTCCCGTCGTGTTCTTGACGACCTCCACTTCGTCCTCGAAGCTGGGATAGTCCAGCCAGAGGTTGAGCATGAAGCGGTCCAACTGGGCCTCGGGGAGGGGGTAGGTGCCCTCCTGCTCGATTGGGTTCTGCGTCGCGAGCACGAAGAAAGGTTCCTCGAGGGTGAACGTCTCACCAGCGGCGGTGACGCGATGCTCCTGCATCGCCTCCAGGAGCGCGGCCTGTGTCTTGGGCGGGGTCCGGTTGACCTCGTCCGCGAGGATCACGTTGGCGAAGATGGGTCCCTTCGCGAAGCGGAAATCTCTGCGTCCGGTGGCCGGGTCCTCCTCGATGATCTCCGTGCCCGTGATGTCGCCCGGCATGAGGTCAGGTGTGAACTGGATGCGGTTGAAGTCCAGGTGGAGGGCCTGCGAGAGGGTGCGGACGAGGAGCGTCTTCGCGAGGCCCGGTACGCCGACGAGCAGCGCGTGACCACCTGCGAGAAGCGCCACCACGAGGCCTTCGACGGCTTCCTCCTGTCCCACGATGACCTTGCCGACCTCGGCGCGGAGTTGGCGGTAGGCAGCCGCCAGTGCGTTGGCGGCGTCGGGTGAGGTCGGATCGATGGGCATGGGCGGAAGCGCGAGGAGGGGCGCCAACCTACGCCGGGCGGTCGTTCGTGTGCCGCCGTGGTGCGGGGCGGTCGGTGGTTGTTGCAGGAGCCTGAATCCGTGCGGGGCCGTGCGCGGACTCTGCCCGCCTCGGTGCCGAGGCGGACGCAGTGCCTCGTCTCCTCAGGACATGCTGATCTTACGCGCTGCCCTCTCGTAGCTCTCCGATCCGCTCCGGGGAGCCGAGCACGATCAGCGTGTCGCCTGCCCGCATCGTGTCCCGTGCGTCTGGGTTGAAGCGCCACTCGCCCGAGGCGCCCAGGATGCCCACCACGATGGCGTTGTACCGGCTCCGAAAATCCGCATCCGCGAGGGTCTGTCCCTCCAGGGCACTGCCCCGCGCCACGCGGATCTCTTCCAGGTCGAAGTCCATCGCGCCGACCCCGAGCACGTGCTCCATGAACCGGTCTACGCGCGGGCGGAGAATGGTCTGCGCGATGCGGTCTGCCCCGATCTCCAGCGGCGAGACGGCTTTGTCCACCCCCGCACGGAGGAGCTTGTTGTACGCGTTCTGCTCGTTGGTCCGCGCCACGATGAACAGCCCGCCGGGTCCACCCTCGGGACGGATCTCGCGAGCCGTGAGCGTCACAAACACGTTGGCGGCGTCTTCCGGCAAGACGAGGACGAGCCCGGCCGCGCGCTCCAGACCCGCGGCGTAGAGCGCGTCCTCTTCGACCGCGTCATCGTGGACGTACAAATGGCCCGCCTCAACGATCTCTGCGATGCGCGATTCGTGGCGGTCGATCACCACGACCTCACGGCCGGATTGGCGAAGGTCTCGTGCGACCCGCTCTCCGATGCGCCCGAAGCCACACACAACGAAATGGTTCGAGAGGGCGTCGATGCGCTTTTGCATGCGTCGCGCGCGAAAGTCAGTGGAGAGGACGACGAGTTGGACCGCTCGGGTGGCGAGCGTCGCGAACGTACCGATGCCAACGGTCGCGATGCCCATCGTGAAAATGCGGCCTGCGTCGCTCAGGCGCCCCACCTCGGTGAACCCGATGGTGGTGAGCGTGATGAACGTCATGTAGAGTGCGTCCAGCGGACGCATCTCTTCGAGGACCATGTACCCACCCGTGCCGACGCCCAAGAGCGCGGTCACGATGGCGGTGCCCAAGACAAGCTCGCGGGCCGCGCTGTTGCGGCGCAGCCAGTCCACGCTACGCTGCGACCGCCAGCCCGAAGGTGCGGCCGTGCCATGCCTCGGCTGCGGGCCGCTCCACGCCGGAGGCGCGCAGCGTGCCGAGGTCAGTCGCCGTGAGGTCGAGGACTTGCGTCGTGCCGTCCACCTGGCCGCCGTTCGCGAGGCGCCGGAAGGCGGGGCGGGGCACGACCTGCCAGGCGTTCTCCGCGTCGCGGTAGGCGACCGAGAGCGCAGGCAGTTGGTAGAGGTTCGCTCCCGCGAGAGCAGTCTCTACCGCGTGTGTCATCGCGTCGATGCCGCAGCCGGAGACCCCGGCGTTCATCTCCTCGGTTGAGATCACCGCCGCCACGACGAGGACGCAATCTGCGAGAACGTCCGCCTCGGCCGTGACGGGGCGACCGTGGCTGGCCCATGAAGGGAGCCAGCCGCGCACAGCTGCGAGGGCGCTGTCAGGGAGGGAGCCGTCGGTGGCGAAGAGCCACACGCGAGCGTCGGACGGGAGCGTTGGGAAAAGCGTCTGCATGCGCAGAGTTTACCGCTCGCGTCGTGCCCGCTCGGCGAACGGGGCGTGCAGACGCGATCCGGTGCTACGCGCTCGTTGCGAGAACAGGACTCCCAGAGTCCAGATCGGTCGCGCCGATGGCGAGCGTACCGGTCTCGTCCACGGCGAAGATGACCTGCATCCGCATGAACCCGCGCGGGCCCGGCGGAAGGTCCACGAACGTGACGCGGCCGAGACTGGTGGCTTCCGACGCGGGCGTGTCGGGTGCGCCGTGCCGGAGCCGGATGGTGAGTTCGGTCTGGAAGTCTCGTGCGTTCGTGAACGTCTTTCCGACGGCACACGGAACCGTACTGCCGGCTGCGATGACCTCAGCGAACCGGTCTCCGCCGATCTCTAACCCCACGCTGGTCTGAATCGCCCGGTCGCGGACGGGAACGCCGGAAAGCATGACCGTCTTCCGGGCATCCGACAGCGGACCGTCCCGGTCGGGAAGCGCGAGGATGGGCTTCTTCGGCTTCGACACCTTGAGGAAGTTGGTCACGTCCTCGTAGGCCGCGTTGATCGCCTTCAGTTTGTCCTCGGCGCGAAGACGGAGTTCCTCGTTGTCTGGAAAGCGGTCGGGATGCCAGACCATCGCCAACTCCCGGCGCGCCTTCTTGGCGTCGTCTAGCGTAGCCTCAGGGTCGAGGTCGAGGAGGCGGAGGGAGGCGTCGAGGCGGGGCGACACAGGCGGACGTGGGAGACGCCTCGCGTCTCGGCAACGGTCGTGCCATCGGCCAAACGAGCCCGGTTCAGCCGGTCGGGGCGTCACGCACGGGTAACGGCGGAACGCCCAGGGTAGACTCTACGCGAGGTCGCCCTCCCCTGCTCGCATCGCCAGGGCCACCAGCATCGCGACGCCCGTCTCCATCGCGCGCTCGTCCACGGTGAACCGAGGCGTGTGGAGGCCGTGCAGGCTGTCCTCCTCTTCGGAGCCGGTCCCGAGGACGTAGAAGCAGCCGGGGATCTGCTTCGTGTACCACGCGAAGTCTTCCGAGGCGTACCACTCTGGCAGCGCGACCGCCTCCGCCTCGGTCACGAGGCGGGCCGTCTGGGCGACCGTCTGGGCGAGTGCCGGCTCGTTCGTGAGCGACGGGTAGCCCACGTCGATGCGGACCTCGCAGGTGGCGCCGAAGGCTTGCGCGGTGTGCTCCGCCGTGCGACGGATCAGGTCGTGTGCACGGAACCGCCACTCGTCTTCCATCGAGCGGAACGTGCCCACAATGCGGACCTCGTCTGGAATCACATTGGTCGCGCCGTTCGCCTCCACGCGGCCGAACGACAGGATGCTCGGGATGCCGGGCGGGCAGTTTCGCGAGATGACCGCCTGGAGCGCCGTCAGGACGTGGGCCTGCGCGAGAACGGGATCTACGAGAAGCTGCGGGGCAGCGGCGTGTCCTCCTGTGCCTCGCACGACGAGGTACAACTCGTCCGCGCTCGCCATAAACGGGCCAGAGCGGATGCCCAGCGCGCCTGTCGGGAGGTGGGGCGCGACATGCTGGCCCAGGATGTATTCCGGCGCTGCGACGCCCTCCATCTCGCCGAGCACGCCCTCTTCGATCATGATCGTCGCGCCGCCGGGAGTTTTCTCCTCGCTCGGCTGGAAGATCAAGCGGACCGTTCCGGCCAACTCAGCGCGCATCGCGTGGAGGATGCGAGCAGCGCCGAGGAGCATGGCGGTGTGTGCGTCGTGCCCGCAGGCGTGCATGGCCCCGTCCACCTCGCTCGCGAACTCGAAGGTGTTGGCCTCGCGGATGGGCAGCGCGTCAATGTCGGCGCGAAGGGCACGGACCGGGCCGGGCTTCTCGCCTCGGATGTGCGCGACGACCCCCGTCTTCGCGATCCCTGTGATCGGCTCGATCCCAATGTCTCGCAACGTCTCCGCGATCAGGGCCGCGGTCTCGTGCTCCTCGAAGGCCAACTCGGGTCGGCGGTGGATCTGACGGCGGAGTCGAACCACTTCGGGGTGGCCGTCGGCGGCGTGGGAGCGGATGCGGTCGAGCATGGGGCGGGAGAGGGGAGGGGCCAGTGGGAGGAGGCCAGTAGGGGAACGTACCGCCCCGCCTGGAGGGGAGTCCACGCGCTCGCAGGTCCGTCCGCCTCGGGAGGTCCGTGGAGGAGCCGAGGCGGGCGAACGGGACATGCCTCAGAGGTTCAGGCATCGGCGGGTTGCACCGAAAAAAGCGCTTCCGTAGTGTGGAGGTCTCTCTCTTCCCTCTTCCCATGCTCCGACTCGCCGCGCTGGCGCTCTTCCTCGCCGCGCCCCTCGTCGCCCAGGCCGACGACCACACGACCACTCTCACCGCGCCGGATGGCAACACCGTCGAGATCGTCCGCGACGAGTGGGGCGTGCCCCACATCTACGGCCCGACCGAGACCGCCGCGTTCTACGGCCAGGGGTTCGCCGTCGCGCAGGACCGCCTCTTCCAGATGGAGACCTTCTGGCGCGTCTCCACGGGTCGGATGGCCGAGATCATGGGCCCCTCGGCGGTCGCCACCGACCAGGGCATCCGCACGGTCTTCTACACGCCCGAGGAGCGGGCGACGCAGTTCGATGCGCTCCCGGCGGACGTTCGCGCGATGCTGGACGCCTACATCGCGGGGATCAACGCCTACATCGATCTCGCGGAGAGCGAGCCGGACACGTACCTCCCGTTCGAGTACACCCAGTTCCCACTCAACACGATGCCCATCGAACGGTGGGACCGCGACAAGGCCGTCGCGACGTTGCAGTTTTTCATGCGCCGCTTCGGCGAGATCGGCGGGGATGAACTCGCGCGGCTGGCCGAACTCCAGGCGCAGGGCCCGGATTGGTTCGAGGCCAACCGGCCCATCAATGACCCCGAGGCGTACACCACGATCCAGGGCGGCGCCCTTGCCACGCGCCGTGTCCAGTCCGATCTCACGACATCCCTGACCATCGACCCGGCTGTAGCGGAGGGCGTTCGTGCTCGTCGCGAGGCCATCGACGATGACCTGGAAGCGTGGGGCGTGCCGCTCAAGTTCGGCTCCTTCGCGGCCCTCGTCCGCCCCGAGGTCTCCGCCACGGGAGACGCGATGCTCCTCGGCGCCCCACAGATGGGCAACCCGCAGCCCGATGAGAAAGCCATCACGAGCGAGGTCGAGATCGTCGTCGCGGGAGGCATCCACATCGCGGGCATGACGGTGCCGGGCATCCCGGGCGTCATCATCGGCCGCAATGGCTCGCAGAACGACCAGCGCGCCTGGACACTCACCACCGGCACGACGGACAACACGGACACCTACGCCGAGGTCCTCGGTCCGACCGGCCAGACGTACCTCTTCAACGGCGAGCAGGTGCCCTTCCAGCCTATTCCATCGGTGATCCAGGTCCTCGGCGGCGACCCGGTCGAGTACGTCGCGCTGCGGACGGTCCACGGGCCGGTCTACGCGCAGGACGCAGCCAACGGCCTCGCGTTCTCCTGGCGCTACACCTTCTGGAACCGAGAGCTGGAGATGGTGGAGGCGTTCTACGCCGCCTGGAACTCGACGAGCCTCGCCGACTGGCAGCAGGTCGCGAGCGAGATCCCGATGTCGTTCAACATCTTTTACGCCGACACGGACCAGAACCTCGCGTACTGGCACGTCGGGGCGTACCCGGTGCGGCCAGGGGACCCGCGTCTTCCCGCGATGGGAACGGGGGATGAGGAGTGGCTCGGCTTCGTGGACTTTGCGGACCAGCCGCAGGCGGTCAACTTTGACCAGCCGGTCCTCGTGAACTGGAACAACAAGCCCGAGGCGAGCTGGAACCAGGGCGACAACATGCCGTGGACGGACACGCGCCCCGGCGGCTACACGCGCACGTTCGACGGCGCGAGGTTCCTGTCGGACCACCTCACGGCGGCTGCCGGGACGGGCGCGGGGATCACCTTCGAGGAGGTCCAGGAGTTGAACCGCGTCGTCCGCTCGAATCCTCTCTACCCAGAGTATCCGGGCACCTTCCAGCAGGTTCTGTCCTTCGGGACGAACGAAGTCACACGAGCCGAAAGTGTCACGCCTCCGGGCCAGAGCGGCTTCATCTCCGCCTCGGGTGTGCCGTCGCCCCACTTCGCGGATCAGTGGCCGCTCTTCCTTTCCTCCATTGGGCCAGGGCCGATCCTGATGAAGGACTTCACGTACTCGGCGGACGTGGAGGCGTCGATCACGCCCGAGGCCATCGCGTTGCCCGCGGGCGTGCAGAACCGCATCGAGTTCGAAGTGCGCGCCCGCAACACGACAGCCGAGACACAAGAGGTCGTGGTGATGACGACGATCACTCTCCCAGACGGCAGGACCTTCGGGCCGCTCTTCGGCCCACGCGAGGTCACGCTCGGCGTCGGGGAGGGTATCGGCCCAGCACCGATCCGCCAGACGATCCCGCGCGGCGCGCTAGAGGGAGGCTACACGCTCTCGGTGCTCGTGATGGACGCCGCCTCGGGCGAGACGGTCGACAGCGACGCGTTCGACTTCGCGATTGGTGCTCCCACGACATCGAAGGCCGCGCCCGGGCAGGTGCTTCCGCCTGTTCCCGCGCCCGAGGGCTGGGAGTCGGTCGAGCTCGCTCCCGAGGCGGCCCCTCTCGCGACAGCCGCCGCGCTCGCGCTGGACGCTCCGTATCCGAACCCCGCCGTGGGAACGGTGACGGTGCCGTTCGAACTGGAAGCCGAGCAGCGGGTCC
The DNA here is from genome assembly GCA_038746605.1 of Bacteroidota bacterium. Classification (GTDB taxonomy): domain Bacteria; phylum Bacteroidota; class Rhodothermia; order Rhodothermales; family Rubricoccaceae; genus Rubricoccus. Next base: position 202,359 of record JBCDKM010000005.1, read on the forward strand.
ACCTCGCGGTCTTCGACGCGTTGGGCCGCGAGGTCGTCGTCCTTGAGGAAGGCCGCTACGAAGCGGGGCCGCATGAGGTCGCGTTGGACGCGAGCGCCCTCGCGCCCGGCGTGTATCTCCTCCGCCTCGACGCGGGCGGGGACGTGCTCACGCGGCGGCTCGTGATCGCGCGCTGAGCCGGATCGCAGAACGCCCGAGGCCCCGCTGTCCGCGATGGATGGCGGGGCCTCGGCGTGTCCAGACGGCCCGCCTCGGGAGGTCTGTGGGCAGACCGAGGCGGGCCTAGTCGAAGCCGGTGCCGGAGACCTGCGGGCGTGCGTCCGTGTTGGCGGCGTGCCAGGCCGTGCCGAAGATCAACCGCGAGATCCGGGCCAGCCGCTCGTAGTCGATCTTGTCCGCGCTATCGCCGACGCCGTGGTAGTCCTCGTGCGTGCCGGTGAAGTAGAAGATGAACGGGATGCCTTGCTTGCCGAAGTTCCAGTGGTCCGAGCGGCGGTAGAACTGGTTGGGGTCGTCCGGCGAGTTGAAGCGGTCGGAGAGGAAGAGGCTGGTGCCAGAGATCTCGTTGACGGTCGCGTTCCAGTCGTGCAGGTCCTGGCTGATGAGGCCGCCGCCGATGATGTAGACGTACTCTGTCGTTTCGAAGCCGCGCTCCGGGTCGTACCGGCCGATCATGTCGATGTTGAGGTTGGCGACCGTGTTCTCCAGTGGGAATTGCGGGTCTACGTCGGCGTAGTACGCGGAGCCGAAGAGGCCCTTTTCCTCGCCGGTGACGTGCAGGAAGAGGACGGAGCGTCGCGGTCCGTTGCCGTCCTGGACGGCGTGCTGAAAAGCTTCGGCGATCTCCAGGAGGGCGACGGTGCCGGAGCCGTCGTCGTCGGCGCCATTGTGGATCCGATCGTCGCCCTCCTCTTTCGTGCCGATATGGTCGAGGTGAGCGGAGAGGATGACGACCTCGTCCTTCAGGTCGGGATCCGAGCCCTCGATGAATGCGAGGACGTTCTCGGTCGTCACCCCACCGGTCTCGCGCTCGGTGGTGATGGAGAGTCTCGCGCCGGTGTCGCCGAGCGGCACCGCGTGGAGCGCTTCGGTGGTGGACGTTTTGGTTCCCATCAGCGTGGCAGCTACATCCAGGCCGGTGAGGAAGATCGCGCCGTCCATCGCGTCCTCGTCGGAGCCGAGGGACAGCTGGGGACGCGTCAGGTCTCCGGCCATCCGCTGGAGAAAGCTGGCGGCGGGCGTGGCAGGAAGGAGGACACCTCGTGCGCCCCTGTCTAGCAGGTCCATGGAGACGGACTGGATCGCGTTGTTGTCCGCCACGGTCGCGAGGACGTAGGCGCCGCTCACGTCCATGCCGTCTACCTCGGAGGCATCGCCGACCCACATCAAGGGGGCGGGCTCATCGTCGGACTGCACCTCACCGAAGACCGGGAACAGTTCGACGAGTTCGCCCTCGGCCGCTGGCGCGCAGCCGCTCAGGACGGTCTCCCCGTCGCGCGTGGCGGTGTAGCTCAGGCTCACGGTTTGTGTGCGCGTGAGGGCAAACTCCTGGAGGTACGGCGCGAGGCTGTAGTTCTCCGCCGTGCCCGTACCCTTCGGTGCGATGCCCATCGCGGCGTACTGCCCGGCGAGGTATTTCGCCGCGAAGCGCTGACCGGGCTCGCCGGTATCGCGCCCCGCTAGGTAGTCGTCGGCGTAGACGTAGAGCTGACCGGCCAACTCAGACGGCGTGATCGTGGCCTGGTAGCGCTGGAGCATCGCCGGGTCCTCGATGGCATCCGGTGTTTGCGCGGATGCGCTCGCGGTGACTGCCAGCAGGGCGAGAGGAACTAGAAGCCGCTGCATTGGGATCGAGTGCGTCCGCCTCGGTGCCTCCGTGGAAGGACCGAGGCGGAGGTGGCAGGTCTCAGTAGAGCCGTTTGCGCTTCTGGAGGTAGGCCGCGAGCGCGAGGTCGTACGGCTGGGCCGTGTCCAGCACTGCGTAGTCCGCCTCGATCTCGCGGCAGCGTCGGCGCACGTCGGCCACGAACGCCTCGGCGGCCTGCGTGTAGTGCTCGCGGAGTTGAGCGGGCTGGAGCGTGAGTTCCTCGCCCGTCTCTAGATCGCGGAAGCGGACGGGCACGTCGTCGAATGCGAAATGGCGCTCGGTGCTCGCGTCGAGGACGTGGAAGACGAGCACCTCATGCCCGCGATGCCGGAGGTGGCGCAGCGCCCGGACCACCTCGTCGGCGCCGTCGACGGTCTCGAAGAGGTCCGAGATGACGGTCACGAGGGAGCGGCGCGGAAGGCGCTCAGCGACCTCGTCCAGGGCCTGCGCCACGGCGGAGGCGCCCTGGTCCTGGTGTGGCGTCGGCGTGGCGCCGAGGATTCGGTCGAGCGTCGCGAGAAGACCCCGGAGATGCTGGCGCGTGGCGCGAGGCGGAAGGAGCGTGTGGACGCCGGAATCGAATGCGGCGAGGCCCGTCGCGTCGCGCTGGCGGACCATGAGCGTGTGGAGCGCGGCGGCGAGCGTCGCGCCGTAGGCCAGTTTGGAGACGCCCGCCGTGCCCGCGTAGCGCATGGAGGGGCTCGTGTCTAGCACGACGGCATGCCGCAGGTTGGTCTCCTCCTCGTACTGCTTGACCACCCAGCGGTCCTTTCGCGCCCACACCTTCCAGTCCACATGCCGCAGTCCGTCGCCGATGTTGTAGGGCCGGTGCTGGGCGAACTCGACGGAGAAGCCGTGGTAGGGGCTGCGGTGCATGCCCGTGATGAAGCCCTCCACGATGAGCCGCGCGCGAAGCTCCAGCGAGCCGATGCGGGCGAGGGCTTCGGGCGTGAGACGGTCGGAGGGAGAGGACACGGGCGGTGGCTGGGTGGGTCCGCCTCGGTGTCGAGGCGGGCAGGGGGAGGGTAACGACAGGGCGGAGGCGTTTGGGTGGAGGCGGACACAGTTTCGGCGGGGCGGCCCTCGCGCGATGCCGGGCGCTTCAGGCCTGTTCGTCTGGGGCCGATACCGAGGGCATGGAGATCACCATGCCCCGCGTCGATTGGGAGGAGTGGACCGTTACGCTGGCGATGCTGCCGGTGTGCGCCTACTTCTTCTTCGTGGACTGGAACGCGGGCGGGCTCATCGGCCTCCCGTGGTTTCTGTTCCATTCGCTGAACCTCATCGCGCACGAGGCGGGGCACTTCTTCTTCCGCTTCTTCGGCGAGTGGATGATGTTCGCGGGCGGCTCCATCCTCCAGGTCGCGCTGCCGGGCATCATCGCGTGGAGCGCGCTCACGTGGAGTTCGCGTGCAGGCTTCCAACTCGGCATGGTCTGGGTCGGCCAGAGCCTGCTGGATGTCTCCGTCTACGCTGCCGACGCGAAGGCGCGCGCCCTCCCGCTCCTCGGTGGCCTCTCGCATGACTACCACGACTGGTACAACCTCTTGAAGCCCCTCGGGATGCTAGACCATGCTGGGGCGGTCGCGATGGGGTTCGTGATCGCCGCGCTGGTGGTGTGGGCCATCGGCCTGAGCGCTCCGAAGTGGACGGCGTAGGGAGGCATGGGGGATGAGGGGATTTCCCCCTTCGCCCATCCCTCTTCCCCCTTTCCCCGAGGTAGCTTCGCGGCATGCCCGCAGCGCCGCCCCCGTCCCTCCAGCCCGGCGACCTCGTCAAGGCGCACCTGATGGACGCCGACGACGTGCGCCGAACGCTCGACCGCCTCGCGCGGCAGATCGTGGAGCACCTCGACGACGATGCCACCGAGGCGGACCGGCTCGCCATCATCGGGATGCAGACGCGCGGCGTGCACCTCGCGCGGAGACTCTGTCAGCGCATCGAGGCCTACGAGGACGTGCGCCTGCCGTTCGGCTCGCTGGATGCCACCTTCTACCGCGACGACCTCCGCCTCGGGCCCGCCGCGCCCGTAGCTGCGCCGACCGACATCCCATTCGACGTGACCGGCCGCCGCCTCGTCCTCGTGGACGACGTGATCTACACCGGTCGCAGCGTCCGCGCCGCGCTAGATGCGCTGCTCGACCTCGGCCGTCCGGCCAGCGTGCAGTTCCTCGCGCTCATCGACCGGGGCCTCCGCGAGCTTCCCGTCGTGGCCGACCTCGTGGGCCGCGAGGTGCCAACCGCCCCCGGCGAACGGGTCCGCGTCCGCGTGGAAGAGATCGATGATATCGACGGCGTCTGGCTCGTCGAGAAAGGACCCACCGCGTAGCGCTTCGCTCCGAGATGCCTCAGACGACCAATCAGCCCGGAGCCCTCAACCATCGACACCTCCTCGGACTGGCGGACTATTCGGCAGAGGAGATCCGCACGATTCTGGAGACCGCCGTCGCCTTTCGTGGCGTCATCGAGCGGCCCATCAAGAAGGTGCCGAGCCTTCGCGGCGTGACCTGCGTCAACCTCTTCTACGAGGCGAGCACACGGACCCGGCTCTCCTTCGAGATCGCCGAGAAACGGCTCTCCGCGGACACCGTCAACTTCTCTGCGAGCGGGAGCAGTGTCAGCAAAGGCGAGACCCTCCGCGATACCGCCCGCAACATCGAGGCGATGAAGATCGACCTCGTGGTGATCCGCCACAGGAGCGCGGGCGCGGCGCACTTCCTGACGCGATGCGTGGACTCCGTCGTGGTCAACGCAGGCGACGGGCAGCACGAGCATCCCACGCAGGCGCTCCTCGACGCGTCGTCCATCGCGAGGCTCGACATCCCGCGTCTCCCGGGCCTCGCCGCGTTCGATTTCTCCGGCCTGCGCGTCAGCATCATCGGCGATATCGCGCACAGCCGAGTGGCCCGCTCCAACGTGTACGCGCTTACCGCTCTCGGCGCGGAGGTCACGCTCTGCGGCCCTCGTACGATGATGCCGGTCGGCATTGAGCGCCTCGGCGCGCGCGTCACCGACCGGTTGGACGAGGCGCTGGAGGGCTGCGATGTCGCGATGGCGCTCCGCATCCAGTTGGAGCGGCAGGGCGCCGGGCCCAACGGCCTGTTCCCGAGCCTCCGCGAGTACCACGACCGGTTCGGTCTTCGTGGCGAGCACCTGGAGGCGAACCCGGATCTCTATGTGATGCACCCCGGCCCGATCAACCTCGGCGTAGAACTGGCGGGGGAGGTGGCCGAGAGCGACCGCGCGATCATCTTGGACCAGGTCACGAATGGGGTCGCGGTGCGAATGGCGGTGCTGTACTTGCTCGCGGGTGGCACCGCTGCGAGGATGCAAGAAGCGGGCGCCTCGGGATGAGTGGCCTCGTGACGGTCGGCTGGCGGGAGTGGGTGGCGTTCCCAGACCTCGGCCTGCCCGCTGTCCGCTGCAAGGTGGACACGGGCGCTGCGACCTCCTCGCTCCACGCCACGCACATCCAGACACTCTCGCGCGGAGGGACGACCTGGGCGCGGTTCTCCGTCCGTCCGTTCTTCCGTCGGCATCGCACGATTGCCGTGATCTGCGAGGCGCCCGTGGTGGACGAACGGCACGTGCGCTCATCCTCCGGGCACGAAGACCTGCGGCTCGTGGTGGAGGTGACGTTCCGGCTGGGCGTTCGCGCAGGATCCCCCGAGTGGCCCATCGAGCTGACGCTCGCCGACCGTGCCTCGATGCAGTTCCCGATGCTCCTCGGCCGAGAGGCGATGGCCGGGCACGTCGCCGTGGACCCGGGCGCGTCGTTCCGGCTCGGCAGAGTCGAGAACGCCCGCGCGCTCTACGAGGTACCGGAGGGCTGACCCGCCCCGCCTCGGCACCGAGGCGGGCAGACTCAGGCGGTGGCGGACACTGCGGGCTCCGGGATGTGGCCTCGGATCAGGTCCGAGGCGCGCTCGGCGATCATCATCGTCGCGGCGGCGGTGTTGCCGGTCGTGACGCTGGGCATCACGCTGGCGTCTACCACGCGGAGGCCGTCCACGCCGCGAACGCGGAGCGAGAGGTCTGTCGGTGCGTCGCGGTCCGCCCCCATCCGGCAGGTGCCGACGGGGTGGTAGAGCGTCTCGGCCGTCTGGCGGATGACCCGCGCGATCTCAGCGTCCGTCGTCGCATCTGCCATCGCGTCCAGCGCCTTGCCCCGGTACCGGTCGTACGCGGGCTGCGCGACGATCTCGCGAGCCATTCGCACCCCGTCGATAAGCGACTGCACATCGGCCTCTTCCGCGAAGTAGTTCGGGTCGATGGCGGGCGGATCGATGGGGTTGGGCGAGGTGAGCCAGAGACGCCCTCGCGAGAGCGGGCGGTTGAGCGTAGGGCCGAGGGAGAAGCCGTGCGCGTCGGGCTGCTGGAAGCCGTGCTCGTAGAAGAGTGCTGGGGCGACGTGGAACTGGAGATCCGGCCGGACCTCGCCCGCGCGGGTGTGCGCGAAGAGCCCCGCCTCGGCGACGTTGGAGGAGAGCATCCCGCGCCGCGTGAGGAGGTAGCGCGAGACCTCGCCCAGCGCTTCGGCACCGAGGAGCGAGATGGGCTCGCGCGAGGCCCAGCGAACCCCCACGATGGGGTGGTCGTGCAGGTTAGCACCCACCTCGGGACGGTCCAGCGCCACGCTCAGACCGAGGCGGCGGAGGTCGTCCGCCGGGCCGATGCCGGAGAGCATCAGCAGATGAGGCGTGTTGACGGCACCGCCGCTCAGGATCACCTCCCGCTCTGCCATCGCGCGCCGATGCACGCCGTTCTGGACGTATTCCACGCCGATAGCCCGGCCACCCTCCAGAAGGACGCGCGTCGCGAGCGCGTTGGTCTCGGTCGTCAGGTTGTTGCGCTTGAGGGCGGGCCGGAGAAAGGCCGTCGCGGTGGAGACGCGGCGCCCTCCGCGTTGATTGACCTGGAACAGACCCGCGCCGTCCTGCTTTGGTCCGTTGAAGTCCGGGTTGCGGTCGTGCCCGGCCTGCACGGCGGCGTCCACGAATGCGACGGAGAGTGGATTGGGAGAGCGGGGATCCTCGACGCGCATCGGCCCCCCCGTGCCGTGGTAGGCGTTCGCGCCGCGCGAGTTGTCCTCGGAGCGCTTGAAGTAGGGGAGCACGTCGGAGTAGCCCCAGCCCTCGCACCCGTCGGCTGCCCAACCGTCGAAATCAGCACGATGGCCGCGGATGTAGATCATCGCGTTGAGACTGGACGACCCGCCGAGCACCTTGCCGCGCGGCCAGAACCACTCGCGGTCGGCGGCGTGGCGCTGTGGGACGGTGTGGTAGGCCCAGTCTGCCTCGGTCTTGAACAGGCGCGAGAAGGTGGCGGGAATCGAGATCTCGGGGCGGGAGTCGGGACCGCCCGCTTCCAGCAGGAGGACGCGAGCGTCGCGGTCTTCCGTGAGCCGGTTCGCGAGGATGCACCCGGCGCTCCCGGCGCCGACGATGATGAAGTCGTACATGGTGGGGCGCCTAGTCTTGGCGCGTGTCGCAACGCGGCAAGATCGCGCTTTTCTCGGGGCCCGTCCTACCTCGTGACCACGAGGCGTCTCGTCATCGCACCCTCCGGTGTGACCAGCCGCGCGAGGTACAGACCAGGGCTCGGCGCCTGCCATTCCACCGTGCCCTCGCGACGGCGACCGTCCACGAGGCGGGCCACCTCGCGGCCTCGTGCGTCGTAGACCCGCAACGTGACCGAGGCGGTCGTATCCAGCGCGAAGGACAGTCGGACCGCGCCTCGTGCGGGGGTTGGGGAGACCGTCAAAATCGGTTGTGCCGCATCGGGATCGGGCGCCTCCGCTGTAGAGGCTGTGACGGTGAGCGAGACGGGAACCCGCCAGGAGAAGTCGAGCACGCTGTCGTCGTCGCTCGCTCGGAGCGTGTCGCGGTACACACCGGGCGCGAGGCCGCGAGCATCCACCGAGACGGTCACGGGAGTGCCGTCGTCTGGAGCTAGCGAGAAAGCGGCGGGTGACACACCGAGCCACGGCGCCTCCGCCTCGGTGCGCGCGTCGAGGCGGGCAAAGCCAGGGTTGCGGATCTCCAGCGTCCGGCTGGCGGTCTCGCCCGGCGCGAGGGTGAACGCCACGGGATCGACAGCCTCGCCGAAGGCCTGAATGCGGTACGCGCCGCGCTCGTCGGTGTCCACGGCCAGTTCCGACTCGAAGGCGCCATCGCGGAAGGGCGCGAGTTGCAGCACGGCCGCGCGGCTGGGGATCAAGTCTTCCTGGACCTCGTCGAGAACGTAGCGGTTCTCGAAGGGCATGAAGAAGGGCCGGAAGGCCGTGTGGATCTTGATCGTGATCGGCTCGTCGCCGATGCTCTCGATCAGGACGAACTGGCCAGACATCGTGGCATCCTGCGGAATCTGGCCGAAGCGCAGCGTGTCCGGCGTGAGGCGCAGCACGGGCTGGGCCTCGGCCGCGAGGGCCGCCAGCAGGGCGAGCAGGACACCGAGGTGTTTCATGCGTGGAACGTGCGCCGAGAACTACCGACTGGGCGGTTGTTAGGGTCCCGCTTGAGTCGGTCTTCCACTAGCCGATTCATTCTTCGTTCGGATCCAGCATGACCATGCCCTTTTGTTCCTTCCGCTCGCCTGCTGCTCTTCTACTGAGCCTTTTGCCTGCTCTGGCCGCCGCGCAGCCGGTGTTCGAGCCTGCTTTCGACGTGTCGCCAAACTCTGTGGTCCCTTCCAGCGATGCCGAGTTGGAGGATATAGACGGCGATGGAGACCCCGATCTCATCCTTCCATGCGCTCAGTGCGGCGGCATCGCATGGTTTCGAAATGAGTATGGCGATTTCGGTGACCAGATCTCGATTCCACTCGAAGACGGAGCGCCGGACCAATTGTATCCCGCCGACTACGACCGAGACGGCGACCTCGATCTCGTGGTGACCTTCGAAGGGCAAGCTGTCGCCGGATGGCTGGAGAATCGCCAGTCCAGTGCCCGCTTCATCTACCACCGACTGATCGAAGGTGAGTATGCCATCCAGGCGATGCACGTTCGGGACTTGAACTCCGATGGGCGCCTCGACCTTCTCGTCACCGAGAGCGTCAATCTGGTCGTGTGGTACCAGCGAATGCCGGACGGGTCTCTGGGGGAGCGCGCGATTCTGGATCGCCGCAGCAGCACACTCAGCGCCGACGCTCGGGATGTGGACGGAGACGAGCGCCTGGACCTTGTGATCGTAGGTCGTCTGGAAGTCCGCTGGCGCCGACAGGAGAGCCCCGGGGTGTTCGCAGACGCTGAGCCTCTTGTCTCGGCAGTACCTGTAGAGGTAGGACAGGTCCAACTCGCGGACGTGGATGGGGATACAGACCCGGACCTCGTTTACCTGGACAAGGTGACAGGCCAGATCGGATGGTACGAGAACCAAGGAGGGGTTCCGTTCGCGCCCCTTGAACCGATCACGTCGGCCTCTCACCCCAATCAAGCGCTGGCACTCCGAGATCTCGACGACGACGGCCTCCTGGACGTTATGACCTACAAAGACCAGTCATTGGTCTGGGCTCGAAATCAAGGAGGCGGGCGCTTCGAGTCTGATCATGTCCTGCTCTCCCGGTACTCGAGATACGCAGATCCTGCATCCCTTCGAACCGGGGACATTGATGGAGATGGGCGCGTCGATTTGTTGGTTCCGGATGGGCAAGTGGTCTGGCACTCGGGTTCCAAGCCCATGCCCTTTCAGAACGGGAGAGTCATCACGCCGACGTTCTACACGCGTGTCCCTCCTGTTTTGACCGACATCAATGGAGATGGACGCCTGGACATAGCCGTCGCCACCGAAGGATTGAACCAACTCCTCTGGTTCCTGAACGAGGGCGGCGGGGCGTTCTCAACTCCGGTTCACCTCGATGTCGAGCGGTGTTCAGCGTGGGCGTGGGAGAAGTCTCTCCGCGCTGGCGACATCGACGACGATGGAGATACTGATTTTGTTCTTTTGTGCACGCGAGGGGGGATAGCCCTTCGTCAGGCCGCCGACGGTTTCTTTGTTGCTGAATCTTTCGAGCCTGTTGTACCTTTGCCACGAGAGGAATTGTATTCTAACCATTATGGGAGAGGACTTGTAGACTTGGACGCGGACGGAGACCTGGATCTGATCACAGTGTCGGAATTCGGAAATCCGTTGGGGTGGTACGAGAATGACGGGACCGGTGCTTTTCAAGCGCGACAGACACTCCTGACAGACGAGCAGCGGATCGAGTACATCACGCTGACCGATCTGGATCTGGACGGCCAACCAGATATCGTCATCCCCGATAGAACCACAGAACTGCTTCGCCTGTATCGCAACGATCTGCCCACAGGTATCGGATCTGCAGAAGACCTCGAAATTTCTGCCTCCTCTGTCCAAGCGGTTGATCTGGACCTAGACGGTGACGACGACCTGATCACGCGCGGAACTGGCGCAGAGGAGCAGTCGATCCGCTGGCACGAGAACGATGGGTCGGGTCGATTCCTGGAGAGGGGTGAGGTTGCGCGATCAGGGGTGTGGGAGGGGCTTCCATTCTTCGGAGACTTCGACCTCGACGGTGATCTGGATTTCCTGAACGGTCACGGTTTGTGGCTCAACGATGGGAAGCTCAGCTTCTCTTCCACCGAGAGACCGTGTGAGTCCGGCCGCATCGGCGGCTACGAGGACCTTGATGGGGATGGCGCGCCCGACCTGGTGATGGGGTCGGACACCCGCCTCTGGGTGTGCCTGAACCGGACGCCCCCGACTACCGAGGAGCAAGACCCGGAACCGACCGGCCTCACTCTCTCTGTTATCCCGAATCCTAGCACCGGTTCGACGCGATTGAGTGTGGACCACCCGCCGGGCGCCTCACCCGACTTGCGGATCTTCGACGCGCTCGGCCGTGAGGTCGCTCGTCTGGACGTGCCCTCCGGCGAACGCGAGATCGCTTGGGAGGCCCCGTCGCCCGGCGTCTATCTCGTCCGCCTCGGCACCGAGGCGGGCCGAGTCACGCGCACGCTCAGCGTCGTGCGCTGAGGCACGCGAGAGGCCATCGTAAGTTTTGGGCGTCCATCCGATCCGCCCCCGATGCGCCGTTTTCTCTCGCTCGCTCTTCTCCTCGCGCTCGCTCCACTGGCGGGCTGCGCCAACGCCCAGTCGGCTTCCGAGGCGCCCTCGGCCGACTCGCCCGCCGCAGACGCTCCCGTCGCGGAGGCCCCATCCACACCGCCCGCCGAAGACCCGGCCGAGCTGACGCTCCAGAAGCTCTTCGCCTCCGCTGAGTTCTTCGGAGAAGGCTTCCAGGGCGGACGATGGACGGAGAGCGGCCCCGAACTGCTCTACGTCGAGACCGATCGCGCGGCCGGCACCACCAGCCTCGTCCGCCTCGACCTCACCACCGACGACCGCACGACCGTCATCGACGGCTCTGCCCTCGTCAAGGTGGACGGCGACGGCCTCATCGGCATCGAGGACTACGTGTACTCCACAGACGGTACGAAGGTGCTCCTCTACACAGACTCCGAGCGCGTCTGGCGCCTCAACACCAAGGGCATCTACTACGTCTACGATGTCGAGTCTGGCGCCATCACGCCCGTCTCGAACCGCGACCGAGGCCTCCAGATGTTCGCCAAGTTCGACGCCGACGCGAGCCACGTCGCCTTCGTGCGCGACCGCAACCTGTTCGTGACGGATCTCGCGAGTGGAGCCGAGCGCGCCCTCACGACGAACGGTGGCCCCGGCGCCATCATCAACGGCACCTTCGACTGGGTCTACGAAGAGGAGTTCGGCCTCCGCGACGGCTTCCGCTGGCACCCCGAGGGCTCGCTCATCGCCTTCTACCAGTTGGACGAATCCAACACGCGCGATTTCCCGATGCAGGACTTCCGCACGCTCTACCCCGAGACGATGAGCTTTCGCTATCCGAAGGCGGGCGAAACCAACGCTGAGATCCGCGTCGGTGTGGTGGACGCGATGACGGGCGAGACGCTCTTCTTCGACACCGACACCTGGATGGAGGGCGGCGATGAGACCGAGTACATCGCCGCGATGGGGTGGACCCCGGCCCTCGCGGACGGCCAGCGCGATGTCTGGATGCTCCGCCTCAACCGGGACCAGAACCATGTCGATCTCCTCTATGCCGACCCCGCCTCGGGCGAGGTGCGGACCATCCTGGAAGAGACCGTCTCCGCCTATGTCGAGGTCGAGAACGGCTTCTCCGACACGGAGACCGGCACCATCACGTACCTCGCCGATGGCGAGCACTTCGTGTGGCGCTCCTCGCGCGATGGCTATGCCCATCTCTACCTCTACCGGAACGACGGCACGCCCGTCCGCCAGCTCACCACCGGCGACTGGGACGTGACGGACTTCCACGGCATCGACGAGGAGGAGGGCGCGATCTACGTCACGACCACGGCCGCGAGTGCGATGGAGCGGCACTTGTACCGCATCCCCCTCGCGGGTGGCGACCCGGTCCAGATCACCACCGAGGCGGGATGGCACAGCGTGGATCTCTCGCGTGACTTCGACTACTTCATCGACCGGTACTCCAACAGCACGACACCCGCGACCACCTCGCTCTACCGCACGAGCGGCGAGCTGGTGAGTGTCCTCGTGGACAACCAGGCGCTCATGGACCGGATCGCGGCGTATGAGCTACCGCCCGTCGAGTTCATGACCGTGCCCGCTGCCGACGGGACATCGCTCAACGCCTACCTGATCAAGCCGCGCGACTTCGACCCGGACCAGGAGTACGGCCTGCTCCTCCATACCTACGGTGGGCCCGGCTCGCAGGAGGTTCGCAACTCGTGGGCCGGTACAGAGCGGCTCTGGCATCACTACCTCGCGAACCAGTTCGGTGTGATCGTCGCGGGCGTGGACAACCGAGGGACCGGTGGGCGCGGCTACGCCTTCAAAACCGCCACGCAGAACCGGCTCGGTATCCTCGAAGCGGAGGACCAGATCGCTGCTGCGCAGCACTTCTCCGCGATGCCGTTCCTCGACGAGGACCGCACCGGGATCTGGGGGTGGAGCTACGGCGGGTATCTCTCCCTCCTCGCGATGACCTACGGCGACGGCCCCGAAGTCTTCGAGTCTGGCATCGCCATCGCGCCTGTCACCAGCTGGCGGCAGTACGATACCATCTACACCGAGCGCTACCTCTCGACGCCGCAGAAGAACCCTGAGGGCTACGACCTCGGCAGCCCCGTCACCTACGCCGCGAACCTCGCGGACGACCAGGACCTCCTGATTGTCCACGGCGACGCGGACGACAACGTCCACCCGCAGAACACCTACGTGATGGCGGACGCGCTTCAGCGCGAGGGCAAGCAGTTCGACATGATGATCTACCCGGGCCGCACGCACGGCATCTACGAGGGCCGGGGCACGCGCCTCCACCTCTACACCATGATGACAGAGTTCATCCGCGAGAGCCTCGGGATGAGCGGCGAGATGGCCTCGAACTGAGCCACCTGACCGGATGCATCGCCGGCGGGGCGGGAGGGAAGCCTCTCGCCCCGTTCTCGTTCTGTCCGCCTCGGGTGGCGCGTGGGGGTACCGAGGCGGACGAGGGCGGACCTTCGGGCGGGCTGTTACGTTTGCCTCCATCGCGTGTCTCATGCAGAAGCGCAGGTCCCGGGCACCCTGTGACGTGCGGGTGACACCCCGCCGGATCTACCCTGCGCTGTTCGCTATCCCCCGTGCCAGAGGGGCCACCCATTCAGGCCGTCCTCGCACTCATCAGCCGCTCCTTCCCGGAGCCTGCCCTCATGGCAACCCACGACAACGCCCGCGACGCCGCCGCCAAGGCCAAGGCGCTCGAGCTGGCGATGAAGCAGATCGATAAGCAGTTCGGCAAAGGCGCCGTCATGAAGATGGGCGATGCGCCGCCCGTCGAGATGGACGCGGTCTCTACCGGCTCGCTCACCCTGGACCACGCTCTCGGCATCGGGGGAGTGCCGCGAGGGCGCATCGTCGAGATCTACGGCCCGGAGTCCTCCGGCAAGACGACCCTCGCGACGCAAATCATCGCCGAGGCCCAGAAGCTCGGAGGCCAGTGCGCCTTCATCGACGCGGAGCACGCGTTCGACCCGACCTACGCCGAGAAGCTCGGCGTCAACACGGACGACCTCCTGATGAGTCAGCCAGACACCGGCGAGCAGGCGCTGGAGATCTGCGACATGCTTGTGCGCTCGGGTGCGCTGGACGTGGTGGTCATCGACTCCGTCGCCGCGCTCGTGCCGAAGGCAGAGATCGAGGGCGAGATGGGCGCGAGCCACGTCGGCATTCAGGCGCGGCTGATGAGCCAGGCGCTCCGCAAGCTGACCGGCACCATCAAGCGCACCAACACCATCCTGATCTTCATCAACCAGATCCGAATGAAGATCGGCGTCATGTTCGGCTCGCCCGAGACGACCGCCGGTGGCCGTGCGCTCAAGTTCTACTCCTCCGTCCGCATGGACATCCGTCGCATTGGCGCGATCAAGGACGGGCAGGAGGTCGTCGGCAACCGGACGCGCGTCAAGATTGTCAAGAACAAGGTGGCGCCGCCGTTCCGCCAGGCAGAGTTCGACATCATCTACGGCGAGGGCGTATCCAGCCTCGGCGAGCTGATCGACCTCGGGCTGGAGCACGACGTGATCCAGAAGTCCGGTTCGTGGTACTCCTACGGCGAGGTCCGCATCGGACAGGGCCGCGACGCGACGAAGCAGTGGCTCCGCGAGGAGGACGGCTATCGCGAGGAGGTCAAGCACAAGGTCAAGGTGGCTCTCGGGATGGTTCCGGAGGACGCCGAGGCAGACTTGCCCGCCAACGGCCAACTCGTAGAGGAGGAGGCGTAGTTGGTTTTCCGACTTCCGCTCGATTCTGAGTAGCCGCTGCCTGTATCATAGGCAGCGGTTAAAGCCCTTGGAACTACGAGCGAAGATTCGTGAACTGTGGTGTCAGCCATTTGAACACCTGCTCGCTCCTTTTGCATGCCGCGATCATGAACTTCTCTCTGCATAAAGTACGAGCACGTTCATTTCTTATAGTTCAGCTGATGCGCAGCATGCGGCAGGTGTAAGGGGGTTGAGGAACAGATTAGAAGAGCATGGAATTAAATGTATTATAGATATCGATCATGGCTTGCCTTCGAATGGTTGGCTCGGATGGATGGAAGATTGGATTGGAAAATCAGACTATGTATTAGTAGTTTTTTCTTCTGGTTACGGAGAACCCAATAGCCTGCCTGGCGTCGCGGGAAAGGGGAAGGGGTCGATATTTGAATATAGGCTAATACGTCAGCATATTTATGACAATAACGGAGAGAACAATAAATTTATACCAGTTATTCTTAGTGAGTCAGACATAGAATATGTGAAGATATACATGAAAGGATATACAATATTTAATGTTGGTATAGAGTCCCAGCTGTCAGCCCTGATCAGACTGCTGAAGTTTGGTCCATCCAGCTCAATTGGTGGAATTGGGGATCTTACTTTGGGTAGGGCAGATTCATTCGTCTCAAAGGGTTATTCCGAAAAAGTGATCCCGCTGAAGACGAAGGGTGATATCGCTGGTACGGTAGCTAGTCTTGTGGACAAGAATAGTTCTTTGTACCGAGCCGATCATGCCGACTATGGGGATATATACGAGCTTAATAGCTCTTTTTTTGTCAGAGTAATTGGAGAGTTTATGGATAGATTCAAAGAAATAGATGGGCTGAGGCACATGCACATATCGAAGGTTTTTGAGCAGATCGTAATAAGTCCCAAGATCAATGACTTTGATATCACATGCCTGAGAGCTGTGCGGGATTCGTCAAAGTTTACGAGTTCGGATCGTTCGTTATTAGTTGGCGCGCTAAGTCTCAGTTCGATTGCCAATTCAGGAGATGGGAGAATTGGATTGTTATTAGACTTTCTTGGCGATTTCGAAGAAGACGTTTGGCAACGTGCGCTTGTAGGTCTCGTACTTTCCCTGCAGAGCGAAGATAGGATCGCCCGTCTGTCTCAAAAGGAGGCAAGGAGAATTGAAGTGTTGAGAAGCTACCCTCAGATTTATCAGCATGTACTTTATATTTCATATATATTGACTAATAGGCGGTATAATATTTCGAATACACTTGACTCGATCCCGAGGCGGCTAATCGAGTTTTTTTTCAATGACATATCTGCGTCCACTGGATATATCTTTAATGATAATGACTATGAAGATATTTTGGACTATATGGCTGAGAATGAGTTAAATCCAGCAGGCTTAGACTTTGGTATTTCTGGATTCTTTAGCAGGATGAGCTCTTGGTTTTTGGACTTTAGTAGTGATTCCGGAATTGTACGCGGCTTAGTTTCGGATCGTCCAAACGACAAAGTTCTGCGACGCCTGGTTGAGGGTCTGGCGTCAAACCAGGCTATTGAGAACATAGATAAACATTTAATGCTTCTTAACTATAGCGATCTAGATTTGTCTGACATAGAGTATATAGAAACGTTTGACTATGATTACTATAAAAAAAGGCGTCCTTGGTTGGATATCAAATAGATGATACCATGGTATACTATACCAAGATAATTAGAGAAATGTATAGATTTTATGGCCTATTCGGGGGTGTAAATCAGTCAAGCGCCGACTTTGAGAAATCTGTCAGTCTTGGCGCTGGTGTCTCGGCGATTGTTGGTAGAAAAGCTGCTAAGAGGCTGAAGGCCGATCAGCTCTATATGGACGGTGTTCATTACGAGGCAGCTCGTAGCTACTACGAAATAATTGCCGGTGGGTCAGCAGACGAAGAGATTGTTGTGAAGTTGGGCGACTGTTTGTGGGCAGCAAGCATGTCTCTTGAGGCGGCAGAAGTCTATGCGAGTGTTGAAGACTTGTTTGGTCTTGATGTGGAAAAGATCCAGAGAATTGTTATTGGATACTTGAGGGCAGGTAAAGCTGTAGAGTCTATAGGTGTTCTGAAGGGAATTTTGAGTAGGCTTGTCGATTTGGAAATAGATGACATGTGGGTCTACTACTATCTTGGCTTGGCATACGAGCAGGCAGAAGAATGGAGCGAGTGCGTGAGGTACATGAGTGTATGTATTGAAAATGGTGAAGACGACGTTGGTGCGTGTGCCTCAGTGGCTTATGCTCTTCAAAGGTTAGGCAACCACGATACTGCCGCTCACCTGCTCGAAGAGTGTCTAAGGATAGAGCCAGAATACAGGTATGCATTTACGGTTCTAAAAAAAAGATATAAATATGTATAACAAAATAAAACACCTTGAGATGCTCCAGGCGATCATTTCTAGGATGTCGTCAAATTCGCTTGATGTAAAAGGCTGGTCTGTCACTGTCTCTATGTCGCTTTTGGTTTTAGTATTGGCGAATGATATAAAGGGAGGTATTGTGGTAACTATAACAATATTAATATTATTTTGGCTTGTCGATTCTTACTATCTTGCTGTTGAGCGTGCCTTTAGGGAGCTATTTCAATTAGTTATTGACGGCAAGGTGGGGGAATATCGTTTTGCCCCTGGCAGAATCCAGGTATTATTTGTGCTAAGGGCGGCTGCATCCATTCCTAGTATTGTTTTATATTTAGGTGGTATTTTTGTATGTGTTGTCGCTGGCTTGATGCAAAAGTAGTCCTTATATTATGGTAGATCGGTCGGGTTGGTTTTATTCCATCTGGTGTAGTATTCGGTGCCCGTCTCTTTTGTTCAATCAGGTTGGATCCCCGGGCGGCGGCGCTCGTTTTTATGGCATGCGCCGATCTACTTGCGCGCCTCTCGCGGCGCTTTTTGTCCTCGCCTCGCTGGCGTCTTCTCTCGCCGAGGCCCAGTCGTCCGACAGCCTCCGAGTCTCTGCCGAGGCGGACCAGGCGACCCTCCCTCCCGAGACGGCAGGGATCGACGTTCGCCTCCTCCGCAGCATCTACGAGGTGGACGAGGGCGCTTTCCCGATTATGATGACGGTCGCGAACGAGAGCTCGTACCCGGTCTATTTCACAGCGGCGCCCCTGCTCCTCGGCGGTACGCTGCTCACGGATGCCGACACCCGCCCGGCGATCCGCCTCGCGATCTCTCAGGCCGCGACCGTCGGCGCGACGTTCATCTCGAAGCGCCTGGTGAACCGCCCCCGGCCCTACGTGGCGGTGGAAGGCATCGAGGCGCGCGACCGGCAGCATCAGGGCGACCGGATTCTCGACCCGTACTCGTTCCCGTCGGGGCACACCTCGTCTGCGTTCGCCATCGCGACGTCACTCAGCGCCTCGTACCCGGAGTGGTACGTCATCGTGCCGAGCATGGCGTGGGCCTCGGCCGTGGGCGTCTCGCGCGCGTGGCTGGGCGTCCATTATCCGTCCGACATCCTCGTCGGTGCGGGCCTCGGGGCGGGCACCGCGCTCCTCGTGCATCTGCTAGTCCCCGACGACGAGGACGAGATCAACCTGGAGGGCGTATCCGCGCCCATCGTCACGGTTCGTTTTCCGCTCTAACCCTCTGTTTCACCATGACACCACGCGAACGATACAGCAGCGGCGCTCCCTGGGAGCCCATCGTCGGGTACTCCCGCGCCATCAAGGTCGGCGACCGCATCCTCGTGGCGGGCACGACGGCCGTGGACGACGAGGGCGCCGTCGTGGGGAAGAACGCCTACGAGCAGGCCATCTTCGTTTTCGAGAAGTGCATCCGCGCGATTGAGGCGCTGGGCGGGACGGTGGACCACATCGTGCAGACGCGGATCTACGTCGTGGACATCGGCAACACGGCGCACGACGTGGCGCGCGCGCATCAGCACTGCCTCGCGGACACGATGCCGGTCTCGACGATGGTGGGGGTGAACGCGCTGGTCGATCCGCAGTTGATCGTCGAAGTCGAGATGGAGGCGGTGCTGTAGGGGTCTCCGCCTCGGGATCGAGGCGGGGGGAGCCGGGTATCATCCCGCCTTGTCTTCCGGTCCCGCCCATGGCGCTCCTCCACACGCTCACCATCGCGCTCCACGTCCTGTTCGCTGCCGCCTGGTTCGGGATGGCGCTCGCCCTTCCGGCTCTTGGCCGCGCCGCGCTGGCGGGCTCGGCGCCCGGGAGCGAGAAGCTGCTCACGGCGATGAACGGCTCGGCGGTGCTGTTCTACGTGTTCGCGTTCTCGAACTGGGTGCTCGGGATGCAGATCGGCTTCGAGCTGCAGTACAACGCGTGGCCGTACCACACGTCGATGACGCTCGGGCTGACTCTGGTGGGCGTGCAACTGTTCCTGATCCGGCCCTCGTGGAAAAAGCTGGTGTCCGGCGGTGGGGAGCCCGCGAAGAAGCGCCTCGCGATGGGTGTGGGCATCGGCCACACGGTGTGGCTGCTGCTGTTCGTGCTCATGTACCTCGGGCGCGGCGTGGTGGGGGCGTAGCTACCTCCGCTCGGCACCGAGGCGGGCCTACTCGACGCGGTCCTGCAAGCGGTCGAAGTAGCGCTTGATGAGGTCCTGGTAATCGGCCGAGTACCCGCTCTCCAGCGCACGGATCAGGTCGGCGCGGACGCGGTCGGCGGGGCGGTCGGGAGCGCGGCGCTCACCTCGCGGGCCCGGCGGCGTGTCGCTAGCAGTCTCGCCCTCTCGCTTCTCCTCGCGGCCCTGCTCGTTAGCGGAGCGCTCCGCCTCCAGCAGCTTCTGGAGGATGTTCTGCTGACGCGGCAGCGTCTGCGGGTCGGACCGGCCCCGGCGGAGCTCGCGCGCGGCCTCGCCCATCTGCTCTTCGATGCGACGAAGCGCGCTCCGCTGCTGCTCGCTGAGGCCGCCCTCACCTCCTTCGCCGCCGCCCTGCCGCATCATCTGGTTCAGCTGGCGTCGGATCGCCTCCTGCTGCTCTGCCAACTGACGCATCCGTTGCTGCTCACTGCGCGAGAGGCGCTGCCCGGCCGTCTCGTTGAGCATCTGCTGGATCTGTTGGTTCAACTGCTGCTGCTGCTGACCCATCTGCTGCATCTGCTGCGGCATGCCCTGCCCGGATCCGCCCGCTGACTGCTGCTGTTGCTGCTGCTGTTGGAGCACGTCGGCGAGGAGGACCGCGAGTTCGTTGAGGTGGGTCATCGCCGAGCGCTGCCGTGCGGCGGCGGGGCCGGAGCGCTGCTCCGCGAGTTCCTCGACGGCGCCACTCATGTCACGCCGAGCGTCCTCGGCCGCCTCGGCGACCTTGCGGCCCAACTGGGGGACCGTCCGCGAGATGGATCGCAGCGAGTCCGCGACGTGCTGGAGACCCGTGCGCAGTTCGGACTGGCGCCGCGCGAGGGGACGGAGGGCAGGGCTTCGGGAGGCCGTCCCGGAGGTGCGCTCCGCGAGGCGCTCCTGCTCGGTGGAGAGGGTGAGCACGTCTTCCAATGCAGCGCGAAGGCGAGCCGTGTCGATCTGCTGCTGCTGGCCCTGCATCTGCTGGCTGGCCTCGCGCATCTGCTGGGCCATCCGCCGGAGGCGGCGCTGCATCTCCTGCTGGCCCTGTTGGGCTTCCTGGTCCTGCCGCTCGCGGATCTGCTGGGCGTTTTGCTGCATCTGCTGCCGCATCCCGCCCTGCTGCTGCATCTGGTCCTGCGCCTGGTTCATCTGCTGTTGAGCCTCGCGAGGCGTCTGCATGTCGCGCATCTGCTCACGGATCTCGTCCATCTGGCGCTGGAGCTCGGCAGCATCCTCAGCGGCGCGCTCCTGCTCCTGGGCGACCTCCTCGCGAGACGGCGAATCCCCACTCGGCTGCTCGCCCTGGGGTTGCTCCCCGTCCTGTTGTTCACCGGACGGGCTCTCACTGGGCTCCCCATCCTGCGGCTCGCCTTCGTTCTGCTCGCTGAGGGCTTCGGTTTGCTCTTGGATCTCCGCCTCGCGCTCCGCGAGATCCTCCGCCAATGCAGCGGCTTCCTCCATATCGACGGCTGTTTCGAGGCGCTCCAGCAACTCCATCGCGCGCTCCAGGCGCTCGCGGAACTGTTCCTCGTTGAACTCGGCTTGCTCCACCTGCTCCATCATCTGGCGCATGTCGAGTTGCTCCATGGCTTCCTGGAGTCGGCGCAGAGCCTCGCGAAGCTCGGGCGAGTCGAGCTCCTGCATGACCTGTTGCATTTGCTCCATCTGCCGCATGGTCTCCTCGTCCATGAGGCCGGACTGCTGCATGTCCTCTGCGAGCTGCTGCATGCGCTCCTGAAGTTGCTCGGACTGGCGACCGAGGTCGTCCTGTCGGCGGCGGAGCTCTTCTAGCTGGCGGCGCGATTCGTAGTCGGGCTCGGGATCGCGGCGGAGTTCCTGGCGGAACTGCTCGAAACGCTCAGCGGCGTCTTCGGCGTCCTCGCGGAGATCCCCGAGGGCCTCACGCGTGGAGTCGCGCTGGGCTTCGGCCTGCTCGATGCGCTGCGCGAGGGAGGGGAAGCGGAGTGTCACGACGGCTGTACGGGCGCGTTGCCGTTGCGGGCCGTTGTCTACTACCTCGCCGAAGAGTTCGACGGCGTCGCCGGGCGCCAGGCCGGGTGGCTGGAAGCGAACCGCCACGTCCTGTCCGAGGGGGCGCGAGCGGACCGGGAGGCGCGCGCGACGGAGCGGCCCCTGCGTCTCGCCCCGGATCACGCGGTAGATGAGAGAGCCCCCCGCGAAGCCGAAGTCGTCCGTGACGCGGAACTCCAGGCGGCGGGGCTCGCGGCTGAGCGGACCCGAGGCTCCATCCACGAGGGCGATCTGCGGCGGGGCATCGCCGAGGACGCCGAGGGTGTACTGCGCGGGGTCGGTGTTGGCTACGCCCGCCTCGGTCTCGAGGTGGAGGGAGTAGGTGCCACCGCGACGGAGCACGAAGCGGGCCGTCGCGCCCTCCGCGCCGATGGTCAGAGGCACGCGTGTGGTCGTGCTGTCGTCCCAACGGATGCGGACTTCACCGCGAGCCGTCGGCTCCCCCGCGAGACCGACGCCGAGGCGGACCGTGGAGCCCGCGAGGCCGGTCACGTCGCCCACGCCTTCGGGGAGGGCTCGCGACTCGCGCCCGGCGTATCCCGGCGGGACGACGACCACGTTCAGGCCGCGCACCAGCGGACGCGCCACGACACGTGCCTCGTACCAGGGGCTCACCGCGCCCAACGCGCGAACGCGGTAGCGGACCGTCTGGCGGAGATCCTCCACCGTGTGGACCCACCGCGAGTCGTTCCCGATGCGGAGGCGCGTCTCGTCGGTGGCGCGCTCGCCCTCGCGCTGCACTTCGAGGGTGGCCTCAGCGGGCCAGTCGCGTCCAGACGGCCGCGCGATGACCTCCAGGCTCTGCCCACGCACGACTTCCACATCGCCGGGCTCGACGGCCAGCGTGAAGGGGGCAGGAGGGTAGAAGGCCTCGCCGGGCGAGAGAAGACGTTCCGCGGCAGCCTCGAAGGGGCCGGGGACGGCGACCAGCGCGAGAATGAACCCGAGCACCGGCACGAGCGCCCACGGCAGCGCGCGGCGGACTCGGCTCGCATCCTCTGCTTTCTCTACCGGCACATCGGCGACCTCGCGCGAGAGAGAGGCCGCGGCAGCGACCTGGAGGGGTTCGGCGCCTCGCGAGCGGCCCGATTGGAGGTCCAACAGTGCGAGGAGCCGGTCGCCCGCGCCCGCCTGGTGACGGTCGGCTCGATGCGCGACAGTCTCCGTGTCCATGCCCGGAAGCACGCCGAGGCCGCGAAGGACCGGTGGGAGCACGAACGTCCCGATCAGTCCGACGCCGAGCGCCGCGAGGGTCCAGAACAGTAGCGTCCGCAACCCGACGCCCAGCCAGAGCGCACCCTCCACGGCCACGCCCAGCAGGAAGGCCAACCCGACGCCCGCCACGACGAACAGCACGCCCCGGATGGTCTCGGCGGCAGTCCAGCGGAACCTCGCGGCGCGAAGCCGCTGGCGCACATCAGAGCGGGGGGGAGGGGAAGACATCGTGCGCCGAAGCTAGTGTGCCGGTCAGGTCTCGCGTGGTCGTTTGACGCACGGAGGCCGCAGGGTATTGCGTACGGCTCCCGAGCGTTCCCGAACGGTTGCACCCGGCGATGCAGACCGACTCCCGATAACCGTTCCGACGCGAGTAGCTTGCTCTGTCCCTCTCGATCTGACCCGTGTCCGACGCCCCGGCTGCTGCCTCCGCCAGCCCTCCGCCTCGCTCGCCTCGCGAGCGCCCTCTCGTCGAGGTCCGCAACGCCGCGATCAGCTACCGCGACCCTTCCGGCGCGCGCGTCGAGGTGGCCTCAGACCTCAGCCTGACGCTCCATCGCGGGGAGATGGCCTATCTCATCGGGCCGACCGGCAGCGGCAAGTCCAGCCTCCTGAAGTTGCTCTACATGGACGTGCAGCCGGAGTACGGCCTCGTCCGCGTCGGGCCGTTCCAGTCGGACACGACCAAGCCCGCTGATATTCCGTACCTCCGGCGGTCCCTCGGCGTCGTGTTTCAGGACTTCCAGTTGCTCCCGGACCGAAGCGCGTACGACAACGTCGCGTTCGCGCTCTACGCGACGGGCCACCGAGGCGGCGAGGTCAAGCAGCGTGCGATGCAAGCGCTCTCGCAGGTCGGCCTCATGCACCGCGCGAAAGCGCGACCGAGCGAAATGAGCGGCGGCGAGCAGCAACGGGCCTGTATCGCGCGAGCCATCGTGAACGATCCGGTGTTGATGCTGGCCGACGAACCGACGGGCAACCTCGATCCTCGCGTGGCGGACGAGATCCAGAAGCTGCTCATCAAGCTCAACCGCCAGGGCATGGCGCTCCTCATGGCGACGCACGACTACCGCCTCGTGCGGTCCTTCCCCGCGCGGACGCTCGCGCTAGTCAAAGGGCGGCTGGTAGAGGTGGACCCGGCGTCGCTGTAGCGCGAGGGTGCCCGCCTCGGTGCCGAGGCGGGAGGAGAGAAGCGCTTCCGATGCTGGGGGAGCGATGTGACCCGGGCATCCTGCGGGGCGGCGAGTATCTTCGCGCCCGTCGCTTCACACTCTCGTCACTTCCCCCGTTCCACGCATGGAACTCTTCGAATCAATCGTCGGCGCAGTCGGCGGCTTTCTCACCATCCCGCTGGTCGTGCTCCTCCTCGGGGCCGGTCTCTTCCTGACGATCCGACTCGGGTTTCCGCAGTTCCGTCGTCTCGGGCACGGGTTCAAGGTGGCCACAGGCAGGTACGATGATCCCGATGAGCCGGGTGACGTGACGCACTTTCAGGCGCTCACGACGGCTCTCTCAGCGACGGTGGGCGTGGGCAACATCGCGGGCGTGGCACTCGCGATTCACATCGGTGGGCCGGGTGCGCTCTTCTGGATGTGGGTGACGGCCATCCTCGGCATGACGACGAAGTTCTCCGAGGTGACACTCGCACAGCACTACCGCGATGTCTCCGAGGACAAGGACGGCAAGGCTTGGGAAGGCTCGGTCTCCGGCGGCCCGATGTACTACATCGAGCGGGGGCTCGGCAAAAACTGGAAGCCCGTCGCGATGTTCTTCGCGTTCGCGCTCATGATCACGTCGTTCATGACGGGCAACGCGGTGCAGGCCAACACGGTCGCCACCCAGATGTTCGACTCGTTCGGCATTCTCCCGTGGATCACAGGGCTCATCACCGCCTCCATCGTCGGCGTGGTGATCCTGGGCGGCATCAGCCGCATCGGCAAAGTGACCTCCATCGTAGCGCCTGCGATGGCTGCGGTCTACGTCCTCGGTGCGCTGGTCATTCTGATCCTCAACATCGGCGAGATCCCGGCGGCGTTCGCGTCCATCTTCACCGAGGCGTTTAACCCTGTGTCTGGTGTCGCAGGAACAGGAATGGGCGTGCTCCTGACGACGATGCTGTACGGCGTGCAGCGTGGCCTCTTCTCGAACGAGGCTGGGCAGGGCTCGGCGCCCATCGCGCACTCCGCAGCCAAGACGGACGAGCCGGTCTCGGAGGGCGCGGTCGCGCTTCTGGAGCCGTTCATCGACACGATCCTGATCTGCACGATGACGGGCCTCGTGCTCATCTCGACGGGCGCGTACACCGCGACGGCCCCGGCCGAGTTCGACCTCGACGCGAGCAACGTCTCCATCGTCCAGGCCGATGAGCAGGGCACGTTCTCGACGTACGACGGAACGGAGGCCATTGTGTACAGCGGAGGTGTTCCCGAGGTCGCGGACGGCCCACAGGTGGGACGGTTCAACGTGGGGATCGACTCCCTCTTCCTGGATGAAGCCCAGACCGTCCCGTTCACAGGCACCATCGATGCGGAGACGCTCGCTGCACTCGCGGAAGACGGAAGCGTCGTGGAGACGTTCTACGCGAACACTGTGCGGACGAGCGCGCCGCTGACTACGCTCGGCTTCCAGATCGGCCTCGACCCCATCGGCCTCGGTGGCGCGGGCGAGTTCATCGTGCTGATCTCCGTGCTGCTGTTCGCCATCTCGACTTCCATCTCGTGGAGCTACTACGGCGACCGCTGCGCGAACTATCTCTTCGGGCCGAGGGCCATCCTGCCGTTCAAGGCCATCTTCGTCGTGATGCACTTCGTCGGTGCCGTGCTGGCTGTGACGACGATCTGGGACCTGGGAGACGTGGCGCTCTCGCTGGTCACGATCCCCAACGTCATCGCGCTCGTGCTTCTCTCAGGCACACTCAAGAAGCTGACCGATAGCTACTTCGAGCGGAAGCCGTGGGTCGAGAACGAGGCCAAGAACAAGCAAGCCAAGGCCGACGGCCGCATCTGAGGGAAGGGGGAAGAGGCATAGAGGATGTGATCTCCTCCCTCTTCCCCCTTTCTCCTATCCCTCTTCCCCATGCTGACCGTCGTTGACCACCCGCTTCTCGCTCGCGCCCTGACCAAGCTGCGAGACAAGACCACGCCGTACGGGCGGTTTCGCCAGGTTCTCGGCGATGCGGCCTCGATCCTCGCCTACGAGTCGCTCCGACAGCTCCGCACAGAGCCGGTCCAGGTGGAGACGCCGCTGGAGGTGACAGAGGGCGCCCAGATCGCCGACGAGGTCGTCGTGGTGCCGGTGCTCCGTGCCGGGCTCGGGCTGGTGGACGGGTTCGTCCGCTTCGTCCCCGAGGCGAGGGTGGGCCACCTCGGCATGTACCGCGACGAGGCCACGCACCGGCCCGTGGACTACTACTCCAACATCCCGCCCGTGCGCGACGCCCACGTCTACGTCGTGGACCCCATGCTCGCGACGGGCGGCAGCGCGGCGGGCGCGCTGAGTCACCTCAAGCAAAAGGGCGCCAACCATCTGACGTTCGTCTGCCTCGTGGCTGCGCCGGAGGGGGTCGCGAGATTGCAGGAGTACCACCCGGACGTGCCCATCGTGACGGCTGCCCTGGACCGGGAGTTGGACGCGAACGCCTACATCCGCCCTGGCCTCGGCGACGCCGGGGACCGCATCTTCGGTACGCACGCATGATGAGAGTCCTCGGTTTACGGTTGATGGTCGTCGCTGTCCTCGCGATGATCGGCCTCGCCGGAGTAGCGGGAGCGCAGGAACTGGCTGCAGACTCGCTCGGAGCGGCAAACGCCCCCACGACGATCCAGGAAGCTCCCGAGGGTGTCGATGGCAACTTCGGGTGGCTCTCCATTCTCCCTGCTCTTATTGCCATCGGGGCGGCGCTCGCGTTCCGTCAGGTCGTTGCGGCGCTCTTCCTCGGCGTGCTCGTCGGCGCAGTGACGGTCGCCGGAGATCCCGTGACGGGTCTCTTCGACACCATCGACACCTACATCCTGACGGCGCTCGCAGGTGAAGTTGACGGAACAGATCATGACACTGGGCACGCTGCCATCATTCTGTTCACGTTGATGATCGGTGGAATGGTAGGCATCATCCAGAGAAATGGCGGCACGCGCGCCATCGTGAACTCCGTGACGCGCTGGGCGCGATCCGCCGGTCGAGGACAGCTCGCGACGGCTTTCCTCGGAACGGCGGTTTTCTTCGACGACTACGCCAACACGCTGATCGTGGGCGGCACGATGCGGCCCATCACGGACACGCTCCGCATCTCGCGCGAGAAGCTGGCCTACATCGTGGACTCGACGGCGGCACCCATCGCCTCGCTCGCGCTCGTGACGACCTGGATCGGCTACGAGGTGGGGCTCATCGGGACGGCCGTCGCGGACCTGGACGGGTACAGCGAAGGTGCCTACTCGATCTTCCTCAACTCGATTCCCTACTCGTTCTACCCGCTCCTCGCCCTATTGCTGGTCTACGTCGTGGCCTCCTCCCGGCGCGATTTCGGGCCGATGCTAAAAGCAGAGCGCCGTGCCCGGCAGACCGGTCAACTCACGCGCCCCGGCTCCGACGCCAGCGCTGCCGAGGCGGAGGGAGAACTCCTCCAGCCGCCCGAGGACAAGCCCGCCCGCCTCATCAACGCCGTCCTGCCTATCGTGACGCTTGTGGTCGCGGTGCTCGTCGGGCTGTGGATTACGGGCGCCGAATCCATCCGCTCTGAGGGGGGCGAACTGACCATCCGCGATGTGATCGGCGCAGCCGACTCCTACAAGGCGATGATGTGGGCCTCCATTCTGGGTGTCATCGTGGCGGTGGGTCTCTCGGTAGGCCAGCGGATTCTGACCCTCACTGAGGTCATGGACGCGTGGTTCGTCGGGATGCGCTCAATGCTGCTCGCGCTCGTGATCCTGGTGCTCGCGTGGGCACTCGCGAACGTCAACGACGCGCTCGGGACGGCGCCCTTCCTGGTGGATCTGTTGTCGGGCAGCCTCGCGCCCTGGATGGTCCCGGCGCTGGTCTTCATCCTGGCGGCCTTCGTGGCCTTCGCGACCGGCTCCTCGTGGAGCACGATGGGCATCCTCATGCCGCTCGTGATCCCGCTCGTCTGGGGCGTCCTAGTAGCGGAAGGGCAGGCGCAGGACCTCCACATCCTCTACTCGACCGTGGCGTGCGTCCTCGCGGGCTCCGTCTGGGGCGACCACTGCTCGCCGATCTCGGACACGACGATTCTCTCCAGCCTCGCGAGCCAGTGCGACCACGTGGATCACGTCCGCACGCAGTTGCCGTACGCACTCACAGTCGGTCTGGTCGCGATCCTCCTCGGCACCATCCCGACCGCCCTCGGGGCCCCGTGGTGGGTCATGCTCCCCCTCGCCGCCGCGACGCTGCTGGGCATCTTCTTTTTCCTCTCGCAGCCCGTCGAGGAAGAGGAGCAGGTGGTGGCATGACCCCCGAGGTCGTCCACCTCGACAACCATCTCTTGGTCGTCGCGAAGCCGCCCGGGATGCTCTCTCAGGCGGACGACACGGGCGATCTGGACGTGATCGCGTGGGCCAAAGCCTTTCTCAAGCGCGAGTTCGACAAGCCGGGCAACGTCTTCGCTGGCCTCGTGCACCGTCTGGACCGCCCGGTGGGAGGTGTGATGGTGATCGCGCGGACGAGCAAGGCTGCCAGTCGTCTCGCGGATCAGTTCCGCAGGCGAACACCCGAGAAGCGCTACCTCGCGATGGTGGAAGGCCGTCTCACGGACGAAGGGAGGGCGGAGGACTGGCTCCTCAAAACGCACGACAAAAAACGGGGCACGCGTGTCAAGCGCGTCCGCGAGGGTACGCCGGGCGCCAAGAGAGCCGCCCTCGCGTGGACGACGCGCTCCATCGTCGGCGAGCGTTCGCTCGTGGAGGTCCGATTGGAGACCGGGCGCGCGCATCAGATCCGAGTTCAGTTGGCGGGCCTCGGGCATCCCATCGTCGGGGACTTGCGCTACGGTGCTTCTGGCGCGCTCTCCGACGGCCGGAGTCTCGCGCTTCATGCCACCCACCTCACCATCGAGCACCCGACACAGCGGGACCGCCAGACGTTCACGAGTCCACCCCCGAACACCTGGGGTGGGGCGTTCTCGGACGCGGTCCGGCGCGTGATGCGAGATTCGTAGGTGGCAGAGCGCGTTGTGCCGCCTTTTCCCGGACGCGCTTCTCTTCCCGCAACGCCCCCACCTCGGCGCCGAGGCGGGCACAGCCACGACCCTCCGGTCCGCAGCCCTGATTGGCCATGTCCCTTCCGACGCTAGACCCCATCGAACTCCGCGTGGTCGGCGCCATGATCGAAAAATCGCTCGCGACGCCCGACTCGTATCCGCTGACGCTCAATTCCTTGCGTTCGGCGTGCAACCAATCATCGTCGCGGGATCCGGTGATGGACCTGTCGGAGCGTGACGTGTCACAGGCCCTCGACCGACTTCGGCGGAGGCGTCTCGTCGGGACGGCCAGCGGCGCGGGGCATCGCGTCGCCAAGTTCCGCCATGCGCTCGCTGAGGCGATGGACCTCTCGCGTCGTGAGCTGGCGGTCCTCGCCGTGCTCGTGTTACGTGGGCCACAGACGGCAGGCGAGATCCGGTCTCGCGTGGGCCGGATGTGCGACCTCGCGAACGTCGCCGAGGCCGAGGAGGTGCTCTGGATGCTCGGAGAGCGCGAGTCGCCTCTCGTGGCCCAACTGCCGCGAGAGCCGGGTCGCTCTGCGGATCGATTCGCGCATACCCTCGCTGGGGATGTTGCCCCAACGTCCCAAGCGTCGGAGGATGCGGCACCCGACGAAGAGCCTCCGCCGCTCACGTTGGCGGAGCGAGTGGCGGGACTGGAACAACAGGTCGCTGGGTTGCGCGCCGAGTTGACGGGACTTCGCGAGAGGCTGGGCGACTCAGGCTGACAGAACGCGCGATCAGTCACACATGTGGCAGAAAGAAATCTGCCAGAGGGGAAATCCGGAGGGAAAAAGCGAGTTGGGCACGGTCTGTGAGAAGCATGCGCTGCGGGCCGCTCGTCGCGGGAACGACAACAGGTCCAGCGTCACACATGCACGTGTGACGTACGTATGGCACCCTCAGGCACGACCTTCCAGGGTTCTGCCACACGTGCCATGATTCGCTCTCTCCACGCTCCTGCTTTGGGACCCACGAACACTGAACTCGCCGACGTGCTCGGCCAGATGGCGGAGCTCCTCGTGCGCCGAGGGGAGCCCAACCCCTACCGCGTCCACGCGTACCTCCAGGCCGCTGCCATGCTTCGATCCCTCGACACCCCTGCCGCTGAGATCTACGGTGAGGGCGGGCGCGAGGCACTCACCGAGCTACCCGGCATCGGCGTCAACCTCGCGCAGCATCTCGCCGAGTACATCGAGCGTGGCCGGGTGGGGCTGCGTGATCGGCTGATGGCCTCAGGAGACCCAGCGGCTCTACTCGCGACCGTTCCGGGCATCGGGGAGGCGTTGGCGGAGCGGCTCGTCGCGTCGGGCATCCGCACATTGACATCCCTTGAAAGCGCTGCGCACGATGGTCGTCTCGCGCAGATCGCGGGTATAGGACCACGGCGGCTTGAGGCAATTCGCCTCCAACTGAACTCCATCCTCCACCGGTCCGCTCGTCGACGCGTCCGTCGTGTGCGCCGACAGGTGGCTCGGCTCTCCGCTCTTCGCCATCGCGAGGAAGAGGCTCGCGCGGAGGCGACCCAGCAGGCCACAGCGATCTCCGACGAGACGACCGTGGCTACGATCTATCCGCTCTTCCCACCGGCTGCAGCCTAGGGAGGCGGATAGGGCGGGAGACCCGCACTCTCCCGCCTGGGCGCGGTCGGTATTCCGGCCGCGCCCCTTTTTTGTGAGCGCCCCAGGTCGGCCGGCCTCGGCAATGCCGAGAGCGAGACCGAGGCGGGCCTACTGGCCCCGCCGGTCCGCGACGTCCAGAAATCGGTGCGCGAGGGTTTGCGCGAGGTGAGGGGAGGAGCCCCAGGCTCGGTTGTTCGCGATCAGGTTCAACGTCACGTCGCTCTCGACAGCCTTGTACATCAGCGCGGCGCTTTCGTCGATCATGCGGCGGGCTTGACCGGTTTCCGAGAGGGCCGGGACAGGCTCCGTGAACGGGTATGCGAGCGCGAAGGCCTCGTCGTATTTCATATCGCGAGGGTTGAGGAGCCGCACGATGGCCTCCCGATTTCGAGCCGAGAAGGTTTCACCCGCTAGCATCCACTGGTCGCGCAATGTGGGGAGCCAAGTCCAATGCGAGAAGACTCGCCCGATGCCCGCGCTGTCCATCCACGCCGCGAGGCCAGGCGTGAGGAGATGTTCCGAGCGGATCTCTAGGTGGTACGAGACCTCGCGTGGTACATCGCGGAAGAATCCGTCCCACTCGCCTACGACCGCCTCTGGTGGTGGTGACTCACGGACCCGGACGTACTCTTGCTCCACGATCACCCCGGCCAGTTTGACACCGAGCGCGTCACGCAGCGGGTCGACGAACTGGCGCGTGAACCCGGCAGCGTCCAGGTAGCCCTCGTTGTCCTCGAAGGTCATCCGTCCGCCCGAGCGGCGAGGCAGCTTTCGCGAGACGAACTGACGCGGCGCCTTGACGACGAACCGAGCGTTCGCGGGCGCGTGGTCCGCGTACTGCTGGAGAACGAACAGGTTGGACTCCGGTCGGCCGTCCGGTTTCAGCAGCGGGCGATAGTACAGGAAGTCTAACTCCAGCACATTGAAGTGTAAGAAGTAGTCCTCCACGGACGCGATGGGAAGAAGACGCTCTGTGAAGGACTCGCGACCCACTTTCTTCTGCCTCGTGCTGACCTGCCCGGCCCAGACGTCGCGCGGGTAGATGGTGTCCAGCCATCCGGCGTAGCGGTCGGAGGCAGTGCCGAACCGAAGCCTCGGATGAACGCGGCGGAAGTCGAAGCGGTCCGCCTCGGCGCGGCGGTCGGGAACGGAGAGACGAGACACGAGCGAGACGGGAGGGGAGTGCGGGGTGCGGCGGTGTCAGGCGGGACAAGGTGGGCAAGAACGCACCGAGGCGGGCCACCTCGCGTGTCAGCCTGTCTTGCCCTTCCGGCCAAACAGGACCTCCGAGACGGCCGTCCCCGCTACGATGACGCCGATGACGAGCACGAGGTAGTAGGCGATCATGCGCCACGCGAGAAGCGCCGGTCCTCCTGCGCCCTCGGGCAGGAGGGGCGCGAGAAACAGCAGGTAGAGACCCTCCATCCCGCCGGAGCCGCCTGGCGTGGGCAGCGCGATCCCGACCAGCCAGAGCGCGGCAGCGCGTAGATAGAACAGCACCGGCCGCGCGATGCTCGCGACGGCGAACGCCGCGTACAGCGCGATGGCATAGCGCGACAACCAGATGCCCATCGTGAGCGCAAACCCTTTCAGGTAGAACGCAGCAGGCTGAAGGCGAAGGATCCGCGCCTGCCTCCGGAGCTTGCGGGCCTCGTCCTGCACGCGGTCCTCGAACCGGCGCAGAAACTTGATGCGGACGATTTTCCCTGCCACCCACTCGATGAGTTGGGGGCGGACGAGCGTCGCGTACGCGAAGAACGACACCCAGGTGAGGAGCCCGATCAGGTACAGCGCCACAGTGCCGATGGACGCGATGCCGAGCGCCGTCGGAAAGACAGGAAGCTGGAAGGTGAACAGGAAGAGGCTCACGATGAGGACCGCGAACCAGACCTGGTCCATCAGCATCGAGAACAGCATGTAGGCCGTCACCTGGCCGTACGGAAGCTTGTTCTCTCGCGAGATGAAGTACGCCGCGAAGGGACCCCCGCCGAGGGCACTCGGCGTGATGGCGGACAGAAAATCCCAGGTGATCTGTCCTCGAACCGACTGGCGAAGGTCGAGCGCACCGTTCGAGATGTGCCGCAGCCGGAGTGCCGCAAACCCCACCTGGGCCACCAGACACAGCACGGCGAGCAGGAGCAGACCGGGTCGGAAGCTCTGCGCCACCTCCACGAGATCCTCGCCCTCGGTCGTGAACACCACGATGCCCACGATGAGGAGGAGACTCAGCGCGACGGGCCAGATCAGATCGCGCAGCCGCACCGAGCCCCGCTGGACGGGCGGCTCGGGCGGGGGCTCAGGTCCGAGTCCGTCGGCCTCGGGTGGGGAAGGGGGAAGGGTGGGCGTTTCCAGTAGACCGGGGGCGAGCGGGCCTTACGGGGCGTCCGCGCCCGAAGATACCTGGGCACTCGGGACACCTCAGCGGAGCCAGAACGAAGGCTGCGCTATACCCCTCAGGTAGGCCGAGCCGAGGACCGAGGTGGGGTGCTTGGAGGGGCGACGATTGGATTTCACCCACAGGCTTCACCCAAAGGCCAAGCGTTGTGGAGGTCGGCCGGTTGTGGTGGTTCCTCAGCCTCGGTACCTTCGCTCCCGTCCGCGAAAGCGCCCTCCTTCCCTCGCGCCTTTCGGCTCTCACCCGCGCCTCACCCATGCTGGAGACGTTCCTCTTCTTCGTCTTCGCCGTCCTCACGGTCGTCGGCGCCCTCGGCATGCTGATCTCGCGAAGCCCCGTGGCAGCCGCGCTCTGGATGGTGCAGGTGATGCTCGCCATCGCGTGCCTCTACCTCACACTGAACGCCGCGTTTATCGGGGTCGTGCAGGTGCTGGTCTACGCGGGCGCCATCATGGTGCTGTTTCTGTTCGTGATTATGCTTCTCAACCTGGAGGAGATGCCGTCTCTGGGGGATTTCGACTGGCGGCGAGTGGTGGCCGGGATTCTAGGCGTGGCGGTCCTGGCTCAATTGCTGGCGCTCGTCGCAGTGCAACTGGTCGGTCTGCCGGGGGCTCCCACGACGGAAGAGGCCGTCGCGCAGACCGACGTGTCCAACATCGGTGTCGTCTTGTTGACCGAGCACGCCTTCACGCTTCAGATCGTGGGCGTTCTTCTCCTCGCCGCCACCATCGGTGCCGTCGTTCTCGCCAAAAAGCGCTTCGCCTAGCGCCCCTTCTTAAGCCCCCTCACCCGGCTCCTGATGGATCTCACCTGGTACCTCTCGCTGAGCGCGGTCCTGTTCTCGATTGGTGTGCTCGGGGTGCTACTCCGCCGGAACGCGATCATCGTCTTCCTGAGCATCGAGCTGATGCTGAATGCGGTGAACCTCTCGCTCGTCGGCTTCGCACAGGACTTCGGCGACGTGCACGGCCACATCCTGGTCTTCTTCGTGATGAGCGTCGCCGCTGCCGAGGCGGCCGTCGGTCTGGCGATTGTGATCGCGATGTTCCGAAATACGCTCACCCTCAACATCGACGAGATCAACCTCTTCCGGGGATAAGTCGAGGGGCTAAACGAGAGCCTCCCTTCTTGCACGCCCTTTCCCCGCACCCTGTCTCCTCTCCCGCGCCGATGGAAACCAAAGCACTCGTCCAGATCATCCTGCTGCTCCCGCTCTTCGGGGCCGCGATCAACGGGATGATGGGCCTGTTCTGGCCTGCATGGCGGTCGCAGGAGAAGCTGATCGGAGGGCTCGCGCTCGCGGCCGTGGCCGTGCCATTCGCCGTCACGTGCGCTCTGTTCTTCGGTTTCGATACAGGGCATGGCGATGCGGACCACGCTGCCGGAGAGATCGTTCGCTACTTCACCTGGCTCCAGGCGGGGAGCCTGAGCGTGGACTTCGCCTACCAGATCGACCAGCTCTCGCTCCTGATGACGATGATCATCACGGGTGTGGGCTCGCTGATCCACCTGTACTCCATCGGGTACATGCACGGGGACAAGGGCTACTGGCGGTTCTTTCCGTACCTGAACCTGTTCATTTTCGCGATGCTCAACCTCGTGTTGGCCGCGAACCTG
Organism: Bacteroidota bacterium; assembly: GCA_038746605.1. Lineage (GTDB taxonomy): Bacteria > Bacteroidota > Rhodothermia > Rhodothermales > Rubricoccaceae > Rubricoccus. Next base: position 236,670 of record JBCDKM010000005.1, read on the forward strand.
CCGGTGCTCTTCCTCGGCTGGGAGGGCGTCGGCCTGTGCAGCTACCTCCTCATCGGGTTCTGGTACACGGACCTCAAGAACTCGGCGGCGGCGAACAAGGCGTTCATCGTCAACCGAGTCGGTGACTTCGCCTTCCTCCTGGCGATGTTCATCATCTTCCAGACCGTCACGAGCGCACCGGGCTTCTCGGGCACCTTCGGGCTGGACTTCGCGACGCTCCTCGCACCCGAGACTCTCGCGCTCTTCGAGGGCTCCACAGGTCTTTGGGTGGCGTTGCTGCTCTTCATCGGCGCGACGGGCAAGAGCGCCCAGATCCCGCTCTTCGTCTGGCTCCCGGACGCGATGGCCGGGCCGACGCCCGTCTCCGCCCTCATCCACGCCGCGACGATGGTGACCTCCGGGCTCTACCTCCTCGCGCGGCTGAGCCTCCTCGTGCTGGACCAGCCGGGAGCGATGGTCGTCGTGGCGGTCGTCGGCGCGCTCACTGCGATTATGGCCGCGACGGTCGCGATCACGCAGAACGACATCAAGAAGGTGCTGGCGTACAGCACGGTGAGCCAGTTGGGGTACATGTTCCTCGCGGCGGGCGTGGGCGCGTTCTTCGTCGCCATCTTCCACGTGATGACCCACGCGTTCTTCAAGGCGTGCCTCTTTCTCGGCTCGGGGTCGGTCATCCACTCCATGCACCACGTGGAGCATGAACTGGAGCACAAGGGCCTCATCCCGAGCACGCACGGCCCCAAGCCTCACGACTCCGAGGCGGCGCAGAACACGCTGCGTCACAACCCGCTCCCGTACGACGGGCCGTTCGACGCCCAGGATATGCGCACGATGGGCGGGCTCAAGAAGTACATGCCGTCCACGCGCTGGACCTTCCTGCTCTCGACGCTCGCGATAGCAGGCATCCCGCCGCTCTCCGGCTTCTTCTCGAAGGACGAGATCCTCTTCTTCGCGTTCAAGTTCGGGTACGACGGCAACCCGCTCTTCTTCGCGGTCTGGTTCGTCGGGATCCTCACGGCGCTGCTGACCGCGATCTACATGACGCGGTGCTATCTCCTCACGTTTGAAGGCAAGCCGCGTTGGCCTGCCGCGATGGACGTGAAGCCACACGAGAGCCCCTGGACCATGACCGGTCCGCTTTGGGTGCTCGCCGGTCTGGCCGTGTTCGCGGGCTTCCTCGGGATGCCGCCCGCCGTGACCGAGACGTTTGGCCTGCCGGAGTCTTGGATCCACCACTGGCTCGGCGCGGAGTACGGCGGTCCCGTCGCGGAGATCAAGCACGAGATCAAGCCGAGCAAGGGCATCGAGTGGCTGCTCCTCGGCGTCGGCTCGCTGATCGCGGCTGGAGGCGTCGCCCTCGCGTGGGTGTTCTTCCGGTTCGGCGAGCGTGGCCCCGAGGCGGACGGGTCCGTCCGCAAGCTCATGGGCATCTTCTACACGCCCGCGAGCAAGAAGTGGGGCTGGGACGAGGCGTACGACGCGGCCGTCGTCAAGCCGGTCGTGGAGGGCTCGCGCAAGGGCCTCGGCCCCTTCGACAAGAACATCGTGGACGGCGCCGTGACCGGCCTCGCGCAGAGCGTGCGCGGACTGGCGGGCGTGCTCCGTGGCGCCCAGACGGGCGTCGTCCAGACCTACGCCGCGGCGCTCGTGCTGGGCGTGGTGGTCGTCGTCGCCCTCATGCTCCTCGTCTAGCGACCCTCTCCGCCTCGGCCCCGAGGCGGGCCCCCCTATGAGCTTCCTCGCAGACATCCCGAATCTGGTCTCGCTGGTCATCTTTCTGCCCGCGCTCGGCGCGCTGGCGGTGCTGTTCCTCCCCAGCGTGAACGCGATCCGCTGGGTCAGCCTCGGCGTGACCACCGTCGCGTTCGTGCTCTCCCTCGGTTTCTGGTTCGGGTTCGACCCGGCCGTCTCCACCGCCACGGCGCCGCAGCTTCGCGAGTTCGCGAACTGGATTCCCGGCGTGGATGTGAACTACCACGTGGGTGTGGACGGGCTGAACGTCCTCCTCCTGCTGCTCACGACGCTCCTCGGGCCCATCGTCGTCCTTTCCTCGTGGACGTACATCGGGAAGGCGCACAAGGGGTACTACGCGCTGATTCTGCTTCTGGAAACCGGCGTGCTTGGGGTCTTTGCCTCGTTCGACCTCTTTCTCTTCTACGTCTTCTTCGAGCTCACGCTCATCCCGATGGTGTTCATCATCGGCATCTGGGGCGGCGAGGACCGGACCTACGCGGCGATCAAGTTCGTGCTCTACACGCTCGTCGGCTCGCTGCTGATGCTCGTCGGAGTGCTCTGGCTCGGCTTCGCGGCGGGCGACGCCGTGAATGGCGGCGTGTTCACGACCGACTGGTACAAGCTGGTCAGCTACGGCGTCCCGATGGGCGCGCAGATGTGGCTCTTCCTCCTGTTCGCGCTCGCGTTCATGATCAAGGTGCCGCTCTTCCCCCTGCACACCTGGCTACCGGACGCGCACACGCAGGCGCCGACGGGCGGCTCAGTCGTCCTCGCGGGCGTGCTCCTCAAGATGGGTACCTACGGCCTGCTCCGGTTCGTGCTGCCCTTCTTTCCGAATGCCAGCCAGACGGCCGCCCCGTGGGTCGCGACCCTCGCGGTCATCGGCATCGTGTACGGAGCGCTGGTCGCCTTCGCACAGACCGACGCGAAGAAGCTCGTCGCCTACTCCTCGGTCTCGCACCTCGGGTTCGTCGTCCTCGGCCTCTTCGCCTTCCAGACGACGGCCGTGCAGGGCGCGCTGATCCAGATGATCAACCACGGCATCTCGACGGGCGCGCTCTTCCTCATCATCGGGATGATGTACGAGCGGCGGCACACCCGCGCGATGGCGGACTACGGCGGCATCGCGAAGACCGTCCCCGTGCTGACCTTCTTCATGATGCTGAGTGTGTTCGCCTCGGCGGGCCTCCCGGGCCTCAACGGCTTCGTGGGCGAGTTCATGATCCTGATCGGCTCCTGGGACAGCGCCGTCGTGGGCAACCCGCTCCTGATCGCGGTCGCTACCACTGGAGTCATCTTTGCGGCGGTCTACCTCCTGTGGATGGTCTACAAGACGTTCTTCGGCGAGGTCACAAACCCGGCTAACGCGGAGATGAAGGACCTCAACGGGCGCGAGATCGGCCTGCTGCTTCCGCTGGCGGCGCTGATGATCATCCTCGGCTTCTTCCCGTCGCCGTTCCTCAACCTCTCCGAGCGCGGCGTCCAGTCGGTCCTCCAGACCGTCGAGGCGAAGCGGCTCGCCGTCGAGGCAGCGCCGGAAGGGGAGGGCGTCGCCATCGAGATCGTCTGGCCGGACGAAATCGCGATCGAGTCGGCGGGTGCGTCGGCGACCCACTCGGACTAACCCCACCACTGGTTTTCATGCGTCGATTGTCCCTCGCGTTTTTTCTCCTCGCGCTCGCACCGCTGGCGTCCGTTGACGCGCGGGACCTGGAGGCGCCCCTCACCGCTCACGAGCAGCTCAGCACCGTCGGCCTCGGGGAACAGATCGCCGTAGCCAGCGCAGAGCCGCGCGGGGAGGAGAGGGCCCACTCCGCTGCCGAGGCGGAAGTCCCGGTCCAACTCGTGGCCGCTGCGGCCAGTGGAGGAGAACTCCCGCCCGTCTGGCTGGTGATTCCGTTTGTGGTGCTGCTGCTCATGATCGCGACGGGCCCGCTGTTCTACGCGGACTTCTGGCACCATCACTATCCGAAGGTGGCCGTCGCATTGGGGCTTCTCACAGCGTCGTACTACATCTTCGCGATGGGGGACTACATCCCCATCCTCCACGCGGCAGAGGAATACTTCGCCTTCATCGCGCTGCTGGGGTCGCTCTACGTCGCGAGTGGCTGCATTCTGATCAAGACGGACTTCGCGGGCACGCCAAAGGCGAACACGGCGCTTCTGCTCATCGGCGCTGTCCTGAGCAACTTCATCGGCACGACGGGTGCCTCGATGCTGCTCATCCGGCCGTACATGCGCCTCAATGCGGGGCGTCTGAAGGCGTACCACATCATCTTCTTCATCTTCCTGGTCTCCAACGTCGGTGGCGCGCTCACGCCCATCGGAGACCCGCCGCTCTTCCTCGGCTTCCTGCGCGGCGTGCCCTTCTTCTGGACCGTCACGGCGGTCTGGTACATCTGGCTGCCCACGATCCTGCTCCTCGCGGCCATCTTCTTCATCGTGGACAGCCGCAACAAGGCGGTCAGCGTGCGTGGCGCGGCGGAGAACGCCGGTCAGGACGTGGAGCCGGGCAACCTGCCGGGGGTCGGCGCGGTGCCGGAGGCGCCGGGTGTCACGGACGTGAATGACATCCACACGAAGGGCGAAGCCAACGTGGACCTTTCCAGAAAGGGCCCGAACCCGAAGAAGCTCCAGATCGAGGGCACGGTGGGCTTCGCGTGGCTGGCTGTCGTCATCGCGGCGGTGTTCATCGACCCGAAGGTGATCCCGGCGCTGAAGGACACCGTCTTCGACCTCGTGGGCACGTTCCACCTGCCGTTCGGCATCCGCGAGGTCATCATGGGCTTCGTGGCGTTCGCGGCCTACAAGACGGCCGACCGCGCCATCCTGAAGGGCAACGACTTCAACTTTGAGCCCATCAAAGAAGTCGGCTTCCTGTTCATCGGGATCTTCCTCACGATGCAGCCCGCGCTGACGCTGATCGGCTCGTTCGCGTCTGAGAATGCAGACGCGCTCGGCGTGACGGCCTTCTACTACGGCACGGGTGTCCTCTCGGGCGTGCTGGACAACGCGCCGACGTACGTGAGCTTCCTCTCCGCCGCGATGGGCAAGTTCGGGATGGACGTGAATGTGCCGGAGATGGTCAACACCTTCGCGACGGGCAGTGCCGAGACTGGCTTCTACCTCCTCGCGATCTCGGTCGCCTCGGTGTTCTGGGGCGCGCTGACGTACATCGGAAACGGGCCCAACTTCATGGTCAAGGCCATCGCGGAGAGCGCAGGCGTCGAGACCCCCTCGTTCGTGGGCTACGTCGTCAAGTACTCGCTGCCGATCCTCGTGCCGATCTACGTGATCGTCTGGCTCGTTTTCTTCAGCGGCTACGTCCTGCCCATCCCGGTCTGATCCATGCCCTCCCGCGACGCCCTCCCCGACGACCGCATCGAGGCGGCCCTTCCTGAGGGCTGGCGCCTCCAGGACGGCACCGTCGGCAATCGGGTCACGAAGGAGTACACGTTCTCGAACTTCCGCACGGCGATGGGCTTCATCGTCCGCGTCGGCTTCGAGGCGGAGGCGATGGATCACCACCCGGAGCTCTTCAACGTCTACGACCGCGTCGCCATCGCGCTGACGACCCACGACGCGGGCGACCGCGTGACCGAGACCGACCTCGAACTCGCCCGCCGCATCGAAGCGCTGGCCTCTGACTGAGACTGATCCGTCCCGCATGGCGGTCCACGTCTGCACGGATCCCGTACCACCCCCGATGTACGACACCCTCCTCGCCGATACCTACGCGCTGCTCCCGATTCTCATCGTCGCGGGCGTTGGCATCGCTGTGATCTTGCTGGATGCGTTTCGGAACGAGAGTCCGTCCATCCCGCTTCTCGCCTGCCTCGGCCTCGGCGTAGCGTTCGCCCTGGAAGGCCTTCAACTGTTCGATTCCCAGGCAGTGTTCGCCGGGCAGATGTACGCGGGCGGTGCGGCTTCCTTCGCGAACATGGTAGTCCTGTTGGGCGCCATCGGCTCCGTCGTTCTTTCCGTGCCGTACCTGAAGCGGATCGGGCACAACTACGGCGAGGTGCACGGGCTCATTCTCTTCGCGACGGCGGGCATGATGACGCTCGCCAGCGCAGGGAGCCTCATCACGCTCTTCGTGGGGCTAGAAACGATGTCGGTTTGCCTCTACGTGCTGACCGGCCTCGTGCGCGAGGAGAAGGGCGCCAACGAGAGTGCTCTGAAGTACTTCCTCCTCGGCGCCTTCTCGACGGGCTTCTTCCTCTACGGCATCGCGCTGCTCTACGGCGCGACGGGCACGATGCTCTTCTCTGAGATGGTGACGGGCCTCGCGGAGACCGAGCGGACCTGGCTCTTCACGGGCGGCGTGGCGCTCTTGCTGATCGGCTTCCTCTTTAAGGTCAGCGCCGTTCCCTTCCACATGTGGACGCCGGACGTGTACCAGGGCGCCCCGACGACGCTCACCGGGTTCATGAGCACGGCGAGCAAGGCGGCGGCATTCGCTGCGCTCGTCGTGGTCTTGGCGCGAGCGCTCCCGGCGGATCTCGTGCTCGGCGAGGCACAGCTCACCCTCGCTGCCATCGCGGCCGTCACGATGGTGGTGGGCAACGTGATCGCGTTGGCGCAGACCAACGTGAAGCGGATGCTCGCGTACTCCTCCATCGCCCACGCGGGCTACATCCTCGCGGGTCTAGCTGCAGGCACCGGCGACGGCTACGGCGGCGCGCTCTTCTACCTGCTGGCCTACACCGTGATGAACGTCGGCGCGTTTGGCGTGTTGGCGGCGCTGGAATGGGACGGTGAGCAGGGGGCAGCTCAGGACCTCGACAGCCTCTCGGGCTCCGGCTATCGGTACCCCGTACTCGGCGTCGCGATGGGGGTGTTTCTCTTCGCGTTGACGGGCTTCCCGCCTCTCGGAGGCTTCATCGGGAAGTACCTCGTGTTCGCAGCAGCGGTGGATGCGGGCCTGACGTGGCTGGCAGTGATCGGCGTGTTGGCGTCGGTGGTCTCGGCGTACTACTACCTCCGCATCCTCGTCGTGATGTGGATGAAGACAGACGATGATCTCGCGGTCAACGCAAAGCCGTTGCTAGCGCTCAACCGCTCCACGGCGGCGGTCCTCTGTGTCTGCGCCGTGCTGCTGCTGATCCTCGGCGTGGTGCCCGGCGGGCTGATCGAGACGGCAGAGGGATACTTCGCCGGTAGCGACGCCGCCCTCAGCGCGTTGCGATAGCTCGTCGTGACCGGCCTCCTCCGCGAGTATCTCCCGCACGCCCCGGACCTGGGGTTGTTCATCGCGCCGGAGATCCCGGAGTCCAAGCTTCGCGCGGCCCTGCGCGACTATGCCCCCGATGTCCCCGAGGCGGAGGTCCTCGCGCTCTACGACGCCACCCGCCTCGGGTCGGCCAAGGACGGGGCTGTCTTTCTCGCAGACCGGTTCGTCTTCCAGAACAACGACCTCCAGACGCCTCGTGCGGTCCGCTACGAGGACATCGTCGGCGTTCGCTCGAAGCGCCAGTTGCTCGGTGGGAGGCGTGTGGACGTGGAGATCAACAGGGGGCGGGCGACCATCACCGAGACGCTCGATTTCTCTGCGCAGGGGGGAGCGGCGGAGTACGTGGAGCGGTTTCTCCACGAGGCCATGCTACGAGGCGCATCGGCAGCCCCTGTTTCGAGAACGGACCGAGCAACGGTGGAGGCGGCGCTCGCGCGTCTGGTGGCCTCCGGCGCTCTCACCGAGGCGGACCGAGCCGCGATGCTCGCGGTACTCGCGTAGTCGTCGGGCAGTCCGTCGCGGATCCGGCTGCCCACGATGGCAACCGACCGCGAGTCGTGGCGTAGGGGGAGCACGCCGCTCGCGATTATGCACGTCAAGACCCTGGAGACCCGCACCTTTCTTATCCTCGTCGTCCTCGTGACGGCGGCGTTCGCCTGGTTGCTGGGGGGGTACCTGTTGACCGTGTTCTGGGCGACGGTTCTCGCCATCGTTTTCGCGACGCCCTTCCGGTGGATTCGTAAGAGGCTCGGGGGGCGTGGGACCGCCGCGGCCCTCTTGACGCTCTTGATGATTCTCCTGCTGGTCGTCGCTCCATTGGTGGGGCTCGGCGCAGCAGTCACGACCGAGGCGGTCAGTGTCTACAGCGCCGTGGCCGAGGGCACCGTGGACCTGACCGAGCCCATCGCGCGGGCCGAGGAGTTCCTCCCTCGCCTGACGCGAATGGCGGAAGACTGGGGCGTCGATCTGAACAACATCCGCGAGCGGGTTTCTAGCACCGCGCTCGCTGCGAGCCAGGCCGTGGCGACTGGGATCGTCAGCGTCGGGCAGCAGACGGCCCAGTTCATCCTTTTGCTGGCGGTCACGCTCTACCTGCTCTTTTTCTTTCTGCGGGACGGAGACCGACTGGTCGCGACGCTCGTCCGGGCGCTTCCCCTCGGGGACGTGCGCGAACGTCGCCTCTTCTCGCGATTCGCGGCTGTCACCCGCGCGACGGTCAAGGGCTCGTTCATCGTCGCGGCGATCCAGGGCGCCATCGGAGGCGTCGCCTTCGCACTCTTGGGCCTCGGGGCACCGATCCTTTGGGGCTCCATCATGGCGGTCTGCGCCCTGATCCCGGCTGTGGGGACGGCGCTCGTCTGGATCCCCGCTGTGGGCTATCTCCTCGCGACGGGCGCTTGGGTCAAGGCTCTCATCCTGATTGGCGTCGGCGCTGGCGTCATCGGAACCGTGGACAACGCACTGCGGCCCATCCTGGTCGGGCGCGATGCTGGGATGCCAGACTACATGATCCTGCTGACGACCCTCGCGGGGTTGGCGACGTTCGGGATCTCGGGCCTCGTGATCGGCCCGATCATCGGTGGCCTGTTCATGACCGTCTGGGACATCTTCACCGAGGAGTTCGGCCCGCGCGACGACCCGGGGGCTACCGTGGAGACGGAGGTGGTCCGAGAGGTCGGCGAAACACCTGGAGCCGAAAGCGTGTCGCCTCAGACGGAGGTGCTGCCGGATCACGAGCCTGGTGCTCCCGTCGTCGCGGAGCCTGAGGAAGCCCGGGCCTCGTGACGAAGGCTGAGTTCCTCGCCGAGATGGTGTTCGCGATCAAAGGGCGCGGGCCTGTCGTCGGGGGACAACTGGTGTCCGGTGGCTTTGAGGTCGGGGACGAACTGTGCTCCCTGCCGGGACCGCGATTTCGAATCACTGGGATCGAAACAGGTCGCAAGGTCAGCTCCCCAACAGGCGAGTTCGTCGGTCTGCTGCTCTGGGCGTCCGAGCCAGAAAACGTGAAGTCAGCGATTGAGCCTGGACAACGCCTCCAGATCCAGTCTCCCGAGAGCCACTAACAACATCGCCCGCCTCGGGACCCTCGCGGGGAGAGCCGAGGCGGGCGCAGTCAGCGGGGGAGAGGCGTCAGCCCTCCGCGATGGAGACCGACTCCAGCGGGTCGCCCTGGCGGATCTGGTCCACCACGTCCATCCCGCCGGTCACGCGGCCGAAGACCGTGTGGCGACCGTCGAGGTGAGGCTGCGGGGCGAAGGTGATGAAGAACTGGCTGCCGTTCGTGTTCGGCCCCGCGTTCGCCATCGAGATGACGCCGCGCTCGTGGCGGTTCGGGTTGCCTGCGAACTCGTCCTCGAAACGGTAGCCCGGTCCGCCTCGGCCGCTCGCAGTGGGGTCGCCGCCTTGGAGCATGAAGCCCGGGATGACGCGGTGGAAGACGGTGCCGTCGTAGAAGCCCTCCTTCGCGAGGAAGACGAAGTTGTTGACCGTGCGGGGCGCGTGTGCGGCATCGAGCGTGAGCTCGATGGCACCCTTGTTGGTCGTGAGCGTCGCGACGTAGCCCTGGGAGGGATCGATCTGCATCTCGGGCGGGGCGTCGTACTGCTGCATGTCGGAAGGGGTTGGAAATGGGAGGGAAGCAGAGAACGAGGCTACACCGCGAGGGTTCGCGCTTCGTCTGCTTCGGTGTCCGCGTCGCTGCGGAACTGGAGCGCTGCGAGCCGGGCGTAGACACCGCCCCGCGCAACCAACTCCTCGTGCGTGCCGATGTCCACGATGCGGCCTTGGTCCAGGACGACGATCCGGTCAGCGTCGCGGACGGTGGCGAGGCGGTGCGCGATGACGAACGTGGTGCGACCCTCCATGAGGTGCGCGAGGGCTTCTTGAACGGCGGCTTCGCTCTCGGCGTCGAGCGCGCTCGTGGCCTCGTCGAGGAGGAGAATCGGCGGGTCTTTCAGGAGCGCACGCGCGATGGCGACGCGCTGGCGCTGCCCGCCGGAGAGTGTCACGCCCCGCTCGCCGACCTGCGTCTGATATCCGTCGGTCGTCTCCAGAATGAACGTGTGGGCGTTCGCCGCACGTGCTGCGGCTTCGATGTCGTCCATCGTCGCGCCGAGGCGGCCGTAGCGGATGTTGTCCGCCAGCGAGACGCCAAAGAGTTCCACGTCCTGCGCGACGAGGGAGACCGCCTCGCGGACGCTCTCGACCGAGGCGTCGCGTACGTCCACGCCGTCGATGCGGACGGTGCCGTGGTCCGGGTCGTAGAAGCGCGGGATGAGGTTGAGGAGCGTCGTCTTGCCCGCGCCGCTGGGGCCGACGAGCGCGATGGTCTCGCCCGGTGCCACGTCCAACGAGACGCCGTCCAGGATGCGGCGACCCTTCTCGTAGCTGAAGGTCACGTCCTCGAAGGTCACGCGACCCCGGACTGTCGAGAGCGGCCTCGCGCCTGGGACGGATTCAATCTCGGGCTGTGTGTCGAGCAACTCGAAGAGTCGCTCACTCGCACCGGCTGCGCTGTTGAACGATGCGTAGAGGCGGCTCGCGCCGCTGACCGCCCGCGCGATGTTGAGCGCGTACACGATGAACGCGACGAGGTCGCCTGCTGTGAGCCGGTCGGCGAGGACCTCGCGCCCACCGAACCAGAAGATGACGACCAGCGCCACGAAGAACAGGAACCCGACGCCGCCCCAGAAGACCGCGACCACGACGGCGCGCTTCCGAGCGGTCCCGAAGAGGGCTTCCACGGCGTCGCCGTACCGGCCGGTCTCGAACGCCTCGCGGGCGAATGCCTTCACAACGCGAATGCTCGCGATGGCTTCTTCCGCGATGGCGGTCGTGTCGGCCAGTTGATCCTGGATCTCGCGCGAGAGCTTCCGCACGATCTGCCCGAAGTACCGGCTCGCGATTGCGATGAGCGGCACCACGATCAGGATGACGACCGTCAGACGCCAGTTCAGCACCAGCATCAGCGCCAGCGAGCCCACCAGCGTAAGCGACAACTGGAGCGCCATCGCGAGGTCGTCCGTGGCGGTGGTCTGCACGCGGCCGACGTCGTTGGTGAGGCGGCTCGTGATCTCGCCGGTGCGTGTCTGCGAGAAGTAGCGCAGCCCGAGACGGTGGAGGTGGTCGTACACCCGCCGTCGTAGATCGGTGACGACGCGCTCACCCGTCCACTCCATCAGGTAGCGACCAAACGAGCCGATCACGGCCTGGACGAGGAACAGCGCGAGGAGACCGAGCGCGAGTTGATCGAGCAGCGCGCGGTTCTGGTCGGTGAACACCGCATCCAGCAAGCCCTTGAGCCCGAGCGGGACCACGAGGCCGATGGCGGCGGAGACGAGCGTGAGCCCAATGGCGAGGGCGAGTCGGCCCTTGTACGGCGCTGCAAACGAGAGAATGCGACGCAGCGTGACCGCCAGCGGGGCGGAGGGTGTCGGGGTGTCCTTGGTTTCCATGCGGCAGGCTACGGCCGGTCGCGGCCCGGGTTCTGCCGTCACTGCACCTCCACCCGACAGCCTGCGAGTCGTGACGACAGACCGTCGGAGCTAACGCCTTAAACCCTGCCGCCCTGGCGCGATCCAACGACCTGGAATGGTGTTCGTGCTGCCGCACATGTATTCTCGCCCCACGCCATGAGCCGCCTTACGTCTCCCGACCGCACCCGCCAGCGCCGCCGACGCGTCCGGTTCCGCGCGCTTCGGCAATCCGTTCGAGGTCTGCGTGGGCAGATGCTTCGGACCCGCGTCCTCGCCACTCTGGCCGTTTTCGCGGTCGCAGCAGGGTGGGGGCTCCACTCGGTCCAGCCTGAAGCCGTAGTCCCCGAGCCTGTCGTGGCAGTCGCTGAGCCCGTCGACCTCGGCACGGGTATGGCCGGGGTCACGGTAGACTCTGCCGAGGTGCCGGAGCCTGCCCCGATGCCCGAGCCCGCCCGCCAAGGCACCGAGGCGGGCGAACTCATCCAATCGGGCGAGGCGAGCTACTACGGCCGTGAACTCGCAGGCAACCCCACCGCCAGCGGCGAGCGTTTCGACCCGAACGGCCTCACGGCGGCACACCGAACACTCCCGCTCGGCTCGCGTCTCCGCGTGACCAACTCGTCCACGGGGGAGAGTGTCATCGTGCGCGTCAACGACCGGGGACCGTTCACCGGGCATCGCGTGTTGGACGTGTCCGAGCGCGCCGCTCGGGAACTGGGGATGCTCCGTGCCGGGACGGCCCGCGTGGATCTTGAGTTGCTCCCGAGGAAGCGCGGCTAGGCGAGGCCTCGCAACACACGGTCCAGCGCGTCGGCGTCGAACGGCTTGCGGACGACCGCCGCGACAGTGTCCGTGTCCACCTCGGGGTCTGTGTCGCCTGTGAGGAGGACCACCGGCATCGCGTCCTCGCGCTGGTGGATGCGCGCCGCGAGTTCGCGCCCGCTCATTTCCGGCATCGAGAGATCCGTCACGACACAATCGAACGCGCTGGTAGAGAGCGTTGAGAGTGCTTCCAGCCCGCCATGGACAGCCGTGACGCTGTGCCCCCGAAGGGTGAGCAGCTTCGACGTGATCGTACGGACCATCGGTTCGTCGTCCACGATCAACAACCGCAGTCCCCGTCCTCCAGAGGTTGTGGGGCGTGCGACAGCGCGAGAGGGGCGAGCGTTCACCGGAGCGTTGGGCGCGAAAGGAAAAACGAGTCGGAAGGTGGAGCCTTGTCCGGGCTCGCTCTCGACCTCGATCCGCCCGTTGTGCTCCTGCACGATGCCCTGTGCCACAGCCAGCCCCATGCCCGTGCCGTTGGTGCCCTTCGTGGTGTAGAGCGGGTCGAAGATTCGTTTCAAGACGCGGCCTGTCATTCCGACCCCTGAGTCCGCAACTTCTACGACGGCCGCGTTCCGGTCTTGGTCGCGGCGCGTGCAAACGGAGATCGAGCCGCCCGCCGGCATCGCCTGGACCGCGTTGAGCACGAGGTTGACCATCACCTCACGAAGCTCCGCCGGATAGCCCTCGATGGGGGGGACGGGCGCGAGGTCAGCGTCGAGTTCGATGGCGATGCCCTGACGGCGTGGCTCGTTGTACCAGTACGGCCGCGTCAGCGTCACCACTTCGCCGACGAGTGTCGCGACGTTCACCGTCTCGACCGCCTCGCGCTTCTCGTGGCGCAGGTACGCCTGGATCTTCTTGACCAGCTTCGCGCCGTCCTTCGCCGCGCGCGTCACGGCACTCACCGATTCTGAAAGGGCCGCATCGGTCGCCCTCGCAAACCCGCTTCGAAGCAGCTCCGCGTGTCCCAGAATCGTGGTGAGGAGATTGTTGAAGTCGTGAGCCATCCCCATCGCCATCTGCCCGACGACCTCCATCCGACGCCGTCGCGTCTGCTCGCGTGCCCATGAGACGGGCTCGCGAAGCACCTCGCCCGTGATCAGCACCGGGCAGCGACCGCCCGAGGCTTCGCCGAGGCGGATGGGGTGGAAGTGGAGCAACACCGGCGTCGGCTCGTCATCGTCTACCTGAACGAGGAACACCTGATGGGAGACGAGGTGGCCGCGCCCGGCCTCCGACGCATACTCCCGCGCGAATCGGGCATCGTCTTCTGGAAGCCGCGCCCAGAAGTCTCCGTGTCCGAAGGTTTTGTCCCATGCCTCGTTCGTCTCGCCGACCGTCTGGTTGGCTCGAAGGGTCGCCGTCAGGAGATCGGCGGCGATAAGCAGTGGAGAACTGACCGGAGGGGTGGTGGCAACCTCCATGTGCACCGGGGAAGACGCAGCGGAGGATACTACGTCGGCTGTGGGACCGCTCGAGGGTATCGGCAGGAAGTGTCGGATCTTTCGTGACCTCCGTCGTCTTCACACGACGTAGGGTGGTAGAGATGGGCTCGCCTCGTCGGGAGTTCGCTTGACGGACGCGCAGTGTGCGGGCACCTTCAAGCCTCCTGCTTTTGCACTCCCCATGTGGCACGACACCATCCTCGGCACCATCGGCAACACGCCCCTTGTGCGGATCAACACGCTCGCAGCAGACCTCCCCTGCACCGTCCTCGCGAAGGTGGAGTTCTTTAACCCTGGCGCGAGCGTCAAAGACCGAATCGGCCTCGCGATGGTGGAAGACGCCGAGGCGAAGGGACTCCTGAAGCCAGGTGGGACGATCATCGAGGGCACGAGCGGAAACACGGGCTTTGGACTCGCGCTCGTCGCCATCGCGAAGGGCTACCGCTGCATCTTCACCACGACGGACAAGCAGAGCCAGGCCAAAATCGACTCGCTGAAGGCGCTCGGTGCAGAGGTCATCGTGTGTCCCACGGCCGTCGCGCCGGAGGATCCACGCTCCTACTACTCGGTCGCAAAGCGGCTGAGTCAGGAGATCCCCAACTCGTTCTATCCCAACCAGTACGATCACCCTGCTAACGCGCAGGCGCACTACGAGAGCACGGGGCCCGAACTGTGGGAGCAGACCGAAGGGCGCATCACGCACTACATCGCGGGAGCGGGTACCGGCGGTACCATCTCCGGGACAACGCGCTATCTCAAGGAGCAGAAGCCGGACATCCAGGCCATCGGGGTAGATCCGTACGGCTCGGTGTACTACACCTACTTCCACACGGGCGTCTTCGAGGACAGCGAGATTTACCCGTACGCGACTGAGGGCGTTGGGGAAGACATCCTCGCGGGCAACATGGACTTCGAGATCGTGGACGACTACGTCCGGGTGACGGACAAAGCGGCCATGCAGATGACTCGCCGCCTCGCGAGAGAGGAAGGGTTGTTCGTCGGCCAGAGCTGCGGCATGGCGATGGCCGGCGCGCTGGACTGGCTCCGCGACCATCGTGACGATCTCACCGAGGCGGACGTGGTGGTGGTCCTCCTCCCCGACAATGGCTTCCGCTACCTCGCGAAGACGTTCAACGATGACTGGATGCGTCAGAACGGATTCCTGGAGGAGGAGCCGCGTTTGACGGCCCGTGACGTGCTCGCCAGCCAAGGCCGTGCAGTCGTCTCCGTCGCTCCGAGCACGACACTCGCGGAGGCGGTCGCTGCGATGACCGAGCATGGCATCAGCCAGCTGCCTGTGGTGGATCCAGACGGGGCACAGGTCGGCAGTCTCACCGAGCGAGGCATCTTGGAACACCTCGTCGCAGATCCCGAGAGTCGGGAGGCAGCCGTCTCGAAGGTGATGGGCGCTCCGTTCCCCGTCGTGGAGGCGGACGTGAGTCTTGCGGGGCTCTCGTCTCATCTGGAGGCGGGCGCCGTACTCGTACGAGCGATGTCAGATGGCGTGCCTCACATCCTGACTCGATCCGATCTGATTGCGGCGCTAGCGAAGGCGGGCAGCTAGCCCGCCTCGGTAGCCTCCCGGGAACAGGCAGGGAGCCGTACAACGGGCGATGGATGCTCTGTTCTGGGACGCATGTCTCACACATGTAGAAAAGTGGGACGTGCGGTTCAGGATGTGTGAAAGGAGGGTGGGTTAGGACCGCCCGCGCGAGTATACTTGGCCTGCCGGGCCGCAGTGACTTCACGGTGACCGAGCGCTCCCTTCTCACACCCTCCCCAGCTACATGCTTTCACGTACCCTTTCCGTCCTCGCTCTCGCCGTCGCGCTTTCGGCGACTGCGATGGCTCAATCGGGCAAGACGTCGACGGCGCCGACCAGCTTTACGGAGCTGTCGGACACGCCTGTGGACGTTGTCGACCGGCTCCGTGCGGTCACGACACACCGCCGATACAATCCGCTCATCTCCACCAAGGGGCCGGTCACGTTCTTCGCGGACCGGACGGCGTGTGAGGCTTCTGCCTCGGCCCTCGTCGCAGAGGACTTCAACGCAGCGGTTCTTCCCATCGACAATGTCGAGTCGGTCGAGACACCGCTGAGTTCCTTCACGTCCGGTGCGGTCTACGCAGCGGGTGACATCGAAGCGGGCCTCGTCGTTGCCTCGCAGGGCGCCACCATTGCCCTCGAAGGCGACGTCGTCGTCCTCGGTGCAGGCTTCGCGGGCATCCCCAGCACGTCCACGGGCGTCGGCGCCAACTTCTTCGGCGATGCCACTCGTCTGGACTTCCGCCCCGGTGCGAACACGGTTTGCTTCGACTTCATCTCCTTCAACGGAGGCGGTGAGCCGATCCAGATCTCGGTCTTCGATACCGACGGCAACCTTCTCGGCACGCAGGAGCGCTCCAGCGATGCCACGGGCTTCCAGCACTCGGGCGTGTCCTCCGCATCCCCGATCGGTTCCATCGTGGTCTTCGATGCGCCGTCTGACGGCACCTTCGTGGACGATGTCTCCTTCGAGCTCTCGGGTCCGGCTCCGGCCGATGCTCCCGAGGTTCCGGAGCTTTACATGGCGATGGGATCCGGCACGACAGTCGGTGGCCCCACGTTCGCTCGTTCCGGCACGGACTTCTTCGGAGCGTGCGTGGTCGCGACGGGAGATAGCGGCGGCAACGTGCCCTACGACACGTTCACCTTCACGCCTGAGGTCAGCGGCCTCCACATCGTAGACATGCAGTTCCCGGATCACGATGGCTACGTCGGGATCTACAGCGACTTCGACCCATCGGATGCCTGTGCGAACCTGATCGCACAGGATGACGACGCCCCGCTTCCGGTGGGCACGGCGGGTGCTCAGGCCTTTGGTTCCTACATGGCTGGAGTCGAGTACACGGTCGTCGTGAGCGGTTTTGGCAACGGTGACGCCGGTTCATACACCGGTACCGTCTTCGGCCCCCGTGCCGCAGAAGGTGGCAACGGCGGCGGCGGCAACACGGTGGATGAGGACGGCGACGCTCCCGATGGTCTTGCAGGTGTGCAGGACGCCACGGGCGATGTCGACCAGATCCTCGGCACGATGGAGCCCAACGACATCGCGGACTGCTACGCGATCACCATCGCGGACATCGACGCCTTCAGCGCGACGACGGCCAACACGATGGCGGATCCGCTGATCGACTCTCAGATCCAGCTCTTCACGGCCGGTCTCGAGGGTGTCGTGTTCAACGATGACACCGTTGGCGGCGCGAGCCCCGACTTCACCTCCACGATCCCTGCCGGTACGCTTTCCAGCGCCGACTACGCTCCTGGCAACTACGTGATCTGCATCACGGAGTGGCGGATCGACGCGCGGAACGCTGCGGACGAGAACATCTTCACCACAGAGGGCACGGGCCGGGCGATCCGGTTCGCCAGTGCACCCAACGGTGATAACGTTCTCACCTCCTGGTTCGAGTTCAACGCGGTCGTCGGTGGTACGACCTACCAGCTCGACATGACCGGCCTCGGGGACATCCCGGCGACGCCCATCGCGGACGCCCGCGCAGCGGGTACTGGCAACGAAGTGACCATCGAGGGCACCGTGACGCGCGCCATGGGCGCCTTCGCGTATGTCCAGGATGCTACCGGCGCCATCACCATCCGCCAGACCAGCGGCGAGTTCTTCGACGACGTCGCGGACGGCACCATTGCCTCTGGAACGCGCGTGACCATCACCGGCACGACCAGTGAGTTCCGCGGGCTCTTCCAGATCAACAACGACGATCTGGCGAGCTACTCCGTGGACGGCACCGGTCCGGTCCCAGCCCCGCAGATGATCAACATCGCGGAGTTGAACGCCAACGGTGAAGCCTACGAGGCCGAGCTGGTCCAGGTGATCAACAACACCACTGGGGACATGGGCACCTTCGAGGCGTCCACCAACTACACGGTCAACGACCGCTCTGCGGACGGCACCCTTCGTGTGCCGAACGCGGACGACTCGATGATCGACGGGACGGACATCCCGGGTGGTCCCTTCACCTTCACGGGTGTCGTGGGGCAGTTCACCTTCGACGTTCCGGCCACCAACGGGTATCAGCTCCTCGCCATCGCCGATGGTGACATCATGGAGCAGTTCCCGATGGTGACGCTACCCGTGACCTTCGAGGAGGACATCCCCTACGAGCTCCAGGACTTCGCGGGCACCACGTCGATGCTCGTTCCGGATCCGGAGGATGCCGACAACACCGTCGTGGAGACCTTCCGCGCGGGTGACGGCGCCTGCTTCGCTGGCACTACGGTCGCTGACGTGACCGGCTTCGTGGACCCGATTCCGTTCGCCCCTGGCGACACGAAGATGAGTGTCCGCGTGTGGTCCCCCGAGGCGGGCGTTCGCGTCCTGTTCAAGGTGGAGCAGGTCGGCGCGCCTGAGATCTTCGTGGAAACCCTCGCCATGACGACGCAGGCGGGTGCCTGGGAGTTCATCGAGTTCGACTTCGCGAACCCGATGCCCAACGCTCTGCCGATCGACTTCGACGCGGTCTACAACAAGGCCACCATCTTCTTCGACTTCACGTGTGACCTCGACCCGGCGCCGCCAGCGTCCCCGGATCGCACGTACTACTGGGACGACGTGGCCTTTGGCCCGGCGCCTGAGGTCGGAGACACGGTCAACGAGAACGGTGACGCCCCGGACGCCCTCGCGGCTGCCCCGCAGAACGCCATGGGCTTCGTGGAGCGGATCAACGGCGAGATCGACCCCGGTGTGGACCTCGCGGACTGCTACGCGATCACCATCACGGACGTGGATGCCTTCAGCGCGACGACCGAGAACTCCCCGCCGAACGCGGACGGGCTCAACCTCGACACGCAGCTCCAGCTGTTCACGGCAGGGCTCGAAGGCGCCGTCTTCAACGACGACACGCCGGACACGCCAGGTCTGTTCTCTACGATCCCGGCTGGTGCTCTCACGGGCCGAGGCCTCGATCCGGGTGACTACGTGCTCTGTGTCACCGAGTGGGACGTGGACGCGAAGAACGCCGCGGGCGAGGACATCTTCGAAGAGGACGCGTTCGAGACGACCGAGTATCCCAGCGCTCCCAACGGCGACAACGTCCTCGCCCAATGGGATCCTGAGACCAACGAGATCGTCGGTGGTCGTCCGTACCGGATCGACCTGACGGGTACCGGCGAAGGTGCCGGCGCCTCCTGCGAGGATCTCACGATCGCGCTCTCGCCTGTGACGGACTACGTCGTCGGCTCCGAAGGCGGCTTCGTCCGCATGGTCATGGAGATCGTCAACGACTCCGAGGAGACTTGCGAGTTCGAAGCCTGGGGCTTCAGCATGGA
>JBCDKM010000006.1:0-224536 GCA_038746605.1 Bacteroidota bacterium
CGCGCACGCTCCCGAGGTGGTCTGTCACGTAGTACCGACGCACCCACGTCGTCACCGTCGTGTCTGGACCCGCTGTCGTCGCTGCCTCCACCTCGGCCCCCACGCGGTTCGCCGCCCACGCCGCCGCAGCAGCACCGCCCGACTCGACCGCGTCCTGGCACTCCGACTGCGTCAGAGCGCTCGGGCAGTTACTCGACGGGTTCCCGTACGTCCATAGCACCTGCCCCACGTCATCGTTCACACGTGCGAGGTACTCGTTCGCCGCCGCGTCGTCCTGGCCCGCCGCCTCGTCGATGCTCTCGATGGCCCCCCGCACGTGCGTCGGGGTATTCACCCCCAGCATCCAGGCTTCCACCGCATACCCTGCCGCCGCGGCCGCATCCGCCATGGCCTGCGCGGATGAATCGGCGTCCGCCGTCGAGACGCCGAGCGCCTCAAACTCGTCTGCGACACGCTCCACCGTCTTCTCCTCGCCCTTGCTATTAATCCGGTTCTCCGTCCGCGTGATCGCCGTCTCCCGGTCAATGCTCACCCCAGCCTGTGTCACGTTGCCGCGTTCGAGTCGTCCCAGCGGCGTCACGCCTCCAGGGCCGGTGATGTTCCAGAACTTCACGTTGCCCTGACTGTCCAGCACACCCAGGAGCCGGTCCCCGTCTCGGACATGGCGTTCGGAGGAGAAGACCCCGACGCAGCTTATGCCCTGGCAGCCGCCTTCTAGGTCCGTCTCCTTCCACACCCGCCAGCCACCGGAGCCATACCGGTACCGGTGCACGAGCTTCGGCTCCCCCGGCACCTGTGTCGTCAGCACCGTCGGGCGGTTCTGCTCGTCCATCTGCGTGACCTGGTACACGTTCGTCCAGTTCATCACCGGGTCCTTCACCTGCGAGCGCACGAGCGTCCCGTTCTCGTCGTAGTAGAACCGCTCTGTCTCCGCATCCCACGCGAGGGTGTCGCGACCCGTCCAGCCGCCCTGTTCCGTCACCCGTGTGAGTCGGTTGAAAGTCGAGCTACTATCGTTCTTGACATACTCGTATCGCAGCGTGTCGATGATCGCACCCGTCTCATCCCATCGCTTGAGCGAGAGGATGTTGCCGTTGGAATCGTAGCCGCTCTCGGTCGCGCTCCCGATCCGCTCGTGCAAGCCCGCCGTCTCGGTGAACACAGCAGCCATGGTCTCCCTCTTCACGGTGCCACGAGCGATGGCACGTGACCGGTCCTGATGAGAGGCCGTCACGCGGATCGTGTACTGCTCTCCATCAACGACAGGAGCAGACGACGTGACGACCTCGGTGTCACACGCATTCCAGGTGTCGCTCGTGTACGAGGCGTCGAGCAGGACATCTCCAGAGCCGACGTGTGTGATGGTACACGTCGCGGTGCTAGGATCACCGTCGAAGACAAACGAGGTCAACTCGCAGCTCCACGTGGCATCCGGCGCGTCAGCCGTCGCTGTGAACGTCTGTTCTTCTGAGACTGGCGGTGTCCCGTTCACGCTGAACTCTGCCGAGCAGGTACCCGCCGTCTGAGACCAGGTGCTGTCAGTAACCGTGACGCCGATCCCAGCATATTCCTCCCACGTCGCGTCCACCAGACGCCCGAGTCCATCGTAGTCCAGCACGTACCGTCCGCGAGCGTCTGCCGTGCTCCCATAGACGGCATTCGGGTTCCGATGCTCCACCTCGGTGATCAGCCCCCCTGGCGCGAAGGTCAGCCGCGCGCTGTACGGCGCAGCCTTCGTCTGCTGAGAGGAGGAATCGGGCTCAATCGCCTCGTCGCCGAGCGCGACAAGGCGCCCTCTGATGTCGTACCCAGTAGCCAGTGTCTCCGCCCAGGTTCCGTCTGCCTGCTCGCCCAGCTTCGTCTCCGTCACCGAACCCCGGATGTCGTGCGAGTACGCGAGGTCGACAGTGGCTGGCACGGTATCGTCACCGTCGGCGCGCGCCCAAACCCGGTCCAGGTTGCCGTAGGCGTCGTAGCGGTAGAGCTGCGTGAAGGCGTCGTCTCCCACGGTCACACTCTCCCGCAAGAGCCGCCCGCTTGCGTCGTAGGCGTACTCGAACGCCTCGCCCACGGGGTAGCCCTCGGTCAGCACGAGGCGGGCCTCCACGCGGCCGTACGCGTCGTAGCGGTAGAGCGTCGTCTGCCACGTGCCCGCGGACTGGTACGCCTCCGCCGCGAGACGGCCGACCAACCGAGGCGTAGAGCCATAGAACGCCGCGATGTCGGCAGCATGGAGACTCCAGGGCGCCTCTAGCGTGTCGGGTGCAGCGTCGTAGGCGTACGCCTGAATCCAGGTGTCCGCGTCAGACTCGAAGCTGTAGCTCACGTCCGGGTTTACCTCCGCGAACGTCGAAGGCGCGAGGGAGCCACTGTAGGATCTGCCCAGTTCTGCGATTCCCGACTGCGTCGGCCGTCCGAGATCGTCGTAGGTCGTAAACACGAGGTCGCCCTTGGCGATCTGTTTCGCGTCGCGCGAGAACCGCAGCCGACCGACGATGTCGTAGGAGAAGGTCGCATCGGGGTCGTCGGTCTTGGTCGGGTCGGCGTTCGCGTCGGGCGTGTTGGTGGTCAGCGCTTGTCCTGCGGAGTCGTAGGTATAGGTCGTCGCCCAGTCACTCGCTGTCGCCCCCTCTCTGAACGCGTTCGGCGGTAGCACGCGGGTGAGTCGTCCAGCAGGGTCGTACTCGTAGCGCGTCGTGGCTACCAAGTCATCGCTATCTGAGGACGGCTGCCAGACATCAACGGCCGCAGTAGCTGACCCGTTGCATGTACCGCAAGGCTCCTCGGTCGGATCGTCTGGCTGCTCCGGACGGGCGGCGGAGACCTTGACCCGATACTTCCGCCCAGCCTCCACATGGAAAACGTTCACACCCACGAACTCGTGGCTTCCCGTGGAGTAGCTGCTCGCGGCCTGCTCGTACCATAGCTCACGCCAGGCGGTGTCGTCGCTCGTCCGCTCGTACAGGCGGACTTCTGCCATTCCGTATCCGCTCGTCTGAAGGTCTACGTCCCAGACGGCGTAGCCCGAGTACGCGGCCGTGAACGAGGTCGTGTCTGACACCCACGCGACATTCACGATGTTGTTCTGCCCTGTCGAGTCTGGATCGACAGAGAGAGAGAACGTTGGGGCTGACGAGGGACGGACCAGGGGGACAGAGGTGTAGCGGGACTCTTCGAGCGTGTGACCGCTCAGGTTCGAAATCACATCATGCGTCCGCTGATCCGCAGTCAACGTCCGCGTGAGCCGCGCCGCGATGAGGTCTCCGGGCCCCCGCTCATAGGTGAGAATCCGGTGCTCGGTCTTCACGACGTCGGAAGCCCCGTCTCCTGCCGGAAGCTGCTCTACTACCCGCGGCTCCAGGGCCAGCTCGGTCTTCGCCTCGCTGTACGGGCGGCTGTCCACGCCCCACTCTGCCTCGGCGCCGCCGAGGAAGTCGTCATCCAGCGCCTCCATCTTTGTGAAGAGGCTCGAGACGTACGGAAGCCAGGTCTTTTCGGCGTCGCCGTAGCGGGAGTACTCCATACCCGCGAGGCGCACCTCGCTCTCTGCGTACGCCCCTGAGGTGACGGCCGTCTGCACCGGCTGCGCGAGCGGGTTGAAAGAGGTCGTGGTCGCGAGAGGTTGCAAGGCGGCCAGCACGGCATCGTCGTCGTTTGGATCGACCGTCACCGGGACAGCCGCGAGCGTCACCGCGTCGAACTCCACCCCCTGGATAGCCGTGGTCAACAAGACCGACACTGTAGCATCCTCCGACGGCGTGACGAGCGCCCAGGTGCGATGCCAACTGCTTCTCGGAGAGGTATGGGCGAGTTCGCACGACGCATCCCCGTCACAGACAGGCGTGGAGCCAAACCCCGCACGAGGCTCCACGACGAGTGTCGCTGTCCCGGGAGAGTCGACGTCAAGGTTGATACGAGCGTCCCCGTGATTGTCTCTCACCCACGCCACGAGCGCGTACGCTTCGCCTGCTTTGAGGTCGACTGTCTGCGCCAAGCAATCGGTCGATCCTGAGACATAGCCTGCGTGGAAGCCGAGAGCCGCCTCCCCCTCGGTACGGGCACTCGTTCCGCAGGTGTTCTCGTCCCACTTGCTCGGGCGCACTGGGATGTCCGGGTCCCCCTGCTCGAAGTTGCCGTTCGCGAGCAGGTTGCCCATGGGATAGGCGAGCACCTCCGACGCAAGACGCGGTTCATAGAGGTACGTGTGTGACGAGAGCACGAGGCCGTCCGGCCCTAGCACCTCCGCGAGACGGCCCGCCCCGTCGTACCGGAAGGTCCCCGTGAGGCCGTTGGCGTCGCTGATCGTCGTCACGCGGCCCCAATCGTCGTAGGTCGCGTTCCGGGTGACGGACGGGCTCCCTGTCCCCACCGTCACCTGAGAGACCAGATCCCGGTCGGGCTCGTAGGCGAGCGTGACGGTCGTACCGTCCGCTCCCACGATCGTCTCTGGGAGTCCTCGGTTGTCATACGCGGTGACTTCAGATCCGGGCACCCAGTCCGCTCCCGGCGACGGTCCAGACCATGCGTAGTTGGAGTCCGGTCGGTCCGCCTGCGCATCCGGCAGATCCGTCTTCCACTGCCACGAACGGCTCGGCAAAAGCGCGTGTGATCCCGTGCCGTAGGCGGTCGAGTCCCACTCGGTAATCGTGCTCCCCAACCAGTAGGGAGTCCCCGTCGGATTTTGCTCCCCGTAGCCAGTCGTGCCGCATGATGAGTCGAAGCCGCCATTGCATTCCCATCCGTTGACGGTCTGCCTCAGGATCCGGCCTGTAGGGGTCGCGACGTCCGCCACGTAGGCATCCTGTCTTAGGACGGTTGCCATCTGGTTCCGCTCCTCGAGGAGGGCGTACGTGCCAGAGGAGTCGGGTGCGAGCGGCCACCCCGGGCGCGTGAGCTCTGTGACGCGAAACCGCCGAACGTGCTGCTCGGGGTTCACTACCGGGCGCCAGGCACCGTCCGTGGATTCCAGGATGCGCACAGGATAGAAGGTGTTTGCGTCCCGCTCATAGACTGTCCGCTTCCCAAACATCCCGAATCCGTTCCGGCTATCTCCCCGTCCCCAGATCGTGTCAATGGTCTCCATCACGTTGTCCGGCGACCGCCACCCGAGAGAGACCTGAGTAGAGTCAAAGGAAAACACTTTCGCAGGCGAGATGGGCAGAAAACGGATCTGCTCCGAGACCAGCGCGTCCCCCTGTGCGGCGACCTCATGGTAGTACATCTCACCCCAGTTCAGCCCTTCGTTTCCCCGCACGACTGCTGAATGGAAAGGACGCGTCTGGCTTCCAACCTTGTAGTCGAAGCGAACGGACGTGATGGGGTTGACCTTGCGGCAGCCTGGCGACGCTGGCGGGCATTCGGGCTCGGACTCCGAGGTGAAGTAGGCGCGGATCTCGAACCGGCTATCCTCTTCGAACGACTTCACCCACTCGTAGTACACCGCCGCATCTCCCCGCGACGGCGCGGAGTACTCAAAACGGGGCTGAAACTGGAGCCCAACCTCCCTCGCGCTCCAGAATCCAGACGGAACACCGGACGCCACCCCACGGCCGTACGTGTAGGTCGTCACGAGGTCGTCCCCTCCGTCGGTTGCGGTCCGCCGGATGCTTGTGACCCGGCTGCCTCCCTGCTGCTTCTGCCACCATGTGGCAAAGTCATAATCGAGTGCGTCGCACGTCTGCGCCGGTGACTCGCACACGGTGTACGGCACCTTCGAATCCGCCTCCTCCGTCAGAGTTAGTTCTTCGATGAAAGGCAGGCCTTCACCCTCCGCCTTGCCGATCCGGTCGTTCGCGTAGGCGTACTCCTCGCGGGCTCCCGTAGGGAACGTCACCGCCCGGAGGTTCCAGATCGCGCTACTGGTGGAGTCTTTGGGTGCCTCGGTCCGCTTTAGACCCGTACCGCCCAGATAAAACCCGAAGTGATCGAGGAAAGCTTCATCCACACCCAGCGGATCATTGCGCTCTGCAACGGGCATCCAGCCAGGGTTTTGTACGGAGTCCGTCGGGTAGTGAAACGCGAACCGGCTGGTCTCCTCCCCGTCTGGCCCCTCGTACCGGACTTCTTCGAGAGTACGATACCCATCGCGGGAGCTCGCGAGGCCGAGAGAATCACTGTGCGAGAGGACCACGCGGAACAGACGAGCCCCCGTATGCCGGTCTTTCAACTCGATGCCACCCAGTGCCGGGGCGCGGTACCAGTCCATTGCAGCCCCAGTATGATCTGCGGCCATCACACTACCGGCACCCGGCTGAGCCCCTACTCCTCCCGTGTGGCTGAGTTGTGAGATCGCGGGCAGATCAAGAATCGCCTCGTGAGTGGGCGTGACTACGCGGGAGAGGTACCGGTACTGGCGGATCGCGTTCGGCCGATCGTCGCAGACATCCGCGTTCTCCCCCTGCCTCGGCTCGACACTGCACCGAGCAGTGTAGAACGCCACAGGAGCCGTGTACTCGAAGAGCACCCACGACCCCGCTACCGTGTTCATACTGGAGAGCGTGAGATCGCTCGCCTCGCTGAACGCAAACGGCAGCGGCACGTCGGGGCCGATAATCGCGATGAGACGCCACGTATTGACGTAGGTCTCCGCACGAAGCTCGAGGAGGCCGGAGACGTACTCCGGCGTAATGAAGGTCGAGAGCGTCGGCGCCTCGTAGACGTACCGAGTGCCATCGTCGGTCGTCACGATGAACCGCTCGAAGTCGTCGACAACGGTCGAGTCAGGTCCGTTCGGAGTCGTCCTCACGCGCTGCGTCACGAACGGCACGGGAAGCGAGCTGGAATTGGTCAGGACCCGAGCAGGCACCTCCACCCGGCCACTGTCGCTGATCTGCCCGATAATCTCCCACGGGCGGTACTCATGAAGCATGAACGCTCGCTCGTCGTTCTTTGCCCGCTTTGCAGCGTCCGTAACGTGAGTCGGGAGTGGGTTTGGGGTATCCCGGTGACACCCAGGACTGCCCAGTACCACCATCGACATACTCCCTCCCCCCTGCCCGGGAACAGAGACCGAGAACTCGTCCGGAGGCTGGCACCCCTCGTCAACGTAGTCCACTGCGCCGTGCAGGTCATCAGGATCCCCAACCGTTCCACCTACGAGCCCTCCCGATGGCGTACGAGAGATTGATGGTATCGGGAGCGACCAGCCGAGGCCGACCCATTTGTCCGGCTGATCGTACGGAACGGCGGAGTTGTAGGTCAGCGTGAAGTCGTACCCGAGCCCGCCCCGTCCGGGCAAGCTCAGAAGCGGAACCGTGAGGTTGAGATCACCCTTCGCGTCGACAGTCGCTCGCCCAGGAGCTTCAAACGTCGTGGCCTCGGGCTGTGTGATGTGCTCATTGAGGCGAACAACGGGATCCGTCTGATCGGGATCCTGCGCGAAGGCGGGCGTTACAGCCAGAAGCGCCACCGCGATAGCGCACACGAGCCAAAGGCTTGCCTCTCTTCTGTTACCAACCGACCGTCGCGACACGTTCGAAATCAGCGAACAAGCGACGGTGGAGACGTGCATATGAGCTTCGGGACCGTTCCGGCAAACGCCTCTGCTTGGTTCCCGCGAGGTTTACCGAGAAGAGGCGACTCACACGCTACCATCCTTCTCACCCGAATGCAAAGGGTCTTTTCATTACCCTAACAATGCAATCGTTTACCAGCGCTTCATGTCACTCCAAATGGCGGAACCGCGATACTGAGAGCCCACCCCACCGCGATAAAGGGCGCAAACACGATCTGCATTGGCCTCGGCTTCCCGTTGTGTCCCCGGGCATCTCGCGGGCGGAGGCGGAGCCCAAGCCCCACCACAGATCCCACGACAGCCGCGAGGAAAAGCGCCCAGAGCACGGGCCATCCGATGATGGTTCCGAGCGCGCCTGCGAGCTTCACATCGCCCCAGCCCATCCCGGGCTGGCGGTAGAGCGCATGCCCCAGGAGGCGCACCGCGAAGAGGGCTCCACCTCCCGCGAGCCCGGCGAGCACCGCCGTTTGGATGGCACCAGTGAGGACGCCTAGCACGAGACCTACGCCAGCAGCGGTCAGTGTGAGCGCATTCGGGATGCGTCCCTCGCGGAGGTCCGTCACTGCAGCCACCGTCACGAGGAGAAGCGCCGCGACCGTCCGTGCGGTCTCCGTCCCCTCAAGACCAAAGAATGGGGTCAGAAGAACCAAGTCCAGAGACAGCGTCAATCCGCCGTCCGCTGGCGGATGGCCCCGGACTCGTCCACCTCCCACGCGTCCAGCGTGCCGTCACCGTCGAAGTCCACGACCGCCTCGGCGACCGCCATGTAGCCCTGATCGCTCGCGTCTTCCACACGGATAGCATAGCGCGCCGTGCCGTCCTCGGTCACGAGCGCGTTCGCGTCGTAACCGATGGCAGCCAAGTCGTCCGCGTAGCGCTCGTATTCCAGGCGGTAGGCCTGCTGCAGCGTGTGGACCTGCTTCAGTGCCAGCTTCGCCTCGGTCGTTTTCGCGCGCGTCGTGACGCTCATAAACCGGGGCAGGGCGAGGAGAGCCAGGATCCCCACGATCACGACGACGATTAGGAGCTCAGTGAGTGAGAAGCCGCTCTCATCGCGGGCAACGCCACGCGTGGCACGACGGAGACGGGGAAGGAGAGATCGCATCGGGCTACTCGGCATCGGGCTACTCGGAAGGGCTCTTCTACTCGATGGTGGTCACGAGGTCGAACATCGGAAGATAGATCGCGACGAGGATGGCCCCGACGACGAGGCCGAGTGCCACAACGAGCACGGGCTCGATTACCGACGCCAGCGCGTCCACGGCACCGTCTACCTCGCGCTCGTAGTGCGAGGCGGCGTGCGCGAGCATCTCGTCGAGCCGCGCCGTCTCCTCCCCCACTTCCACGAGATCCGCCACCATGGGCGGGAAGAGCGTCTCGCCGCCTGCCACGTTCAGGCGGTCGGCGAGGGAGCCACCGCCTACCACCCGCCTCCGAAGCGTGCGCGCCGCATCTCGCGCCATTGGGCTCGTCGTCGCCTCGGCTGTGACCCCGAGTGCGTCGGCGAGCGGGACCGATCCTCCGAGGAGCGTCGCCAGCGTCCGGCAGAAGGACGCCGTGAGCGCCTTTCGGTAGAGGCTGCCTGCCACGGGCACCCGGAGGAGCACCCGCTCCCCGTGCGCGCGGCCTTTCTCGGATCGGAGCGCACGCCGCGCGAGCACAACACCCGCGACCACTAGAATCGCGATCCACCAGAGCCCCCCTCGGAGCCCCTCGGAGAGCGAGACGAGGGCCTGCGTCTGCCAGGGGAGCTCGGCGTCGAAGTCCGCGAAGAGATCTGCAAACGTCGGCACGACGACGGCGAGCAGGAACGCGACGGCTCCTGCGGCCACGACGAGGACGACCGCCGGGTAGAGGAGCGCCAGGCGGATCTGTCGGCGGAGGGCCGCTGAGCGCTCCAGCGCGTCCGCCAAGCGAAGGAGGACCGCATCCAGCGTGCCCGAGGCCTCGCCGACCCGGACGAGGCTTGTGGCGAGCGCCCCGAGGTCCCGCTCGCGACGCGCGAAGGCGTCCGCCAGGCTCTCCCCACCTCGGACCCGCGCGGCCACGGCCGAGAGCGCCTCCTGGAGGCGCGTGTCCGTGGACTGCCTCGCGACGGTTCCGAGTGCCGTCACGACCGGGAGTCGGGCGGAGACCATGACGGCAAGGCTTCGAATGGCCTCCGCGCGAGCACGGAGCGAGGGCCGACGGCCCAACCGCGCCCCGAGGCGGGCGCTGAGGTCCGTGCTCCACGCGGATGCCTCCGTGCCACTGGAGGAGCGAGAGGAAGACCTAAGAGCTGGGGGTAGATCGCTCATGGAGGAGAAAGTCTCACCGGTCGAGCCAAGAAGGCGTCGGGCGGAGCGCGACACGGACCTCGCGCGTGACAGTGGCCGTGTCGAGCGCCAGGCGAACACGGGCTCCCACGAGCGTGATCTCATCCGCCTCTCCGAAGCCCGCCTCGAGAAGACTGTCCCCGTCCGCCGTGCGCGTCCACACGTCGAAGGCCTCCAGGCGGATCGCCTCGCGGTGCGCCCGCACGTCGTTCCGGTAGAGAGCGCCGTCTCTCGCGTAGAAGACGATAGGCTCTGCAGACGCGCGTCCGTCCGCCTCGGTCCCGGCAGGGGCGGTCCAGACGAGGAGCGAGTCGGGCGCCGCCACGCGGACGCGGTCTGCGGAGAAGAGGTCGAGCGCGAGCCGCTGGCGCACGACGTGGGCCGCGTCCTCCAGGTCCGTCCGCTGGTCCCAGCGCGTGACCGCACGCGAGGCGAGGGCGTAGGCCGAGAACGCGAAGCCTGCGAGCGCCACGAGAAGCGTCATTGCGATGAGAGCCTCGGCGAGCGTGAAGCCCGCCTCACTGCTGTCCGGATGGTTCTCTCCATCCGGCGCATGGGGTGTCCTCTGACCGTCGTGCGTCCTCATCGGTCGTCCTCGGGCTCGGCCCACTCGGGCACGTCCACGGAGGGCCGGTCGAGGCGGGAGGCCTGGAGCACGGCGAGAGTGTCTGCTGCCTGGCCACGCAGTACGTGGACGGTGACGGTGGCGAGCTCGCCGTCCCTCGCGACCTCGCGCGTGACGCGCCAAAGGTCCTCTACTAGCTCCGCCTCTCGCCAGACCGCCGGGTCCTGCGCGAGCATGTCTTCCAGCTCGCTCTGCGCCATGGCTGCGGCTTCGGCCTGGAGCCGAGCCTCCGGACGCGCGGTCGCAAAGACCACGGCTGTCGCGAGCGGCAAGAGGGCCACCACGATCATCACCGTCGCCACAACGGTCTCGACGAGCGTGAAGCCGTCCTCCTCCTGGAACACACCTCGGCCTCCCCCCTGAGCCCAGGACTGGAGCGCGCGCAGCAACTGGGGAACGCGCGCGCTCATCGGCCCTCTCGAGACATGAACGACGAGCGGACCTCCCGGCGGAGCGGCACGAAGGGCTCCGGCCCCTCCCCCACCCCGACGGGCACGACGAAGCCCTCGGGCCGCGCGCGGACATCGATCGTCGCGTCGCGGAGCCAGTTCACAAACGTCGCTGGTGATGAGAAGAACCGGAAGCGCTGCGCGAAGAGGCTCCCCTCGATCTGCCCCTCCACCTCGGCCGTGGAGAGTGCGACGACGGCGCCCACGACCCGCGCGTCCTCCGTCATGCGGAGCCGGACAGCCGCCGGGCCGCCGAGGTCGGTCTCGGGCACGAGGACGGTTCCCTCGACCGTCCCCGCCTCGATCACGACCTGGTCGGACTCGTCACCGGTCTCGAGTGCCGCGTAGACGGACGAGGGATACACGAGCCGCGCACCACCTGCGATCCGGACCGAGCGGCGGGCCACGACCTCGGCCTCTAACATGGTGGGTCCGTCTACCTCGACACGTTCGCCGGAGAAGAGGAGACTCTGGCCGCGTGCCGCGCCCTCGACCCGGAGTACGCCACGCGCTGCGATCGTGCTACCGGTCGGGAGTGGCCCCGCGATCCGAAGCGCGCCCGCGCCCAGCACGACGACGGGGCCATTTGCCCCCTCCAGGTCCTCCTCTCGGACCGTCGTCCGGTCTGCGGCCACGAGGACGCGGGTGTCTGGCTGGAACACCCGCTCCTCTACCACGGCCGGGTGCGTCTCGAGGAGCGGCGAGAGACCGGAGGGCGGGTCCTCTGGGAGCGCGTCCAGCCAGCGCCCGAGGCGGGCGAGGGTCGCGTCGTAGGCCCTCGTGTCTACCGGTGGCACCGGGTCTCCGGTCTCGCGCACGACGAGTTCGCCGTCCACGTCGCCCCGGAAGGGACGCCCCTGGAGCGTGCGCGCGGCAAGCCCCCGGCGCCCCGTGAGGACCGGTCCTCGAATCGTCGCGCGACCTGCGAGGGTCACGGGGCTCAGCGTGTCCCCGAAAGCGAAGGCAGCGTGGGCCTCCTCTGGCGGCTCGCGCGCGGCCTCCATCCGGACCCGGGCCTCGCTCCACCGCCCGCCCACCACAGACGCGAGCTCGACTCGTCCTCCCCGGTAGCGGGTCGCGACCTGCGCCTCCCACCCGGGCGCTACCTCGAACGTCCCCTCCTCCCCCACACCCAGGTCTCCCGCGCGGAGGGCGGCCAGCGCGGCGTGGACCCCGCTCTCGGCCGCGTAGACCGCTTCCAGGCGCTCCCCGTCTCGGAGCACGAGCCGCTCGCGTGCGACCGTGTAGACGAGGACCGACCCTGCGAGCGTGAGCGAGACCGTCGCGAGGACGAGTGCCGTCAGGATCGCGGAACCATCGTCCTCGCGTGCGGCGGTGCGGAGCGCGGACGCCGCGCGGGCCGATGGTCCCGTCACCTGAAGTCCGCTCTCTAGCCGCTCACTCATCGGAGGCGCACGTCGTACTCACCGGTCGATGTCCGGAGGCGGATGCCCTCGGGGCCGACCGTGACGACCTCGTGGTCCCCCAGGTAGTCCCCCACGCGGGCGAGGCGCGTCAGGCCGTCGTCCGTCTCCAGGATCGCGGCGTCGCCTACCACGCCCCGGAGGCGCCAGACGACCTCGGGCTCGCGCGGGGGCGGCGGGTCGTCCCGCCGGGCCTCCCCTCCTCCGGGGAACTGGCGGAGCGCGTCGAGGTCGCTCATGCCCGGTGGCTCGGGGTCCTCGTCTGCGGGTCGCACAGCCACGGTCTCCTCTCCGGACGAGCGAGCTACGGCGGCAGGCGCGAAGGGGTCGGAGAAATCGCCCTCGTAGCGCTCGGCAAGCCGCGTGCTGGCTTCGATCTCCACAGGCCCGCTCGTGGCTACAGGTGCCTCCGGAGGGCGCGTGCCCGTCCAAACGGTGTATCCCACCGCACCCCAGACGCCGAGCGCGACCACGAGGAGCAGGACCACCAGAGGGCGGTTCTGACTAAGTCGTTCTCGGGCGGTGGGCGTGCTCATGGACTCGCTGTGACGCTCCCGATCTCGGCAAACTCCACGATCAGCGTCGCCTCGGTCTGGGCGTTGGCGCGGGTGCCCGGCCCTCGGACCGCGAGCGTCTGCACGCGGGCGAGACGCGCACCTCGCTCCAGCTCGTCCACGAATCGCCCGACGGCGTGCCCGTCGCCCTCGACGCGGACTTCGACCTCATCGTCGTCCGGCTCGACGCGAATCACGCGGACACCTGCCTGGGCGGCCGACTGACGGAGCGCGCCGAGCGGGCCCACAGCCGTGGCGCTGGACTGCGCACCCTCCACGCCGAGGCTGACCGCGAGGGCCTGCTCCAGCCGCTCGCCCTCTGCATCCAGGCGGACGATCTCGGCGCCTGCCGTCTGCGCACGCTCGACGTCGGCCTCGCGCGCCCGGAGCGTCCCGAGGTCGCGCCAGATCCCGGCCACGCCGGGCAGGACCTCCAGGAAGACGACCGCCGCGAGGAGCACCCCCACGCCCCAGAGCGCCCAGCGCCAGGTGTCCCGGCCCGATTCCTTAGGCTGAGAGCCGTCCGGACGCTCGGAGGCGTCCGGGGAAGAGGGGTAGCGAGTCGCCGTCATGATCCAAACATAGGGGGCACGGTCACTGGGTCTCGCCTTCTACCTCGAAGCGGACGAGGCCCTCCGGGAGCCCCGGCGCAGGCTGCACGCGCTCGATGTACTGCAGGCGCACGTCCGAGACACGACCCGAGGTGGCGAGGGCTTCCACGGCCGCCTCGGCCCCCAGCGCATCTACTGAGAAGGCCGTCACGCGAAGGGCACGACCTGTGCCGCCCTCACTGGGGCGACCGTCGGGCTCGACCTCGAGTGACTCCAACCACACCCCTTCCGGGAGGGCGCGGCCGACGGCCTGGTAGATGAGCGCCATGGCCGTCCGCCCCTCGCCACCTCCTGCCTGCGTTCGGAGCCGCTCCACACGCGACCGTGCGAGCCCCAACGCTACGAGATCGTCGGCCTGCGCGAGGAGCGCCTCGTCCGCTCGGTCCAGCTCTCGGTCTACGAACGCTTGGCCGAGGCGAACCCCGCCGAGGAGGACGAGCGCGAGGACGGCGAGTGCAAGCACGCGGCGCTTCGAGTGCGACGCACGGGCCTCCTGCCTCGTGGCCTGGGTCGTCTCAGGATCTCCCACTTCCAGGACCCGCAGCCCAGGGTACACTTCCTCCAGCGCAAGCCCCACGACGGGCGCCCACTCTGGGCCGAGGGGACCGCCCCGCGCGTCTTCCAGCACGGTCGCCACCTGCGCGGAGGTGCCATAGACTGACTCCAGCTCGCGCGCCGCCTCCCCTGCCCCCTCGCCGAGCGCGACGTGAGGACTAGGGGCAGTCGCAACTTCGGCCAAGACCGCTGACGCCTCCCCCGAGACGGACCGCCCCGAGACGACCTCAGCCGGACGCCCCTGCTCCACTCGGATGCGCGTCGCGCGACCTGTGGTCGGGTCCGCCGTGGTCGGGTCCGCCGTGGTCGGGTTCGCGCTCTGCACGACGACCGTGCCCTCGGTGAGGGCGCCCGTGGCCGCAAGCGGCGAGGCGGCTTCCAGATGTCCATCCCCCATGCGGAGAACCTGGAAGCCTGCTCGCTCCAGCTGCGTCGTCCAGTCGTGCACGGCTTCCTCGTCCGCTGAGGCATGGAGAGCCCATGCGCCGCGCTCGGTCTCCACGAGGCCTGCAGCAC
The DNA here is from genome assembly GCA_038746605.1 of Bacteroidota bacterium. Taxonomy (GTDB): domain Bacteria; phylum Bacteroidota; class Rhodothermia; order Rhodothermales; family Rubricoccaceae; genus Rubricoccus. The sequence goes on from JBCDKM010000006.1 coordinate 14,563, forward strand.
CGACCTGGCTGGGTCCCATGCGACTTGCCGCCTGTGCCTCCAGCCACTCCCTCCGATCCTCGTCGTCGGCGAGCGGCGGCGCGTGGGTCACGCCGGGGCCCCGTACGCCCTCCGGCAGCGCCGTCGCTACGAACCGCGACCCGGCGGCCCGTGCGAGTTTTTTCAACGCGGCGTCCACCCCGCCCGGGCCGATGGCCACCTCGGACTGGCGGCGCACGCGGATCCGCCCCCTGCGCGCGGAAAGCTCGACGTAGCGCACCGACGCGCTGCCTGCTACGACGGCGGCTCCTACACGGTCGAAGCCGATCACGGCTGCTCCTGACCGGAGTCCTCCTCTCCTGCCTCCGGCGTTGGCTCTCCCGCCGCCTCATCGAACGGCGAGTCCGTGACATCGAGCTCACGTGCGAGGCGCTGCCAGCGCGCCGCCTCGTCCTCCCCGCCGTAGAACACCCGTGGCGTGAGGTAAATCACGAGCTCGCTCCGGCGGCGGCTTCGGACCCGGCTCCGGAAGAGACGACCGAGGAGCGGGATGCTCCCGAGGATCGGCACCTTCCGGTCATCCACCACGTCGCGGTCCTCGATGAGCCCGCCGAGGATGATGGTCTCCCCGTCCTGGAGTCGAACCGTGCTCTCGATTCGACGCGTCGAGATCGTGGGCGGCACCTCAAGCGTCGGATCGAAGCTGCCGATGGGCTGTGAGAACTCCGGCACGATGACGGCGGTCACGACGCCGTCCGGGCCCACGAACGGCGTCACCTGCAGGGAGACATTCGCCTCGACGGTCTCGAAGCGCGTCTCCTCCTGCGTGATGACCTGATTCCCGCCCACGCCGATGGGCGTGATTTTCCGCAGGATGAAGTACTGTGTCGTCCCGACAGAGAGCACGGCGGGGGTGCCGTTGAGGGTCGCGACCTGGGGGCGCGAGCGGACCTCGACGCGGCCCTCCTGCTCCAGCGCTCGGATCCGGTAGAAGAAGTCCTGCGGCAGGCGTCCAAGGTTGCGGACGCCGATCACGTCGCCCAGCGCGTCGAGCACCTCGTTCGCGTCGTCGCCGTCGCCCTGCGCCTCGAACGCGCCCGACCCGAGGCCGTCCAGCACGTAGCCCGTCGGAAGCCGGGTGCCGGTGGAGTCGCCCCCGAAGAGACCGAGCCCGAAGGAGGCGCCGAGCTCGCTCGCCTCACTGTCCAGGAAGTCCACCACGACTGCCTCGATGAAGACCTGCGGCGGCGGGCGGTCGAGCTCTCGAAGAAACGCCGCCACGGCCTCGATCCGGTCGTTGGGGCCTGTGGCGAGAAGCGCGTTCTGCTCGGGGACGACCTGCACCGTCACGCCCTGACGCACGGCCTCGGGCACGAGCTCCAACACTCCGTCCACATCGATGTAGCCGAGGGTCAGCATCCGCGTCGCGATGACGCCGTCCGCCTCGGCAGATCCCACGACGTAGCCCGCGCCCTGTCGGCGGAACGACGCGCCCGTACCCCGGAGCACAGCACCGAGCGCGTCCTCCAGGCTGAGTCCCGAGGCCTGGAGCGTCACCCGACCCTGTGGCACGGTGTAGGCCGTCACACCGACGGACGAGCGGCGGCCAATCTCGCGCACGGCGCTCGCGACGGAGGCATTTCGGAGATCGAGCTCGAAGCGGCCGAGCGTGTCCGTGCGGACGTAGAGCCCCTGCCGGGAGGCGGCGTCGGGGGCCTCGGCGAGGTCGTAGAGGTAGTCGACCGTGTAGACCCGGCCCGTGCCTTCTCCACTTCGGCGCACGACGAAGCCATTGCTCTCGAAAATGGCCGTGAGTGCGGCGTCCAACTCCAGACCCTCCACGAATGCGTTAATCACCCCCTCCACGCCTGCGCCAGGCACAACCGTCACACCGGTCTCCTCCGTAATGCGACGCGCGACCTCGCGGAGATCGGCTGCGCGCAAGTCGACGCTTAGGCGACCACCCTCGGCGCTTACTGCCAGCGGTGCGGGCGGCTCGGGATCTGCTGGACGGATACGGAGCACGGGTCCAGACTGCTCCACTGACAGATTGTATTCCTCCGCGAGGTAGAGCACGGCGTCTAGCGCAGAAACACCAGCGAGGTTGACCGTCGCCCGGCCATCTACCGCATCGTCCACGACAACGTTCAATCCGGTCTCGTCAGCGATGGCGCGGAACACATCCCGGAGATCCGCGCTCCGGAGGTTGACGGTCTCAATCTCTCGGAACGCTGACTCCGGCAGTGCTCCTCGTCGTACGTCGACAACCCGTTGCGCAGATACGGTCCCCACGCTGAGTGACCAGAGCGTGACAAGTGCAAGCCCGAGTAACAGGCGGGCAAAGAGAGTGCAACGGAGCACGACGCCTAGACCCTACAACGGGGAAAAGAGACGGCAGAGAATACCGCACCCGCGCGGGCAGACAAAGCGAATGTGTTCTGCCCCACGGATCTCTTTGTCCCGCTACTCTTCGCTTATGCGCCCACCGCGCGCAGAGCCTCCGCAACAGACGTACGGCCATCCAAGACAAGACGGGCGGCGCCCGCCGAGAGCCTTGTAGTTCCGGCCTCGTAGGCGCAGGCTCTTAGCTCAGCTGCTGAGGCGCCATTGGAGACGAGGGTCGAGAACGCCTCGTCCACTTCTACTGTCTCGAAGACAGCCGTCCGTCCTCGAAAGCCCGTTCCGCCGCATGCGTTGCAGCCGAGTGTCTGGCGGAAGTCGCCGTCGCCCCCGGCGAGCGCGCGAGCCATCTCGGCTTCTGAGGAAGAAGGATCGAGGGGCTCAGAGCATTCCTCGCACAGCAAGCGGACGAGACGCTGCGCGATCACGAGCCGGAGAGAGGCCGCGAGGAGGTACGACTCGACGCCCATGTCAAGAAGCCTTGCCGGGGCAGACGGCGCGTCGTTAGTGTGGAGCGTCGAGAGCACGAGGTGCCCTGTCAACGCCGCTCGAACGGCGATCTGAGCTGTCTCCGCGTCACGGATCTCCCCGACCATGATCACATCTGGGTCCTGACGAAGGAACGAGCGGAGGGCTTCCGCGAACCCGAACCCGAGATCGTCTCGTACCGCGACCTGCGTCACGCCGTCAAGCTCATACTCGACAGGGTCCTCGACGGAGAGGAGGTTGAGCCGCTCAGAGTCGAGAGATGAGAGTGCGGCGTAGAGCGTCGTCGTCTTCCCACTCCCGGTCGGACCCGTCACGAGCACCAGGCCGTGCGGCCTCGCCAGGGCATCGGTCAACCGGTGGTGGTCCTTGCCTCTGAGACCGAGCGCTTCGTAATCAAGTCGCACGGCGTCACGGTCAAGAACGCGGAGCACGACCTTCTCCCCCGTCGTGGAGGGTAGGACCGAGACTCGGAGATCGACCGTTCGGGCACCGTGTCGGAATGCGATTCGCCCATCCTGCGGCCGTCTCTTCTCCGCGATGTCGAGCGAGGCGAGCACCTTGATCCGCGCGACGATTCCCAAGGCTATGCTCACCGGAAGACGTTCAGCCTCGCGGAGCACACCATCCAGCCGAAGACGAATCCGCACATCGCGTTCGCTAGGCTCCACGTGAATGTCGCTCGCGCCTACGTCAACTGCGTGTCTTACGAGGTAATCGACCCACTCGACAGCCGTTGCGCTACGATTCGGACGAGCCGGTTGGGGTTGCATTTCGTAGAAGGCGCGACGAGCGGTAGGAGCACCCCTGACGCAATTCAAAGTGCCCTACGCTGGGGAGGTAGAGTGCAAACAAGCATGCCCCAAAAAAACCGCCCCCGTATCCGCCCCCGGCAGAAGCAAAACAGGCCCCTGTGACGCCACAGGGGCCGGTTCTCAGAATTCACGGCGGAGAGGGGGGGATTCGAACCCCCGGTACCCCGTGAAGGGCACGCCGCTTTAGCAAAGCGGTGGTTTCAGCCACTCACCCACCTCTCCGTGGGGCCGCGAACTTAGGGTGCGAACGGGCGCTGAGGCAACCGCCGTGGCGCTCGTCACGCAGAGTTCCATTTCCTCCATCTCGGGAGAATGTCAGTGGCGGGACATGCGGGTTTTTTCGCACCGCTTGTAACCTCACTCGGCTCGTGTCCGTCCGCAGCGCGTCCCCTCTTTTCACCCCATGCGCTTTCACTCCTTCCCCCTTCTCGCTGTTGCCCTCCTCCTTCTCGCGATCGCGGCGCCTCCTACTACCGCTTCGGCTCTTTCTTCCGCCTCTCTTTCTTCTCTGACAGAAGCACCTGGCGATGTGCTTTTTGACGAGACGTTTCGCGTCCGAGCAGGCGGCGAGCTTCGGCTTGACCTCGGCAACGAGAACGTAACAGTCCGCACCACGCGCGGCGACCGAGCCCGCGTGACTGTAGAGGGCCGCGGACGCGATACCGAGCGCGAGTTCGAGCGCCGCCGCTTCTCCGCTCAATCCTCTGGCTCGGACCTCATCGTCCGCACTCGCCCGCCTCGGCGCTGGGGCCGCTGGAGCCGCACCGAGGCTTCGTTCCAGGTCACCATCGAGATTCCGCGCGAGTACTCTGTCAACCTCGACACCGGCTCCGGCGATATCCGGATGGCCTCCATCAACGGCGACGCTCGCATCGACACCGGTTCGGGCGATGTGTCCTTGGAGAACGTGAGTGGCGAGACGATTCTGATCGATACCGGCTCGGGCGACGTGGAGGCGAACCGCCTGCGCGGTGATGTCCGCATCGACACGGGCTCTGGTGATGTCGAGATCGGGACGGTGGAGAACGGGACCGTCTCCGTGGACACGGGCTCCGGCGACGTGGATCTCGCGCTGATCGCTACCGGCCGGGCCGTCTTCGACACCGGCTCGGGCAGCGTCACCCTCCGCCTCGATGACCGCGACGGCTTCGATGTGGACCTCGACGGCGGCTCGGTCCGCATCGACGGTGACTTGGACTTCGCGGGTCGGCAGGAACGCCGCGAGGCTCGCGGCAGACTCGGCGATGGCGGCGCGTCAATCCGCGTCGGCAGTGGGAGCGGTACGATCCGTCTGCTCGCGCTCTGATCGAAGTAGCCCGCCTCGGAACTCCGCGGAAGTACCGAGGCAGACCCCGCCAGGTCCTCCGCCTCGGTGAGCGTGCCGAGGCGGGGAGCACTGAAACGAAGAGAGGCCAGACACCCAGGGGCATCCGGCCTCGAAACCGTTGAGTCGGCGGACAGGATCAGCCGCCGGTGGCCTGCCGCAGCGCCTCGGCACCGGACGAGATCTCGATGATCTCCGTCGTGATGGCGGCCTGGCGGGCGCGGTTGTAGGTCAGGCGGAGGTCCTTGAGAAGCTCGCCTGCGTTCGTCGTGGCGTTCTCCATCGCGACCATGCGGGCGCCCTGCTCGGCGGCGTTGCTCTCCAGCATCGCGCGCCAGAGCTGGTACTGGAGGTACTCCGGCACGAGGCGATCCAAGAGCGCCTGCGCGCTCGGCTCGAAGAGGTACTCAATCTCGGCTGCCTCCGCCTCGGTCTCGGACTCCACATCCTCCGCCTTCTCCATCACGGGCGTGAAGAACGTCTCCGTCGGGATGGGGAGCAGCTGCTCCGCGATGCGGTTCTGCGAGATCGTGTTCTGGAACTCGTTGTAGACGACTTCCACGAGGTCCCAGCGGCCGTCCTCCCAGCCCTCCACGGCGAGGTCGATGACTTCGCCCGCGATGGGGAAGCGGAGGTCGTTGAAGGCACCCCGGAAGTCGCCGACGAGGTCGTAGCCCCGGTTGGCGAAGTGCTCGTGGCCCTTCCGCCCGACGGCCAGAACGTGCAGGTTCTCCTGCCCGAGGTGGGCGTAGTCCTCGCGGATGCGCGCCTCGGCCACCTTGAGGAGGTTGCTGTTGAACGCGCCCGCCAGTCCGCGGTCACTCGTAACGACGATAAAGAGGACGCTCTTCACCTCCTCGCGCGGCTGGAAGAACGGGTGTGCGAGCGGGTCCAGCCGCTGACGGAGATGCCCGATCATCTCGCGGATCTTGAACGCGTAGGGGCGGGTCGTGAAGATCCGCTCCTGCGCCCTCCGCAGCTTCGCCGCCGCCACCATCTTCATGGCGCGGGTGATCTGCTGCGTGTTCTGGACCGTGCCGATCCGGTTGCGGATGTCGCGGAGAGAAGCCATGGGATTGATCTCTACAGGGACACACCGACGGCATGTCCCTGCGGATGATTACGCAGTGACGGCGTCGCCAGTGTACCGGGTCGCGATGTCGCGGGCCTCCTGCTCGAAGACGGACGTGATCTCGTCTGAGAGCTTGCCGCTGGCGAGGAGGGCGTCGAGCGTGTCACGGTGCTTGAGGCGGAGCGCCTCGCGGTAGTCCGTCTCCCAGGCCTTGATGTTGGAGATCGGGACATCGTCCACGAGGCCCTGACCGGCGGCGTAAATGACGGCCGTCTGCTCCTCAACGGGTACCGGCGCGTACTGCGGCTGCTTGAGCACCTCCACGAGGCGGGCGCCACGGTTGAGTTGCTTCTGCGTGGCCGGGTCGAGGTCGGAGCCGAACTTCGCGAACGCCTCCAGCTCGCGATACTGCGCGAGGTCCAGACGGAGCGTGCCGGAGACCTTCTTCATGGCCTTGATCTGCGCGTTACCACCCACGCGAGACACCGAGATGCCCACGTTGATGGCCGGGCGGACACCGGCGTTGAAGAGATTGGACTCCAGGAAGATCTGGCCGTCCGTGATCGAGATCACGTTGGTGGGGATGTACGCGGACACGTCACCGGCCTGGGTCTCGATGACGGGCAGCGCCGTCAGCGAGCCACCACCCTTGACCTTGCCCTGGAGATCGGCCGGGAGGTCGTTCATCTGGCTCGCGATGCCGTCGTCGGCGATGATCTTCGCGGCGCGCTCTAGGAGGCGCGAGTGGAGGTAGAACACGTCGCCCGGGTACGCCTCGCGGCCCGGCGGGCGGCGGAGGAGCAGGGAGACCTCGCGGTACGCGACGGCCTGCTTGGAGAGGTCGTCGTAGATGCAGAGGGCGTGGCGGCCGGTGTCGCGGAAGTACTCGCCGATGCAGGCGCCCGCGAAGGGCGCGATGAACTGGAACGGCGCCGGTGCCGAGGCGGGCGCGTTCACGATCACCGTGTACTCCATCGCGCCGTAGCGCTCCAGCGCGGCCTGCAGCGTGGCCACCGTGGAGGCCTTCTGTCCGATGGCGACATAGACGCAGTAGACCGGCTTGTCGCCCGTCTCGTGGGTCCGCTTCTGGTTGAGGATAGCGTCCACGAGGACAGCCGTCTTGCCCGTCTGGCGGTCGCCGATGACGAGCTCGCGCTGGCCGCGGCCGATCGGCACCATCGCGTCGATAGCCTTGATGCCGGTCTGGAGCGGCTCGGTGACGGGCTCGCGGTAGACGACGCCTGGCGCCTTGCGCTCGATGGGCATCTCGAAGAAGGGGCCTTCGAGGGCGCCCTTGCCGTCTAGCGGGTTGCCAAGCGGGTCCACCACGCGGCCGAGCATGGACTCGGAGACGCGGATGCTCGCGATGCGGCCGGTGCGGCGCGCCTCGTGGCCCTCCTTGACGCTCTCGGCGTCGCCGAAGAGCACGGCGCCGACGTTGTCTTCTTCGAGGTTGAGGACCATGCCGGTAACGCCGGAGGCGGGGAACTCGATGAGCTCGCCTGCCTGGACCTTGCTCAGGCCGTAGAGGCGAGCGATGCCGTCACCGACCTGGAGGACGGTGCCGACCTCGTAGACGTCGGTGTCGGCGTCGAAGCCGCCCAGCTCCTGTCGGAGGACGGCGGTGACTTCGTCGGGGCGAATCGCGGTGGCCATGTTCGTGTGTTCGGTTGTCGTGGAGGCACAGCGCGCTGTGCCCGTACGCGAGGAGGAGGCGCGAGACCTCTAGTTGAGACTGACAGCAGCGCGCTCCTGGAGGTTCGCGCGGAGGGTCTTGAGTTGGTGCGAGACGCTGCGGTCGTAGACGACGTCGCCGAGGCGGACGACCAGCCCGCCGATGAGCGACGGGTCTACGGTCATCTTCATGCGGACGGTCTTGCCGGAGCGGGCCTCGAGCGAGGCGCGGAGTTTGTCCGCCTCGGCAGACGAGAGCGGCTTCGCCGTGCGGACGCTCGCCTCGATGATGCCGAGGCGCTCGTCGCGGAGCGCGGCGTAGGTGCGGACGGTCTCGGGGAGCAGCTCTTCGCGCTGCTTGGAGACCATCATCCCGACGAACCGCATCGTGAGGTTCGAGATCTTGCCTTCGAAGAGGCGGCCGAGGATGGCCTCCTTCTTAGGGCGCGAGACGACGGGGCTGGCGAAGACGGCCGCGAGTTCGCGGGAGCCCTCCAGCGCGGAGTGCATCGTCTCGATGTCCGCATCGACAGTCTCGACGGTGCCCTGGGATTGGGCCTCCTCGTAGAGCGCGAGCGCGTAGCGGCGGGCGACGGGGTTCATGGGAAATGAGGGGCAAGGGCGAGGGGGGCGGAAACTCTTCCCGCATCCCTCCTCCCCCTTAATTCTTGGGCAGCTCCGTGATGAAGTCGTCGACGAGGTCGCTCTGGGTCGCCGAGTCGATCTCTTTGCGGAGGATCTTCTCAGCCCCAGAAACCGCAAGTGCAGCGACCTCGGAACGGAGGGCGGCGAGCGCCTGGCGCTTCTCGCGCTCGATGTCGGCGCGGGCCGTCTCGCGCATCTCGGCGAGTTCGGCGCGAGTCTTCTCGATGTCCGCTGCGCGCGCGGCGTCGGCTTCCTCGCGGGCTTCGCGAAGGATGACCTGGGCCTGCTGCTCGGACTGACGGCGAGCGGCGTCGTTGTCTGCCTGAAGTTGCTTCGCCTCGGCGAGCGCGCGGTCGGCCTCAGAGAGAGAGGTCTCGATGCGCTGCTCGCGCTCCTCGATGCCGCCGAGGATCACGGGCCAGGCGAACTTCCACAGGAGAAAGAGCAGGCCACTGAAGGCAATGAAGATCCAGAAGACGGTCCCGGCGTTGGGCGCGAGGAGGTCAGCGGCGAGGATGAAGCTCATGGTAGAGAGGGCGCGGCGCCTGTCGAGGTGCCCCCCGCCGCCTCGGGTCTCTCCGCGAAGGGACCGAGGCGGACCGGGAGGCCGTTCCCGGGCGCATTACGGGACGCCCGGCGCTCTCCGAGAGCACCGGGCGACGTCACTACAATCCGGCGGGCGCGCGGAGCGCCATGAGGATGCAGACGACGAGGCCGAACAGCGCCGCACCCTCGATGAGAGCTGCCGCGATGATCATGGTCGTCCGGATGTCACCGGCGGCCTCCGGCTGGCGGGCAGAGCCCTCGAGGGCAGCGGCGGCGAGGCGACCGATGCCGAGACCGGCGCCGAGGAGGATGAGGCCAGCGCCGAGGCCGGCGCCGAGATAACCGAGTGCGAGGGGGTCCATTTCGCTGGGTAGGGTGAGGGTGGTGTTGTGCGAGAGGGCGCGGGGCGCCCGGGGGTGAATCGGTGCGCTGACGGAGGCCGCCAGCATGGGAGCGCTACGCCATCGCGGCTTCGGTGCCGACGGTGCGCTCGTGGAGTTTGTGGGCGGTCTGACCGTTCGAGTGAGCCACAGCGACATCATGCGCGCTGAGGCCGTGGTCCTCGGCATGGTCGTGGTCATGCTCATGGTCCGCCGCGGCCATGCCGATGAACAGAGCACTGAGCATGGTGAAGACGTACGCTTGGATGAAGGCCACGAGCACCTCCAGACAGTAGACGAACAGCGTCATCATCATCACTGGCAGCGAGGTGCCCCACCCGGCACCTACGCCGAAGTCGACCCGGATCAGGAAGATCAGCCCGATCAGGTTGAGGATGATGAGGTGCCCCGCCGTGAGATTGGCGAAGAGACGAACGGCCAGTGCGAAGGGTTTGGTGAAGAGGCCCAGGAACTCCACCGGGATCAGGATCGGCTTGAGCGCGACGGGCACGCCTGGGGGGTTGAAGATGTGACCCCAGTATTCCTTCGTTCCGGCGATCTGCGTGATGACAAAGGTGAAGACCGCCAGCACGGCCGTGACCGCGATGTTGCTCGTCGCTGTCGCGCCGAAGGGCACGAGGCCGAGCAGGTTGCAGAGCAGGATGAAGAAGAAGACTGTCAACAGATATGGTAGGTACCGGTTGGTCTTCTCGCCCAGATTGGGCCGGGCGACCTCGTCTCGGATGTAGAGAACGACGGTCTCCAGGGAGTTCTGGATGACACCCTTCGGGGCGGTCTCGCGGCCGACACCTCTCTTGTATCGCCCAGCCATCCGAAAGAAGGTGATCCCAAGGATGGTCATCGCGAGGAGCGCGAAGAGCAAGTGCCGCGTCGGCGAGAGGTCAATGACGATCTCGCCACTGTCTGCCGGGATGATGTCTGCCTTGTAGGCGCTCTTGAGGGCCTCGGTCTCCGCGCTTGGATCGGCTACCGGAGCGGCAGATGTCGCGCCATCTACCGACGCTGTGGCGCTGTCCTTCGGCTTCACCGTGTACGCATCGGAGAGGATCGCCGCTGTCGAGTTGGCGAAGCCATCGACTCGGAGCCCTCCATCGGCGCCTCGCGTCACGAACAAGCGGGGAAGCTCGACTTTGCCGATGGGAAGAAAGTCGAGGTAGTTGCCGTCAGCGGTGTGGCCGACCGCGTCCAGCGTCTTCGGCTCGTCGTCGCCTGCCGCGTGGGCTACTGGCGCGAGGACGAGAAAGAGGGCGAAGGTGAGGCCGAACGGGAGCTTCAGCATGGAGCGCGTCAAGCGGAAGTGGCAACGGCGCCCGTCTCGGACGCAGACGCCCGAGGGGAGCGACGGAGGAGCAGGAGAACCTCGGCCGCGAGGCCGACGACAAACGTGACGCCGAGACCGCCGAGGAACGGCGCGATCTCGACAGGCGCGAGCAGGTAGATGCCAACGACGATCGCGAGCACAACGAGCATCCGGAAGAGCGTTCCACCTAGCGCGATGACCGCGAAGACCTGATAGCTTTTCCCTTCCGCGAGCCGCGCCGTCAGCACGCCCATCAGAGCGTGAGCCGCACCGAGGGCGGCGCCGAGCAAGAGGCTCGCGAGGGCAGACATCGAGGCGATGGGGGCAGGTATCAGAAAAGCCTCCTTAGCGGGAGGACAACCAAGCTAGCCGCCGCCCTGCGGAGGCCCCCGCAAGGGGGGGTGAAAAGCCCTAGAAGGGGGCCTTCTGACTTGCGCCCGCGAGGCCCGCGCTACCGCTTGGTTGCGTCTGCCTCTGCTGCCAACCGGATTACGAGCCCCATGACACCCAGGAACCCGAGAACGGTCCCGATCAGGATGCCCCACGGGCTCGTACCCGCCCATTCGTCGAGCGCCCATCCGCCTCCCACGAAGAAGAGCATAGAGAGCGCGATCTGGAGACCGATGGTGAGGTACGGCCCCGCCTCGCGCATGCCGTCCTCATACGAGGAGGCGACGGACTTGGCAGTCGTCTTCTGAGGCCGGTAGGCCGCAGATGGAGGTTCTACCTGCGCGTACTCGATGCTGTCCTCTCGTCTCTCCCACTTGCGCTGCCACCTGCGGTCGGCCTCATCCCAGGCATCGGGTGCGTCTGCCCAAGCGTCCTTCTGCTTGGGGGGTCCCGCCTCGGGGCTGAGGCGGGAGGAGTCGTGCGGATCACGGGGGGCGTCGTCGCTCACGCGGCGTCCTTGGCCTCGGAGCCGAGCACGCGGCGCTGGCTGGCAGAGGAAGCGGCCTCGCGCGAGCCGGTGCGAGTCCCGGCGTTCGCGCCCATCTGGCAGCGGCCGTTGAACGTCGCGCCGTCTTCAATGACCAGTTTTACCGTCTGGATGTCGCCGTCCACGACAGCCGTCGGCTTGAGCACGAGGCGCTCCGAGCAGCGGACCTGCCCTTTGACATGACCACCGACCTCCGCACTGGTCGAGATCAACTCACCATCGATCACACCGCCTGGCATCACGACCGTGCGCCCTTCCACCTCCACGTTCCCATTGACGGTACCGGAGATGTGGACGTTGCCTCCAGCGCGGAGCGTCCCCTCCACAGTAGAACCGGAGCCGATGATGTTGTGCTGTTCGGCGGACGTGACGGGCGAGGCGCTGCGCTGCTTGGCCATGGTGGATCCGGACTGCGAGCCGGGGCTGGAGCGGAAAAGGGCCATCGGGGGCTCTGTGGAGTGGGACGCGGCGCTCAGGCTCCGCGCGAAGGAAGGATCAGGAACGCGGCGGGGTCCTGCGCCAGCCCATCGTGCCAGATCTCGAGGTGGAGGTGCGGCCCGGACGTCACCCCGCCAGTATCGCCCGAAAGCGCGACGGTCTCGCGATTCCGAACGCGGTCACCGGTTCGTTTGAGCAGGCGCCCGTTGTGTTTGTAGACCGAAAGGTAGCCGCCCGCGTGCTGCACAGCAACGGTCCACCCGCCTGCATCGGTCCAGTCTGCGAAGACGACGTAGCCTTCGCCGATGGCCCGGACGGGCTGCCCTTCGTCTGTCGCGATGTCCAGCCCGAAATGCCCGGAGGCCGCGTTGAATCCACGCGAGACCACGCCATCAATCGGTGGAGGGACAGGGAGACGGAGACTGGAGAGGTACGCCTGTGCAGCCGAACTGGGCGCAGGCCCCTCCCCTCTCGCGCGAAGGCCACGGAGCGGAAGCGCAGGGCGCTCATCATCCGAGGCGATGGCGCCTGGCACTCCTCTGTCTTCTAGCTCTGGTAGCTCGTCTTCCCCGGGTAACTCGATAGCATCCGGGTCCAGCATGGCTTCGTCCGAGAGGTCGCCTGTTATAAGAGCACGAAGCTGTGCGATCTGGCGGTACTGAACGGAGAGCGAGTCTTCCAGTGCCGCAGCCCGGAACGCATTCTCCTCGGCAGTACCGCGCAGTTCGCTCGCAGTGGGTCCCGCGAGGACACGCCGAAGGGGAGTCAGCACCACGAGAACGATCAGGACGGCCGCCAGCAATACCGTCCCGATGACAGCCGCATAGGCCGCGTAGCTTGGGCGCACCTCATACTGACGAGGTGTGCTCATCGTATCGGGTTCCAGCAGGATGACGGTGCGGGAGGCACCAGGGCGCGAGAAGAGGTCTCGGAGGAAGTCGAGCATGGGAGAAACAGCGCAAGTAGCCGCCTGTCACGCGGATTCGATGCAGACGGCGCGAGGAGCGCGCTTTCGCTTCTTCTGCACAGAGGGCCATCTAACTTAGTGGGCTGCACCGGGGACTCTATCCACAGCCCCGTTGAACTCTGACAGAAACCCCGCCCAGAAGAGCCTGGGCGCCGCTCACGCCTCGCTTTCCATGCCCCAGCACAAGTCTGCCGCTAAGCGCGTCCGCCAGGATGCCCGCCGCCGCCTCCGCAATCGCCAGCATAAGCTCCGCGTCCGCACTCTGATGAAGGACCTCCGCGCGACGACTGACCGTGAGATCGCAGAGTCTAAGCTTCGTGAGGTCAAAGCACAGCTTGATCGAATGGCTACGCGTCGCATTGTGCATCCAAACAAGGCGGCGAACCTCAAGAGCCAGTTGGAGCGACACGTCCAGTCCCTCTAGATCGTACGGACACGAGAGAAGAAGAAGCTCCAAGGCGTTGGGCCTCAATGCTTTTCTGGCCTTTCTTCCGCTTGCTCTCTCCTCCCTTTCGCTCTCCGTAAGGATCGGAACCGGCCCGCCCTCTGCGCGGTTAGCCCGCCTGCCCTTCTACGCCTCTCGTCTGCGAACGATCACGCGCTGCGTTCCAACGCTCGCCGGACCGTCGCTTTTCTTGCAAGCGAACGATTCTCTTCGCATACTTTGGAGATCCGGCTGACTGGCCGATTCTCCTCCCCGGCACTCCCCGTTCACCACGGCTCCCGTCCACCTCAAAATCGGGCGCGCCTCTCACCCACACCCCCTCCTCCATGCAACTGAACCGACAGGAGACGACGCGAAACTCGCGTCTCACTACCTCGATCCTGCTCGGGTGCACGGCGCTGTTGCTGCTCGCCTCTTCGGCCCAAGCGCAGGTCATCCGACCGAGCGAAACCCTCTACATCGCCCTCAAGGGTGGCGCTGTCACCTACGGTGGCGAGCTTGACCAGACGGGTGAGTTCGACGATCCCGAAGATGAAGTGGGCAACCGTGCATGGGCGACGCAAGACTTCGGTCCAGCGTTCGGTCTCGAGATCGGCTACCAGTTCACGGAAAGCCTCTCTTTTGGCCTGACAGGCCAGTACGCTCGCTACATCAACTTGGACGAGGCGTATCCCACGGGGAACCGCACGGTCAACTTCTGCCGCGACGCTGACGAGAGCGGCTCCACAGATTGCCAGGTGAACGATGGCGAGACACTGCCCTCCGTCATCGCTGCATTGCGCTACATGCCGACCCCTGGTTGGGCCATCGCGCCGTATGCCAACCTAGGTCTACAGGCGACGCTCGGTAGCGACAGCCCGACAGAGCGCCCGCTCGGACTCGGTCCACTCGCCGGCCTCGGTCTCGACTTCCGCCTCACCGACCAGTTCTCCTTCACTGCAGAAGCCAACGTGGCGTGGATCTTCGACGACTCCGCTGTGGACGGCGTGGACCCCGGAGGTGACACCGGCAGTGCGGCCGAACGCGGGGCCCGCGGCGATGACGCGGACTACGACAACCTCGGCTTCTACAACGTCGGGCTCCGGTACGCCTTCCGTGCGCCATACACGCCTGTTGAGGTCACTCGCCTCGATTGCCCGGCGGAGCTGATCCAAGGTGAGTCCGGCTCCTTCATGGCGATGACCAACACGGACGCCACGCCTCCAGTGAGCGTCTCCTGGGACTGGGGTGATGGCTCCACGGGTGCAGGCATGAGTGCCTCTCACACGTATCGCTCCCCCGGTACGTATACCGTCACCGCGACGGCTGTCGGCGACTACAACAGCGACATGGACACCTGTGTCGTGACTGTCGTTGAGCCGCAGATTCCGCCGACCCTCACGGCCTGCCGGATCAGCCCGGCCCAGGTTGGCCCAGGTGAAACCGTGACGCTCAACGGTACTGTCAACTCCGACGCCTCGCAGCCCGTCTCTCTCTCGGTCAACTGGGGCGATGGCGACACAGACAGCGGCACCAACTTCCCGACAACTCACACCTACAGCGAGGTCGGCGAGTACACGGTCACGGCGACTGCCACGAACGCCTTCGGCTCCGATAGTTGCGAGACCACGATTCGCGTCGTGGACACGTTCTGCGAGAGTGTCTCCGAGTTCAACTCGGTGTACTTCGAGTTCGGCAGTGCAGCCCTGACGGCCAACGCTCGCGAGTTGCTCGATGAGAACCTCGACGCGCTTCGTCGCTGCCCGGACATCTGCGTCCTGATCCGTGCCTACACGGACGACCGCGAAACGGACCAGCTCCGCCTCTCACAGGCTCGCGCCGATGCCATCCGCGACTACTACGTCGCCAACGGCATCGACATGGAGCGCCTCCGCGCTGAAGGCCTCGGGGAAGACCCGAACGCCGACTCGAAGGAGGATCCGGGTCCGGGCGACAGCCGCGCCCGTCGCGGGGACTCGATCCCGGCCACCTGTGGAACCTTCACGCCAACCGGCACCTCTCGCCGCTAGGCCTAGCGATTAACCGTCTGGCGAGTGCTCCCATGCGTGCACTCGCTCGTCGGCCCGCCCTGAGGGCGACCTGCTCATCGCAGGTCGCCCTCTTCGTTTGGGCGCATGTCTGGCCCGGCCAAGGCCCGTCCTTTATCGATCCGTCTGCCTGTAGACGAACTGCGCACGCTACGCGTAGTCTAGGGCAATCACACTCCCTTGTACCTCTATGCCCCGCACGCTTCCCCTCGTCCTGCTTATGGCAGTCCTCGTCGGCTGTGGCCCGGCCAATAGCCAGACCGCTGACGACTCCGAGGATCGAAAGGCTCGCATCATCGCCAACCTCAAGCACGAGTTTCCTCAGATCGCGAACCTCGAGATCCGTATCGACACACTCAAGTCCGCCTCGGGCGGGATGGACGAGGGACAGATCCTGATCGATGGGCAAGCGCCGCAGCCATTCCTCATCAGCCGGGACGATACCGCCCTCTACCTCATTGCCTCAGAGGCTATCGACGCGAGCCGCACGATGGAAGACCTCGCCGCCGCACAGACCGAGGCCGACCAGGCCGCTGTGGAGGAAGCTCGCGAGCGAGGGCTCCAGCTCGCCGAGGCTACCGCTGGACTTCCCGTTCGTGGCAACCCGGATGCTCCCGTCACCATCATCGAGTTCTCGGACTTCGAGTGCCCTTACTGCCGACTGGCGTCCAGCACCATCGAGACGGTTCTAGAGCAGTATCCAGACGATGTCAAGATCGTCTATGCGCATTTCCCGCTCGGCAACCACCCATGGGCCACACCCGCTGCCATCGCCTCCACCTGCGCCGCTCAGCAAGACAACGACGCCTTCTGGACGCTCCATGACCTGTACTTCGCTGACCAGCGTGTCATCGAGACGACAAACGTGATCGCCAAGTCTCGCGCAGCACTGGCAAACGCGGGAATCGATCTCGCGGCTTGGGAGACCTGTGCGACCGATGAGAGTTCTCCGGCCTACCAAGGCGCCTCCGCTGCCGTAACGACGCAGAGTGAACTCGGCGATGAGAACGGTGTGAGGGGCACACCGGCGTTCTTTGTCAACGGGCGCTTCGTGAATGGCAACCAGCCTCTGACTGTCTTCGTGGAAGCCATCGAGGCCGCTCGCGCCGACCTGCAGTAGCCGACTCTCTCCGCCTCGGGCTCCTGCGCGGACTGAACGCCCCGCTTCCTACGTGGAGGTGGGGCGTTTCCACGCGAACTCGCGGCCGAACCATTCCCTGCCGCTAGAACGTCTTCCCGGAACCAACGCTGAGAGCCGACACGGCATAAGAGTCCACCTGCACTCTCATATCATATCCCCCGGTACCACATCTGGATCACGAGGGCAGGATCCCGTCTGTTGGTTCAGTATCGCCGCCCTTCCACGGGTTGCAGGGCTACCGACCTGTCCACGAAGACGACAACCCGTGCATCGGCATGAGGTCTGTCCTGACACCATCCCTGAGATACTCAAACTGCGAGCCCTCCTTGCAACGACCACGCAACGCACCGCGGACCACCGTGCCGGACTCGGCACCGAGGCGGAGGGAGCCACCGAAATGAAATGGGAGGCGCCCATGCTGGACGCCCCCCGAAAGAGATCGGACAAGGGAGCGGCTACCGCTCCCGAGCGTCGTCAGTCTCAATGAGGTCGAGAGCCTCGATCTCCTCTAGGCGGTCGCCAGCGCCGTCGTTGAAGCGGTTGAGACGATCCCGGACACGCTCGCGAGCCTCGTCCAGGAGATCGCGCTGGCTCTCAGCACGTCGGCTGGCAAGCGGCTCTACGACTTCCGCCTGGAGCACGATGATCAACTCCTGTTGCGTCTCCGTTCGGGCGGTGTACCCGAAGAAGTAGCCGAGCAGCGGCAGATCCTTGAGCAGCGGAATGCCTTTGCGCGAGAAGGATTCCTCCGTCGAGGTGAGGCCACCGAGAGCCGTCTGTTCGCCATCGAGCAGCATCACCTGGGTCTGGACATCGTTTTTGAACACACCCACGCTACCATTGATGATGCGCGATGAGCTCTTCTCCACCTTCACGTCGAGGTGGATGAACTCGATGTCTTGTCCCTCCACCTCCTCGGTGATCAGCGTCGGCTTGACGTCGATGATCGTACCGGTGGAGATGAACTGCGTGATCGTGTTGCCCTGGAAGTCGCGGGTGTTGATGGGGATGTCCTCGCCAGACTGCATCTGGCCCTGCTGCCCACTGCGGACAGTCACGCTCGGCGACGAGAGCGTCTGGCCGAAGCCCTGCTCCTCGAAGTACCGGAAGAGGCTGACCAGTTGCGTAAGCGGGAGACGGTCGGAGCTGGCTTGGATGAAACCGTCGAGGGCATCGAAGAAGGAACCGGCGTCTACGAAGAAGTCCACGCCCTGCTCTTCACCACTCCCCGTACCGCCGCCGGTGTTCCCACCACCGCCAGTCTGACCACCTCCCTGCTGGAACAGGGTCGCCCAGTTGGTCCCCTTGTCCATCGCCGCCGAGCGGTTGAGTTGGAAGATGATGGCCGAGATGCGCACCTCCCGATCCTGCGCGGACACATCAGCCGCCTCCATCCCCCCTCCGACTGCACGAGGGCCAGCGTCGATCTGCGTGACCGTTCGCTGGTCCGTCGTGGTGGAGACCACGTTCTGATCCACGATGATGGCAGGCTCCTCGATGATGAAGTAGCCCTCCGTCTCGCGGAAGTCTAGGTTCTGGCGGTCGAGCACGAGTTCGAAGGCGTCGATGAAGTGCACGCCGTTGAGCGAGACGCCGATGGCAGCCTCCCGGTCCTGGGGATCCACCACGCTCTTCCCCGTCACACGCCGGAAGGTGGGGTTGACGAGGCTAATGAACTCGTCCATGGGGGTTCCAGCAGGGAACGAGACGAGTTCATCCGGCGGGATATAGGCACGGACGGTACGAGTCGATGCCTGAGCGTCGGCCTCGGCCGCAAGAACTAGCGGGGCAACAAGCCCGGCGGCGGCAACGAGAGCCGCCAGTGCGAGGCGAGACGCGAAGCGAGGCATCGTGGAGCGGGTCAGGGTCATGGCTTCGCCTGGAAGGCGGCAATCGGGGGTGGAGGTATCGGCAGGTTGTTCGAGGGCTAAACCCGCGCAGCCCGTGCCACCCCATGGGAGGTTGGCACCGCGCGGGCCCTCGGTCAGCCGTCAGTCTGAGGGGTGCGTGGGATATCTGTGCCCTGATAGAGCGGATGGCTGTCCGCCTCGGGCGTGCCTGGGGCAGGCGGAGCATCCTCGATCACGGGGCCGCGCACCGGCCCACGCGAGAGCGTGGAGCCGCCGAGAGCCTGGCGGTAGCGCTCGCCCGTGTTGAGGTCCACTTCCACGCGTTCCCGGATGCCGCCCTTGTTCAGGTTGACCACGACACGCGCCGTGCGAGCATCCACCGAGGCGACGCGGCCGAGATAGACGCGCGAGCCCGTGCTGAGCTGGCGAGGGTCGCCCTCCCGCATGAAGACCGCGGTCCCACCGATGACTGCCGCGAGGCTGTCTGTCTCGATGTCTACGAGGTCGTCCGAGTTAGGGGGAAGACTTTCGAGGATGTAGGGATAGAAGGGGTTGACCGCCGTGCTTCGGGGCGGATAGGCTGCGCTGGGCAATGCCTGCATGCTGTCCGGGGCGCTGACATCGCGCGGGCCACCATAGAACGCGTCCACATCCATCTGGAAGTTGGCAAGGACCACCTGTCGCTGCACGCCGCCGTCCTCGATCTCGCTCACCTCTTTGGTGACCAGAAGATCGCGGACCCGGTAAAGCGCGCGGTTGTTCTCGACGTACCAGATGAACGAGAAGAGGCTCTCGAAGTAAGCCTGCCCCGTCACACGGTACGTGTAGTAATTCGCCGTCCCGCCCTGGGTCTGCCCAGAAAGCGAGAGATCGAAGGTGCGGAAGCCGCGAGCAGAGAGCGCGTTCAGGTACGCTACCACATCGGCGGAAGAGAGCTCCGCGGGAAGCACCTTGTAGCGGGAGTTCCACCGCTGGAGCGCGAGAGCCGCCTCCTCGCTCGCTACCGCCTCATCGGCGATGAGAGACTCCAGATCAGCCTGCCGGTTCTCGATGGCGTCGATCTCTTCGTCGAGCGCCTGAATCTCGGCGGGCTGTTGCTTCTGGGTGATGTAGTACCCGGACCCAGCAGCGACGGCGAGGAAGCCAGCCAGGATGAGCGTGTTGATGACCTCGTTACTCATGAGGAGGGGGTTCCGGGGTTAAGAGTCGGCGGGAGCGGGCGCATCAGCCGGAGCGTCAGCGGGGGGCGGAGGGGGAGCGGGCGCCGGAATCGGCGGGGCGCCTGGAGCAGGCGCATCAAGGCCGGAGAGGGCGTCGCGTGGCGGCGGGATGGCATCCCCCATTTGCTCGCGGAGATAGCGGGCTGTCTGCGGGAGTTCGATGGGCGACGTCACGGTCATGCGGAAGTCGTAGACCGGGAACTCGCGGACGGTGCTGTAGACGACTTCCTCGATGACAGCGTCGAGGCGCTGCGCGAGGCTGACGACGCGGGCCCGGCTGGTAGCGTAGCCGGTGAGACCGATGGATCCGGCAGCAGGCTGCCACTCCTCGAACCACACGCCGCCCGAGGCCGCCGCAGCACGCGAGGTACGGAGCAGGTCCTGGGTCCAGCGGTCGGTGCCGTAGAGCAGCGAGTCCATCGCGCCGAGAGCGGCGGTGATTTCGGCCTGGACGATGCGCAGGCTATCGATGCGAGCCTGGAGTTGCGGCCCAGCCATGGTCGCCTCGGTGGGGAACTCAGCAAGCTGGCGCTCTCGGTCGGCGATGTCGCTGGTCTGCGCCAGGAAGAGGCCGATGAAGTAGACGACGCTCAGGAAGAGCAGGACAGCTACAACCAGTGTGTGCCAGCCGAACGAAAGATCGATGCGGCTCTTCTTCTTGCGGAGTGCCTTCGGCAGCAAGTTGACGTCGGCGAACGGGCTGCCTTTGCCCGCGGCGCCTGCGAGCGCAGCAGCGGCGGCCTCGATGCTCTCCGGAGCCAGAGGCAAGGGAGCCTCGCCTTCGGCGCGGGCGCCAGTGGAGGTCATGCCCATGTCCGCCAGCAGCGCACCAAAGCTGGCGACGCGAGCGTCCGGGTAGAACGCGGCGAAGCCCTGCACGAGCTCCTCCTCACGCTCATCAGCCAGCACGATCACGTTGTGGACCGTGCCCACGCCCTGAACGTCCTGCTGAAGCAGAACACGGGAGCAGATCGTGTCCGGGCCATCGTAGGCCGTCACGCTCTGCATCGGTTCCATGTGGTGGAGGACGCCGCCGGAGAGCAGGAGCACGAGCGTGTCCTCCGTGCCCACACGAACGACCGCGGTGTTCTCGTGGGGGTCGGTCGGGCAAACGAGGCTGGAAAGACCGGTCAGAAGAGAGACCTCAGACTCGATCGTCTTGAACGCCGTGCGACGGTGCTTCGACTGCTCCCGGAGCATCGAGAGCGCTGGAACGACGGGGTCGGTCGGTTGAGGGACGAGGGCGAGATAGCGCGGACGTCCCTCGCGCGGCGTCATAGGGAGGAACTGGACGCGGTCGGTGTCGATCTCGCGGCCAGGCTCCGATGCCGGAAGCAGCGCGACCAGCTTGTCGCGCTTCACCGTCTCAGTGACGATCTCCTCGGACTTGCCTTTCTTCTTCCTCTTGCTCTTCTTTTTCTTCTTGTCGGCTGGGACGAGAATCTCGGCGTACTCCACGTCCGGCGGAGCGACGGAAAAGGCGATGGCAGGCCTCTCGTGCCCATTCCGCGAGATCTCTTCGAGCATGTCGCGCAACTCGAAGACGATGGGCTGAGCCACGGCACGCGGCGCACCCCCAATGGCGCCCATGTCGATGCCGACATCGGGGCCTGCGAGGCCGTCGAACTCACCCGTAAAGTCGAGCTCTTGACCCGCGCCAAATTGGACGGACCCGTCGCTGAACTCTGCGCTGAGATCGTCCGTGCCCACGTCCGAAGGCGTCATCGCGCCGGACATGTCATCTGAGCCCTGCGAGCGGCTTCGCGCGAGCTGCATCAGCGCCTTGTATCGGCCGTCGCCCTCGTCCCGGAGCAACACGCCATGGACCCGCGTGGGCGTGACCTGGATGCCGAGCACGAGTTGCGAGGATCGCGACCGGCTAGGCTTCGCCGTGCGGCCTCGGGCGCGGCGGCGCGGCTTGGGAGACGCGATGAGAGCCTCCGCCTCCGCGCTCGCCCCGTCGCCGGACGGATCGGCAGGGTCAGCCTCGGTGGAGATCTCGGCCTCCTCGAAGTACGCATCGGCGTCCCCGGCGAAAGAGGACGCCTCAATGGCGGGCTGGAAGGCGTCGTCCGCGTCGTAATCGAAGGTGGCCCCGCCGAAGAAGGCGTCGGCACCCTCGGGGGAGAGGCCGCTCGGGGGATCGTCGGCGCTGCCCAGGGGATCGGAACCCATCGGGTTCTGGCCCTTCGGGTCAGAGGAGTCGCCCTCGTGAGGGTCGGTCGGGTAGGGCGTGTCGCTCATGAGTCGGATGGAGGTGGGGCGACCCCGCGTGAGGCGCCCCGGTCAGGTCGGGCGGGCGAGGCGGCGAGAGCCGCCGACGGGTCAGCCGCCACGGACGAGCTGCTGGAAGCGGCGCTTGTTGTTCGAGTACTGGAGCCCGGTTTCAGGGGTGATCTTGCGCTCGCGCACGAGCCGGAAGAGGTCCTGTTCGAGCGTGATCATGCCCTGCTTGCCCCCCTCCCACATCATCTGGTAGATCTCGCCCGTGTTGCCATTCTGGATGGCGGCCTTCACACTGGCCGTCACCCAGAGCACCTCTTTGCAGAGGACGCGGCCTCCGCCCACCTTGGGCGGCAGCTTCTGCGAGACGACGCAACGGAGCACGTCCGCGAGGCGGATGCGGACGCGGTTCTGCTCGTTGGGGGGATACTCCGCCACCATGCGGTCCAGGCTCTCAACGGCGCTCGCGGTGTGGAGCGTGGAGAAGACCTTGTGACCGGTATCGCTCGCCTCGATGGCGGAGTCGATCGTCTCGGGGTCGCGCATCTCCCCGATCATGATGATGTCCGGGTCCTGGCGGAGCGCCTGGGTCACGCCGTTCTTGAAGCTGGGCACATCCGGTCCCACCTCGCGGTGGCGGATGATGCAGCGGTCCGGCGCGTGGACGTACTCGATTGGCTTCGCGACGATGACGATATGGCCGTCAAAGTCGTGGTTGTTGGCGTCAATGATGGCGTCCAGCGTGGTGCTCTTGCCGGAACCGGTGACGCCCGTGATGAGGGTGAGGCCGTCTCGGACGTGCTGGAACATGAGGCCGCGCTCCACGAGGGGGTGGAACCCGAGGGTCTTCAGTTCGCGCACGTCCTCCGCGATGGCGCGGAGGCAGAGCCCGATGTGCTGATTGTCGAAGTAGCAGGTGGCGCGGAAACGGCGCTGAGTACCATCCGGCATGTCCAGCCGGTACGAGAAGTCCGCAGACTGGACGTTGAAGAGGTCTTCCTGCTGCCGCTTCGAGAGAAGGTTGAGGATGAGGATGTCGGTCTCATCGTGCGAGCGACCGCCAGTCTCGTAGTGCGGTGTCTTGTCGCCGTCGCAGCGGTACCAGATGCGACCCACACAGGCAGGTCCTCCCATGTCGAGGTCGGACGCGCCCATCTCGTGCATCTTCTCGACGTACTGGTCCATGAAGTCGCGCATCTGCTCGCGATGCTCGACGGAGAGCCGGTCGATCTGCTCTACGAAGTAGCGCATCCGGTCCTCGCCCTCGAACAGGCGAGGCGCCCCCTTGGAGATCTCGCGGATGAAGCTCGGGATGCGGAAGAAGCCTTCCGGGTCGCGCTGCATCGGCTCCGGTCCGCGCTGCGGCGCGGCCATGGTGGTCGGAGCGGCGGCGGCGGGCGTGGTCCACGCGGGAGTGGATCCGGGACCGAAGCCGTGGGCGCCAGGGATGGGAGCGAAAGCGGGTGCGGTGGACACGGGAGAGTCGGGGTGCGTCTCGGAACCTTCCAAGGACTGGGCCAGTGCGGCGGGGTGGGCGCGGAACCGGCCCCAGGGGGCGCGGGAGGCGGTTCGCGGTATCGTCCGGTTGCGCTGGCGGGCATACTGGCGCACCGCTCACGTTCCGATTGGTAACGGACGGTTCCCAATCGGGCCGTCATTTGTCTGGCCCCTTTCGCGGCTCCGCAGCCGACCGAGGGCTCGCTTCAGCCCCCTCCCCCACGCTGCCGAGGCGGCCTCGGTGAACCCTCGCGCGGGGCCCCGCCAGACACACCGCGCCCCCTCCCGTGTGGTGCCGGAAGGGGGCGCAGTAGGTCGGCCAGGCTTGGTTCAGCCGCAGATACGTACGTGGTCGCGGTACTTGTAGGCGTCCAGCTTGTCACCCTTGATACAGATGGTCCTGGAGTTGTTCGGGTTGTTGATGGGCCGGTGCAGGATCCCGACTCGTCCTCTGCCGAGTTGCCTCTCGTTGCAGGGACAGTCGTAGATCTCTTCCTCCGGGCAGCTGCCTGCCGTCGCGCCGTTGTCGAGGTAGGTCCGCAGTTGGGATTCCGGGATGTCCAGTTCGGAGTCATTCTGGCAGACCGTCACCATCTCCTCCGGGCACTCCCCTTGCGCCGCCCCGTAGCCGAGATAGGTCTGGACCTGGGAGATAGGTACCATCACGTCCTGGCCGTCGTAGCACATTACGACCTGTGGTTCGGGACATTCACCTTCCGTGGCTCCCTGGCTGACGTAGTCCGGGACTTCGGATTGCGGGACCATGCGCTCGGATCCATTGAAGCAGATCTGCACCTCGGGCTCTGGCTCCGGGCAGGCTCCCCCTATCGCGCCGTTTTCGATGAAGGCGTCATAGGCTGTAACGGGGACCATGCGCTCCTCTCCGTCGAAGCAGATCAGCACCTCGGGAGCTGGCGGTAGTCCGTCCGTATTCGTGATGCCACACGCGTCGCGCTCACCTTTCATCGCGTACCAGAGGGAGTCGCGCTGAGCATCGCTACGGACAGGCGAGATCCCGATCTCGATCACCTGATCGGAGTAATCGGGACGGCTCCCGTAGTCGCGAAGCTTGCGGTAGCCCATCGCATCGCGCTCGGCCCAACCGTTGCCGTCATAGCCGAGGCGCTTGAGCGCCCAGAGGCTGTTCGCCGGGTTGGAGGAGTTCGGGTTGTCCCAGCTCGAACGCGCCTGGTCTTCCCATCCGATCCGCCAGGCCTGGCGGTCACTGGGCCTCTGCTCTACCATTCCCCAGGCGCTCTCGGTCATCTTTGAGATGTCGTCCGTCGGGATGTCCAGCGCGTAGTGGACGTGGTCGTACTTGCTCCCGACGCTGGCCGGGTCGTAATCGTAGTTGATGATGTGCTCCCTGGCCTGGCAAGTCGTCGCACTGGTCGAGAACTTGTCCGAGCAGTTCTTGTCCACCCCGATGAAGAAGTTGAGCTGCGTGCCCGCCGTCACGTAGAACGAGGTGGGGGGCCGGACGCCATCGCGGTTGTGACCGGAGGCAAACACCATGCGGGTCTCGGTCAGTTCGTCTCCGCGATACTCGTCCATGAAGACGGTAGAACAGTACCCCGCCATGGATTCGAGGAACGAGAGATCCAGCACGCCATCCTCGCGCACCTCCAGCACCCGGATCTTGTAGCTGTCCGACATGGTGAAGCTGGCGCCCGTGTAGGTTCTCTCCCCTGCCGCGTCTGTGACCCACTCGCCTCCGTAGTACCCGGACGAGGTGATCAGGAGGGAGTGCCCGGATGTCGGCTGCGCACGGACAGCGAAGAGGCCCCCGCGAGCCGTGCCCGTGTACCGGCCGTCCAGCGTGCTGTCCGCCATGTCCACGGCGTACGCACCCGCGTCGAGTGCATTGGGGTACTCGCGCGCGATGCCCATCGCGACGTTAAAGCCGGAACGGGCGATCTCACGAGCGAGGATCTCGTACTCGTATTCGACCTGGTCCTCGCGCGATTCGCGCTCGGTGATCTGGTTGTTGTACGCCTGGCGCATGAGAAGCATGCTTGCGCCCATGACGATGAGTAATGCGGCTTTGCCCATGGGAGTGTGGGTCGGGGAGGGTCGGGTCTAGCGGGAGAGTGTCGGACGGATCAGGACGAGGCCGATGTGGGGGGGTCCCAGTAAGGCCGGATCTTGAGGGTCGTGGACCAATAGATCTCGCGGATGTAGTTCTCCGGGTCTAGCAGCCACTCGGGGACCACGGAGAAGCGCACGAAGATGTAGTCGCCCTGTTCGACACTGTTGGTGATCCGCCCGAAGCGGTCCAGCATTCGGATGTTGAAGAAGGAGAGCGTGCCGATGCTCCAGAGATCGGACTGCCACTGGGCTTCCGTCGGGTCTGGCGCTGTCTCGTTCGTCACCTTCGTCACCGCGACCTCGCGATCAAGACGTGCGAGCTGGCGCTCTTCGGGGCCGTCCGGGGTGTCGAGTTCGACCCGGTCGGTAGGCATGAGCTTGTAGCGGGTGTGCAGCCGAGCCGTGTCCCCAACGGCGATGTTGACGCCGCCTGGGAACGAGCATCCCAGCGTGCAGGTGGAGTCGCTGAAGAAATGGAAGCGGCTGGTGTTGCCGAGCGAGTCCGTGACGGGCTCCTTGAACCGATAGCGGTTGAGCCCGAGGTTCTTCCCAATCTCGAGGATGTCCCGCTCGATCCAGTTGCCAAAGACGAGGGTCTTGGCCTTCACGCCATGCGTGGCGACCTGCTCGATCCCTGAGTGCTGCGACTTGAACTGAGCCGCCATCAGAACGAGGATGACCGCTGTCCCGATCAGGATCGAGCTGAGATGGTCGAAAATGGAAATCATAATCGTGGCGCGAAGGACGCGTCTGGGTGAAGCGTGCTACTGCGAGGGAATGGTGGACGAGTTGTCGCACGGCCCGCCCTCTAGACCGATAGGGCCACACTCCATCTCTGCATCCATGTCCGCCTTGATCGGGTCGTAGGAAATGACGCGTGAGACGGCGATGATGCCCTGAACTGGCGCGGCCGGATGCTGACTGTCGATGGTGACATCCACCCGCTTGTGGAGCGTCGGCGAGTTGGTCGTGGTCTCGCCTCCCGGATCGGTCACGTACTGGACATCCACGTCAGCGGTGAAGCGAAGCTCACGGCCGTCGGAGAGGATGGCTTTGACAGGGGCTCCACGCGTACCGTCCATATCGTCCACGTCGTCACACCTAGGCGTGTTGCCTGGGGTCATCAGGTCGCAGTCGCCGGTTCGGCTGTAGCGACCGAACTCCGCGTTGTTACCGTTTGTAAACAGTCCAGCACCTCGTGGAACCCCTCCCGCGTCGAAGACCTTGGTCGGCGTCGAGACCTCGTCGAAGGACCGCGCGGCGATCATCTCCATGACGTGCTGCGCAGTCCCAGAGGCCGCCAGTTCGAGTTCGTCCCGAATGGTGGCCTTGTAGGACTGCTGCGTGACACGCTGCTGGTTGAAGGAAATGAGAGACGCGAGCGTCAGGGCGAGAAGGCCGAGGAGCGATTGGGGCATGACCGGGCGGAGTTCGGGTCGCGAGGCTACTCTCCTATCGCCGGGTCTTTCCCATGAGCCCTAATGCTCCGCCGGAATGCAACCCTACCATGCCGCACGCCCCCCTCCGCACATGTCTCGTGCAAGGCTGAGGCACTCTGAGGGTCCAGGCTCAGAGCCGGAATCGGGCTGTTCGGGCAGGGAACGCCATGTCCGTGCCAGTCCTACACGTTGCCGTACGAGGCAGACATCGGTCGCGTCCACGCGACGCACCGTTCGGGTGTCTCAGACTGAGAACCGACCTCGACCATCCGCTCTCCTCTCTAGACTTTGAGTTTTTTCCTCCCGTGTATTTCTTACCTGTCCAACCTGGACCGGGACTTCGCCGAGGTGGACAGAGACGACACCGCCTCTTCCTCGGATCTGAGTACGAGGCGGTCGTTCGGGAATAGAAGGCGATGAGACTCAGGCCTCGCCTGCCGTGACGCGCATCATCTCGTCCATACCCGTGTCTCCGCGCTTGACGAGTTCGCGGGCACTCGCCTGCAACGTGAGCATTCCCTCACCGACAGCGATCTCGCGGATCTCGTCCTCGTCGATGGTATCCCCCGCCTCGACGATAGCCTCGCGGATGGCAGCCGAGAAGTACAGGGCCTCCGCACAGGCGCGGCGGCCTTTGTACCCGCGCCCCTTACAGGTGGGACACGCGGAGCCCGTATTGGGAGCATAGAACGTCGTGTTCTGGATATCCTCCTCCGTGAAACCGAGTTCGCGTGCGAGGAGGAGGTCCGGGCTCGGGTCCTTCTTCTTGCAGTCCGGGCAGAGGGCCCGGATGAGCCGCTGCGCCACGATCAGGTTGATGGCGTACGCGATCAGGAAGGGCTCCAGCCCCATCTTGTACAGACGGCTGACTGCCGAAGGCGCGTCGTTGGTGTGGAGCGTGGAGAAGGTGAGGTGGCCTGTGTTTGCCAGCTTCACGCCGAGCTCCGCCGTCGCCTTGTCGCGCATCTCACCCACCATGACCACGTCCGGGTCGTGACGGAGGATGGCACGGAGGGCGCCCTCCAACGAGAGCTTGTGACCGAGCTTGATCTGGCGTACGCCTGGGATGATGTACTCCACCGGATCCTCCACGGTGAGCACGTTGATGTCCGGCGTGACGACGTTAGAAAGCGCCGCGACGAGCGTCGTGGACTTACCCGAACCCGTCGGGCCGGTTAGGATGACCATGCCGTTGGGCTGGCGGATGGCCTTGTCGAACTGCTTGAGCGCGCCCTCCAGGAGGCCCAGCTTGCTCAGGTCCGTGATCACCTTCCGGTCATCGAGGACTCGGATGACGATGCTCTCGGCGCGAAGCTCCGGGTTGGCGTTCGCAATCGGCAGGATGGAGACGCGGTAGCGGATAAGCGTTCCGTCTACCTTGCGCTGGATGAAGCCGTCCTGCGCCATCTCGCGCTCGAAGCGGTCCACGTTCAGCGCCGTGTCCTTCACGACGGCCAAGAGCGCCTCCGGGTGGCCCCGCTCCTCTGTGTGCCAGTGCTGGAGCTTGCCGTCCACGCGGAAGTGGACCTCCGTCTGGCGGTTGGCATTCGGCCAGATGTGGATGTCACTCGCGCCGAGGCGGACGGACTCGACGAAGATGGCCTCCGCGAGGTTGACCAGCGCACTCCGCGCGATCTCAGCCTCCAGCGCGTCCTCGTCCACGAGCTTCTTGTCCCCGCTCTCGAACGAGACACCGAAGTCGAAGTCTGCGCTGGAGTCTTCCGCGAGACGCTCCAGGTACTCGTTCTTGCGAGGAAACGCCTCCTCGATGACCTTGTCGACGGCCACGCCGGGAGCGTAGCACAGCTCGAAGCGCTCCAGTTCCAAGGCGTTGACCGCCTTCTGGAGCTCGGGCCGCATCGGGTCCTCGGTGATGAAGACGAGCTTGAGGATGCCGCTCGGCTGGTCCTGCGCGTAGGCATACGGCGCCGCGCGGAGGTCGATGAGTTCGTCCCGGAGGGCTTCCGGGAAGGACTCCATGACGGTCTTGACAAACTCCGCCTCGGGCTCGCGCTCGGCGACCGGCGCGAGCCGGAAGGCGTAGGTAGCGGCAGCCTGCGCGAAGACCTCATCGCGGGTGACGCCGCGCACGTCGGCGAGGGCCCGCCAGAGCGGAGTTCTCGCGCCGAGAGATTTCCGAACGCGCTCCGCGTCGGAGACTTGCTCCGCGCTGACCTGGCCGCGCCGGAGCAGCGCCTGCACCACGCGGTCGTTGCCCGCGACCGCGAGGGACGCGTCGGGAGCCGCCGCGGAGCGGGCGCCGTCTCCGAGGGAGCGGGGCGTGCGGACGAGGGAGGCCGGAGGCATGGCGGTCGGGGGAGGGAGACTCCGGTAGGGTCAGGTGCTCGTGCCCATCATGTCCGAGGAGGACGGGCGGATCATCGCCGTCTCTGCGGAGAGCACGGTGAGGAATGCCACCATCAAGCCGATGAAGAGGCCCACGAAGGTCTGGATCGTCTCGACGGCCGCTTTGAGCTTCAGCGTCGTTTCGCGCTCGTAGTAATCGGCCATCTGCTGGGCGGCCTTGCGCACCGCGCCAGTCTCGGCACCCGTCTTGAAGCGGGAGAGGGACATCGGCGTGAAGACACCGGCCGCGTCCATGGAGCGCACGAGGTCGGCACCCTGGCCCATCATCATGGGAATCGTTACGGTCTTGATGCGGTGCTCCATGTAGGGATTGCCACAGGCCTCGGCGGCGACCTTGATCACCTCCAGGTTCTCGCCAGAGCCGCTGTAGAGGATCGCGAAGACACGGCTGAACACCTCGATGTTGAGCTTGTGGAGCAGCCCCCCGATGACGGGGATCCGGATCATGTACTTGGACATCTGAAGCTGTCCCTTCGGCGTTCGGAAGTACCACACGAGACCGATGGTGGCGAGGATGATGAGGGCGAACATCGCTCCCATGTACTTATCCAGCCAGGCGCTCATCGCGAGAGAGAACGTGGTGAGCGGTGGCAGCTCCAGCCCCTCGAAGTCCGCGAAGAGGCCCGCCGTCTGCGGCACGATGTACCACACGTACCAGATGAACACGCCGATGGTGGCGAGGATGGTCATCAGCGGCGAGATGAGCGCGCTCTTGACGCTCTTGCGGAACTCGTCCTTGCGCTCCATGAAGCGAGCCGTCGCCTCGTAGATCTCGGCCATGTTGCCAGACTGGCTAGCGACGCCGAGCATGTAGGCGGTGAACTTGCCGAGTGCATCCTGATGCTTCATGAACGCCTGCTTGGCCTCCATGCCGCTCTTGAGGTCCGAGTTGATGTCTCGGAGAACCTGCTTGAGACTCGGGGAGGAGATGTCCGCCATGAGGAGGGTCATCACCTCGTTGAACGGCATCTTCTCCATCAGGAGGTTCGCCGAGAGCCGGACGAACATGATCACGTCGCCCGTGGGGGGCTTGGTGTTCAGGCTGATGAACTCCTTCTGCACTGAGACCACTTCCAGGCCCATCCGCTCCAGAGCGCCGCGAATCTCCTCCTCGGCATAGGCCTTCTGCGAGCCCTTCACCACCTTGCCCGTGGGGTGCTTCACCTTGTAATGGAACACCATCCGCTTCTCCAACTCCTGGAGCGCGAAGGCGTGCTTTTCCGCAAGGCTCTTAACCTTTTGCTGGGCCGCTCGCTTGTTGGGGGCATGGACCGTCCCCTGGACGGACTTACCGGTGGACGCGGTGCCGGTGAAGCGGAACTCTGGCATGAACGGGTCGGGAGGATCGGGGGGAGGTATCGGCGGACAGGCGGGCGACCTAAACGCGATGTCTCGTGCCACCGCAGAGAAACCCGTCGCGCTCTCCCCTGCGCGCTATCGACCGACCAGCGACTTCCCATCCCCTCACGCCGTGCCTAGACCGCGCCTCCAGACTCACGCGCTGCGACCACGGACCAACGACGCTGGACCACGGACGCCGGACCTTTGACCGGTCCGGTTCGCCTACGTGAGTTCGGTTGAGGTCCGTTAGAGCGTGATCGACCCGTCGTACCGGACGGCGGTACTGTCGATCTGGCCGTTCTGGACGCGCACGTAGGAACCGATATCTGGGTAGGCCTTGCTCACACCGATGATTTCAACGGATTGGCCTGCCGCAGTACGGATGGCATGATCCGTCGTGAGCGTCTCTCCGCTGATGCCCATCTCCGTGAAACCTCCCGTCGCGAGGGGATCGAATGTCGCGTTGGCGCCACCGCCACCGCCGTAGACCGCCGCGCGGCCTTTCCACTGGATGGCCTCCTGCGCGAGGCGAACGCTCTGGTTGAGCACATCGTCTGCCCGGTCATGCCGTGACGACTCCCCGTAGATGAGGATGCCCGCGAACACCGCGAGGCCGACGATGACGATGGAGAGGACGAGGAGGAGGAGTTGCTGCTGACCCATCGGGGGAGAGGGTTCGTTTGGGAACGAGGGGAGAGGTTCGGGACCGCCTCGTGGGGCGTTCTGACCGGGTTGGCCGGATATCACTCGTACCTGCTGTTCCTAAGCAAACCAGTGACCACTTCGCGATGATGCGGTGCGATGTCACGAAGAGATACCAGCCCGTGACGTGGTCCTCTCTGCACTGCTCAGGCTCTCTCTCTCCTGCGACAACGGTGGGTGTGTTCGAAACGCGGGTGGGGAAGCAACGACACGCGTCCGGCCTTCGAGCTATGACGCACCCCCAGCGGGCTGCCACGAACCAGTTGGCGAACGCCGACACATCCAGATAAACAGAGAGCGCCCCCACCAGCGAACCGGTGGGGGCGCACGTGACCTCGTGAGGTCACAGTAGACAGACGACCCTTAGCAGGTGGTCGGGGCCGTGCCCGCAACCTGAGTCGAGATGTCGTCGGCGTCGAAGCCACAGATGAGCACATAGACCGCGTCCCCGTTGGGGTTCGTCGCCGTGATCATGGTGCCGTTGGTGATGTCGCCGAGGTCGTACACGCCATTCGGGTTGGCGTAGTCACCGTTGGCGTCCTCGTCATAGCCGAGGTTGTCCGCGAAGTCCGGCGTGGCGAGGGTGCCACCGTTGCCACCGAAGGCGGCGGGCTTGAGGGCCCAGGCCTGGACGTCGGACGCGATGCGGACACCGTCGTTGACGCGAGCGTCTTCGTTGGCCTTCTCCTGGTTCTCGGAGAATGCCTGGATACCGACGACGACCGCGAGGCCGACGATCACGATGCCGAGGACGAGGAGGAGAAGCTGCTGCTGACCCATGGTATTGGATGTGGGTTGGTGTGTTGGGGCGGGGGCCCCAGGGGTGTGGAGTGCCCCCGCTCAAGGGGGGCCCGGTTGTGAACAGCCGGGCCGCCGTGGGGTGGCGTCCCGTTCGTGATGGCCTCTGATGCCAGCGCTGTGCCGCTCGGGGGGTCTCCCGGTGCCACCCCTGTTCACCCCCGCCGAAATGGTGCGATTTCGAGCGCCTGAGCGGTATTCGATCCCTTTGCAGGTCGTATCGCCTCGTTCCGCTCCTCTCGCGGAGGGTCAGAACTCACCGTCAACCGCGTTTCGATTCGGAACGCTGGGTAGTGTCTCCTCCCCCATCGCGCGGCCATCGGAGCGAAACAAAAGCCCCTCGTCTGCCGTGGGCAGCACCTCTCGCCCCCTCCCCTGCTATGAGCTCTCGCCCCTCCCTCAAAGACGTTCAAGAAGAGGCCTCCCGCCTCGCCGATACCGCCAAGGACCGCGCCGCCGACGCCGTCGAGGAGATCAAGGTGGCCTCTAACCAACTCGTGGACAAGGTGCGCGAGTTGATCGAAGAAGGCAACGTGCGCCGCATCTCCATCCGAAAGGGTGATAAGACGCTCTTCGAGATTCCCCTCACCGTCGGGGCCGGGTTCGGAGCCGCCGCCATCCTGCTCAACCCGATGCTCGCCGCCGTCGGTGCCGCTGCCGCCCTCGTGGCAGACTTCACGCTGGAAGTGGAGCGCGACCCCGAGGCCGTCGCGGAACTCGCGGCCGAGCGCGCCGCTGAAGACGCCGACGAGCACGTCGCGAACGTGAACGACCCGGAGCCCTCTGCCAGCGACGACGACACCGGCGCGGAGAAAACCATGGGCCGTTCGTCCGACGACGCGTGAGCCCCGCGAAGGACCCCGCCGCGCCGTTCCCCCCCATCGACCCGCCCGAGACGGACCTGACCGCCCGCCTCGGCGCCCTCGTGGAGCGATACGAGCGCCCGGCGTTCATCGGCGAAGACCCGATCTGCATCCCGCACGCCTTCGAGAGCCCGGCCGACCGCGAGGTCGCCGGGCTTTTCGCGGCGGTGCTCGCGTGGGGACGCCGCTCCGTCCTGCTCGCGAAGCTGGCGGAACTCATGGAGCGGATGGATCACGCGCCCGCCCGCTTCGTCCGCACCGCCACCGAGGCGGGCGTAGCCGACGCGCTGGAGGGCTTCAAGCACCGCACGTTCACCTCGGGCGATGCCGTCTCGTTGACACTGGCAGTGCAGGCCGCGATGGAGCGCCACGGGTCCCTCGGCGCGCTGTTCGCCTCGGGTCTGCGCGAGGACGTGCCGCACATCGGCCCGGCGATCCAGACCTTCTCAGACACGCTGCTCACCATCGTGCCCGGCACACCGGTGCGGCTGCGGAAGCACCTCGCGAGACCCGGCACGGGCAGCGCCTGCAAGCGCCTCGCGATGTACGCCCGCTGGATGGTCCGCCCCGGACCGGTGGACCTCGGCGTCTGGGACGAGGTCCCGCGAGATAAGCTCTTGCTTCCTCTGGATGTGCACACTGGTCGCCAGGCCCGCCGCCTCGGCCTCCTGGACCGTCCGTACGACGACTGGCGCGCCGCGCTGGAACTCACCGCTGCCTGCCGCGCGATGGACCCGTCCGACCCCGCGCGCTTCGACTACGCGCTCTTCGGCCTCGGCGCATACGATGGCGCCCCGATCCCGGCGCGGGGGTAGGTCCGCCTCGGCCCCGAGGCGTGCACAGTCAGTCCACCTCTGCGAGCCAGCCGACGGGAAACACCTCCGGCCTCGCCTCGCCTGGGAGCGAGACCACCCCGTCATCCAGCGAGACGTACTGATCCGTCGCGCCCCGTTGCCGGACGAGGAGTTCCGCGCCGATTCCCTCCAGGCCCCAGCCTGCCTCGATCTCCCACGAGAGGGTGCCCGTCGCGCGGTCCCAACGGGTGCGGAGCGCGGGAATGCCCGTGCCGTAGACCCAGCGCTGGAAGAGCGCATCCAGATCGCGGCCGGACGCCTCTTCCAGTTCGGTCTGGAACGCCGCCGTCGAGAGCGGGCGGTCGTCGTATGCCGCGAGCGTCTGGCGGAGAGCACGGAAGAAGACCTCATCGCCCAGGGTGAGGCGAAGGGTATGGAGCACGGCGCCTCCCTTCTGGTACGGTGTGGCGGTGAGTGCATCCGAGGGCTCTCGCAGGTTTGCGGGCACGAGGCGCCGCTTCGCGCTCCGGCCGTCAAGGAGCGACATTCCGACGAGCAACTGCCGGTAGGCGACCATGCCATCGAGCCGACGATAGGTCTCGGCCGTGAGGTACGTTGCCGGGCCCTCGGCGAGCCAGAGATCGCGCCAGTCCGCCGGGACCACGTCGTTGCCCCACCACTGGTGCACGGCCTCGTGGACGACGACCTCTTCTAGAATCGCGGGCTGGTCGTAGAGCCGGTCTTGGAAGAACGGCGCCGCCGCGTTCTCCATCCCGGCGTAGACGAGCGGCACCTGCACCGTCGCGAAGCGACCGTACGGAAGTGGGCCGAGAAACGCCGCGAGGGTGTCCAGAATAGCGGGCGTGCGCGAGAGGAAGGCCACGGCGGAGGAGTCGCGCGCGAGGGTGACGTGGCGGATGGGCACGGAGCCCGGCTGGTCCGTGAACGCAAAGTCCGCGACGGCCCACGCGAGGGTGTACGTCGGGGAGTCCTCGCCCATCGTGAACCGTGCTCGGCGCGAGGTCTCGTCCACGGTCTCGTCCACGGGGGTACCGCTCGCGATGATCTCGTAGGTAGGCGGTACCTCCAGGAGCAAGTCGAGGCGGAGGGGGTCGCTCGGGTGATGGACCGCCGGAAGCCAGCCCGCCGTGCGCGTCGGCCACCCGTCGGTCCACGCGACCATGCCCGCCTCGGTGTCTTCGCGGTACACCCCGACCTCCGGTGTCCCGTGGTAGCGGATTTGAATCACGCTGCTATCGCCCTCGACTGGGATCCCCAGTTCAGCGCCACGCCGCTCCACCTCCACGAGCCTCGGCCCCACTCGCACTTCGCCTACCTCCATCTCTGCCGCGAGACCGAGCCGGAGGATGCCGAGCGTATCGGGATGAACCACGCGGAGCGTGGCCGTAGCAGAGACGCCGCCCACATCGGGACTGTAATAGAGAGAGGCTGTGATGGTCCGAACGTCCACGCCAGGCTGGGGCTCGGGCGTATCGGGCGCTTCCTCCACTCCGCCGCCGCGGCACGCAGCCAGGAGCACGAGCAGAACGAGCCACCCCGCCCGCCTCGCTCCCGAGGCGGGGAGACCTGGGAGACGGCCGGTCATCGTTCTCGGAGAGTCGTGGCCCAGACCCACAGCATGAGCAGCGGCTGGAGCGGGAGCCGCGCCCAGAGCGCCCACGCAGGCGCGAGATGCTCGAACCGCTCGGCAGCCATCGCCATGTAGACGTTGGCGGGGAAAACCGCCGCGAGCAGCGCCAGGAGGCCCCACCCCGCTGCGCGCCGCGTCCTCTTGAAGAGCAACCCGAGGCCACCGAGGATTTCGGCGACGCCGCTCAAGTAGACGAGCGCCTTCTTCTGCGGCAGCGCGGGTGGTACGATCTCCTCGAACGGCTCGGGCCGCACGAAGTGCATCACGCCCACACCGACGAACATCAGCGCTAGAGCACCGAGAGAGAGCGTCCGCCCCCGGCTCACGCCTCGTCGGAGCCCATCATCTCCCGCACGATCTCCTCCGAGATGCCCATCGCGCCGTAGCCGCCGTCGTGGAAGAGCGTCTGCATGGTGACCATGCGGGTGTAGTCGCTGAGGAGCGTGACGGTGTAGTCCGCGCACGAGGCCTGGTCCGCGTTGCCGAGCGGCGCCACCTTCTCCGCGAAGTCGAACAGGGCATCGAAGCCGGAAATGCCGCCGCCCGCCGTGGTCTTCGTGGGGCTCTGGCTGACCGCGTTGATGCGGATGCCGCGCTTGCCGAGGCGGTAGCCGAAGCTGCGCACGATGCTCTCCAGGAGCGCCTTCGCGTCGCCCATCTCCGAGTAAGTCGAGAAGGTCCGCTGCGCGCCGATGTAGCTCATCGCAACGATAGAGCCACCGTCCGCGAGAGCCTCGCCGCGAAGCCCGGCGGCCACCATCCGGTGGAGGGAGATCGCCGAGATGTCGAGGGTCTTCTGATACCACTCGTACTTCAGCTCCTCGTACGCCTTCCCCTTCCGGACGTTGAGCCCCATCCCGATGGAGTGCACCACGAAGTCGATGGGACCGCTCGCGTGCTCGGTAGCCTGGGCGTAGAGGCCGTCCATGTCGTCGTCTCTGGTGGCGTCGGCGTAGACGATGGGGCTACCGCCGGTGGCCTCGGCCAGTTCGTCGAGGCGCCCGAAGCGGCGCGTGACGGGGGCGTTGGTCAGCACGAACCGGGCGCCCTCGCGGTGCGCCGCCTCGGCGACGGCCCAGGAGATGGAGTCGGGATCGAGCGCGCCGGAGATGATGCCCGTCTTGCCGCTGAGGAGGCCGTGGCCGGAGGTAGACATGTCGCGAGGGGTCGGGTGGAGAGGGCCGAAAGGTACCGCCGGGCTTGGGAGACTGGAAGCCATCCCATCCCAGGTGTGCCCGCCTCGGGACCGAGGCGGAGGACATCGCGAGCCTTCCCGCGCGTCCGGCGCCCCTCTGCTCCCTACAGCTTCGTCTCGAAGCGGAGGCGATAGTCGCGGTACGCGGCATTGTAGCCTGCGGCGGTCACGCGGAAGCCCTCGCGGAGGCCCATCACGGTCATCCCAGGATGCTTGTTAGGGAACGTGTCGTACGCGAAGCGGCGATACCCCATCGCGCGAGCCTCGTCCATGAGATGGTCGAGCAGCAGCTTCGCGATGCCGCGACGCCGGTGTTCTTCGAGCACACCGCCCTTCGCGCTGTAGAACGTGGCCTTCGTTTCGCCATACCCCACTTTGAACCCGATGGGCTCCTCATCGACCACTGCGAGGAGAAACGTGAGGTTGGTGCGGTCCAGCCGGAAGATGACGCGGTCGTCGCCGAAGACGGCGCGGTTGAGGGCCTGCACATCCGCATATCGCTCCATGCCGACGCGCTCGATGCGCACGTCGTCCAGGGCCGGAGAGAATTCCGGGACGTCGAGCTGCATGGCCGTTCCCCCTGTATGAAGTGGAAATGAAGGGTAGGCCTGTTTAGCGTCCGATGCAAGCGCCTATTCCCCCAACCGGCGGGGCTCGTCGCCGGGCGGAAGCGCACGGTCCTCGGCGGGCTCTTCCACGAGGGCGACGGGCTCCAAGACGGTCTCCGGCAGATCCTCCAGAAAGCGCGAGGGCCGCGTGAGGTAGCCGCCTGTCCCGCGCCGCCATCGTGCAGCGGGGTAGCTCACCCAGAGCTGGCGCTCTGCCCGCGTCAGCGCGACGTAGAGCAGACGCCGCTCCTCGTCCAACTCTTCTTGGCTCTTGACCGCGTACTCGTTGGGCAGCACCCCGTCCAGCGCCTCGATGAGCAGCACGGTGTCGAACTCCAGCCCCTTCGCGGAGTGGATGGTGGAGAGCACGAGCGGCTTCTCATCACGGTACGAGCCCTCCACGTCCTCCTGGTGGAGGTCCACGGGGTCCAGCGCGAGGGCTTCGAGGAGCGCAGCGCGCGAGCCGTACCGGGCCGCGAGATCGGCGAGACCGTCGAGGTCGGCCTCGCGGGTCTTCCAGTCGTCGTAGACGCGTTCGAGGTGGGGGCGGTAGTAGTCGATCAACCGGGCGACCTGTGCGCCGAGGTCGCGGCCGTCGCGCAGGTCGGCGAGTAGCCCGGCGAGGTGGCGGACGCTCTGCGCGTAGCGCGCATCGTGCGGCGTCGCGAGGGTGTAGGGGTCGCCCTCGGCCTCGCGCTCCCTCTGGATGCCATCCAGCACCTTGCGCACGGTCTTCGGCCCGACGCCTTCTAAGAGCAACAGCGACCGGTTCCAGGCGACCGCATCGGCCGGGTTCTCCGCCACGCGGAGATGGGCCACGAGGTCCTTGACGTGCGCCGCCTCAGCCAGCTTCAGCCCGCCCACCTTGACGAACGGGATCTGGCGCCGCGTCAGCTCAGCCTCCAGCGCGTACGAGCACCAGCTCGCGCGGAAGAGGACGGCCTGCCGCGCGAGAGCTACGCCCGCCTCGCGGTTGCCGAGGACCACCTCGCAGACGAACCGCGTCTGCCAGTCCTCGTCCGGGCACGTCACGAGGCCGGGCACCTCGCCCTCTTGCTTCCGGGTGAATAGGCGCTTGTCGTACCTCTCCCTCGCGCCCGCGAGTACGGCGTTCGCGACGTTTAGGATGGGCTGCGTCGAGCGATAGTTCTCCTCCAGCTTGAGCACGCGTGCGCCGGGGAATCGGTCGGGGAACGCGAGGATGTGCCCCACATCGGCGCCACGGAAGCGGTAAATGCTCTGCGCATCGTCGCCGACGGCGGTGACGTTGCCGTGGACGCTCGCGAGCTGCTCCACGAGCGCGGCCTGGACGTGGTTGACGTCCTGGTACTCGTCCACGAGGACGTGCTTCAGCCGCCCGGCGACCTGCTGGCGGACGGAC
Source organism: Bacteroidota bacterium (assembly GCA_038746605.1). Lineage (GTDB taxonomy): Bacteria > Bacteroidota > Rhodothermia > Rhodothermales > Rubricoccaceae > Rubricoccus. The sequence goes on from JBCDKM010000006.1 coordinate 53,177, forward strand.
TCGCGCGAGGTGAGCAACTGGAGCGCGAGACCGAGGAGGTCGTCGTAGTCCGCGAGGCCGTAGCGGCGCTTGGTGTCGCGGAAGGCGACCGCGAGGTCCGCGAGGGCGTCGGCGTGGCGGAGGTAGTGCGGATGGTCCTCTTCCAGCACCTCCTGCACGCTCAAGCCTCGGTTGGCCGCACTGGAAAAGATGCGCAGGATGGAGCGCTTCTTCGGGAATCGTTTCTGGCGCGAGTCCAAGCCGCGCTCGGTCCGCACGAGGTCGATCACGTCGGCCGCGTCGCTCTGGTCCAAGATGGTGAAGCCGCGCGGGACACCGATGGCCTCACCGTGGCGCCGTAGGATCTCGACGCAGAAGGCGTGGAACGTGCCGCCCCGGACGCGCTCGCACCGTCCATCCAGCAACTGAGAGGCGCGCTGGAGCATCTCGCGCGAGGCCCGCCGCGTGAACGTCAGCAGCGCGATGCGGTCGGGCTCCACGCCGGTCTCCACGAGGTACGCCACGCGGTAGACGAGCGTCCGGGTTTTGCCCGTCCCCGCTCCCGCGACGATGAGCGTCGGCCCGCCGGGTGCTGTGGCGGCGGCGAGTTGCTGCGGGTTGAGTTCCGCCGCGTAGTCGATCTGGAGGCCCGGCTGGAGACGGCCCGCCTCGGGGCCGACGGCGGCGGAGTCGCGGCGGAGGATGAACTGGCGGGGCACGGGGCGAGAGGCAAGGTCCAGGAAGGTCGCGACGCGCCAGCGCTCCCGCACCGTCCCCCACCGACCCCGCCCACGGCTTCCCCGAGGCGGACCGGACGAGGATCGCGCGAGGTCCTCCAGATGGCCCCTGGGCCGTCCGACGGGCGCACGCCGCCGGGCTATATTCTCCGTCTGTGCGGCCCGCCCGTGACTCCCTCATCGGGGCGCGAGGCCGCCCACTCTCTCCCGCACCCGCCGGACGCCTCGCTCCGGCCCCACGACCCCCGCGCTCGCCCCATGGGCAAGGTCATCGCGATCGCGAACCAGAAAGGCGGCGTCGGCAAGACGACGACGGCGGTAAACCTCGCCGCCTCGCTGGCCGCGACCGAGCACCCCACGCTCCTCCTCGACATCGACCCGCAGGCCAACGGGACGTCGAGCCTCGGCGTGGACAGCCGGACCGTTGCCTCGTCCGTCTATGAGGTTCTAATGGGTGGCGTGAGCGTGGAAGACGCGGCGCTCCACACGGAGATGCCGTTCCTGGACCTCGTGCCGAGCCACATCAACCTCGTGGGCGCGGAGATCGAGATGATCGACCTCTACGAGCGCGAGCAGGTCCTCAAGAAGGCCCTCCGGCAGGCCCGGATGAAGTACGACTTCATCGTGATGGACTGCCCGCCGAGCCTGGGGCTGCTGACGCTCAACGCGCTCACCGCGAGCGACTCCGTCCTCATCCCGGTACAGGCGGAGTACTTCGCGCTGGAGGGACTCGGCCAGCTTCTCAACACGATCAAGATCGTCCGCCAGCACCTCAACCCGGATCTGGAGATCGAGGGCGTACTGTTGACGATGTTTGACGGGCGCCTCCGGCTCAGCAATCAGGTCGCCGCCGAGGTCCGCCGCTACTTTGGGGACCGTGTCTTCCAGGCCGTCATCCAGCGGAACGTGCGCGTCAGCGAAGCGCCCAGCTTCGGCAAGCCCGTTCTGCTCTACGACGTGATCTCGACGGGCACGAAGAACTACATGGCCCTCGCGGGCGAGGTGATCCGCAACAACGCTCGCTTCCTGGAGCGCCCCGCGATGGAGGAGGCGGACACCGCAGCACCGCCCGTCACGATGCCGACGACGCCTCACCGGTCGCCCCGGCCCGAGGCACCACCTCAGCAGCGGCCCGTCGCCGTACGCGAGCCCGAGGCGGCTCCCCCGGCGCCCGCCCGCCCGACGACCCCGCCCGCCTCGGTCGTCCCGCCGCCCGTCTCCACTCCCGAGCCTCCGGCACCCGAGCCGGTCCACGACGAGCTCGAGGCGACCCCGCCTGCACCTCCGCCACCTGCTCCGCGCCCCGTCTCCGAGGCCTCCGGCCCCGGTGGCGATGGCTCCTCGCCTCTCCCTTCCATTCCGCGCCCGGCTCCGCGCCCGGAACGCCCCGCGCCGCATGAGGCTCGCACCAGCCCCGACGCGCCCCGGCCCGAGAATGGCCGCATCCACCTCCCTTCCCGCGCCACGCCCGGCCGTGGCTCTGATCTGCCTCGTCCCGGCGAGGCCCCCGACTAACGCATGGCCGCCAAAAAAGCCGCCCTCGGAAAAGGCCTCAGCGCCCTTCTTCCCTCCCAGCCTGGCGTCTCGGACGCTGAGGGCGAGGAAGGGCTCCCTCGCACGCGCCTCTACAACTTCGACGAGCGCCAGCGACTCGCGGGCCGCGTGGCCGATGTCGAGATCGAGGCCATCCGGCCCAACCCGTATCAGCCGCGCAAGGATTTTGACGAGAAGGCACTCGATGAACTCGCCGACTCGATCAAGCAACTCGGCGTCGTGCAGCCGCTCACGGTTCGCTCCATCGGAAAGGGACAGTACGAGCTGATCTCGGGCGAACGGCGCCTTCGCGCGAGCCGTCGCGCCGGGCTCAAAGCCGTCCCCGCCTACGTCCGCGAAGCCACCACCGAGGAGATCCTCGAAATGGCCATCGTGGAGAACGTTCAGCGTGAGGACCTCAACCCCATCGAGGTCGCGCTCGGCTACCAGCGTCTCATCGAGGAGGTCGGCCTGACGCAGGAGCAGGTGGCGGAGAAAGTCTCCAAGAGCCGCCCAGCGGTCGCCAACGCGCTTCGCCTGTTGAAACTGCATCCGCGCGTGCAGGCATCGCTGCGCGAGGGCGCCATGACGGCGGGCCACGCGAAGATGCTCGTCTCCGTAGACGATGAGTCCGCTCAGCTCGCCCTCCATCGCGAGATCCTCGACGACGGGCTCAGCGTCCGCGAGGTGGAGCGCCGCGTCCGCGCGATGCGGCAGCCCGAACAAAGCACCGCCGCAGGATCTCGGACCGTCCGGCAGTCCCAGGAGCAGGCCGTCCCCCTCTCTCCTCGCGACCGTCTCCAGATCGAGCGCTTCGAGGGCGATCTGCGCGAGAAGCTCGCGACTCAGGTCCAGATCCGCCATCGCCCGTCAGACGGTGCAGGCTCCATCACCATAGCGTACTACTCCATCGAGGACCTGGAGCGTGTGGTGGACGCGCTGCGCGGGTAGCGCGAGGATGCCGCGGCTGCTCCCTATGAGGTCCCGTCTCCCCTGTGGAGAGGGTCGGAAGGAGGGGGCTCGCCCGCTGATGGCCCCTCTCGCCTCGGTGCCGAGGTGGGCAGGGCTCGCTGCCCTCCTCCTCCTCACGGCGGCCACGCGCGCGCAGATTCCGGACTCCCTCCAGGCGCCCCCTGCCCCCACTGTCCTCCTCGCGGACACGACCGAGACGACTGTACCCGACACCTCGCGGACACCGGGACGAGCGCTCCGGCGCGCGCTGATCGTACCCGGCTGGGGACAGGTCTACAACCGGGAGCCTGCCAAAGTGCCGTTCGTCGTGGGGGCGCTGTTGGGCGCTGGGGCGTACGCGGTGTACCAGCACGACCGCTACTTGCTCTTCCGCCACGCCTTCCTGTACCGCCAGCGCGAGGACGCCGGGCAGGATCCCAATGAGTTTGAGCGGTTCGAAGACGCATGGATCGAAGCGGGGAGCCTCGGAGCGACCACCCTTCGCGACCGCAGGTCGAGCGCCCGCTCCAGCCGCGACATCGCGGTCCTGATCACGGGCATCGTCTACGCTGTGCAGGCCCTCGATGCCTACGTCGCGTCGGAGTTGGACGGCTTCGATGTCAGCGAGGATCTTTCGCTCCTGGTCCTGCCCTCGGCGGATGGGCCCGTGCTCTCCGTGCGGGTCGGCCTGTAGGCAGGGTCAGGGCAGCCAGCCGGGTTCCACTCTGCCCGCCTCGACACCGAGGCGGAGCAGATGAGCGGTACTCCTGACGAGACAGAGATGGTTTCCGACACCCGTCTTCTGTGTCTCCCCTCGTCCCGTCTTCCGATTTCACGGAGGAGGAAAAGCGGCCTCTCGGGCTCGCAACCCCCATCGGGTGAACACCGTTCGCACGGTCTTGCGTCAGCCTCGGCAGCGCCTCCACGCGCGCCGGGTATCTTGACGAGTTCCCGCCCGCGGCCTCCGGTCCCACTATGTCTGTTCCTGCTCCTCGCCTCGGTCCCCGCCCCGGCGCTCCAGCCCCTCGAACCGTCTTCCAGAAGGCCCGCCAGTTCTTCGCGCCCGAAGGCCGCTATATGCAGGCCAAGAGTGCAGGCGTGTACCCCTACTTCCGCGCCATCGAGGTGGCCGAAGGGACGCGCGCCGTCATTGACGGCAAGGAGGTCATCATGGCGGGCTCCAACAACTACCTCGGGCTGACGAACCACCCGGCGGTGGTGGAAGCTGCACAAGCCGCCATCGAGAAGTACGGCTCCGGGTGCACTGGTAGCCGCTTTCTCAACGGCACGCTGGACCTTCACCTGGAGTTGGAGGCCCGCCTCGCGCGGTTCATGGGCAAGGAGGCCTGCGTGCTCTTCTCGACGGGCTACATGACCAACCAGGGCGTCATCCAGTCCCTGGCCGGTCGCGGCGACCTCATCTTCTCCGACAAGGACAACCACGCGTGCATCGTGGCGGGCACACAGGTGGCCGCCGCTGAGACCGTCCGGTTCCGCCACGACGACATGGCGCACCTGCGGATGCTGCTCGACAAGCATTCCACGGAGCGTCCCGAGGTGGGCAAGCTCATCGTCACGGACGGCGTCTTCTCCATGTCTGGCACCATCGCGCAGGTACCGGAGTTGGTCGCGCTAGCGGAGGAGTTCGGCGCCGGGCTCGTGCTGGACGATGCCCACGCGGTCGGCGTCGTGGGTCCGGGCGGCGCGGGAACCGCCGCGAGCTTCGGCCTGACCGACCGCGCGGACATCACGACGGGCACCTTCTCGAAGAGCTTCGCCAGCCTCGGCGGCTTCGCCGTCGGCTCGCACGAGGTCATCGAGTTCATCCGCCACACGGCCAGCGCGCACATCTTCAGCGCGAGCATGCCGCCCGCCAACGTCGCGACGGTCCTCGCCTGCCTGGACATCCTGGAAGCTGAGCCGTGGCGCCTGGAGCGCCTCAACGCCATCGCGGACAGGATGCGCGAGGGCTACCGGGCCCTCGGCTTCAACGTCTGGAGCAGCCAGACACCCATCATTCCGGTCGTGATCGGCGACCAGATGACGAGCCTCGCGTTCTGGAATGACCTCCTCGCGGAGGGCGTCTTCGTCAACCCGGTGGTTCCACCCGCCGTGCCGCGCGGCCAGTCGCTGATGCGCACGAGCTACATGGCGACCCACTCCGACGAGGAGTTAGACGAGATCCTAGACATCTTCCGCCGCGTCGGCATCCGCCACGGAATCGTGACCGAGGACGGCAAGCCGGGCCACCTCGTCTCCGGACACGGAGACGCGCGAGGCTCGGCCGTCCCACCGTCTATGGCGTGACGGAGGACGAATTCCGGCAGGCCTTCGCCCTCTCGCCCCTGAAAGGCGTAGCTACCATCGGGATCTCGCTGCTCTTCCCCTCTCTGATCGTGCGTGTGCCAGATGCGCTCGATCTGGAGGTCTGGCACGACTTGGGAGCAGGCGACATCGCGCTTGTCATCGCGCTGGTGGTTCTCTCCATCGCCGCCTTCTTTCGGAACGTCCGGTGGTGGATGCTCGCGGGGGGCTTCGGGATCGCCGGTGTGCTCTGGGTAGTGCTGAACCTCCGCTAGCCCTTCACTCCCCCCGCCTCGGCACCGGAGGCGGACGACCTCGCCCACCGCACCACGTCGCCGAAGGACTGGCGGAGCGTGCGGTAGAGCCGGTGCAGCGGCAGGCCGACGACGTTGAAGTAGTCGCCCTCCACGCCCGCGACGAACAGCGCGCCGAGGTCGTCCTGGATGCCGTACGCACCCGCCTTGTCCATCGGCGAGCCGGTGGCGACATAGGCCAAGATCTCCTCCTCGGTCAGCGCGCCGAAGGTGACGCCGGTCGCCTCGTGAGCCGTCGCGCGGCGGTCCCCCAAGACCAGCGCGAGGCCGGTGTAGACGGTGTGCGAGCGGCCCGCCAGCCGGGCGAGCGTAGCGCGGGCCTCAGACTCATCTCGCGGCTTGCCGAGCACCTCGCCGTCCAGCACCACGACGGTATCCGCACCGAGCACGAGGGCCTCGGGGCGGTCTCGCGCGATGGCCTCGGCCTTGCGGAGCGCGAGGTCCTCCACAGCGGGGCCGGGTGCGGTCGCCTCGGGCCACGTCTCGTCGGCGTCGCTGGGCAGCACATCGAACGAGAGACCGAGCTTGCCGAGGAGATGGCGGCGTCGCGGCGAGGCGCTCGCGAGAACGAAGGGAACGGAGAGACGGAGCGGAGACATCGCGGACAGGGGTAGCCCGCGAAGATCGTCTAGCCTGCGGCAGTCGGCGTCCCGATGTGGCGGACCCGGCGCTTCTTCTTCGGCTTCTTGGCGCGGTTCTTCGCGACCATGAACAGCCCCACATTACCGACGAGACCGATGACAAACGCGAGCTGTCCCACCCAATCCCCCCAGCGGACGTAGGGCGTGCGGCCGGTGTAAATCGGCGCCTCCACGCGGAGACCTTCTTCCACCGTGGTGGGATAGAGACCGGTCGCGCGGCCGTCTGGGAGGACGAGTGCAGATCCTCGGCTCGGCGCAGCCACCACGATAGCACGTCCCGTCTCAAGGGCACGAAGCCGCATGAACGCGAGGTGCTGGCGCTGACCTGCGAGGCCACCGCCGGGCGGCGCGAGAGACACGAGCAGGTTCGCCCCATCGCCGACAAACTGGCGGACGTGGTCTCCGAAAACGCCCTCGTACCCGACAGAGGCCGCCAGGAACGTCCGGCCTGCCGGAAGCAGCGCACGGCGCGATCCCAACTCAAACGCCGGGACCGCATCCCCCACGCTTCGCGCGATGGGCGACGGGACCGCTTCCAGCACGGGCACGCGGCGCGCCTGATCATAGCGAACTGGCCCCTCTTTGGAAGGCTGGAACAGCAGCGCCGACTGCGCCGACTGGCTCATCGGAAGAGGATAGTAGCGAGAGTCTGGCTCGCCACGCCCCTCGTCGGTCGCGGCTGTGTACGCGCCGGTGAGCAACGGCGTCCGGCGGCGGGTAGTCCACTGTGCGAGGCGGGTGTAGAGCTCATGCTCCCGCGCGAGATCTCCGTAGACGGGCAGCGAGGCACGCGGCCAGATCAGGAGGTCCGGGCGCGGCGCCGTGGTGGAGTAGCCTGCCCTGGAACGGCCTTCGTCGCTCGCAATCCAGTCCGTCAGGAGGGCGTCGGAGACACTCGCGAGGTGAGTCACACGGTCCTCGTCCACCGGATTGTCCCACTGCTCAGGCGTAAAGTCCGGCTGCACGATGGCGACCTCGATGTGTCCGGGCGGCACATTGTCGCCGCTGGTGCGGACAGTACCGTAGAGCGCAGGCAGCGCGATGAGCGCCGCGAACGAGGCGACGGCGAGGCCTCGGTCTGTCCACGACGCGTTCCGCTTCCGCTTGCTCATCGCCTCTAGCGCGAGAAACGCCGAGATATTGAGACCGAGGACCCACGCCGAGAGGAGAAGCACGCCGCCCACCTCGACGGTCTGAATGAAGGGAAGCGCGAGGGCCTGCGTGTGGCCCAGCAGCGTCCACGGCGTCCCCACAGGGAAATGGAGAACGAGGAACTCGGCCACGAGGACGTTCACCGCCAGAGCCCCGAGGCCGAGCGGTAGCCCGAACGTCTGGCGCACCCACGCCGCTCCCGTGAGGGCCACCGCGATGGGGATCGGCACGAGCAAGAGCGCGAGCCCTGCCAGCGCGGACTGCAACTCGTTCGGGAGGTGGAGCGCCCAGAAGCCTGTCGCCGCTGCGGCCACGAGGAAGATGGCGTAGATCTCCCGGGCGAGAGCGAGCGACGCCTTTCGGTCCGCCCACCGCGCGATGATGGGAACGAGTGCCACCCAGGCGAGAGGGTAGAATCCGACAGGAGGCAGGCTGAGCGAGAGCGCGAGGCCTCCAGCCAGAGACCAGCCGAGAGAGCTGAGCGGGCGGACGCGGCGATGGGAGATCATGCGGACGAGAGAAATCCAGTCGCTGTATCGGCCACTTGCCTCGCGAAGCCAAATCCTCACAGTCGGACCCTGTCATCGGCGTGCAACGGAACGCACACGTTCCCGCCTCCGCCTCCGACCCGCGTGGACGCCTCTCGCGCACGCCTGTGGTACCGCAACGAGGACACCGGGATCTCCCCGGCGACCGACTATCTTTCTCCGCGCACTCATCGGGTACACACGTGGCGATTCTCACTATCTGCAACCACAAGGGCGGGACGGGCAAGACCACGTCTTCGGTCCACCTCGCGGCAGCGTTTGGCCTCATGGGCCACCGCGTTCTCGTCCTCGATCTCGACCCCCAGGGCTTTCTCACGCGCACCCTCGGCATCGAGGAACCCGCGCGCGAGGCCTCCTCGCTGGCACTCCTCGATCCGGCTGGAGATCTCCGCACGACGCCGGTCGTCTCGCTGCCCCACTTCGACCTTCTGGGCTCGTCGATGACGATGACACGTGAGCAGCGCCGCCTCACGCGTCCGACGGATGTCTTTTGGCTTCGCGAGACCCTCCTCCAGGGCCACGACTATGACCTCATCCTGATCGACACCGCAGCGGCGGTCTCGGTGTTCACGATGAACGCCCTGGTCGCGTCGGATGCCGTCGTGATTCCGGTGACACCGGAGTATCAGCCGGTAGTGGGCGCGGAGCAGACGTGGCAGACGGCGGGACTCGTGAAGAGCAAGCTCAACCCGGGCCTGGAGACCCCACGCTTCCTGCTTACGCAGGTGGACGGTCGCCTCAGCCGCCACACCAAGTACACGGAGTATTTGCGCGGCCGCTACAACGGCCACGTTCTCCAGACACCGATCCGAACCTCGTCCTCACTCGCCGCGGCCTCGCGGGATGGCAAAACCGTCTACGACGAGCGCTACATGTCGCGCGGCGCGCTGGACTACGCGCACGCCTCCGCCGAGATCGCGCGGACTCTCTTCCCGGACCTCGCGCGCCCCGCTCCCGTGGAGGGCGCTCCCTGGATCGAAGAGGACGAAGACGCGAGCCTGCACATCGAGCCCGAAGTCGATACGGAGGCGCCCGCCTCGTCTTCCATCTCCCCCCCCTCAGAGACAGGGTTAGACCTCCCCTCACCCGCTCCCCTTTCGGTGCCACCCGCCCCGCTCCCGACGAGTGAGACGGCGGACGCTAGTCCCGAGGCGGACGCGCCCATCGCCGCACCGACGTGGAGCGAACCTGCATCCGCCGAGAACCTGGGGGCTCCTGCCACGCCCGCGCCGCCCTCGAACCGCTCCTCGCTGTTCCATCACGCGCCGGTCCCGGGCCGACGCCCCACTGCGCCTTCTTCCGCGCCCTCTCGCGTGGACGACGTGCTGGAGCAGACGCGACGAACGGTAGATCAGGCGGCTGAGTCCGCCCGGGCCGCGCTTCGCGCCGAGTTCGGCCCCCCACCGCCTTCCAGCGGAGACGGCGCCTCGGCCGACCCGAAGATCCGGCGCTTCCGCTTCTGATCTCCCCGGCGCGTTCTCGTCTCCGGCTGTCCCCCCTCGCCAGTGGCAAGGGGGGACGGTTTTTTTCAGGGGGTCATCGCGCGATGGTCAGCCGCCGCGTCTCCGCGAACGTCTCCCCGATGACACGCACGACGTAGGCACCCGGAGCGAGACCCCGAGCATCCACCGCAACAGCTTGCGGTCCAACGGTTTCACCCTCGAAGGCGACCGTCACGAGGCGCCCGAGCACATCGCGGATCTCCACGCGGACGGACTCACCGGGCGCGTCCACGAGCACTTGGGCCGTGCCAGAGGCCGGGTTCGGATACACCTCGCCTACACGGCGGATAGCAGGGGGTACCTCCGCCTCGGGTGCCTCGGTCACGGGCGTGAGGTCCAGCGAGAAGCGGCCCGAGGGATCGCCCTCGAAGGTGTGGACCATGCCGGCGTCCAGCGCGAGGGTCTCACCCGTCACAGCATCGCGCAGGATGGTCGCCAGACCCGGGACTGCACCATCCAATGAGAGGCGGTAGCGGCCGGGCGCGGCATCGAGCGTGAGCGCGAACCGGTCGCCGGTCTCGCGGACGCCCGCCTGTCCGAGGTCGCCTCGCGTGGCGGACTCCAGCGTCATCCGCGCAGGGAGCGCAGAGCCATCGGGGGCGCGGAGCGGCTTGCCCGTCGCGAGGGTTTCGCCGAGGGCGAGGGCCACCTCGTCGGCGCGGACCCAGCCCTCGTCTCCCTCGCGCTCCAGCACGAGGCGGGCCCGGCTAGCCGATTTGGTCTGAAACACGCCGCCAGATGTCCGCCCCGACTGCGGGATCTGCCAGATAATCCCGCTCAAGTTCAGGTCGTTCGAGATCTCGAAGAAGGCTCCCTGCATTGGCGCGAGGATGTCCCCCCCCGACCGCGAGAGCGCGATGTAACTGTTCGACCCTGGGTCGAAGACATAGAATGCGTCGGCAACGTTTTGCCCTGGCAAACTGCCGAATACGGAGGACCCGAGGAGACCATCCACGAAGGGATTACCGACGAGATAGAAGTTGTCGGAGTTGACTGAGTTGCTATTCCCAATCTCGAGACTTACGGAAGTACCGGTCGCCATCGGGCCACCGGCTTCGAGGACCCATGGAAGAGCCTGTGAGCCACGCCGTCCGTCCGAGAGGAACCAGAGAAAGCCACGGACCGGCGGGAGGGGATCAGAGAACGTGCTGGCCTGTATGAAGCCGCCCGCGGCGGTATCGTAGCCGTCCACGACGAAGCGCGGCGGGCCGCCGTTGGGCGTCCCGTTGAAGGCCACCACGTCTTGGTCCGCGAGCCATTGGACGGTCAGGTCTCGCGCGGGGGCAGCGAGCATGCGGTAGCCTTTGTCTTGGAACGCGGCGCTCTTCTCGTCCGCGAAGACCTGCTCAGCGTAGACGACAGGATCCGGCGGAGCGAAGTTGAAGAAGACCGGGTCCCTTCCGTAGTTGTTGTTGTCTGATCCTGCGGGCGTGAGAAACTGGTTCGAAAGAAAACCTGTGGTTGCGGTGGTGATGAACGCGAAGGCCTGGAAGCTCTGCCGATCGAGTTGGATGTCCGTCCCAACACCGTCAGAAGAGGCGGTCAGTCGTACTTCATAGCCGCGCGTCCGCGTGTTGGTGTTCGCGAAGTCGAGGAAGCTGCCAACATCGGGGTCCGTCTCCGTTCCGAGAAAGGTGTTCGGGCCACCTCCGCTGCCCGCCGTGCCAGAGAGCGTGTAGAGGTTAAAGAAACAGTCCGTCGAGGAGCAATGGATCTGGAGGGCGTAGTCTGCGAAAAAGCCCTCGTCGAAGATGCTGCCCGAGTTAAAGTCGGAGATGCCTCGAGCGTCGGGGGCACCGTCTCGGCCGAAGTCGCCGTTGTTGTAGCCCCCCGCCCTCGTGTCCAACAAGACGACGAGGCGGTTGCCGAAGGACGTGTCATCGCGGTCCACGAGGCCCGCGATTGCTAGGGAGATGGAGGAGCCATCGTCGGCGATGTCGGCGTAGATCGCGTTCAGCGTGTTGAAGTCACCGAAGCCGTTGCCGGGTCCGCCGTCGTCAGTGTCGACGAGGTACCAGTCGGCCTCGGTGATCTCGCCGTCGTAGGTGATCTGGGCGGTGGCAGGCGCCGCCAAGAAGGCGAACGCGAGGAGGAAGGAGCAAAGGCGCATGACGGGGAAGATCGGGGGAGAGAAAGCCCTTCCATGGGGACGATACCCCCGCCTGCTCTAGCCCGTCAAGGGGGCCACCCCTGGATCGCGAGTTCGCCCGCCTCGGCGTTCTCATTGGCCGACCGAGGCAGGGGGAGTCAGCCCGAGACGCGGGTGTAGCGCACGTCGCGGATGAACACGGCGTCGTCCTGCGGATCGCGGATATCGAACATCAGCTCGTCGCCCTCGCAGTCGAACGTGGAGCGGCCGCGCTCCCACGTCTCGAAGATGCTCTCCGTCGCGAAGGGATTGGGGCGGGACTCGCCGCCGTTCACGCTGACAGTGGCCGTGAGATCGGCCGCGTTGGGCTCCATGACCAGCCGGTCGCCTTCCACGCGGTAGGTGGCGTCCGCGGTGCCGCGGTAGTCGTTGCGGACGCTCATCGACATGCCCATCACGTCGGCGTTGATGGTGACAGAGAAGTCCTCGAAGGACTGGCGGGCGTCGCCGTCGGGCCCGAACATGAGCAGCGCGCGGCCCTCGGAGGCGCCGACGGAGAACTCCGCGTCGGGGACTTGGTCCATGCCCTCCACCTTGTCGAGATCCATCGACGCCGGGTCGATCTGCCACGTCCCGACGAGGCAACTCTCGTCCGATGGAGCTGCCGAGGCGGAGGGAGTCGCCTCGGTCGGGGATTGGGCCGAGCCGGTGGGGGCTGGGTCCTCGGAGGCGCAGGCGGAGAGGAGGAGGGCGAGGGCGAAGACGGTGAGGCGCATGGGGTTCGTGGGCGGGTGCACTCTCCCCTACGGAATCGCGACCGGCGGGCCGTCACCACTCGGTCTGCCCGCCTCGGTAGCTGCGCGGAGGTATCGAGGTGGGAGAACTAGTGCGCATCCAGCCAGTTGTCCGCCACGCCCACGTCCACCACCACGGGCACATCCAGGGGGAGCGCCACGACCATCTCCTCGCGGACGAACGTCGAGACCGCTTCCACGTCCGCCTCGGGGACCTCGAAGACCAACTCGTCGTGGACCTGGAGGATCATGCGGGCCCGCTCTGAGACCTCGCCGAGGCGGGCGTCGATGGCGACCATCGCGCGCTTGATCATGTCCGCCTGCGTGCCCTGGATGGGCATGTTGACGGCCACGCGCTCCGCGAACGCCCGGTCGTTCGGGTTGCGGGCGCCGAGGTTGGGGAGATAGCGGCGGCGGCCGAGGAGCGTCTCCGCGTAGCCGCGCTCTCGGGCATCGCGCACGAGTTCGTCTAGGAACTGGATGACGGCGGGGTAGCTCGCGCGGTACTGGTCGATGAGCGCCTGCGCCTCGGAGTTCTTGATCCGCATCCGGTACGCCAGTCCGAAGGCGGAGACACCGTACGGGATGCCGTAGTTGACCTGCTTGACCTGGCTCCGCTGCGTCCGGTTCACGTCGTCGTAGTCCACGCCGAAGACGCGGGCGGCGGTGGCGGTGTGGATATCGCGCCCCTGGCGGAAGGCCTCCAACAGTTCGGGGTCCTGCGACATGTGCGCGATGAGCCGAAGCTCGATCTGCGCGTAGTCTGCCGCGAGGAGCTTGAAGCCGTTCTCGGCGATGAACGCGCGGCGGATCTCGCGGCCCTGCTCCGTGCGGATCGGGATGTTCTGGAGATTGGGGTTGCTACTTGAGAGCCGCCCCGTGGCTGCGACCGTCTGGTTAAAGTCCGTGTGGATGCGGCCGGTCGTGGGGTGGATCAGCTCCGGGAGCTTGTCGGCATAGGTGCTCTTGAGCTTCGAGAGCTTCCGCCAGTCCAACACGAGGGCGGGCAGCGTGTGCTCCAGCGAGAGTTCGTTGAGCACTTTTTCTGCCGTGGAGGGCGCGCCGCTGCTCGTCTTGTCCAGCGGCTCCAGACCGATCCCGAACGTCGGCGCCTCCTCCTTGAGTTGCTTCTTGGTCTTGCCCGCCGCCTTCGGGTCTTTGACTTCCTCGGCCCAGACCTTTGCGGCCTCGCGCTCCTCATCGGTGGGCGGCGGGTTAAAGAGCACCTCGCCGAGTTGCTTCGGCGAGCCGATGTTGAACTCGCGCCCGGCGATCTCCACGATCTGCGCTTCGAGGCGGGTCATCTCCTCCTCCAGTTGGACTGAGATGCCGTCGAGGATCTTGGGGTCCACCTTGACGCCCGCGAACTCCATCCGCGCGAGGACCGGGATGAGCGGAAACTCGATCTCTTCCGCGATGGCGAGCAGGCCGTCGGCCTCCAGCTTTTCGCGGAGCGGCGCGACGAGTTGGAGCGTCACGTCGGCGTCCTCGCAGGCGTAGGGGCCCACGTCCTCCACCGGCACGTCGCGCATGGAGAGCGCGTTCTTGCCCGTGCCGATCAGGTCGGTAATGGGCTGGGGACGGTAGTTGAGGTAGAAGGACGCCACGTCGTCCATCTTGTGGCTGGCCTCGGGGTTGACGAGGTAGTGCGCCACCATCGTGTCGAAGAACGGCCCGCGCACGTCCACGCCGTGATTCTTCAGGACGAGGAGGTCGTACTTGACGTTGTGCCCCACCTTCGGAACCGCCGGATCCTCCAGGCGGGCGCGGATGGCGTCGAGGGCGGTCTCCGTCCGGGTGCCGTCCGGGATGGGCGTGGGGAGGTAGACGGCGCGCTTCTCTTTGGAGGACAGCGCGACGCCGACGAGGCTGGCCTGCATCGCGTCCACGCTGGTCGTCTCCGTGTCGAAGGCGAGGGGCTCCCCCTCCGCCTCGGCGACGGCGCGGCCGAGGTCGGCCTGCTCGTAGATGGTCGTGTAGTCCACGTCGCTCTCGTCCATCGCCGTGACCGGCTCGTACGGGCCGAAGTCGAAGTCCAGCGAGGGGTCGGTCTCGGGGAGCGTGGTGGTGCGGGTGCGGGAGGGGCCTCGCGTACGCTCGCGGCCCTCGGCGTAGTCCTTCGCGCGGGTGCGGAGCCGCTGCCCGAACCCGACGTGGTCGAAGAGGTGGTTCAGCGCTCCCATGTCGGGGTCGGTCCGGCGGAGGGAGTGCCAGTCCAGCGGGAGGCCGAGGTCGTCGGTGAGGTCGATGTCCGTCGCGATGGTGACGAGTTTCTTGCTCAGGATCGCGTCCTCGGAGTGATTCGCGAGGCCGTCCGAGGCGCGTTTGCCCTTGACCTCGTCGCGGTGCTCGATGAGGTTCTCGATGGTGCCGTACTGTTTGATGAGCTTGACGGCCGTCTTCTCGCCGATGCCGGGCACGCCGGGCACATTGTCGGCGGTGTCGCCCATGAGCGCGAGGAGTTCGATGAACTGGACGGGCTCCAGGCCGTCGTACTTCTCGCGGAAGGTCTCGGCGGTCTCGCGCGAGAAGACCTCGCCCATGTAGGGCGGGCGGAGCATCTGCACGCAGCCGGGCCCGGCGCCGGTCTCTTCGTCCGAGAGGAGCTGACGGAAGTCCTTGTCCGCCGAGAAGATGACCACGTCCACGCCCTCCTCCTCCGCGCGGCGGCAGAGCGTCCCGATCACGTCGTCCGCCTCGTAGCCGTCCATCTCCAGCACGGGGATGTCGAAGCCTCGGCAGAGGTCCTTGATGAGCGGGATGCAGTCCTTGATCTCCTCCGGCATGGGCGGGCGATGCGCCTTGTACTCCTCGTAGAGTTCGTCGCGGAAGGTGCCGCCGGGGCCGATGGCGTCGAAGACGACGGCGATCTGCTCGGGCTGGTGGTCCTCCAGAAGCTTCAGGAGGGCGGTCGAGAAGCCGTAGAGGGTGCGCGTGTCGGTACCGTCGGGCGCGTTCATGACGGCGTTCTTCATGCTGAAGAAGGCGCGGTAGGCGAGCGCGAGGGCGTCGGCGAGGAAGAGCGTCTCGCGCTCGGCGCTCTCATCCGTGGCCTCGGGGGCGTCCGCCTCGGGCGTGGCCTCGGCCTCCTCAGGGGCGTCCCCTTCGGACGGGTCATCGAGGCGGGCGGGGACGGGGGGCGTGTCGAGGGCGTCGAAGAGCGTGGGCTCGGACATCGGGCGGCGGTTCGGTCGGAATCGGTGGATGGTAACGCGCGGCGGCGACGGGGGTTTGTCCGTTGGGGGGAACCGGGGACTGCCAGGGCTGGGACTGGGGGAAGACCGGACGAAAGCGCGCGGCTGCGCCGATGGGACCGCGCAGATCCGAGATCTTCCCGGCCACCCCTTCTTCCCTCCTTCCTCGCTCCCCATCATGCTCCTCCTCTTCGATATCGACGGCACGCTGCTCCAGTCCCACGGCGTCGGGCGGCGTGCGGTGGAGCACTCGCTGAGCGCACGGCTCGGGCGACCCGTGGACACCTCCTCGGTCACGTTCTCCGGCAAGACAGACCCCCAGATCTTCCGCGAGATCCTCTCCGACCCCAGCATCGCGGGAGACGTGCCGGAGGACCTAGAGGCGGCGATCCGCCAGGCCTGCGAGGCCTACGCCCGCCGGATGCACGAGACATGGGACGACGCGACCGTGGAGGCGCTCCCGGGCGCCGTGGAACTGGTGCAGACCCTGCACGGCGAGGGCGTCTCACTCGGCCTCCTCACGGGCAACCTGGAGCCGATGGCGTTCCTCAAGGTCAACCGGATCGGCCTCGGGCCTGAGTTTCCGCTCGGCGCATACGGCTCGGACGCGGAGGACCGTAATGCGCTGCCGCTCGTGGCGCTGGAACGTGCCCGCCAGCTCGGCGCGGCGAGCCTCCAGCCGGAGGCCCTCGTGCTCATCGGGGACACCCCGCGTGACATCGAGGCAGCGCAGTCTGTCGGCGCGAAGAGCGTCGGGGTCGCGACCGGCCGCTACAGCGCAGAGGTCCTGGAGTCGGCGGGCGCGACGGTCGTGCTGGAGACGCTGGAGGCGTTCGATCTCGGGACCGTCGCCTGACGCCCCCCCGCCTCGGCACCGCGGCGGACCGACCCGGCTACTGCGCGACCGTGAAGGTGACGGTGCCGGTACACTCCGGCGGGCGCCCCGCACGCCCCCGCACCTCCGCGACGTACACACCGGGCGGGAGGTCGGGCAGGAGCGTCGGCCCGGCGCCGGTTCCTTCCGCTACACGGCGGCCGAGGGTATCCGCGACGGTGTAGCGGTACGGACACCCAGCGTTGAGACGGGGCCTCGCGCCCGGGTTGGGGAAGACGACCACCCCCTCCGAGTAGTCCGGCGTGGTGGGATCGGCGCCTCCGGTTTCGAGGCGCGAGAGGCGATCCGCAGCGGCGACCTGCCCAGCCTCGGTGCCCGCGACGTTGAGCCCCGGCTGTGACCAGTGGATGTTGTCCGGCTGCATCCAGCCGAGGTTCACAAACGTGACCGCATCGCGGTAGACCACCACCACCTCAGGAAGGGCGTCCGCCTCGTTCTGGATGCGGCGCACCTCGACGGCCCCCGCGAGATCCCCTCGCGAGTCGGAGCCTGAGACGAAGAGGTACATCGGCACCCCCCAGTCCTCACCGATGGTCCGCGCGAGGGCGTGGAGCGCGGCCTCGTACTGGGCGGGCACGAGGCGACCGTCCTCGATGCGACGCGCGTCCGAGCCCCCTTGGATCCAGAGCCAGCCCGCTGCGCGAACGCCGGGGAGTGCGTCCTCGGCAGCGCGAAGAGCCCGCCGTGCCTTGCGGTCGGTGCGGCGGTAGAGGTTGTCCTCGCGCGAGACGTCCCAGATCTGATTGCCTCCGTCGCCGGGGAGCCAGACTTGCCCCGAGCCGTTGGTCGCCTGCCCGACGATCACCACGCCGCGCCCGGTGGCGGCGCTGTATGCGTTCGCGAAGGCGGGCCACGCGGAGCCCGTGTTCGCGCCTCCTACCGGATCTGCCAGCGCCCGCACGTCGCCTTGGGGCGTCACCTCGTACGCGGCGCCATCGGGCACCTCCGGCGCGAGGTCGGCCGTCCCGCGCCCCCGTGCGTTGCTCTGCCCCGCCACGACGAAGAAGTCGTAGTCCTCGTAGATCGGATCTGGCAGGTCCGCCTCGGAGACCGAGGCGGGCAGGGTCAGGAACGCGAGGAGGACGAGGGAGAGCACAGAAATCGGTGGGGAAGCACCAACGGCAACGCGCGAGTCTACGAACGGCGCATCAGCGTGCCGTGCTCCAGGCGTGCATCAGAACGCCCGCCGCCACCGCCACGTTGAGCGACTCGGCGCCGGGTCGCTCGCCGCCCGGGATGGAGACGGTCCCCGAGAGGTATCGGCGGAGGGGCTCGGACAGCCCGTGCGCCTCGCTGCCCATCACGAGGACACTCGGTGCGGATGGCTGCCACTCGGCGAGCGGCGTTCCCGTCATGTCGGCACCCCAGGCCTCGGCGCCAAGCGTCTCCAGCGCGGTGCGGAGGTCGGGCACGCGCGCGAGGCGGAGGTCCCAGAGCCCGCCCATGGCTGCGCGAACCGCCTTCGGGCTCTCGAAGTCTGCCGTCGCCTCATCTGCCAGCACGGCGTCCAGGCCAAACCAGGCGGCGGTGCGCACCAACGCGCCGACGTTGCCCGGATCCTGCACCCCATCCAGCGCTAGCACGCGCGCTGCACCCGCCAGCCCGTCGCCCGTCTCTGCCACGATCCGGCGTGAGACCGCCATCACGCCCTGCGAGGTCCGCGCGTCGGCGATCCGGCCGAGGTCTTTGGCGCTCGCGCGGGTCACGGTCACACCTGCGAGACGAGCCGCCTCGGCAATCGCCTCGGCCCGGTCGCCCCCCTCGTGCCCGACGAGGACCTCTGTCAGCGGCGCCCCTGCCGCGAGGGCGGACTCTACAGAGCGAATGCCCTCGACGAGGAACACACCCTGGTCTCGCCGGGCGCGGCGGCGCGAGAGCTGGGCGAGGTCGTTGACGCGTTGGCGGGTCACTCCGAAGACGAACGGCAGAAGGTGGAAGGTGGCGGACAAGTCTCTCGGCGTCAAGCGAAGCTCTGGGTCGGTCCGCCTTGGCACCGAAGCGGAGGGAGCCGGGTGAACCCCGCCGTGCGGATGGCGGTATCGTGCGGCCTGATCCCCGCACAGATGACCCCATCTCCTGTTCTGAACCCCGGGCCTGTCTCTGCTCCCATCGCAGACCATCCGGCCTTCGACTTCGAGCGCGCCGAGGGCGGCGTGGAGGCCTACCGTCATCGCGCCAACGGCCTCACCGTCCTGTTCCTCCTCGATCCCGCGGGCGAGGCCGCGCCGCCCGTCGCAGCCTTCCAAGTGACGTACCGCGTCGGCTCGCGCAATGAGGGCGCTGGGCTCACGGGCGCGACGCACCTCCTGGAGCACCTCATGTTCAAGGGCTCCGAGCGCTTCAACCGCGAGCTCGGGACGGGCGTCTTCCAGGTGCTCCAGAGCGTCGGCGGGCAGATCAACGCCACCACCTGGTACGACCGCACGAACTACTACGCCGTCCTCCCCGAGGACCAGTTGCACCTCGCGGTCGCGGTGGAGGCCGACCGGATGCGTGGCGCGCGTGTGCGCGACGAGGATCTCGCGAGCGAGCGCACCGTCGTGCTCAACGAGTTGGACCGGGGCGAGAACGAGCCGCTGCGCAAGCTGCTCCACGCCGTCTATTCGACGGCCTTCCAGGCGCACCCGTACGGCCACCCCGTCATCGGCTGGCGGTCGGATGTAGAGACCGTCACCGCTGCGGGCCTCCGCCACTTCTACGACACCTACTACTGGCCCTCCCGCGCGACGGCCAGCGTGGCGGGCAAGTTCGACCGCCGCACTGTTCTGGATCTGCTCGACGAGCACTTCGGCGGCATCCCGCCCGGCCCCGAGGCCGATGAGGACGCGCCCACTCCGCTCGTCCATCGTGACGCTGATGAGGCCGTCACGCGCGAGCCCGAGCAGCGCGGGATGCGCCGCACCACGGTCAAGATGGCGGGCGAGTTGGGCGCGGTCCTCCTCGCGTACAAGGCTCCTGCCGGACTCACCGAGACCGCCGACGCCCTCGACGTGCTCGTGCAGGTACTCACCGCCGGGAAGTCCTCGCGCCTCTTCCGTCGCCTCACGGATCGCGGCCTCACCACGAGCGCCTTCGCGTACTACCCCCGCCTCCGCGATCCGGGCCTCTTCATCCTCTATGGCGCCCTCGCGCCCGACGTGGAGCCCGCCACCGTCGAGACCGAACTGAAAGCCGCGCTGCTCTCCGTCGCTGAGGAGGGAATTACTGAGGCCGAACTCGCGCGCGCCCGCCGCCAGGTGATCGCGGATGAGGCCTATGGCCGCGACGGTCCCCAGGCGGTCATCTCCCAGCTCAACGAGGCCATCTCTGTGGGCGACTGGACGCTGTTCTCACACTACCGCGAGCGCATCGAGGCCGTCACGCGCGAGGCCGTGCAGGCCGCCGCTGCTGCCATCGCAGAGGACGACCGGTTGACCGTCGGTGAGTATCTGCCGGTGGGGTAGGATTCTGGGAAGCGAGACGCTCCAGCCCTCCCCGCCTCGGCACCGAGGCGGGCACAGCTGGGCCTACCCCTCTGCCACCACCCGGCCGATCACAAACGCAGGCTCGCCGAGAGCGCCCAGGACCGTCAGCGCGCGGGACTTCTTCTCTTCCGGCACCACCCCCACCAGCCCGACGCCGAGGTTGAACGTCTGCCGCATGTCGTCCTCTGGCACGTCGCCGGTCTCTTGGATGAGTTGGAACAGACCCGGGCGGTTCCACGCGCCGTAGTCCACCTCCAGCGCGAGGCCATCGGGGAGGATGCGGCGCGTGTTGCCCTCGATGCCGCCGCCCGTGACGTGCGAGAAGCCCGTCGCGAGGTCCTCCGCGAGGAGCGCCTGGATCGCGTCGAGGTAGGACCGGTGGACGCGAAGCAGCGCCTCGCCGACGCTCGCGCCTCCGAGCAGGTCGGGCGTGTCCGCCGCCACGAACCGGTCGAAGAGGACCTTCCGCGCGAGGCTGTAGCCGTTGGTGTGGAGGCCAGTGGAAGGCAGGCCGAGGAGCAGGTCACCGGCAGAGATCGCGGAGCCGTCCACGATGCCATCGCGCTCCACCACGCCCAAGACGCAGCCTGCGAGGTCGTAGTCGCCGGGGCGGTAGAGATCCGGCATCTCGGCCGTCTCGCCGCCGATGAGCGCGCAGCCGTTCTCCTTACACGCCTTCGCGAAGCCCCGCACGACGGCCTCGAAAACCTCGGGCTTGAGCGCGGCCGTCGCGAAGTAGTCCAGGAAAAACAGCGGCCTCGCGCCGCCCACGGCGATGTCGTTGACGCAGTGGTTGACGAGGTCCTCGCCCACGGTGTCGTGCTGGCCCACGCGCGTCGCGACTTTGAGCTTCGTGCCGACGCCGTCGATGGAGGAGACGAGCACGGGGTCGCGCATCTCGCCTGCTGCGGCGAGGTGGAACAGCCCGCCGAACGAGCCGATCTCGGTCAGCACGCCGGGCGTGAACGTCTCGCGGACAGGGTCTTTGATGCGCCGGACGGCCTCTTCGCCAGCTTCGATATCGACTCCGGCTTCTTTGTACGTCGCCATGGGGGGAGGTGGGGCGGGAGTGGGAAGCTAGCCGCCGGAGGGTGCAGAACGGCGAATGGGGAATGCAGAAGAGGGGCGGACTTCGGTCGTGCACTCGATCTGACTCTGCCCGCCTCGATGCCGAGGTGGACAAGGTCACGCCTCTTTCCGCCAGGGCGGATCGATCTTGCCAAGGAAGGCGGCGACGCCCGCTTTGCAGTCGTCGGTGGCGCGCGCGAGGGCGTTGAGGCGGACGGCGTGCGAGATCCCCTCGGCGAAGCCCATCCCGTGGACATCGAGCAGGAGCCGCTTCGTGAGGGCGACGGCCGTGCCGCTCGTCTCGGCCGTCAGTTGGCGGCAGAGAGCGTCGGTCTCGGTGTCGAGGTCCTCGGGCGCGACGGCGCGGGTGACGAGGCCCATCGCAGCGGCCTCCTGCGCGGAGATCAGGCGACCGGTGAGGAGGAGATCGCGCAGGGCAGCATCGCCCAGCTTGCGGCGCACGAGGACGGCCACGATGGCGGGCACAAACCCGATGCGGACCTCGGTGAACCCCAGCTTCGCGCCCTCGGCCACGAGCGAAAAGTCGCAGGCGGCAGCCAATCCGCAGCCCCCCGCGATGGCGTGCCCGTTCACCTTCGCGATGATGGGCTTCGGGTGCCGCACGATGGCCTCGAAGAGTCCCGCGAGGTGCTCGGAGTCCGCGAGATTGGCCTCGGCGCTCGCGCTCTGGAGGGCCTGAAGCGCGGCGAGGTCGGCTCCGGCGGAGAACGCCTTGCCCCTTCCCGTCAGCACAATGACGCGGGTGCCGTCGTTCGAGGCAGCCTCCGCGAGAGCGTCTTTCAGCGCGCCGACGAGTGCAGAGTCGAGCGCGTTGCGAGCCTCGGGGCGGTCGAGCGTGAGGGTGAGGACGGCGCCATCGCGCGAGAACTGGAGCATGGGAGGCGGAGAGACGAGACGCGGAAAGATCGCGATGTCCCCCACCTCGGTGAGCCCGTGGGAACATCGAGGCGGAGGCACTCGCCCCTACTGGCCCGGTCCCACTGGCCCCTCTCCTGCGGCCTCCGCGAAGAACCGGTACAGCGGCCAGAGCGCGGCCTGCTCCTCCAGCGCCTGCGCGACGAGCCTCGGCCCCAGCGCGTCCATCTCCTCACGATGGATCCGGCGCATGACCCAGATCCCCTTCGCGCGATGAATCCCCTCCGGCAGCGCGTCCAGTTCGCCCTCGAACTCCGGGTGCCCCTCGGGTTTGGTCACGCGCGGGGCGAAGGCCAGTTTGTACCCTCGTGCGAGAAGGCTGTTTAGGATCTCCAGCGCCTCCGTGGGCTCCTCCGCCAGCCGGTCGCGTGCGGCCTGGAACAGGTCTTTTGAGTACTCGCCGATGTAGAGGCCCCAGCGGAAGGCGTCGGGGTGGACGGCGTGGCTGAGTTGGAGGTCCGTGAGCCGCTTCCGGGGCGGGCGGTAAAAACTCATCCAGAGGTGCGAGTGCGAGCCGCCCGCGCCGAAATCGTTCTTGAGGATGCGCGAGAAGACGTTTTTCTCGGTCTCGAACGGGAGGCCGTTGGGGAGGACCCAGTTCAGCGCGAGGTCGTCGCGGTAGCGCTTGAACGGCTCGGTGATGGAGCGTTTGATGACTTCCTTCTCCTTCCGGTAGCGCTCGATGTGAGGCTCTTCGCGGAGCCGCGCGAGGGCATCCAGCCCCTCAGCCGGGAAACCTTCGAAGCTGAGCGACAGCGGCTCGGGCGTGACGAACGGCGGGCGCGCGGTGGGGACAGGCGGAAGGTCGGGCGTCATCGGCTCGAGGGTGAGTGCAGGCGGTACCCGCGCCTGATGTCAGCGTTCGGCCAGCCACGCGGCTTCACGCCGAGTCCGCCCGCCTCGGTACTCCCAGGGAGTGCCCGAGGCGGAGGGGGCTAGCGTTCACTGGGGAGCGAGCTTCGCTCGTGCGTCCAGCAGTGGCACGCGCATGGATCGCGGTAGTAGTTGCGATACACGATGAGACGGCGTGTGTAGGCGTCTCTCGGGACGAGCGGATTGCCAAAGCAATCGCAGATGACTCCTCCGCAAACTGCTGGCTGTAGCCCGGTGTTGGCTTGGGTCACCTTGCCACTTCTGACATTGAGACTCATCTCGACGACTTCGTATCCAGCGAAGCTGATTCGAACGAGATGGGTCCCTATTGGGAGAGCCGTGACCTCGTACCGACCTTCAATGTCCGCGGCGACACCGCGCTGAAGTTCAGGAAGCCACACATTCGCGCCGATCAGCGGCTCACCTGTCTCCGCATCCATCACGACACCCATTAGCGTGCCGAGAGTGGAATCCACTGGAGCCTCCTGCGCCGCGCTGGCGGAGGCGGTGAAGAGAAGCGAGAAGAGAGCAAAGCAGCGACTCATCGATTCACAGGCAAGTCTACGATTCCGATGCGACCGCACTCCCACGGATACGGCCCGCCACCCGGGAGGGAACGCGCCACGTAGACCTCACGGAAGGTGAACGCCATGATCGAGTAATGGCACCAAACCGGGGGGAGAGGAGGACCGGGTTCGAGAGTCACATTGAGTCGCGTTGGTGCGCCTGAACGGATTTGCACAGCACCAACCTGCTGGGTCTCCATGCCAGCAAACGAAATACGAACGGTGTGCTCTCCCTCCGGAATGTCGAGGATGGCGTAACACCCGTTGACATCTGCCGCTTCCCCCTTCTGGATCTCCGGCAGAAACACGTTCGCCCCGACCAAAGGGAACTCCGTCTCCGTCTCTACGACACGACCAGAGAGGACTCCGGTGCCCAGCGGGCCGTCACCATCCACCACGCTACACGATGTAGAGAGGAATGCGCTTCTACCTGCTTTGACTCGACGACCTGACCGTTGGACGCGAATGTCGAGCCTGATCCTCTCGGCCGCGACCAGGTTTACGCTCCTTACCGCTCGATACAAGCCCTCCAGGCCCGACCCGAAATGGATGTCGTGGCGCCCGATTGGAATCCCATGCAGTTCGTAGTACCCCACGCTGTCTGTTCGGGTATCGAGGTCTCCATATTCCCACTGCACGACGAGGTGAGGGATCGGCTCGCCCGTCTCCGCATCAGTGATGACGCCCGCCAGCGTACCGAGCGTAGAGTCTGCCACCATCTTCTGCGCCTGACTGGCAGCGCTCGTAAGCAAGAGCGAGAAGAGAACGAACCGGAGGCGAGGGCGCATCCCGAAAGATGCCCTCGCCTCCCGATCCACACAAGGCAGGCGCGATGCCCTACGGCACCCGCTGGCCAATGCACCGGTACACCCGCTCCGCCACGGCGCCCGCTAGCCGCTCCAGCAGATCGGCGTGTAGGTCCGCCTCGGTCTCGTCGCGGTGGTCCTCGGTGAAGAGGCGGCGGTCGTCTCGGCTTAGCTGGAGGTCACGCCAGTCGTCGGCCTCGTGGACCGTGAGCGTCGTGCGCGCCTCGCGGCGCACCTCGCCCTCACAGACAGGCTGCCGTCGCGCATCCACGACGACGTACTCCACCGTTGCGCCACGCTCCAGGCGGAGGCGGACACGGTCGTAGGTGGCCGTCCCGCCACTGCGAGAGTCAGCCGTGCGCGTATCGCGGCTGGCTTCCTCCTCCGTCTCGCTCCACCCGATGACCTCCATCGCGGCGCCGAGGTCGGCATCGAGGTCGCCCGCGAGGCTGGAGAGGAGCGCATGGTTGCGGAAAAGGTCGTTGGCGTCGCGCTCGCGGCGGAGAGCACGGCGCACGTCGGCGGGATCGGCGGAGAGGACGAAGAGTGGCGGGCGCGTCCAGTGGTCATCATTCAGCACGTCATCCAGATCGGCCACGAAGCCGAACGGCGGGCGCGTGCCCGTGCGGCCGACGGGTCCACGGTCGCCGTCGGTGTCGCTGCCGGTCTCCAGCGGGAAGAAGGCGACGCGGATGCTGCCCGCGGCCACGATGGCGGCCTGGAGGCTTCGGAGAGCGAGCGCAGCCTCGGACTCCGGCGCGAGGAAGCCCAGCGCAGACTCCGTGCTGGAGAAGGCGCGGCGGAAGCGGCCTCGCGCGAGGTCGTCCTCAGCCCAGCCGGTGTAGATCAGACGCGCCTCATCGTCCAGCGCGACACGTTCCTCTTCGGTCGGGCGGTACGTGTCGGCACGGCGGAGCAGGCCGAGAGCGTCTGAAAACGTACCCGTCTGGCGAGCCTCGGCCGCAGCACCGATCAAGCTCGCGACGGCGGCTGCGAACGCGGCGTCCCGGTCGGCATCGAAGGCACCCGGGAGATCGAGCGGGACGCCCACCTCAGCGGCGCGAGAGACGTAGCCTTCCGCCTGGATGTAGAGATCGGCCGCACGCGTGGGCTCGGCCCGGGTCGCGTCCGCGAGGCTGCCCTCGACGAGTTGGCGTCCGACGATGGCCAGCCGGTCACGCGCGGTACCGATGGTTTCGTCGCGGCGGAGTGCCGTGTGGTAGCGGTCGAAGGCTCGCGGGAGGTCTCCGGCGGCTTCGGCCTCCATGGCATCGTCGTAGGCGCCACGGGCTGAGCCGCACGCGGCGACGGTAAAAGCGAGGAGCAGAAAGGCGAGGGGCGTAACGAAACGAGTCATCGCACTGGGGGAAGGGACACCCGGAGGGAAGCCGAGACCGTGCCAAACCGAACCGGAGATGGCCGGACGAGCCGCCATAGGCAGACAGGCAGCGGGAAGCGTCTACCCCTGGATGCGCGAAGCGTCCACGCGACGGGCCATTTCTGTCCATCGGGAGGCAGAGGACAGACAGGATAGACAGAGGCGGCGCGGCACCATCGGCGCGCTGTCTTCGTGTGCTTCCCACGGGACACGGGTCGGCACCGGGTATCTTGGGGCATCACCCTCCTCTCTCCCCCGATGCTGCTCCTTCTCCTCCAAGACGCCGCTCCTGGCGGCTTCGCCCTCGGCGGGCTCCTGTTCCCGCTGCTCATCCTCGTCGTCTTCTACTTCTTCCTGATCCGGCCGCAGCAGACGCGCGAGAAGAAGCGCCGCACGATGATCTCCGAGCTCAAGAAGGGCGACCGCATCATCACGGCGGGCGGCGTGCACGGCACGGTCGTGAAGGTGGAGGAGTCCAGCCTGCTCGCCGAGGTGGACCAGAACGTCAAGATGCGGTTCGACAAGAACGCCGTCGCGAGCCGCGTGGAGAGCTAGCCGCCCCCGCCTCGGGACCGAGGCGGGCAGAGTCCCTCCGCGCCGAACGTTCGCGAATCCACCCGGCCCCTGAGGCGTTCGCAGAGAAACACACCTGAACGACATGGCGCACCTGAACGACATGGCGAACGACACCCGCTTCGACACCATCGAGCGTGCCATCGAGGCCATCCGCGACGGCCAGCTGGTCGTCGTCGTGGACGACGAGGACCGCGAGAACGAGGGCGACCTCATCGGCGCGGCGGAGTTGGTCACGCCGTCCTCGGTCAACTTCATGGCGCGAGAGGCGCGCGGCCTGATGTGCGTCGCCGTCACGCGCGAGCGGGCCGCGGCGCTGGACCTGCCCATGATGGAGCAGGCCAATACCTCGCTCTACGACACGCCCTTCACGGTCTCCGTCGACTTCCGCCACAACACGTCCACGGGAATCAGCACGGCGGATCGCGCCGCGACGATCCGCGCCCTCGCGGACCCGCTCGCCAAGCCGACGGACTTCG
This sequence comes from Bacteroidota bacterium, assembly GCA_038746605.1. Lineage (GTDB taxonomy): Bacteria > Bacteroidota > Rhodothermia > Rhodothermales > Rubricoccaceae > Rubricoccus. The sequence goes on from JBCDKM010000006.1 coordinate 79,953, forward strand.
CGCGGCCCGGCCACATCTTCCCGCTCCGCGCCACGCCCGGAGGCGTCCTCCGGCGCGCGGGCCACACCGAAGCGGCCGTTGACCTCGCCCGGCTGGCGGGCCTCCGCCCTGCTGGCGTCCTCATCGAGATCCTCAATGAGGACGGCACGATGGCGCGCGTCCCGGACCTTCGCGACTATGCGGACGCCCACGGGCTCCCGCTCATCACCATCCAGGACCTCATCGCGCACCGGATGCAGCATGAGAAGCTGGTCCAGCAGATCGTCGAGGTGGACATGCCGACCGCTTACGGCCGCTTCCGCCTCGCAGCATTCGAGGAGGTGCTGACTGGTGATAACCACCTCGCGCTGACCAAGGGCGGACCCTTCAAAGAAGACGAGCCCGTCCTGGTGCGCGTCCACAGCCAGTGCGTCACGGGCGACATCTTCGGCTCCGCCCGTTGCGACTGCGGCGAGCAACTCGCGACGGCCATGCAGCGGATCGAGCGAGAGGGCCGAGGCGTCATTCTCTACATGAAGCAGGAAGGCCGAGGCATTGGACTGGTCAACAAGTTGCGGGCCTACAAGCTGCAGGAGGAAGGCCTGGACACCGTGGAGGCCAACGAAGCGCTCGGCTTCAAGATGGACCACCGCGACTACGGCATCGGCGCGCAGATCCTCCGCGACCTTGGCGTGGGGCAACTCAAGCTGATGACCAACAACCCGCGCAAGCGCGTCGGGCTGGGCGGCTACGGGCTGGAGGTCGTGGACCAGGTACCGCTGGAGATTGAGCCGGGCGAGCACAACGAGGCCTACCTCCGAACCAAGCGCGACAGGATGGGCCACAAGCTCTCCCTCGGCGACGGCTTCTCCGGGCACGACCGCGAGGTCCTCGGCTCCGTCCTCGGCAACGACGCGTGACCTCGGCCGACGCCCGCGCTCTCCTCGACCGGGTATGTGGTCTCCTTTCTCGCTCCAACGATCCCCTCGCGACCGTCTGCCTCGCAGCCATCGACACCGGCGAGGTCGTCGTCCGGTTGTATGACAGACACGCAGATGCCGCTCAACTCGCGGAGATCTACGAGACCCGGTGGCGGCTTCAGCAGGAGGTCACGGGCGCTCGCGTGGAAGGCTATGAGCGCATCGTTCCAGCTCTGATCGGCTCGACGGGCCGGGTTGAGTTGGGCAGCATCACCACGCCTGAGGAGACGTTCATCTTCTTCGTGCAAGGCGAGGGCCTAGTCGGCATTCTTCGCGCGCCGTATTCCACCCTTGCGCAAAAGGCGAAGCTGGAAGGGATCTGGAAGACTCAGGGCCTCACGGTGAATCGCAGTGTTCGGTTCATAGCGGGGGCTCCCGCCTCGAAGGCCTGACTCTGCCCGCCTCGGCGCCGAGGCGGAAGAACCCCGCTGGTTTAGCGCACGGAAGGAGTGGACGATAGAGAGACGACCATCTTTCTCTCCTCTCATGCTGCGACTCTTCGCTCTCGTCGGCCTCCTCGCCATCGGCCTCCCCGTTTCGGCCCAGAGCTTCACCGCTCAGACCGAGCCGACCGTCTCTGCCTCCGATAGCCAGGAAATCTTGCGAGGCTTCCTGTACCGCTTGATCAGCGACTCCCAGGCCTATTTCCTGATTCCGAGTGACTTCGGAGGCGGAGACGACAGCTTCGAGGGCATCTCGTTCGCCGCGCTCGACTACTGGACGAATGACGACGGACACCACGTGCGGACCTCGCGAGACGGCCGGTGGACGCACATCTACACCTTGGAGGAGAGCAGCGGCATTGTGACCATCACGGCCGCGAGTGACCAGACGGAGGAGGTTCTCCGCGCGACGGTCACGGGGCCGACGCTGGACGACATCGTGCTCACCTCCGGCGCCCGGTAGGGCCACAAAAAAGCCGCCCCGCCGGTGAGCACCAGCGGGGCGGCGAGTCTGTCCACCTCGTGACCGAGGCGGAGCGAGTCGGGCTACATCTCCGGCTCGTCCAGGCGCGGACGCAGCACGAAGAGGCCGTTCTGGCTGTCGTTGGCGATCACGAGGCCACTCTCGAAGTATGGGTAGTTGCTCCACTGCCCACCGAACTGCACGTCCTCGCCCTGTGGGAACGTGTCGAAGTAGGCCACCTCCTCGATGCCATCCGGGCCGTCGGCGATGTTCGAAATGTCGAGGATGCGGAGACCCGCCTTGTAGTTCGACTGGTACGAGTAGTCGCCGATGTTGTAGAGGTTGTGGTCGATGACCGTCATGCCGGAGTCCCAGACGTAGGCGAACTCGGGGTTGTCGAGGTCCTCCAAGTCAAAGACGAGCGTCCGCTGCGTGGAGGTGACGCCGGAGATCTCGTCCAGCTCGTCGTTGAGCAGGAAGAAGCGCTGGTCCTCGGTGAGCCAGCCCTGGTGCGAGTAGCTCGCGCCCGGGTACTCGGCCTGCGAGATCATCGTGACGTTCTGCTTGTCCTCCACGTCGAAGACAGTCAGCACGTCCTCGTTGGCAGCGAAGCAGAGCTGACGCCCGTTGTAGTCGGCATCGGGCCCGCGATAGACGAGGCACTGCGCGTCGTGGGTGTAGCCCGGGGCGCTGCGCGGGCGGTTGTCCGCGTCGGCGTCCGAGAAACAGGTGGAGAACGTCGGGTTCTTGGGGTCGCGGACGTCGAGGGCGTGGAATCCGGGCGCGGCGCAGGACGCCGGGAGGTCGTCACCGACGGACGTCATGCCGACGATGTACATGAAACCGCTCTCCTCATCGGCGACGATGTTGTGGGCGTTGGTCACGCCACGGTACATCACGTCGGGCTCGAAGGTGCGGTCCGGGTCCGCGTCGAGGCCGCGGAGACGCGTCAGGTCGAAGACCTGCATGCCGTGATTCTCCGCCTCGGAGACGATGAAGGCGTGATCGCGGTAGACCTTGATGTCACGCCAGACGGTAGCGACGGTCGCGGTCGGGACCTTGCCGAGGTTCAGCGGGTTGGTCGGATCCTCAAGGCTGACGAACGAGGTGCCGTTGTCGAGGCCAACGAGGGCATACTCGACGCCCGTCTCGGGATCGGTCCAGCCCCAGATGTCGTTGCCGCGCTCGGCATTGAAATCCTCGATGGAGACGCGCGAGACGAGGTCGACGCGGGAGCAGTCGTAGTCTCCGGCAGTGCCATCCTCGCACGGCGTGATGTCGTCGTCAGAGACGGGCGGTGTGGCAGGAGACTCGACGGGCGTGGAGGGCGTCTCGGGCGTATCCGTCGTCATTTCAGTAGACGAGGAACAACCGACGAGGCCGATCGCCAGTGCGGCGGTCAGGAGGTAGCGCATGGGGGTGAGCGTCTCGAAGGTGGAATCGGGGAGCGTAGAAGCTACGGGGCTCTGCTCACGAAAGTGGAGAGCTGGGGAGACTGTGGACCGACCCGGCCGTCTCACGTTCCGAGATGCACGCTTCATCCCCCCTTCTTCGCAGGAATCCCGCCAATGGGGGGACGTGCTCCATCTTCTGAGTCGCACATTCTCACCCGTTACCTTCGTCCCAATGCGTGCCAGCCTCCTCTTGCTCGCCACGCTGGCGTCTCTCACCGCCGGGTGCATTCCCTCGCGCGGAACCGTGGAGTACATGGAGCGCCGGAGCCCGAGCGCGCTCTTCTCCGTGCCGAGCGTGACCGACTCGCTCCTCGCGCTGACATTCGACGACGGCCCCGAGCCTGGTCACACGGACCGCGTGCTGGACGTGCTCGCATCGCACGACGTACGCGCCACCTTCTTTCTGGTCGGGGAGCGGGTGAAACGGAACTCCCAACTCGCGCAGCGCATCGCGGCCGAGGGGCACGAGGTCGCCAACCACGGCTGGACTCGTGATCCGGCATTCTTCATGTCCGGCGCGAAGGTGCAGGCCGATATCGAGCGGACGGATCGGCTCCTCCGCGCTTTCGGCGATCCGGTCTGGTACCGGCCCTCGGTCGGGTTCTACCACGATGGCGTGATCCGCGCGGTGGACTCGACCGGCTACCGCATCGCGCTCGGCTCTGTCACTACGAATGATCCGCAGAACCCGTTCATCGGGATGCAGGCGCGGCACATCCTCCGCGAAGCCCGACCGGGCGACATCCTCGTGCTCCACGATGGGATCGGCGACCGGACGAAGGCGCCCGCCATTCTGGAGCGCGTCCTGCCGGAGTTGAAGCGGCGCGGCTACCGGTTCGTCTCGCTCTCGGAGTTGGTGGCTGCAGGCGAAGCGAGTCCCTCCGCCTCGGTCCCGAGGCGGGAGGACCTGACGAGGCGGGAGTAGAGCGCGTCGGCCTGCTCGTGGAGAGCCGCGAGGGAGCCGAAGTTGTCCAGCACGGTGTCGGCTCGCTGGCGGAGGGTCTCGGCGGGAAGCTGGCGGGCCATCCGCGCCTCGATGGCGTCACGCGAGGCACCATCGCGGGCCATCGCGCGGATGATCCGCATCTCCTCGGGCGCATCCACCACGACCACATGATCCACGAGCGCATCGCCCCCCGTCTCGAACAACAGGGCGGCCTCGTAGACGAGAAGGGGGACGCCCACCTGACGCGCCGTCTCGATCTCGGCGTGCATCGCGCGGCGCACGGCGGGGTGCACGATGGCGTTGAGTGCGTCCAGTTCCGCCTCGTTGCCAAAGACGCGAGACGCGAGCCGAGCGCGGTCGAGCGACCCATCCGGGCGGTAGGTTTCAGCGCCGAACCGCTCCGTGACCGCTTCGCGCACACGGTCGTCGTCCACGAGCAGCCGCTTCGCGAGGTCATCGGCGTAGAGCACTCGAACGCCTGGATGGAGGGCGAGCCGACTGGCAACGGCGGTCTTGCCGGAGCCGATACCACCGGTGAGGCCGAGAAGAAGCATGAGACGCGCGAGGGAGGAGGTCAAAAGAGGGAGGAGGTCAAAAGTAGGGGGACCGCCCCGAGTTCATCGCGCGTTCCCGGGACGGTCCCCATGCGCGGCCCCCTACGACCGCGCGGCCGTGGCTCAGGAGCGTACGAAGCGCCGGACGCGGGTCTCGCCCTCGGAGCGAAGCACCACGAAGTAGGCACCGCTCGGCAGTGCGGTCGCGTCCAGCTCCACCTCATGGCTCCCGCGCACGAAGGTCCGCGAGGCGAGCATGTGCACAGGACGGCCGAGGAGATCGTAAATGGTCAGGGCCACCTCGGCGGGTACTCCGAGCACGAACCGCATCGCGAGGCGCCCGGCGCTCGGATTTGGAGCCGGATCGAGGAGACGGATCCCCAGCTCTGTCGGCTCGTCCTCTGCGGCCGTCGCGGCGGAGATCAGGACGCGACGGACCGCCCTCTGCCCAGCTTCGGAGACATACAGAGTGTCGCCGTCGGCCGTCGCGACGATACCGTTGGGGCGGTTGAACCGGGCGGTCTCACCCGGTCCGTCCACGGTGCCGAAGAAGCCCGATCCGGCTAGCGTGGAGGTTTCGCCCTCGGGTGTGATAGCGTAGATCACATGGTCGTCGATTCCCGTCGCGAAGAAGCGGCCACCGCCGTACGCGAGGAAGCCGAGGCGCGTGTTCAGGTTCGCGATCTGGTCTCGCGTTCCGTTCTCGACGCGGTAGATCCGGCCGCTCTCGAAGCCTGCGACGTGGAGCCGCCCTTGAGCATCGAGGGCCATTCCAGCGGGACGGTTGACGCTCACTACATCGGTGAAGGTGCCATCCGTGTTGACGATGCGAACCCAGTTGCCATCGTAGCTGGCGGCGTAGAGCGTGCTCGTGGCGGCGTCGTAGAGGAGGCCGCTGACCGTGTTGTCAGCTTGGGCATAGGTGAAGACCGCACCATTGGGCGCGACGCGCGAGATGATGCCTGTGTTGTAGTTGGCGACGAAGAGCGTCCCGTCCGGGCGAAAGGCGAGGCCATTGGCTCGCGCGAAGCCGTCGGCGTGGAGCGAGGTGGACCCATCCGCGAGGTTCACGCGCGTGACGGTCTGACCGACGGGCGTCGGGAAGCTGCCGAAGCGAGAACCGTACAGGGCGCCATCAGGACCGAGCGCGAGAGCATCGTCGATGTCAGAGAAGCGCGGAACGAGCGTCTCGACGGTGACGGTCTGGGCGGCGAGTGGTGCCGCGAGGAGAACGCTGAGGAGGAGCAAGAAGCGAGACATTGAGGGGGGTGGTTGCGAGGCAGGCAACCTCCCCGTACAGGCCCTGCGTCTCGCCTCAGATCCCGCGACCTAGGCCAGCAAGGCGTCTCATTGCGCGTTGTGAGACCTCAACGACACGACCAGGAAGGTCTCGCTCGCAGCGACCTGACTCCCTCCGCCTCGGGACCGAGGCGGGGCGACCTGCCCCCTACCCATGCGGTTCGCCCTACACCGCTTCTCCCCTCTGGTGCTTGCCTAGATCACAGGCTGGGCCTCGCGCATCGCGCCGTCCCCGCTGGGACCGAGGACCTCGCGCGGAGTCGCCAAAGCACGTGCGCGGTACGCCGAGGGCGTCTCGCCAGTCCGCTGCTTGAACACGCGGTTGAAGGACGCCTTGCTGCTGAACCCGGAGTCCAGCCCAACTGCCAGCACCGTCAAGGGGGCATGCGCCGGGTCCGCGAGGCGAGCCTGGACTTCACGCACGCGGTAGCCGTTCACCACATCATAGAAGGAGCCACCGAACGCCTCCGCGAGCACCTGCGAGAGTGTCCGCTCCGAGATCCCGACACGGGCCGCGAGGTCGCCGAGGCGGACCTCCGGGTCGAGGTACGGACGCTCGGTCTCCAGCACCTCGCGGAGGGCGGCGGCGTGAGGCTCCAGGTCGGGCAGGGGCGCGCGGGATGCCGCGATTGGTTCCGCCTCGGGCTCAGCTTCGGTCAGGCGGAGGTCGGGCAACACGCGGCGCGGCCGACGGAGCAGACCCACCCCGACTGCGCTGACGATCACCGCTAAACCGAGCGGAACGAGGTAATCCAGCCAGTCGATGAAGCCGCCAGTGGCGTAGAACATCCCGGTGTTGATGACCAGCGCCCCCGCGTAGGCGCCGAAGAGCAAGACCAACCGCTGCAACCCGATCACCTGATCGACGGCACCCCCCGCCGCCTCGCGACGGTACCGGCGCGCATAGCCTGTCACCATCCGGGCTGTCGCTCCAGCGTAGACCATCGTCTGGAGGCAGTAGAGTGTGAGGAAGACCGTCGCGAGTGCGAGGCGGACGGGCCCCGTTACGGCGTCCGCGAGGGCGGGCGCGAGGAGGAACGCGAGGGTCAGAACGGTCTGGTACAGGACTGGAATCGCGTGGACGAGGTCCTCGGGCGACCATCGCGCACGGCCCGGCAGCAGCGCTCGGACGTACCCGTAGAAGAGCGGCGCGATGGCAAGCCAGAGCACGTTCACGAAAGCGCTCAGGACCGGCGGCAGACCGGCCATGCCGGAAAATCGGATGGCCATGCTACCCAGCAATACCGCGAGGACCAACGAGAGCGCGGCGAGGCAGCGACGCGCGGCGCGGAGGCCACGGTCTGTTCGCAGCAGCGCGATGCCCACGCCCACACCGAGGAGAGCAGACAGAAGCAGTGGGATCGCAGCGAGGGAGAACGCGGGCGTCGTCATGATCGGAGGCTACGGCGCCTCCGACGAAGGAACGCAGAGGAACCGGGCGACCGGTCGCGAGGGGGACACGGACGGTTGCCCGGGTCAGACGCCGAAGGCCTCCGCGATGAGGGCTTCCGCCTCAGCCTCGGCGTCGGCGGCGGAGGTGAGGCGCGAGAACGCCCCCTCCAGCGAGCCCTCGCCCGCTTGGCGGAGGATCTCCGCGGGCGTGCCGTCCGCGAGGATGGAGCCGTCGCGGATGAGAAGCACCTGATCCGCCACCTTCTCGACGGCGTCGAGGAGGTGCGAGGAGTAGAAGACGGTAGTGCCGCTTTGCGCGAGGGCACGGAGCAGCGCGCGCACCTGGAGCACGGCGTAAGCATCGAGGCCGGAGAGCGGCTCGTCCAGCAGGAGGACCGGCGGCTGGTGCAGGATGGCAGCCGAGATGAGCACCTTCTGCTTCATGCCCTTCGAGAAGGCGGCCATGGGCTGTCGCGCCGACTCAGCGAGTCCCCAGAACGCGAGGAGCGCATTCGCTCGGCTCTCCAGTTCGCGCTCGTCCATGCCGTGCATCCGCCCGATGAACCGGAGGTACTCCTCGGGGCTGAAGCTCTCGTAGAGGTGGCCGTGCTCCGGCACGAACCCGAACCGCCGCTTGGCCTCCACCGGGTGCCTCGCGATGTCCACCCCGCCCACCACCACGCGGCCCCGGTCGGGACGGAGAGTGCCGGTCAGCAGCCGCATCGTGGTGGTCTTCCCGGCACCGTTGGGGCCGATGTAGCCCGCCACGCGGCCCGGCGCGACGGCGAACGTGACGCCGTGCAGAATCTCGCGTCCGTCGAACCCGACGTGGACGCCCTCGACCTGGATCATGTGTGCGGGGTGGGAGAGAGCGGAGTATCGGTCACGGGCGTCGCGAGGTGAAGGGGCCCTGCCATCGGGTGCGTCCGCCTCGGTGCCGAGGCGGGGAGAGTCGTCAGGCCGTCATGCGGCCGAGGTCGCCGCCACCGAGGAGATGGACGTGGAGGTGGAAGACGGTCTGCCCTGCCTTCTCGCCGCAGTTGACGATCAGCCGGTAGTCCTCCAACCCCTCCTGCTTCGCCACTCGTCTCGCGACGGTAAACAGGTGGCCCACAAGGGCTTCATCCTCTGGCTCTACGGCATCGGCACGGGGGATGGGTTTGCGCGGGACGCAGAGGACGTGGACTGGCGCGGCCGGGTGGATGTCGCGGAAGGCGACGGCCTGGTCGTCCTCGTAGACGATGTCTGCGGGAATCTCGCGGTCGGCGATTTTCTGGAAAAGCGTTTTCTCGTCCACGGCATCGGGGGGCGTTCGGGCGTCAAGCTACGCGGCACGCTGGGCAGCCCTGCCCGCCTCGGTGCCGAGGTGGGGGGCTGAGGCTCATTTGCCCAACTGCGCAGCCTGCACTCACGCATCGCGGGCCCCTCCTACTTCTCCTTGAACGAGAGCGTCATCGGGACGCCCTCGAAGCCAAACGCGACGCGGAGTTGGTTTTCCAGATAACGGCGGTAGCTCTCCTTGACGCCCTGCGGGTGGTTGCAGAAGAACGCGAAGACCGGCGGGGCGTCGCGGACCTGCGTCGCGAACTTGATCTGGACGTAGTTGCCGCGCCACGAGGGCGGGTACTGCTGCCGCACGGCGCGCTGGACCACCTCGTTGAGTTCGGCCGTGGGCACGCGCTTCTCGCGCTCGTCGTAGACACGCAGCGCGATATCGAGGACGCGCTCGGCGCGCTGGCCGGTGAGGGCACTCGCGAAGACGAACGGCACGTAGTCGATGGTACCGACCTTCTCCTTCGCCGCACGCTCCATGTCGCGGGCCGTGTTCGTCTCCTTCTCGATCAAGTCCCACTTGTTGACGACCACCACGAGGCCTTTCTTCATGTCGGCCGCTTCGCGGAGCACCTTTGCGTCCTGCGCCTCGAAGCCGCGCTCGGCGTCCACCAGCAGGACCGCCACGTCGCAGGACTGGATGGCGCGCTCGGTGCGAAGCATGGAGTAGAACTCCACATTTTCGGTCACGCGGGCCTTCTTGCGGAGCCCGGCGGTGTCCACGAGGACGACCTCGCGGTCGTTGTACGTCACACGAGCGTCCACGGCATCGCGCGTGGTCCCAGCCACCTCGGTCACGATGGAGCGCGTGCGCCCCAGGAGCAGGTTCGCGAGGGAGGACTTCCCGGCGTTGGGTCGCCCGATGAACGCGATGCGCGGTGCGTCGTCCTCCTCGTCCGCCTCGGTCTCCTCGGGGAGCGCCTCCAGCACGGCATCCAGCAGGTCGCCGGAGCCGGAGCCGTTGATCGCGCTGACCGGAAACACGTCGCCGATGCCGAGGCCCCAGAGTTCAGCGGCCTCCATCCGGCGCACGTCGTTGTCTGCCTTGTTGCCGACCACGAGGACCGGCTGCTCGGCGCGACGGAGCACCTGTGCGACCTCCTGATCGGTCTGCGTCATCCCGGTCTCCACGTCCACGACGAACAGGATTACGTCGGCCTCTTCCAGAGTGAGGAGAACCTGCTCGCGGATGGCAGCCTCGAAGCGCTCGGCTGAGCGCGGCACGAGCCCGCCGGTGTCCACGAGGTCGAAGTCGCACCCATTCCATTCCACCTCGCCGAAGAGGCGGTCGCGAGTGACGCCGGGCGCGTCGTGCACGATGGCGTGGCGCTCTTCGGTGAGTCGGTTGAAGAGCGTGGACTTGCCCACGTTGGGGCGGCCGACGATGGCGACGAGAGGCATCTCGCGAGGGCGAAAGTGGGAGGGCGGAATGCAGAAGGGGCGGTCGCGGCTCCCTCCACCTCGGCACCGAGGCGGGCAGGGCTGAGCAGCAAACTGGCGGTGGTTGTGAGCGACCGCTGAACCGTCATCCTGAGCGGGCGCAGCAGGTCGAAGGATCTCGGACGAGTAAGGAGCCGCGTCCCCGGCTCAGATCCTTCGGCTTCGTCCCTTGGGGACTCCGCTCAGGGTGACACGATGGATGGATTCGTGCTCGCACGTGGGGCGACACCAGTGGGCGACACCAGCCGAACATGGGCGACACCAGCCGAACAGGCGTCAAGCTAGGCGCGAGGAGCGGCCCTTCGCCTCTGCGGAGCCTTCGCGCGCGGGTCCCCTGCAATCGGGTGGAGGCCGCGCGCGTCTCGCGTGGAGATCCGCCGAACCGGCACCACCACCCGCCACGCGGCGTTTCCCCGACCGACTTCCCCCGCCTCGCCATGCGATTCCTCCCTGTCCTCGCTATCGCCTTCGTCTTCGCGCTCGCGGCCTGCAACAACGCCGAGACCGCTTCTGAGCTAGAGGCCGTCCTCGGCCAGCCCCTCTCCTCTCCCACCGCACCCGCCAACCTCGACCTCGACCCCGCCGAGGCCGACACTCTCACCGTCGCGGCCGGGTGCTTCTGGTGCGCCGAGACCGCCTTCGAGGGCGTCCCGGGTGTCGCGAAGGTGACGAGCGGCTTCGCAGGAGGAACCGTCGCCAACCCGACCTACAATCAGGTCGTGAGTGGCGGGACGGGCCACTACGAGGTCGTGGAGATCGTCTACGACCCCGAGCAGGTCTCGCTTGAGACGCTCCTCGACGTGTTCTGGCGCAACGTGGACCCGCTCGATGGCGGTGGTCAGTTCTGCGACCGCGGCGACTCCTACCGCTCGGCGCTCTTCGTCACACCGGCACAACGCCCGGCCGCGGAGGCGTCCAAGCGCGAGGTCGGCCAGCAGCTCGACGCGCTCATCCAGACGGAAGTCCTCCCTGCCGCGACGTTCTATCCCGCCGAGGAGTACCACCAGGACTTCTGGCTCAAGGACCCGGCCCGGTACTACTCCTACCGCGAGGGCTGCCGCCGCGACGCCCGCCTCGCGGAGCTATGGGGCGAGAAGACCGCACTCAACGCGGAAGACATCGAGGTGGTAGAAAAGTGGACCGCCCGCTTCGACCGGCCGAGTGACGCCGAGCTTCGCGAGCGCCTGACCGGCACGCAATACCGCATCACGCAGGAGGACGGCACCGAGGCGCCCTTCGTCAACGAGTACGACGGCAACAAGGAGGCTGGGATCTACGTGGACATCGTCTCTGGCGAGCCGCTCTTCTCGTCACTCGACAAGTACGACAGCGGGACCGGCTGGCCCAGCTTCACGCAGCCGCTGGAGCCCGCCCTCATCGTCACGAAGCCAGACCCTGGCGTCTTCGGCGACCGCACCGAGGTCCGCAGCCGCATCGCGGACTCCCACCTCGGACATGTCTTCGATGACGGACCCGCGCCGACCGGTCTGCGCTACTGCATGAACTCCGCTGCTATGCGGTTCATCCCGGCCGACCAGCTGGAGGCGGAGGGCTATGGGGAGTATGCGGCGCTCTTCGCACAGAGCTGAGGAACCCGTAGCCTTGATCTTCCCCGCCTCGGTGTGCCCATGGAGGCACCGAGGCGGAGGACTACGAATGGCGCTAGCGGCTACGGACGATCAGTGATCGGACACGAAGTTGGTTAGCAGCTACATGCCCTGCACGCTTCAAGTTTTTGGAGGCCAAGGTAGACGCCAGAATCGTTCTCCTTGCTGTCGTAGAGGCGCTTCTGTAGTTTCAGGTTGGTACGGCCTGATACAGGTTTTGACCTCCTTCCTCTCTGACGCCCTCAATGGACAAAACCTACTCTCAGCGACAAGCAGCTAAGGCCATAGGTGTCTCGTACGGGACGATTGGCCGGTGGATCAGAGAAGGGAAGATGAAAGAGGTCCACCGGAAGCCTAGCAGCGGCTACCGGGTGTTTACAGAGGATGATCTAGAGACCTTCCGCGGGTTCAAAGAAGGGGGGCTCGCAGCCGACCCGAAGGTTTCGTATCTGACCAGCCAGCGTTCTTCGTACAAGGTCGCCTCTTTCTTTACTGGGATCGGGGGGTTTGACATCGGCTTTGAGAAAGAGCGCTTTGAGGTCAGCTTTCAATGCGAAGTTGAACCGTTCTGTAATGCCGTTCTGGAAGCGCACTGGCCTAACGTTCCCCGTTGGGCTGACATCACCACACTAGAACATGCAAAGATCCCTCTTTCCGACGTATGGGTCGGAGGCTTCCCTTGTCAAGACCTCTCTCTTGCAAGAATGGGTAAGAGAGACGGACTTCGAGGAAGCAAATCTCGCCTCTTTCATGAGTTTGCTAGACTGGTTGGAGAAAGCAAGCCCCGAGTTCTTGTTATCGAAAACGTTGCAGGTCTCCTCAGTTCGCACAAAGGACGAGATTTTGGAGTACTCCTCGAAACGCTGGCCAAACTCGGGTATGCTGTTGGATGGCGTACTCTTAACAGCAAAAACTTCGGAGTCCCCCAATCGCGCCAGCGCGTCTACATTGTCGGATGTTATCGAGACGGGGGAGGTCCAGCGTCAATACTTTTTGAGTCCGAACGCGGCGAAAGGCATTCTAAGACGAGTAGACAGAATGGGAAGAAACCTACGTCCCCATTTAAGAAAGTCGTTGGAGATACTAGCGGAGAAGGTCCAGTGATCCAATCTATTGCCTATTGTCTCTACGCTACCTCGGCGAGGCATACCGGGACAGATTGGAGCCGTAACTACGTCTGTTATCCCAACAGAGGCGATGTGCGCCGACTTACACCCTACGAATGCGAAGGGGTGATGGCCTTTCCTCCAAGTTGGACACTGCCTGAGAACAGCACGCTAGACGCCGATGCGCTTGACTCAGCTAGATACCACGCTCTTGGCAATGCGGTGACGCCGCCAGTCGCAGAGTGGCTTGCACACCGTATCCGACTCTACTTGGATCGCGTCAGTAGCACAGCAGGCGATGGTCAACAGACTGGTGAACCTGAACCGGTGGTCAGCCGCTGAAGCTCTGATTGAATCGTGCGATGAAGGCAGGGTCAGGCCAAAGAGCCTGATTCGATGGAAGGCGGTGTCGAGGTATAGGGCCGACGAGCGGATTAAAAGGGGACAAGTCTATCTGGCCGTCACGGCCAGCTTCCAAAACAGGGTTAGGAATCGAGAGCAGATAGTCATTTGAGGAGGCGTCGAAGCTGAGACGCAACACGCCCTCGTCGAATGCCCAATGGCACAGCTTGTTGAGGCAGATGCCATTGGTCACGTCGTTGATCCGATGGTGCGCCCACGGAAGGATGTGGGACGCGTCTACTCCAGGAGTCTGTATGATCGAGGTTGGAGGAAGGCAGTAGCCCGTGAAGAGGCAGGTGAAGCCGTAGGTACGTTGAACCTCCCGCCTGAAACGTTCCGCGTCTGCACCTCGCATCTGGACCTTGCGCCATTTGCGAACGGTATCCAGCGTGGCTTCCCGGGCGTTTCTTGGATCGTCTTCTTCAATCCCGGCATCAACAAACTCACGGTGGACCCCGGCTCCGGCTGCAGCCTCGCTAGCCGCTCCGAAGCGTCGCAGGAGTTGCTTCAATGGGTCCTCGTCACTTGTGATACGGCGTCTGATGCTTCGGGCCAGACGAACGAGTTCGGGGGCATCGCCACTCTCAAAGGCCGCACTGTGAGCCGAAACAAGCCGCTTTTCTTCGGAATCGTTGCTCCGTCTTACGGCGTTCCAGAGCTCGAAAATCAGCTCCAGACGTTCAACAACATCTACGCGAGCGTACTCACCGCCAAAGTTAGACACGACGAGATCAGTAGGCCGCACGACAGCCCGGTCACCGTCAAGAGCAGTAACGTCGATCAGGATGGATGTAATCGAATACCCGTTATCGATCAATTGAAGACGACCGTGATTCGTGTCCCCTAGCTCGCGCTTAGGCTTGGCTAATAGGAGGAGGCCCGCTAGGACGAGGTAGATGTGGCTGTAGCTACCTGGCCTGTCGCCGAGACGGATGCGAGGTTTGCCCTGAACATCTCGCGCGTAGTTGTTCGTTGGAATCAAGAGTCCTGGCACGGGTCCAAGGACTAGTTCGCGGTCGAAGAGGTCAGAACGAGTCAAGCCACCTTGGGAGCCCGCTAACTCATACTCACCACGACCACCGCTTGTCCGAAGTACGATTCTCATTTGACAAAGTGATCTGTCTGCGTAGCGAACAGCTAAACTTCCCCCAAGGGATGTGGCAGGAGTGGCTGTAACGCATCACTTCGCCCGACTCGCCAGCCCCATGGGCACACCGAGGCGGGACGAGTCATGTCCCGTGCCTCATTCCCTTCAGAGCCGCTCCTTCCGCTCTAAGTACAGCGCCCGCGCCAGCATCATCGACGCCTGTGCCGTCTGATCCGTGAACCAGTAGTTCACGCCTGCACCGACCGCCGCCCCCGCGATCGGGATCATCTGGCCGAGCTTGGCCGCGCCGAGGTTCTTCGCGATCTCGCGCGGCACGTGCCCGATCTGCTCGCGGAGCGTGCCCTGCGCCTTCCGGCCCCGGTAGCCGCCGCCGTGCGCGAACGCCGCCGCCGCGACGGACAACTCGCGGAGCGCGTCGCTCTTGGCCTCGCGCGAGCCGCTCGCCGCCACATTGAAGATGCCGACGACCAGGGGCGTGTATTCCGGCCCGCGCAGCGGAAAGCCATAGCTGGCCGCGACCTGCTGGATGAGCCGGAAGTTGACCGTGAACAGCACCGGAATGTCCGCCGCTAACAGGAGCGCGCCGCCCAGCCCCGCACCGCCGCCGGAGAGCGCGGAAAGGATCGTGTTCTGCGACGTGAACCGCTTCGCGAGATCATCCAGTTCGTCCAGCGGATGATCGCGGAGGTCGCCGACGGTCTCTACCTCGATGCCGAGTTCCGCAGCATCATTGAGCACGCCGTCCTCCTCGAAGGTCCACGTGGACGCGTCGTTGAGAGAAGAGAGTGCCTGCGTGAGCGCGTCCGTGAGGCCATCCACGACGGAATCAGGGACGAACTTGTCGAAGGCCCAATCCACGGGCCTCATCGCGAAGCCGAGGGCCTGGCCGAAGAGGCTCTCGCCCCGCTCCCAGCGCTCGATCTCGCGCTGGGCCTTTCGTTCGTAGTCGGTGAGTCGCATGCGGGGCGGGAGGCCGCGAAGTGGTGAGGCCACAGACTACCGACGCGGCGCGTGCCGTGTTGCGGCGTTCGTGTTCGAGGACTTCGGGAACGGAGGCCGGGAAGCCCCGACCCGTTCTGGGTGTGCCCGCCTCGGTACCGAGGCGGAGAGAGCCAGCAGAGACGCACAGGGACGCCACCCCTGGCCGTCACCCCTCGATCTCGTACTTCTTCAGCAGCCGGTACATCGTCGCGCGGCCAATGCCGAGTTCCTGGGCAGCCCGCTCGGCGCTGCCGTCGCAGACGTGGTAGGCATGCTCCACGGCCTTACGCTTGAGGTCCTCCAACGGCACGATGGGCCGGTCCTCGTCCTCGGCCACGAGCGCAGAGGCCGTCTCACCGACCGGCGTGCTCGCAGGAAGACCGAGTTCGGCGGGTGTCGGGATGCTCGCGACCGGGTCCTCCAGCGGACGCACCGAGGCGGGCACACTCGCAGGTGGTGCCGCGACCACCGGAGGCGCAGGCGGTGCACTCGCGGTGCCATCGCCCCCGGCTTTTTGGGTACCCATCCGCTCGCTCCACGAGGCGATGGTCGGACCGCCGAGGAGGAGGTCGTCTGGGCGGATCTCGTCGCCGTCGGCGATCATCATCGCGCGCTCCACGACGCTCTTCAGCTCGCGCACGTTGCCCGGCCAGGGGTATGTCATGAGCGCGCCCGCGGCGTCCGCGCCGATGCGCTTCTTCTTGAACTGGGGGTAGCGCTCGGCATAGGCCCGCAGGAAGTCATGCGCGAGGACGAGCACGTCCTGCCCGCGCTCGCGGAGCGGCGGCAGCGCGACGGGGAACTGGAACAGGCGGTAGTAGAGGTCCTCGCGGAAGGTGCCCTCTGCCACCATCTTGAGCACGTCCTTGTTCGTCGCCGAGATGACTCTGCACTCGAACGTGATGGTCTCGGACCCGCCGACGCGCGTGATCTCGCGGTTCTGGAGCGCGCGAAGCAGCTTGGCCTGCAGCCCGAGGTCCAGTTCGCCGACCTCGTCGAGGAACAGCGTGCCGCCGTCGGCCTGCTCGAACTTGCCGATGTGGCGGGCATGCGCGCCCGTGAAGGAGCCTTTCTCGTGACCGAAGAACTCGCTCTCCATGAGCTCCTTCGGGATGGCCGCCGAGTTGACGACCACGAACGGCCCCGGCCCCTCCTTCGCGCCGCCCATCGGGGGCGTGTTGAAGTGGATGGCGCGAGCGACGAGTTCCTTGCCCGTCCCGCTCTCCCCCTGGATGGCGACGGTCAGGTTGCCCCGGAGGGTCTTCTGAATCAGTTGGTAGACGCGCTCCATCGCGGGGCTATCGCCTACGATCTCGTCCATCCCGTACTTCTGGGCGACCTCGCCGCGGAGCCGCTCGACTTCCCGAGCCAACCGGACCTTCTCCTTGAGGTTCTTGACCACGATGTCTAGCTTGACGAGGTCGTCCTGGCCCTTCGTGATGTAGTCCGTGGCGCCGCCCTTCATGGCCTCCACGGCCACATCCGCCGTGCCCTGTGCCGAGATCATGACCACGGGCAGGTCCGGCTGGAAGAGTTGGAGCCGCCGCAGCGTTTCCATCCCGCCGATGCCCGGCATCATGATGTCCAGCAGGACGAGATCCGGCGGGGTCGTATCCAGGGCATCGAGCGCGTCCTCGCCCGATGCGAAGGTGTGGACCTCATGCTCGGTGTCCTTGTCGAGCCGGTAGGAGAGCAGGCGGGCGTAGTGGCGGTCGTCGTCGACGACGTAGAGCCGGAGGGTCATTGCGGGGGCTGTGCAAGGTGGGAGCGCTCCGGGTATCGGCGCGATGGCCGTCGTCTGAAACCGCTTTCCAGGTCTCCGCTATGCTGCCGCTCATCGTCACCGTCTGCGCGGCGTGCGCGGCGGGTGTTTCTCAGGTTGAGACGGTGGGGAGAAATGGAACGCGGAAGCTAGGAGGCGGATGGCTCCAGGTGTGCCCGCCTCGGTGCCAAGGTGGCGACACAGCAAGCCAGTACAACAAATCTGAGCTTAATCAATAATTTAGCCATGCATCTATCTTATCCTAAAATACACCCAATACCGCCAAGCCATGACGGTTAGCCAGCACCAAAATATCTGTATCTGAAACATCTTTCTTTAGCAGCCCGCGTATTGCATACTCTCCAGAATTACCAGCTACGCGGCTCCACTCCCTAAACAGACCTGATGCAAACTTGCCAATACTACCTCTGATTTTCATATCCTCTCCAGGATAACTAATTACTATATCTACCATTCTTCCCTCCCCACCATCAGATATACTCTCACCACTAAATACATTCATCTGACTTCGAGACATGAACATATTTTGCATCAACACTACCCTGTCCTCTAGCCGCTGAACCTCAGCCAGTACAAGCTGGATACCAGCATCGCCTTCCTTTCTCACCACCTGCCTCAAAACCAGCTCTCGCTGAGTCCTATACACAGGGTTATCTGGCTCTTCGCCACCAACTGCTGCTACGATCTGCTTCGCGAGCGCTGACCTGAGATCAAGAATCCCCTTAGCGTCATTGATATAGCTGATGCCTCGCTCATGGGAGATATCGAACGGCAAGCGGGTACCCTGCTCAAACAGGATGATGACAGGCTTTCTCGCCGCGTGACGCACACCCAGTTCGTACATCACGTTCGGGTTCAGCCCTGTCAGATCTGCGATAACGAGATCATCATCGAGGAGATGCTCGATGATCTGAACGCTGATGGAGCCTGTGCGGTCGATCCGGTGCGCAACGGCCACATCAAAGTCGGCGTCCCTCAGCACTGGCTGGATGACCGCGTCGATAATGCCATCGGTTTGGCGGCGCTCTGGGCTGTTATCCCCCTTGATTTGTGCGATAACGAAGCACTTACGGCGGGGCTTTGATTTCGGAACCCCCAGGTCCGCTTTCGCCTCTCCGTTGCTTTGCTTCTTGCCCGCCATATCTCTCGTGGTCCACTGATGGAAGGAATAAGACTACGACTCCCCAAGCCTCTTCTAGGATTCATGCGCAGTGCCTGCCCCAACCGATGTCATCGCGAGGAGCGGAGCAGTGCAGCGATCTGGCTACGCCGCGCCAGGGATCATGAGATCGCCGCGCCTCGCTCGTGATGACAGGCCGTTGGGAAGACGCCGTAGGGAATGGAACGCCCGCTTCGAGTGTAACCCGTCACGTGGTTTGTCCAGGGAGACACAAACCCGGGATGAGACGGGACGAGATGGGATGATCCGGGATGGGAACTTCCACGATGAGGCACAGAACGGCCTCTGCGGTCCCTCAGAGATGATTCTGAGTTCGAACGGACACCAGGCTCGCTGATGATGCGATGGCCGATTCCAGCGAGACCAGGCCAGATGGGAATGACACGTGGTTTGGCACAGTTCAAGAGTTGAGAACCGACGCGGACACGTGGTTTGTCCCTCTAGCCTTAGTTGTTCTGCCGCAGCTGAGCCAGGATTCCCCCGAGGAGTTGGAGGACGGCGGCAAGAGCAAGGAGTAGAACCGTGGAGACCACGACGGTGATACCGAGCTGCAGGGCGACCTCCGGTTGATCGAAGGAGGCTATGGCGCCGACAAGGCCGAAGACCAGCACCAGCCAGCCAGTCACCTGGAGCACGACAGCGATGGTTTGTCCAGGGATAGAGGGCGCTGCTTCTCCGATGGCGGCATATGGCTGAGACGCGCGGAATACCTCCTCGTCTGAGAACCACTCGTCCGGCAGCTCACGCGGGGCGTCTCCTGTCCACGTGCGGATCGCTCCTGCTCTGCGACCGTATGCCTCGGGAGAGATGACTCCGTCGAACTCGCGGAGCTTGGCGAGTGCTTCAGGGCGCGTGTAGACGGGCATAATCAGTGGCGCTGGGGCGTTTCCAGGACGACGGCGCGGAGGTGATACTCGTGGTTCCAGGTCTCCAGGGCGACGTTGTAGGTAGGAGCAGTGGGGTTGTCTGAGTGGACGGTGACGTGGTCCGGTGTGAGGTAGAGGCGCTTGACGAGGACGCCACCAGGGCCGTCTATGACGTAGATCTGGCCGTCTCGAAGAGGGGCGCCTGGTGGGAGGACGGCGATCAGTGCGCGCTGGCCGGGTAGCAGCGCTGGAACCATGCTGTCTCCGCTGACCCGAATGAGACGCAGACGCTCTGATGAGACGCCGTACTCGCTGCGGCAGAACCACTCGGGGTAGAAGAGACCGCTGGGTTCGACCTCGATGAGGTCCACGTCAACGAGGAAGCCGTCGCCGGACGCGTCATGGGCGGCGGCTTCGACGTTTACGAGGTACGGGATCTCCACAAGGCGCTGAGAGGAAGGGGGCTCAGGTTCGTGGTCTCGGGATGACGGCTGTTTGTCGCGTGGCTCGGAGACCACTCCAGTGCGTCCGAAAGCTGCCCCCCCCTTCCGGACGCCTTTTCGGACGCCCGATCCTTCGTTTCCATGACTTGAGGGGCGATCCGGCTCGACCCTTTCGGACGCCGCACTGACAGGATCAATACGATCCGTTGCAGCGCGCTCAATGGCTTCGACTTGGATCAGAGAGGGAGCGGAAGAGTGCTTCTGTCGCCGGTAGCGCGAGACGGTAGGGACGCTGACTTCAAGGATTTCGGCGGCTTCCTCACGCGTGAGTCCAGATGAATCCATCGCCTCACGGAGGCGGGCCTTGAGAAGGTCTCGGTAGGTAGCGTCTGACAAAATGATCTTTCCCCTGTTGCAGATAGGATCAGTTTGATCTATACTGGCTGTCGAACTCGAACCGGCCTAGTCGGCTGGTACATCCCCGAACCTACACCATCCCGCTCGATGCGCGTTTCTCCCATTCCCTCCCGTGGCATCGTCACTGAGGATCAGAAAAAGGCCGTGCTGAGCGCGCTGGTGATCGTGGACATGAGCCAGGGGGCGTGGGCGAAAAACGAGGGTCTGCATCGCAGCGAGGTGTCGCGGATGCTGAATGGCAAGCTGGAGACGCGGCCGAACTACGCTGCCGCTCTGAACAGGCTGCTTCGACGTGCTCATCCCGTCCAGGTGAAATCGAACCCTTCCAGTCGCGTGGCGGCGTGAGCCTCAAGGTCTGACTGGAAGTCCCGAATCCATACCCCTTCTGCTGAGAATCCCGTGAGCTACTCCCATTCCGATTCTACCGCGACGGCGATCCACGGCGCGCTGATGAAGCTTCGCTACGAGGACGAGATCCCCGTCGCGACACTGGCCCGGATGGCGGGCTGTAGCGAGAGCCTGATCTACACCTGGAGCGATGCGGAGCGAGCGGCAGCAGCGCCCGCGCGCTACGTGATGGCGCTCGCAACAGGGCTCGCTCGGGAGTTCGAGAACTTCCGCCTGATCAACCTGCTACTTCCCATCGGAACGCGCGTGGTAGTGGGGACGGCGGGGGCCGAGGTGGACGGGCGGATCGACGACGAAGTGACCGATGCGACGCTCGCGATGGCGCAGATGGCAGCGGCGCATCGAGGAAGGGACCCAGAGGCGATGGCGCAGGCCCGGCGTCTCGCGCAAAAGATTCTCAGACGAACAGAGGGGGAGGAGGCGCTGCTTCGCCAGTCTCTCGCGCTCGCGTAGCGCTCGCCCTGCCTCCCTCGACGTGGCCGAGACCCACTACACCGCTGCCGACCTGGCTGACATGGCGCTTCCCGGGCTTCCCTCGACTTCCCGCCGAATCACGGCTCGCGCCAAGCGCGAGGAATGGCGGAGTGTGGAGCGGCGGCGAGGCACGGGGCGACCAGCGCGGGCGTACGACGTGCGCGACCTGCCGCAGGAGGCTAGAACGGTACTGGCGGCGCGGGATGCGTCACGGGTGGAAGCAGGTCGGACAGCGGGCCGGAGGGCGGCGCTCGCGGCCGACGTAGACGCGATGCAACAGCGTCGGGACGTGGAGCGCGGCCTATCGGAGGTGGCAGGGCTGGACACGTCGGGGAAGGCCCGGATGGAGGCTCGGCTGTGGCTGCTGAGCAGCCTCGGCGTGTTCTCAGAGCGGGCTCAGATGACGGCGGGGAAGGCGCGGACTGCGTATGCGACCGCTTACAACGCGGGAGAGATCGACGCGCCCGCGAGCGTCCGGTCGGAGGTGGAGCGGATAAGCGCGCGGAGTCTCGCGCGGTGGGAGAAGCAGTTGGACGCGGAGGGTCCGGCGGCGCTGGCCGGGAGCTACGGGCAGCGGAGCGCACGGCGGTACCAGAGCGTGATCGACCAGGACGCGGGGATGGCCGAGGCGGTGCTGGGGATGCTCTACGAGTTCCCCCGGGCGACGGCCCGGCAGGTGTGGCGGATGCTGAAGGCGGATTTCGGGACGGGCCGGGCCCCGAGCGTGCGCACGGTGCAGCGGTACCTGGACGACTGGAAGGCGCAGCACGCCTCGTTCCATGCCTATCTGAAGAGCCCAGACGCGTGGCGCGGCAAGTACCAGATGGCGCTGGGGAGCAAGAGCGAGGGTGTGACGGCGCTAAATCAGGTGTGGGAGTTGGACAGCACGCTGACCGACGTGGAGTTGGTGGCCGAAGACGGAACGGTGCGCCGGATGGCGCTCGTGGGAGGCATCGACGTGTACAGTCGGCGGGCGACGTTCCTGCTCTGCCGAACGAGCAACGCGCGGAGCATCGCGGCCTTGATGCGCCGGATGATCCTGGAGTGGGGCGTGCCCGAGGCCGTCGTGACGGACGAGGGTGCGGACTACACGAGCGTCCACGTACGAACCGTGCTGCAGACGCTGGGCATCCGGCACATCGAGTGCCCACCGTACACGCCCGAGGCGAAGCCGCACATCGAGCGCGTCTTCAAGACCTTCCAGCACGACGTGGTGGAGATGCTGCCGGGCTACGTGGGGCACGACGTGGCGGAGCGTCAGCAGATCCGAGACCGGCGGAGCATGTCCGAGCGGCACGCGCGGCGGACGCTCCGGGTGGAGCGAATGAGCGCGGCAGATTTCCAGCGCCTCGGGGACCGGTGGTGCCGGACGATCTACGAGCAAGAGACCCACGGGGGCATCGGGATGACGCCCGCCGAGCGGGTGATGCAGTGGCTGACGAGCGGGATCCCGGTGCCTCGTGTGGAGAACGATCGGGCACTGGATGTGCTGCTGAGTCCGCCCGCCTCGGGAGGCGGGACGCGGGTGGTCACGAAGAAGCAGGTGAGCGTGGGCGGGATCCAGTACGTGCACCCAATCCTGGGCGACCTAGCGGGCCAGGAGGTCCGGGTGCTGGAGGACGAGACGGACATCGGGCGCGTGTACGTGTTCGACGCGAACGGCCAGTTTGTCTGTGTCGCGCAAGGCGCAGATCTGCCCGAGGTGGACCGCCAGGCCGTGGCGCGCGAGGCGCGGGCGTACCAGCAGAAGAAGCTGAAGGAGGCCGTGGCCGAGGCCAAGGAGGCGGCGAGGCGGAGCGGGACCCGTGGAGCAGCGCAGCGCATCCTGGACGCGCAGCGGGGAGCGGACAAGGTGAAGCCGCTGGTACGGAGCGAGACCTACGAGACGGAGGAGCTGAGGCAGCTAGCAGCAGCGGCGGACGCGCGACTGGCACAGCAGGCGGCACCGGCGGGTCCAGAGGAGGCGACGGAGGCGGACCGCGAGGTCCTAGCGCACTACGACGCCCTGGAGCGGCGCCGTCGGAGCGAGGAGGCCGAGCCGGTTGCCGAGGCGGAGGTACCCGGGGTGGTGGTGCATCACCTGCATGGGGGGCGCCCGCTGTGGCGCGACGACGACGACAAGTACCGCTGGCTCATCCAGGAGCGCGCTTCGGGCAGGCCGATCTCGGCTGCGGAGACGGACTGGATCCGCTGGTACGAGAACCCTGATCTGCCCCGCGCTGGCGGGACCTAACCCACGACAGAGGCAGCGACGGCGGGCGCCCTCTTTGATCGACCTATACCCGCTCCACATCCTCAACCCGATGGCTGACTTCGCCCCTGACATTTTCAAAACCCTCCGCTGGGACCTGTTGCAGCGGTTCCTGGAGACGCGGTTCGACGTGCTCTGCGAGTACCTCGCGGATGAGGAGGACGGCAGTTCTCCATACACCTTCCGCGAGGACGCGGAGGCGATGATCGCGACCGTGCGGCAGTGCAGCCGCTGGGCGCGGATCCCAGCGCGGAGCCGCTGGGTGATCGCCGGGCTGGTGCTGAAGGCTCGCTCGATGTGGCAGGAGGAGGGCGCGGAGCTTCCTGCAGTGCGGCGCTACCTCGCGACGCGGGTTCCGGTGGAGCACCTGGCGGTGGCACTGGAGGAGTCGTTCCGAGGGGCGCCGATGGAGCTGCTGGAGGGGCTCGGCGGCGTTTCTGAGGACGGTCTGACGCCGCTCGAAGCGGTGGGCGACGGCTCTAGCGAAGGGCCAGTGGTGGTGCCCGCAGCCACGCCGGAGGCGGGCTGGACCATCCCCCCTGCTCCGCTGCCGGAGACGCAGGAAGACTAGACGCGGCAGCCCCCACGAACGAGACCCAATCCCAACGACCGATGAACCACCAACCAGTCAAGACGAGCGACCTAGCGCGGGTGCTACGCTCGGTGCACGAGCTGATGCACCGGGACTTCGGCACGCCGGGGATGGCGCTACTCCACGGCCCACCTGGAATCGGGAAGACGACGGCGCTGACCTATACCGTGAACGCGATGCGGGGCGTGTACGTCCGCGCGAAGGTGACGTGGAGCGTGACGAGCATGCTCCAGGAGCTGTGCCGGGAGCTGCACGTGGAGGCCCACCGGCACCGGCACCCCATGATCGAGCAGATCATCGCGAGCCTGAGCGCGGACGAGCGGCCGATCGTGCTGGACGAGGCGGACTATCTGTTCCGCCAGCGGCGCGGGATGACGGAGATGCTGGACGCGCTGCGCGACATCTACGACACGGCCGGGGTGCCGGTGGTGATCGTGGGGATGGAGGACCTGGACAAGACGCTCCGAACGGCTCGGCTGAGCCGCTTCGACCGGCGGATGGCGCGGATCGAGATGCGGGGGCTGACGGTGGCGGACACGCAGCTGGTGGCGGGGACGCTCTGCGAGGTGCCGGTGGAGGGGGCGCTGGATCCGACCAACCCGGACCGGCCGGTGCCGGTGGAGGGGACGCTGGTGGAGACGCTGCACAGCAAGACGCGCGGCAACGTGGGGCGCCTGGTGGTGCTCCTCTCCCAGCTGGAGAAGTGGGCGCGGACGAACCAACTGGACCGAATCACGCTCCTGGCCGCGCAGCAGCGCGGGCCGATGGAGTTCACCCGACGCGCTGCCTGAGCGCTGTATCACCATGCCGTACGACATCACGCGCTACATCCATCACGACGACGGGTCCTGGGAGCTGGGGGCTACCGAGGCGGAGGGCCTGACCCTGGAGGAGGCCCGGCGACGGGTCGAGGCGGAGGGGGAGATGGCCTACATGCTGCTCGTCACGGAGACCGACCCAGACGACATCGACGGATACGGCCTTGCCGAGATCGTCTCGCAGCTCTCTGGGGACGACTGGCTCCTGAAGATCGAGCAAGCCGCCGAGGTCCGGCGCCTCCTGGACACCGCAGACGCCACCTGACCCCCAGCCTACCACCGGCGTGCCCACCACCGCGCGACTCACCACCTGGACGACGATGTGCTCCCTCGGACTCGGTCTCTCTGCTCCTGGCCCTCGCCCTCGCGGGCAGTGGTCTGTGGACGACCTGGTGCGGGCCGGGGCGGAGTTGGACGTGGCGTACGGCCTGACGGGCTCCGTGGTGGAGGCCGGACTGGCGGAGGCGGCGGGCCGGG
The DNA here is from genome assembly GCA_038746605.1 of Bacteroidota bacterium. GTDB lineage: Bacteria > Bacteroidota > Rhodothermia > Rhodothermales > Rubricoccaceae > Rubricoccus. The sequence continues at coordinate 105,148 of JBCDKM010000006.1, forward strand.
CCTACCAGTTCACCGAGGCGGGGGTGCGCGCGGCGCAGCGGACACTGGACGAGGGCCGGATCCCGACGGCGGTGGACGGGGGCGCCAGCTGGAAGCGGCAGGTGTGGCAGGCGGCTCGGATGGCGCGGCGGTTCACGATCCCGGACCTGATGCGCTCGCTTGCGGGCGTGGACGTGCCCTACGACCGGGTGTACCGGTTCGTGCGGCGGCTGGAGACGGCGGGCGCGCTGGCGCGGGTGACGCGCGGGCGGCGAGGCACTCATCAACCCTGGCGGGTGGCGCGCGATGGCGGGCCGACTCCGCCCTGCAACTAGAGACGATGCCCAGACTCGACGACATCACCATCGGGGTCTCTCCCATTACGGAGAGGGTCTACATCGGGACCTTGCGTCCTCTCGGCACCAGCCGGGATGACGGCGTGGAGATTCGGGAGTGGAAGCAGAAGCGCGACATCACGAGCGTCTTCTGTGGCGCGCTCCTGGAGTGGTGCCCTCCTGACTACGAACGACAGATTGAGGGCAGCGGCGGGTCGATCTATCGCATCCGCGTCGAGCAGATCTGCCCGAGGTGCGGAGACACGATGGGCGACGGGGTCGCTATCGAGAACGCGCTCCAGTCATCCGAGGATTTCGGCGGGGACGCTGGTGAGCCGGGCACAACGATGAGCATGGTGGGCACGGGGCGCCGGATGGCGTGCCGGAAGTGCGGCGCCTGCGGATACAGCACGACCTGAACAATGGCAGAGGCACGAAACCAGCAGCCGTACATGGAGGAGGCGTGGTACACCACGCTGGTGGAGCACGTGGAGCGCGATGGCGTGAAGCCGGTGGCCGAGCGGCTGGGCTATTCACCAGGGGCTGTGACGGGCGCGGTGCGCGGCTACTACGGCGCGAAGATCGACGCCTTCGCACAGCGCGTGATCGAGCGGCTCACGTCCGCCTCGGTGGAGTGCCCGGTGCTGGGAGAGATCCGGCTGGAGCTGTGCGTCTACCACCGGGAGCGGCCGTTCGGGGCGACGAACCCGCAGCGGGTGCAGCTCTGGAAGGCGTGCCAGGTGTGCCCGAACAACCCGAACCGGACGAGCTGATGCGATTCAGATTCTTCGAGACCTCTGAGACGGTTCTGAGCCCTCGCCGGAGGGCATGGGCGCTGCTGTGCTGGAGCCATCGGTGCGGGGAGGCTCCGGCCGCGTGGCGGATCGCGAAGGCGTTCTCGACGGAGGCGCCGGGGCGGGAGTTCGTGGCAGCCGTGGAGGGCGTGGGCCTGGCCGAGAGGGTGGGCGAAACGCTCGTGCTGACCGAGGCGGGGCGGGAGGCCGCACGGCAGACTCTGTTGACCGGCGAGGTGCCGACGGTTGTGTGGTTGGACCCGGATGAATGGCGGCAGCAGGCGTGGACGGCGATGCGGATCCACCGCCGGTTCTCGGTCGGGGCGCTGCTCGCCAGCGGAGTGGTGGCACACGAGGAGGGGATCCGGGTGTACCTCGCGCAGCTGGAGCGGGACGGGCTCGTCGTGCGGAAGGAGCGGACAGACCAGTGGGTGCTGGTGCGGAGCCGTGGGCCGGAGGCGCCGCTGCCGACAGTTCCGAACGCAGGCGAGCGCGACGCGGCGCGGCCGTGGCAGACGCGAGTTCGGCTGGCGGCGGCTCGGCTGGGTGCAGGCGGCGCGGGGTTCACGACGGTGCGGATGGAGCAGACTGCGGGCGTGGACAACCGGCTGGTGCTGAAGCTCTTCGAGTACTGGGCGCAGCTGGGTCTGGTGATGAAGGCTGGGTGGGAGCCGCTCCGGGACTCGCGTGGGATGGGCTGGTGGTGGTCTCTGACAGGGCCCGGCATGCTCGACCGGGAGCCCGAGGCGGGCGGACCGGCGGGCGTGCGGCAGACGGTCTGGGACCGGCTGTGCGACGGGGAGCGCCTGCGGGTGGCGGACGCTGCATCGGTGTTCGGGAGCGAGCTGCACGCGGCGCGTTACCTCCGGCAGCTGGTGGCGGGCGGGCTGGCGACCTCGACGCGGGGGGGATTGCACAAGGCGCCGCCTTCGGAGGCGACGCCGTATCCGAAGGGCGCGGGCGCGCTCCGACGCCGATGAAATGCACTGGACGCCATTGCCCTGTCTGCGCTCGGGTGCGCTACACGCCTCGGCCCTCGTCGGGCCGGGAGCGGGTGCTGTGGGCGGTCGGCCGGGCGCTCGACTGGATGGGCGTGCCGGTCTCGTGGGACCGGCGGCTTCTCGCACTCCGCCCGCCTCGGTTGGCGGTTCGGGTGCCTCGACTCACACTCCGGCTGCGCAGGGTGCGCGGACGGTTCATCCCCTCTCTCCGATGACGACGCTCGCTCGCGGTTTTCTGATGGTCTGGCTGGTGATGGCGGCTTCTGGGCTGGTCTACGTGCTCTCGTTCCCGATGGCGGGCTTCCTCTGTGCGGTGGCGATGGGCCTGGGCGTGGAGATGACAGTGCAGTGGGTGGCCGTCGGGGTCTGGGTACCCGCGATGTGCAGCCTGCTGTGGCTGTTCTGGGACTTGGACGACCTACCGGATGACGACGGCGACGATGGCGACACGCTGGACGAGCACCCGGCCCCTTTGCCTCCGCCTGGACAGGTGGTCGACGTGGTGTTCGAGGAGATCGATCCGAAGCGCCCTTTTCAACTCAACTAACAGACTCATGACTAACGCCCCTGTGAAGGCCCTAGACGTGCGCTCCATCGTCCACCACCACCACGTTCGACTGATCGACCTGGCCGGTTTCCTCGGTGAGGACGTGACGGTGAACGTCACGCGGAACGTGGAGATTGTGGAGGACGGCCCACGCAAGATTCCCTACGACGAGGTCGTCCTGGAACTCACCGACGACGAGGTCGCCCAGCGGCTCACCGAGGCAGGCACGATCCCGCGCTCGAAACGGACGCTGCCTCGGGTGGAGGCCGAACAGTTGAGAGCCGTGATCTCAGAGATGACGCGCGAGCTATCAGTCCGGCGGCGAGTATTCCCCCGTTGGGTAGAGGAGGGCAAGATCACGCCCGAGGTGATGCACGTCCGTATCGCGATGCTCTCTACGGGCATCGAGATTCTCCGTCAGCTGCTGGCGATGGTGCCGGGCGGGCAGACGCAGATGGACTTCGAGCAGGCGGCGTGATGGACTGTCCTCTCCTTCGAGATCGCTACACGCTGGCTGAGCGCCAGGCGGTGCTGCACGGGTTCGCGCATGACGGGCCGGTGACACGCGAGGCGTTCGTCCAGCGGGTTCGGGAGATCCTGGCGCCGCGAGATGCGGGGGACCTGCTCTCGCGCCTGGTGCGGGACGAGGTGGTGGTGATGGGCCGCTACTGGAACGATGACGACGAGCGACCGACGGCCACGATGTACGCGCTGGTGGGCAGCCTGCTGCAGCCCGCGCCTCACTACCCAGACCCTACCCCAACGGACTCATGAGCACGGCACCAGGACGCGACGCAGAGGAACGGCGGATCCGTCGGCAGGCGGATCCAGTGGGTTCGCCTCGGGACCGAGGCAGGCATGGTCCGCTGTTCGCAGTGCCCGCCTACAAAGGCGGGCCAGACGCTCAGTTCCTGGCGTTCCACGAGACGAACCCGCACGTGTACCGCGAACTGGTGGGGATGGCACGACGCCTGAAGGGCGAGGGCCACCGTCAGTACTCGATCAAGGGACTCTACGAAGCGCTCCGGTTCAAGTGGTCGCTGCAGACGCGCGGTGAGCCAGTGAAGCTGAACAACAACCACACCTCGCGCTACGCGCGGCTCATCATGGCGATGGAGCCGGACCTGAAGGGGTTCTTCGCGACGCGGGAGATGTCCAGCCGGGAGGAGCAATGAAGGAGCTGTCCGACCTCGACAAACGCGTGCTCTACGCGATTCGAAGGCTCTCGAAGGTGGACGCCAACGGAGCCACTCCCACGAGCATCTCGGGCTACCTCGACGTGACGTATCACGCCGCCACGAACCGTCTAAAGCGGCTGAGGGACGCGGGTGTGATCCAGTCCCGCTCTGGCTATGAGGTGGTGGAAGAGGACGACGAGCCGGGTTCCTCAGAACACCTTCGCTTTGTCGAGCGCGAGATCATCGATGCGCTGGAAGGAAACGTCACGGGCTTCCGGCTAGAGCTACGCCTCCGGAGGCTGCTCCCGGTCCTTCGATCCGCCATCGACCGCGCCTCCGACTAATGGCCATCTACCTTCTCACTTGGAATCCTAAGTACTTCCGTCTCGCGGGCACCATCGCGGAGTTTGAGGACTCCGGCTACGCGACGGATAGCTGGCGGACGCAGAGTCGGCGGATCGTGCCGGGCGACCAGCTGCTCCTGCTGCGGCAGGGCACGAACCGAGGGATCGTCGGACTAGCGGTGGCCACGGGCGCGCCGGAGCAGTTGACGTTGCCCTGGGACGAGGGCCGGGCGCGCTGGTACGTACCGCTGGAGTGGGAGCGAATCCAGGCCGAGCCGTTCCTCCCAATGGCCGCGCTGAGACAGCGGTTTCTGATCTCGCATAACTGGCAGCCTCGATGCTCCGGGACGCTGATTCCAGAGCCGACGGGGCAGGCGCTGCTCATTCACATTGACCTGCTAGGCGGAAACGACACGGACGCTAGGCGGGCCCCACACATCTCCAGCGGCGACAGCTCGTGTGCTACGGACCCCAACCCCAACGCACCATGCTGACCCTCTTCAACCTCCTCCCCGAAACCGGCTCCTCTCGATTCGACGGCACCACGGTCCATTACGCGATCCACACGGATCCGCACTGGGTTCTCGCGCAGGCTCGGGCCGGGCGCTTCGACCTGGACATGGACTCCTCGACGGCGCTGGAGCGGGCGCTGCTGGCCGAGCCTCAGGCGGACGCATCCCAGGGCTCTGGCGCGACTGAGCCCGTCACTCCCGTCACGGACCAACTCGCCGCGATGCAGGAGCTGACGCAGGCTCTGGAGCACATCCAGAAGGCGCAGCGGCTGCTCCAGGGAGACAAAGTTCTAGCGCGCCAGCTCCTGACCGTCTTCGACGGTCAGGCCACCATCATCGACGCGCTCAAGGAAAACCTCGAGCGCATCTCCCCTCCCTCATAGGCCATGGCCACGCAACGTTCGCGCGAACTCGCCGCGATCCACGCCATCAAGAGCAAGCTCGGTATGTCAGACGATGACTGCCGGGCTGCTCTCGTTCACGTGGTGAGCGTGGACTCGGCCAGGAAGATCCAGACGAGCGTCAGGAGGGTCACGGCGAGAGCAGCAGAGCGCATCGAGGCCCCGAACGGCCGCGAGACGCGAGGGCTGGATCCGATGCAGGTGGCCGCTCTCATTCGGCGCGGCGACATCGTGCTGGCCGGGCCACCGAACGGGCAGGCTGTCTACGTCATCGACCTGCTAGGCGGAAACGACACACACGCTAGGCGGCACCCACACATCTCCAGCGGCGACAGCTCGTGTGCTGAGGACACCCCCCCAACGTCCTCATGACACCGCTCGCTCTTACCGATCTCATTCCCACCGGCTCCGGCTCGGACTTCACCATCGCCGAAGCCCTGGACCTCGACGCCCCCTGGCTCCTCGCAGAGGTCCAGGCGGACCGGATCGAGCTCGATGCCGACGCGCTGGCCGCGCTCTACGATGCGGTAGGCGGTCCAGATGAGTCGGCCTGCACGGTAGCCCCTCTGGGAGCCAACGAGTTGGAGGCCGCGCTGCACCTCTCCGGCGAGGCGCTAAAGGCTGTGGGAGCACTCATCACTCGCGTGGGCACGGATGCCTCGTTGCTGAGGCAGGCTGACGCGCTGCACGACGGCCTGACCGATCTCCAGGCAGAGGTCGCGATGAGCCTGAACCGAATCACAGACTCCGTTCCGTAATGGCGAATCGTTCCCGGCGCAGCCGCGAGCTAGCGGCAATCCACACCATCAAGAGCAAGCTCGGTATGTCAGACGATGACTACCGGGCTGCTCTCGTTCACGTCGTGGGCGTGAACTCGGCCGGGAAGATCCAGACGAGCGACGGGCGGCAGCGGTTCATCGAGCACTTGCGGGAGTTGGAGCGCCGGATGGGTCTGGCGACTCGGTCCGCCTCGGCACCGAGGCGGACACGGCGGGGATCAGAGATGGGGTTTCGGGACGAGGACTCGCCTCGGGAGAAGAAGGTGCGCATGCAGTGGCTCCACCTAGTGGACCTGGGAGCCGTGGAGACGCCGACGCAGGACGCGCTGAATGCGTGGATTCGTCGCCAGGGCTGGGGGGTGGACCACATCAACTGGCTGGAGAACAGCGGGCAGATCAACACCTGCATCGAGGCGCTGAAGCGCTGGATCGAGCGCGTGGAGAACGACACGACCACGTAAACCACCATCATGTCAGACTTCTGGAACGAGATCGAAGCGGAGGACCTGCCAGAGGACCTACGAGACCTAGAGCGCGAGATCGGGATGGACGCGGTGCGCCACCTCGTCGAGACCTGGGGGGGAATGCAGCTGTACGTGCAGGCGCCGGACAAACTTCGAGATGCCGTCGCTCGGCGAGTCATCACGGAGGAGTGGAACGGACGAAACGAGGGCGACCTGGCACGGCGTCTGGGCGTGAGTCGGCGATTCGTGCACGACCACTTGACCGGGGCGCCCGCGAAGCGCACCGCACGTCGGAAGCGCCAGCAAGGTCCGGGTCTGTTCGGGGACGAGTGATGCCCCCTTTTGCGCAGCCGTTTTAGCCGACGGATCGAAAGGGCGCGATTGTGGCCGCGTGTCGAGCCCATCTGAGCCAGCGGAAAAGGCGAAGCGCTACCGGTTCCATGAATGCGTGGAGCGCTGGCGCCCTACGCTCCTCGGGCTTCGCACGCTGCTCATTCTGTTCGTGGCCTACCCCCTCGCGGTAGCGCTGACGATCCGCGTCTTCCAGATGGACGACGAGCACGTGATCGGTGCGCTGCCGTCGATGGCGGCGATCTACACCGTCCTGCTTCTGGCCTACCCGGTCAGCAAGGCTGCGACGGGACTCCGCACTCGCTGGGGTGGCGCGAGCTACGACCCGCCTCGATACGGCGACGATGAGTCTCTCCTGGATCTCGATGCCTGACTTCCGACTCCTCTCTGTCTTCGCGGCCGTGCTCCTGGCCTCGCTGCTGTACGCCAGTTGCGAGAGTCACCGCGCAGACCGCGCCGAAGACCGGGTGGAACAGCTCTCGGCCGACATCGACGAGCGGACACTGGAGCGAGACCGCGCCGTCTCTGAACGCGACGGGCTCCGCCTCGCGCTCGCCGAGCAGATGGCAGCCGTCGACAGCGTCCGCCAGTTCGCGGCCGACCAGGCCGAGCGCGTGACCGAGGCGGGCGACGTGGCGCGCGAGATCGAGCGCGATACGCGGGCCGAAGTAGAGGCCATCCTGGTCCAGCCTCCGCCCCCGGACGACAGTGTAGGGTCCTTCCTCCTCGAACAAGCCGAGAGGCTGGGTGAGCAGTGGTGAAGCCTCTCGTTCTCCTTCTCGCGCTGGCTATGGCGACCTCGGGCTGCACGCGGACCCGGACGGTAGTCGAGACGCAAGTGGTCTCGGTGGCCGTGCCGGTGCCGGTCTATCCGCCGGAGCCACCTGCTCTGCTTCGGCCGTCGCTACCGATCCAATCTCTCGACAGCACGGCGACGCCAGGCGTGACAGCCCGCGCCTACGTGGCCTCCATCGTCGCGCTGATGGGCTACGTGCGCGAGCTGGAGACGCTTCTCAACGCCTACCGACGCTCCCCTCTTCCCGACTCCACCCGTTGACCCATGTCCTACTCGAAGGCGTTCTGGAAGAAGGTCCAGACTCGGCTCCGCGATCTCGGCTACTACCACCGTCGGATCGATGGCATCCCGGGCTCGAACACCAAGCTGGGCCTGCGCCGCTTCCAGCACGACCGGCAGCTGCTCCGGTCCCAGGGAGGACCACTCCGTTTCCCCGGCACGCTCGGCCCAACGACCATCAAGGCGCTCGGTTTGAGCGTGCCCGCTGATCCCTCAGCCCCCGTGGCAGGCGAGCCGCCCTGGATGACTATCGCGCGGAGCTATCTCGGCTTGCATGAGAGGACGCACAACTCGCGCCTGCGCCGCTTCCTCCGCTCCGATCGACGGACGCTCGGCGACCCTGCTCGCCTCCCCTGGTGCGGAGACTTCGTCGAGACCGCGATCCGACTCGCACTCGAAGACGAGCCGTTTCCAGGCCGTCTGGGGGAGAACCCGTACCTCGCCCGAAACTGGATGGAGTTCGGCCAGCCCTGCGAACTCACGACCGGCGCCGTCGTGGTGTTTTGGCGCGGTCGCCGAAATGGTCTAAGCGGCCACGTAGGATTCGTGTCAGGCCAGGCGCCAGGGCGGATCTACACACTGGGCGGCAACCAGAGCAATCGGGTGAGCATCGCGCCACTGTCAGCAGACCGGGTGCTCGGCTTTCGCTGGCCGCTGACGGTGGCTCCCCCATCAGAGGTTGGAGCAGACCGCATGTACGGAGGCAGCCTCTCGACCAACGAAGCCTGATGGGACGCCTGCTCGACAAACTCAACAGGACCCGCCTTCGAGGCTTCGAGGTGGACCGGGTCGTGCTCGCCAATGGCGATCCGATGACGGCCGCGTACATCCTGTTCTGGGCGCACATCTGGTGGGCGGTCCCGCTGGCGATCAACCCGGAGCAGTTGGCCGCTCTCGACTTCTACGAGCACTTTCCGCTCGTCCGGTACCACGTATGGGACGGACTCGCATTCATCGCGGCCGCTCTCCTTCGAATCGGGCTGAGCCGGGGCGAACTCCGTTGGATCCAGGTCGGCGCGATCGTCTCCGGCGTGGTCTGGATCTGGGCCGACATCGCGCTGCTCGTCGCGTTCTGGCCAGACGTTCTCACCAGTCTCGTCTACACGGCGCTCTTCTTCTCGTCGATGTGGCTCCTGTACCTCACGCGTAGCGCCTGGGTGGACGCGGCGCCTCCGCCGCGATGAAGGAGGTGCTGACCATCCTCGCGCCGGTGCTGACCATCGTGGTCGGCTTCATCGGCGCCTGGCTTCTCCACCTGCGCGAGACCCGGAAGCTGCGTGGAGAGCAGGCGGACAGAGCACAGTCCGCTGCCCAGCAACAGATCCAGACGGCTCTTGAAGAGCGTGGCCTGGAGCGCAAAGTCGAGAAGTTCAACGACAAGCTGGAGGAGCGCGACCGGCTCTTCCGAGATCTGGAGCGCCGATTCGATGACCTCCGCGCCATGCTCCCTGAGCACTACGTCCGCCGCGAAGACTGGGTCGAAGCCCAGGCTCGCACCGAGCGCAAGCTCGACGCCATCAACTCCCAGGTCCACGACATCGCCGTCAAGCTGAACTGATGACCCCACACGAACGAAACTCCGGGAACCAGGCAGAGGCCCGCTGGGCGCTCCTCAGTGCACTCTACGAAGCACGCCACGGCTTTCTATCCGAGGGCGTGATGGCGAAAGAGTGTGCTGAGGAAGGGGTCAAGCTGACGAGGCAAGGTCTCCATCGCGTCGCACAGTACTTGGCAGGTCGTGGTCTCGCGGAGATCGACGAGCAGGAAGGGTCGGGCGCCTGGCGCGTCCGCATCACGCCGGAAGGGGTGGACCTGGTGGAGCACGTGGGCGACTGTCCAGACGGCATCGCTCGTCCAGAGACCGGCGCGAGCGTACGACAGCGGCAGCTGCGCGAGGCGCGCTGGCGCGTGCTCCAGACGCTCTCGATCGGGATGCCATACGCGACGAGCGAGCGGATCATCCTGAAGGCGATCAACGACATCGACCTCGAACTCTCGGAGCAGCAGCTGCGCCAGGAGCTGTCCTACCTCGCGCGGACCGGCCTCTCGGTTATCGATGACGAGCAGTCGATCTGGAAGGCGCACCTCACGCCGGACGGCGTGGACGTCGTCGAGTACGTCCGCGATGCGCCTCCGGGCGTGGAGCGGCCCGAGAAGTACTGGTAGCGCCGATGCCTGCACGCAGCTCCGTCTACACTCTCCCGCCCGAGCTGCGCGAGCAGCTGGACCAGCGGCTCGTAGCGAGCGGCTTCGGCGGCTACGACGCGCTGGCGGAGTGGCTGGCCGAGAGCGGGCACGAGATCAGCCGGAGCGCGATCGGGCGGTACGGGAAGACATTCAAGGACCGGATCGGTCTGCTCCAGGAGGTGACGGAGCAGGCCCGCGTGACGGTGGAGACGATCGGGGACGACGAGGACGCGCTGGGCGCGGCCACGATGGCGATCGCGAAGCAGCAGCTGTTCAGCGCGCTGGTGGACTTCAAGCTGGACCCGGACTCCGTCGACCTGAACGACCTCCTGCTTAACGTGTCCCGGCTCTCGAACAGCTCCGTGCGTCTGAACGAGTACCGCTCGAAGGTCCGCCAGCGCGCCAAGGCGGCGGCGGCAGAGGTCGACTCCGTGGCTCGGGCCGGAGGGCTCTCCGACGACGCAGCGGCTCAGATCCGCGCAAAAATCCTGGGGGTAGCCGCATGAGGTGGCTCCCGTTCATCGGCCTGTTGCTTCTGGCCGCTTCCTCCAACCCGGCCCCAGGTGGGCCGAGACCTGCTTCGGGCCACGTAACAGCCCGCCCGGTCCTCGCGGCGACGGGGGTCTCGACCCATGTGGGTCGCGACCCTCGCGCGAGGCGCGGGAGGGCCGGTTACGTGTTTGAAGCGCTCCAAGGTAGCGCCCCAATGGACCCTGTTCTCCCCTGGCCTGGTGGCAAGCGCCGCCTCGCGAAGCACATCATTGAACGGCTACCGCCGCACGAACTCTATTGCGAAACCTTCGGAGGTCAGCTCGCAGTTCTGCTCCGGAAGGAGCCTTCCAAGCTGGAGGCCGTCAACGATCTGGATAGCGACCTCATCACGTTCTTCCGCGTGGTCAACTTCCACAAGGAGGCGTTCATGGACGAGGTGGCGCTGGTACTGAACTCCCGCGAGGAGTTCGGTGATTACCTGAAGCAGCCGGGGTTGACGGACATCCAGCGGGCGGCGAGGTGGTACACCGTCCAGCGCCTGAGCTTCGGCGGGCGCGGGAAGCATTTCGGAACGAGCAAGATGCAGGGGGGCGCCGCACATGCCTCTCGGTCGCGCAGGCTTTCGGCCGTCGACGCACTGTCCGACCGCCTCGACCGGGTGGCGGTGGAGAACCTGCCCTGGCAGCGGTTCTTCGACCAGTACGACCGCCCTGGAGGGTGCTTCTTCGTGGACCCGCCGTACCACGAGGGGATGCAGTACTCAGCCCACGCGTGGACCGAGGCGGACCACATCGAACTCGCGGACCGGCTCCAACATCTGGAGGCAGGGTGGGTGCTGACCTACGACGGGACGCCGTTCATCCGCTCCCTGTACGAGGGCTGCGTAATCGAGGAGTTCCCTCGGAAGGTGGCGATCGGAAACCGCTCTGGGCGGTCGACGCGGACGATGGAGGAGGTGATCATCCGACCGGCGCACCAGTTAGAATGAGTAAGACTACGGACCAGATCACGGACCAGGGCGCGCACCTCGAGGGCGAGGCCGCGCTACTCAGCGTGCCGGACGCCCTCCTTCTGCCCTACCAGCAGGAGTGGATCGCCGACGACTCTCCGGTCAAGGTCTACGAGAAGAGCCGACGGATCGGCATCTCGTGGGCCGAGGCGGGCGACGACGCGCTCCACGCCGCGAGCGACAGCGGCAGCGATGTCTATTACCTCGCGTACAACCTCGACATGACCCGCCAGTTCATCGAGGACTGCGCGTGGTGGGCGAAGTGGTACGGGCTCGCGGCAGGCACCATCCAGGAGGGCGTCATTGAGGAGCAGCACGACGGCGTCACGAAGACAATCAAGGTCTTCGAAATCCAGTTTGAGAGCGGCCACAAGATCCAGGCGCTGTCCAGCAAGCCGCGCAACCTCCGCTCGAAGCAGGGCCGCGTGGTGTTCGACGAGTTCGCGTTTCACGACGATCCCGACGAGCTACTCAAGGCGGCGCTCGCGCTCCTCATCTGGGGCGGCGAGGTGCGGATCATCTCGACGCACAACGGCATCGAGAACGCCTTCAACCGACTGATCGAGGAGTGTCGCGCCGGAAAGCGCCCGTTCTCCGTTCACCGGACGACGTTCCGCGAGGCCATCGACGACGGTCTCTACGAGCGGATCTGCCTTATGAAGGGCTGGACTTACACCGAGGAGGCGGAGCGTGCCTGGGAGGACGGGATCCGGGACCAGTACGGCGAGGGCGCGAGCGAGGAGTTGAACGTGATCCCCAACAAGAGCGGCGGGAAGTACTTCAGCCGCGTGCTCGTCGAGGACCGAATGGAGGCCGGGGTCGAGGTCGTCCGCCTCGCGCTCGACGACGAGTGGGCACAGTTCCCCGAGCGGCATCGCCAGCGCGACGTGAGGAACTGGTGCCACGAGCATCTGGAGCCGGTCCTGGACACGTTCGAGGTGAACTGGAAGAGCATCGCCGGGCTGGACTTCGGCCGCGTGGCCGACCTCACGTTCGGCCTGTTCGGCCAGATCTCGCCGCAGCTTGTCCGGCGGTGCCGCTTTGGCATCGAACTGCGCAACGTGCCCTACGAGGCACAGAAAGACATCGTGATCTGGATCCTGGAGCGGCTGCCACGCTTCGTCTCCGCCTCGTTCGACGCGGGCGGCAACGGCGGCTACCTCGCCGAGGTGGCGATGCAGGCGTTCGGGCAAAGCCGGATCCACGAGGAGAAGCTGTCTGCGCCCTGGTACCTGGAGAACATGCCCCGGTACCGAGCAGGCATCCAGGACGGATCGGTCATCCTCCCGATGGACGCAGACCTCCTAGACGACCACGGCGACGTGGAACTCGTGGGCGGTATTCCGAAGGTGCCAGCCAACCAGCGCCGGAAGGGGGTGGACGGAAAGCCTCGCCACGCGGACGGAGTCATCGCGGCGGTGATGCTCTGGCATGCCTCTCGAAATCAGGGCGCTCCCATCGAGTACTCCTCCCTCCCCGCGCGAGGCTCCGCCGCACTGGCGGACCGCTTCGCCGGGATCGGGGCGCCATCATCTGGCCGTCGGTTCACGGGCACCGGTTTCGGCACCGTGCGTGGTTCTGGAGGCTCTCTGACCAACTTCTGACGCCATGCTGCTGGACGCGAGAGGCAACCCGATCTACACGGAGATCGCTACCATCGGTGGTGGCCGCGATGTCACACGGCCGTACCTAGACGACTCGCGCGCGCTCGACCCGCTGGACGAGCTGCTCGCCAACCGCGAGACCACAATCCGTGGGTACAAAACGATCCTCCGCGATCCGCAGGTCAAAAGCACATTCCAGCAGCGGCGCCTGGCGGTCGTCTCGCGCGACTGGGAGGTACGGCCGGGGGGCACGAAACGCCAGGACCGGCGTGCGGCGGAGTGGCTCCAGGAGCAACTCCAGCACATCGGCTGGGACCGCGTAGCGGAGAAGATGCTGTTCGGCGTCTTCTTCGGCTACGCCGTCGGCGAGCTGCTCTACGCTCGCGACGGCCAGACCGTCGGCCTCGACGGCATCCGCGTGCGAGACCGCGAGCGGTTCGGGTTCGGCCAGGACTTCGGTCTCCGGCTGTTCACGATGAACGATCAGGTGCGAGGCGAGGAGATGCCTGACCAGAAGTTCTGGGTGTTCAGCACAGGCGCCGATCACGACGATGATCCCTATGGCCTCGGGCTCGCGCACTTCCTCTACTGGCCGGTCTTCTTCAAGAAGCACGGCAAGGCGCACTGGCTGAAGAACCTGGAGCGCTGGGCGCAGCCGGTTCCCCACGGGAAGTACCCACCAGGCACGCCGCTCCACGAGCAGCAGAAGCTCCTCGGCGCGCTCCACTCTCTCCAGCACGATGCGGGCATCATCACCCCGGACGGGATGGAGGTGGGCCTCCTGGAGGCCAGCCGCGCCGGTACGGCGGACTACAACGAGCTGCAGGTCGATGAGAACGCGGCCATCTCGAAGGTCGTCCTCTCGCAAACGATGACCACAGACGCGCAGAGCGCGGGGCTGGGCTCGTCACAGGCCGACGTCCACCAAGACGTGGCGGAGTCGGTTCAGCGGAGCGATGCGGACCTCCTCGTCAGTTCGTTCTGCAGTTCCGCTCGGTACGCGCCGCTCAAGTGGCTGATGGACTGGAACTTCCCCGGCGCCGCGATGCCGGAGATCCACTACGAGTTCGACGAGCCAGAGGACCTCAACGCGGCCGCAGAGCGCGATCAGCGACTCCATGCGGCGGGATGGACGCGCACGGCTCAGAACCAGGAGGAGACCTACGGCGAGGGCTGGGAGCGCTCCACAGGAGAGGACGAGTCCTCCCGCCTCGGTACCGAGGCGGAGGAGGCTGCACCCGGTCAGGTTGAGCGCGAGGTCCGGTTCGCGGAGCGGGACGATCCTGCACAGACGCCGGAGCGCTTCGCCGAGCGCCTCCTGGACGAGCAGGGCGTGGACGACCTCATGCGGCCTGTGGAGGAGATGCTGGCCAGCGCCAGCACGCTCGAGGAGTTCCGGCAGGGCCTCGACCTCGTCTTCGCCGAGATGGACCCGGAAAGTTTTGGCCGAGCAATGCAGCGGGCGCTGCTGACCGCTGAGCTGGCCGGGATGTACGAGGTAGACCGGGAGGAAGTGTGACATCTGATCATCCAGCGTCACTTAGTTCGCCTGCGGATCTTGAGGCACCATCAAAGTCCACCCATGCCAGACGACATCTTTCTCTCTGAGAACCTGCGACAAGCTTATGGGAACTCGCAAAAGTTCGACCTCTACATGGTCGGTCTGATTTTTACTCTGCTCGCTCTAGCTGTGGAGAGCGGAGACTTTGGACCCAGTGGGTGGAGATCAGCGGCGGAGTTGGGTGGCTGGACCACTCTCCTCGTATCCGGGTTCAGTGGACTGAGCGGATTGAATCGAAGGACCGGCATCTACTCGCTCTCCGTGGAGCGATCTAAGATCCGAAAACAGATGGAGCGCCTAGTCGAAATGGCAAACCGAGGCGCTCTTACCTACATCGGCGCTGATCCTGTTAATGAGGAGGGTATGGAGATCAGGGAACGCAACATCCTACGCTCGCTCCAGATCTACCGGATCGCGCACGAAACCTGTATCAAAGCCATAGACGAGGCGAGAAATGAGGTTGGTTGGCGCATTGAGGTTCGGAACTGGGGCCTTGTCGTGGGAACCCTCCTTCTTATGACCTCGCGCGCATGGAAACCGCTTAGTGACCTCACGGCGTGGATCCTTTAGCGATGCTGGAGCGCCTCGTCAGACCTCTGAAACGCGGTGCTGACTGTACTCCATCAGCGGCATGTCAAGACCCGTCATCCACTCCCCCTCAACCGCGCTTCCACCTGAGATCGATGATCATGATGACGACGGCCAGCGCGAAAATCACGACCGTGAGAAGGATCCCGTTCGGTTCCGAGTTCATGCCGCGAATCTAGGGTGCCCGATCTCATCCCCTTCGGTCTGACGTTTTCGGACGCCATCCTGTGGTTCCGCCGGAAACTGAGACTGCCTACATCCCGCTGGCTAGACCTCCTCGGCGCCTCGCACGACCACGCATTTGTTGTGGCGGGCGCGACGAAGGCGCAGCTGCTGAAGGATCTCCAGGAGGCCGTGGACCGGGCCATCAGTGAGGGCACCACGCTTGCCGACTTCCGCAAGGCGTTCGATCAGGCCGTCCAGGACGCGGGATGGACCTACAAGGGCTCGCGCGGCTGGCGAACGAAGACCATCTACCGGACCAACCTGCGGACGGCGCACGCGGCCGGTCGGCTCCGCCAGATGCAGAGCCCAGAGGTGGCGGAGCGGCGTCCGTACTGGCAGTACCGTCACGGCGGCTCCGTCATCCCGCGCGAGAAGCACATCAACAGTCCAGCCCGTGGCGGCTGGAACGGCCTGGTTCTCCGGGGCGACGATCCCTGGTGGCGGACGCACTACCCGCCGAACGGCTGGGGCTGCAGCTGCTTCGTCGTCACGCTGAGCGACGCCGACGTGGCCCGCCTCGGGCTCGAGGTGGCCGAGGCCGCTCCAGAGGTGGAGACAGTCGAGCACACGGACACGGTGACCGGCGAGGTCCGCCAAGTGCCCGCCGGGATCGATCCCGGCTGGGACTATGCTTCTGGAGCCTCACGCGAAGCCGATCGGGAGCGCATCCTAGAGGGCGCCCTCCGCAACCTCCCGCCCGACCTGGAGCGCCAGGCGCGCGCGGAGATCACCCGTCAACTCGCCCGCCGCCCTCGCTGATGCCGACCTTCCGCTACCAAGCTACCGAGATCACGCTGGACGAGGCCGTGCTCGGTGAGAGCTTCCGCCAGTTGTTCGAGGGGATGGACACGACGAGCCTCCACGCCGACATCGGCGAGACGCTGCTGATCTCGACCGACGAGCGGTTCGAGGCAGAGGTCGCGCCGGACGGGACGCCGTGGGCGCCGCTCTCGCCCGCCACGCTGGCCTCGGCGTTCACGGCAGGCAACGCGAGCCGCCAGAGGAAGCGCCGTACCACGAAGCGAGGAGGAGAAGACACGGCGGGCTTCGAGCGGTTCAGGGCGCGGAAGAAGATCCTCCAGGAGCTGGGCATCCGAGGAGGGCTCCGGGGCTCCATCGCGTACGAGGCTGAGGATGGCTCCCTCCGCGTCGGGACTTCGAAGGCGTACGGTCGCGCGCATCAGTTTGGGCTCGGCGCGAGGAGTAGCGTCGGTGGCCGCGCGTTCGCGGCACTTCCAGCGCGGCCCTTCATCGGTCTCTCCGACGAGGATGAGGCGGTGATCGCGGACATCGTCGTCCGCTGGTCGAGGGGGCGACTAGGGCTCTGATCCACCCGAGCCCCTGAGAGGCCCTGTGTGCCGCTCTGTCGCGTTCGAAGAAAACTCGCCCAGGTCTCGGTGCTCGTGCCCGAATCGTGCTGAGTGCTCTCAGAGCGGGCTCAGAACGGACGCAGTGCACTGCCACGCGGCGGGCTCCTCTCCTCGGCGCTTTTGCGCCGCCGTTTTAGCCCTCGGGGGCAGTCATTCGGAACCTGGAAGCCCCACGCAGGACGCACCCCCTCCCGCCCCGTCGAGTGAAGACGATCCATCTGTTCCGAGCCGGTCGCCAGACTGATATCCAAGGCACCGAGTTGGCCTTCAGCGAGGACGTGTTGGCGGGCATCGCGAGCACGTACGACCCGACAGCGCACGAAGCGCCTCTCGTGGTGGGGCACCCGCAGACCAACGGCCCCGCTTGGGGCTGGATCTCGACGCTCTCCGCCGACGGGTCCGATCTGCACGGCACTCCGACACAGGTAGACGCCGCATTCGCGGAGCAGGTGGGAGCGGGTCGCTTCAAGAAAGTCTCGATCAGCCTGTACCTCCCGGGCTCGTCCTCTCACCCGCTCGGCGCGGACGCTGAGTTCCCCTACCTCCGCCACGTCGGCTTTCTCGGGGCTCAGCCCCCGGCCGTGAAGGGGCTCCGTGCCGTCGAGTTCGGAGAAGACGAGGAAGGGGTCGCGACGGTGGAGTTCTGCGAGTCCTGCATCGACCCCGGCGATCTGCCGGACCTCCCTCCCGACCCCGACCCGACCATGTCCGACCGTCCCACCCCCGAAGAGCGCGAGGCCAAGCTCGCTGAGCGCGAGGCCAAGCTGAAGGAGCGCGAGCAGGCTGCCGAGAAACGCGAGGCCGACTTCGCGGAGCGGAAC
The DNA here is from genome assembly GCA_038746605.1 of Bacteroidota bacterium. Classification (GTDB taxonomy): domain Bacteria; phylum Bacteroidota; class Rhodothermia; order Rhodothermales; family Rubricoccaceae; genus Rubricoccus. Next base: position 122,765 of record JBCDKM010000006.1, read on the forward strand.
CGCCAGGCGCAGCACGCCGCCCACGTGGCGTTCGCGGAGGGCCTCGCCGATGATGGCGCCCGCATCCTGCCCCGGCACGTCCCGGTCGTGACGGCAGTCCTCAACCGCCTAGCCAATCCCGAGGCCGCAGAGGTGGTCTCCTTCGGCGAGGGCGAGGACGACCTGCCGCTCGTCGAGGCGCTCCAGCGGATGCTCTCTGAGCTGCCGCAGAACGTCGAGTACGCCGAGGTCTCGGCGGCTGATCGTGGCGCGGCTCCTGTCGTCGCGGTGACGGCGCCTGCGGGCTACACCGCCGATCCCGAGCGCGCTGCGCTCCACAAGAGGATCGTGGCCTACGCAGAAGAGCACGACCTGGAGTACGCCGTCGCCGCGCAACGCCTCGGCGCATAGCGCCCTCACCAGACCCTACCCCCTCCCCCGGATTCATGGCTCAGTCCAGTCCTGTTCAGACTCTCTCCACCCGGTCCGCTGGCGCTGTCGAGACGCGGCGGTTCGTGACCGCCACCGGCTCGCAGGCCGGTGCCAAAGCCAACACGCTCGGCGTCTCGCGCTACTCCACCGCCGCCGACGAGGAGGTCCCCGTCGACACCCTCGGCACGACCGAGGTCGAGGCGGGCGGCGCCATCGCCGCAGGCGGCGCCATCGAGACCGACGCTGACGGCAAGGCCGTGGCGCACACCGACGGTCCGGTCGTCGCGCGTGCGCTGGAGGCGGCTGCCGCCGACGGCGACATCATCGAGGTCGTCCTGATCCCGAACTAGCTCCCCCCACGACGGGGGGAGAGAGTTTCACTCAGACCCCCGTGCCCATGCGCTTCACCGCGCTCCTCTCGCTCCTCCTGGTTCTCCTGCTGGCGACCGCCAGCCCGCCCAGCGCGGAGCCCATCCTCCCCGCCGACCCCAGCATCACCGACATGGCCGGTCCCAACAATCCCTCCCAGACCCGGGTCATCGACCCGATCAACACCGAGGTCGTCCGTGGCTATCGCCAGCAGGCGTTCATCGCGATGGAGCTCTTCCCGAGCGTCGGTGTCGGTGCCTACGGTGGCACCATCCTGCAGTTCGGCAAGGAGTCGTTCCGCCTGTACAGCACCCGCCGTTCTCGCGGCTCCGACACGAAGCGCGTCCGCTTCGGCTACGAGGGCGATCCGTACGCCGTCCCGAATCGTGCGCTCGACGCGCAGGTCGCATTCGAGGACATGGTGGACGCGAGTGCGGTGCCCGGCATCGACCTCTCGCGCGGCGCCCTCAACCTGACGATGCGCGCCATCACGCTCGACGTCGAGTACGAGGCCGCGCAGCTCGCCACCGACCCGGCGAAGTACGACGCCAACCACAAGCTCGCCCTCGCGGGCTCGGACAAGTGGAGCGACCCGGACTCGGATCCCGTCGGCGACATCGACGACGCGAAGGAGGCCATCCGCAAGTCCACCGGCCTCTACCCCAACGTCCTGGTCCTGGGCGCCCTGGAGTTCCGCGCTCTCAAGGAGCACCCGAAGCTCAAGGAGCGGATCAAGTACACGTCTCGGGAGAGCATCAACGAGGAGATCCTCGCGCAGCTTTTCGATCTGCCCAAGGTGGTGGTCGGCCGGGGCGTCTACGCGACTGCCGAGGACGCGGACTTCACCGACATCTGGAGCGGCGCCGTCCTGGCGTACGTCCCGGCCGCAAACGGCAGCTACAGCCCGAGCGGCCAGGGCCAGATCCTGACGCGCGAGGAGCCGAGCTACGGCTACACGTACGCGATCAACGGGATGCCGATGGTGGAGCAGCCCTACCGCGAGCAGCGCTCGAAGAGCTGGATCTACGGCGTGACCTACGACGCCGTCCCGGTGCTCTCCGGCGTCTCGGCGGGCTTCCTCTTCACCGGCGTCGTCAACTAGCGAAATCCATGCGGAGGACGGCGGGCATCGCTGAGCTGCTTCGGCACCAGTAGCGCCGCGCTGGACGGTTTGAACATCGCTACGAGGCCCCGTGCCTCGGCCGGTCCAGCAGAACAGCCGTGACAGTCGGGAGAGACCGGCACCCTTTGCGGGGTGGACTGGAGATGGTACCAGCTTGGGCTCATAACCCAACCGACGCAGGTTCGAATCCTGCCCCCGCAACATCGCAGACAGTGAGGAGGCCCCTCGGCTTCGGCCCACGCCGCCAATACCCGAGCGATTGCCGAGGACGGAAGGCTGATGCCGTGACAGTCGGGAAAGACCGGCACCTGCGTCAGTAGCTCAAATGGCAGAGCGGCGGGCCTCCAACCCGCAGGTCGCTGGTTCGACTCCAGTCTGACGCTCCCACTCCCTCCGCCTCGGTAGTCCCACGGGCGTACCGAGGCGGGCCACCCCAGCCACGTTCCCCATGGCCTCCAAGCGACGCTATCCCGTCCTCTCGCCCGTCAAGGTGGGAGGCAAGGTCTACAAGACCGGCACTGTCCAGCTCACCGACGAGGAGGCCGAGCATCTCCAGTCCCTGGGTGCCGTCGGTGAGGCCACCCAGAAGCCCGTGGCCGCGAAGCCACCCGCCACGCGCAAGACGACCAGCCAGAAGACGACCAGGCGCAAGACGAGCGGCACGAAGAAGGTGGCCGAGCCCGCCTCGGGAGATGGCTCGGAGGGCTCCGGCTCTTCCGGCGACGGTACCGAGGCGGGCGAGGCCATCGATCTGACAGAGGCGCTCGGCGCTCCTGCCGTCGCCGCGCTGGCGAAGGCCGGGCTGGCCGACCTCGATGCCATCCTCGCGAAGAGCGACGAGGAGTTGGGCGCCATCCACGGCGTGGGTGAGGCCACGGTCCAGAAGATCACGGCTCTTCGCAGCGCCTAAGTCTGATGCCGACGCTCTACGCCACCGAGGGCCAAATGATCGACCTCTTCGGAGAGGACGAGCTCATCCTCATGACCGACGGCGACGGCGCAATCAATCAGGGCGCGCTGACGGCCGCGATGAACGCGGCACAGGCCGAGATCGACGGCTACCTCGCAGGCATCGTCGCGCTGCCGCTTTCGAGTGTGCCCAGCGCGCTCGCGCTCCACGCGTGCAACATCGCGTACTGGTACCTCGACGTCGACAACCCGACCGACGGCGCCACGACGCGCTACCGCGCGGCCGTCCGGTTCCTCGAGCGCGTCCAGGACGGGAAGGCCGGTCTCGGCCTCGCAGCCGACGACACTGCGGTTCCTACGCAGGGCGGTGTGGCGGTTCAGGCCCCGCCTCGCGTGTTCTCTGATGAGCGCCTCCGCCGGTACACGGGATGAGCCAGGTCGTAGACCGCCAGCTACTCCTCGAACAGGTTCAGAGTCTCCTGAAGCCCATCGCAGGCACGCGTCAACTCGCGGTCTTCCCAGACTCGGCGGCGGAGTTCCAGCGCAAGTACCTCAAATCGAAAACCGGTGCGCTGCTCGTGAGCTACGCCGGGAGTCGCCGCGTCTCGGCGGACGAGGGCACCACCGGGCGGCAGATGGCCGTGGACGTGCTGGTGCTTTCGCGCCGTCTCTCTGGAGACGCGGGCGCGCTGGCAACCGTCGCGGACATCGAGGAGGCGACGGACGAGAAGCGCTTTGAACTCTCCGGCTTTGGCTGGGAGGTGGCCTTCCTGCGGGATCGCTTCATCACCGAGAATGACGAGGTCTACACCTACTCCTGCTCCCTCACCTGCACCCCACTCTGATGACTCGCATGCTCATTGGCGCCAGCTCCCACACCATTGACCTCGGCACTGCCCGCGTGACGTACCACAAGGGCGAGGAGGTGCCAGAGGAACACTACCAGCTCGTCCCTAGCAGCGACCGTCGCCTCTTCCGAAAGGTCAAGGCGGAGGCAGCCGCGAAGGACACCACCCGCTCCGCCAAGGCGGACGCGTAATCCCCACTGCCGCCGAGCGGCGCATCCCCCCGACTCATGCCCGAGTTCGACCATCGCAATACCGTCGAGCACCTCTACACGGGGGGCTCGGACATCGGCCTCCAAGTGGAACTGGACGCCGACCAGGCAGCGAAGTACTTCCCGGATACCCCCACTGCGGGCTTCCACACCATCGGCACCTTCGAGGGCGGCACGATCGCCTACCGTGTGGACGGCGCGGAGGATCTCGACGAGGCTGGTCAGCAGACCGGCAAGTTCATCAAGAACAGCCCCTCCTTCTTCGAGCTGAGCAACACGCTCAAGGAGACGAGCGACAACATCGAGGATCTCATCGATGAGCTGCTGACGCAGAAGCTGATGAAGTACCGCTACGCCCTCCCGGCCGGTACGATCGTCACGGACGCCGGTCCGCCCGAGGTCACCGGCCCGGCGCACAAGGTCTATGGCGTCCAGAACGGCAAGGTCCAGCCGGGCTGGGAGCTCGCAACGACGGCCAACACCAAGCGTGTCCGTGGCTTCCTGATGCGCGCGACGAAGAAGGGCACCGTCCCTGCGTTCGTCCGCAAGACGGTCGATGTCACGAATGAGGCCAGCTGGCCGACCGAGCTCGATCCCTTCAAGGCTGGCGCGTAACGCGCCTTGAGTTTCGGGTATGCGAGAGGCGGTCCATCGGGCCGCCTCTCGGCGTACCTCTTAGCAATGGCACCTCCTCCTGCTCCCACGCTCGACCAGGCCGGGCTCTTCTTCCGACTCCTCTGCGATCTCGGCTACGCCGACGCACTCGACGAACTACACCAGGCCGAAGCCCCGAGGATTCCGATGGGCAAGAGCAGCCTAGCTGAGGCAGCAGGCGTCGTCACGACAGCCGAGACAGACGCCGACGGCGGCGCGGACCCGGTCGTCCGCTTCGACCTCGGCGAGATCTTCCGCCAGATCGGTCGCCACGGAGCCTTCCCTCGGCTCGGAGCGATCATCTGGAACACGGACGAGGACAAGGCAGGGGGCATCGAGGTGAGTGCGCTGCGCGAGGCGTTCCTCCCTTTTGCCGTGGCCTGCGTCGGGCCTCTGCGCGACCTGGAAGACTTCGTTCGGAGCTTGGCGTAGAGGCTCCGTCACCGGCCAGCAACCCGCTCCGGTTCGACGCAGACGGCCTCGCGCTCTTCCTCGTCGACGGCGGCGCGGCAGGATCGGTGATGGAGGCCGGGCGGCTGACGTTCGCGCGAGCGCTGGAGCTGATGGTCCGCCTGGAGAAGCGGTCGCTGGAGCGGCAGCAGGCCATCGAGGACGCCCGCCGCGAAGTTCGAAGGCGGCGGTGATGCGCTGTTGTGCGCGGCCGTTTTAGCACGCGAGGTGAGAGAGTAAGACGTTCGGCGCATGGCTACGCGCACGCGAACGGGGGGAGTCTCCTCCTCTGACACCCTGCTCGAACTCGGGATCGGCTTCCGAACGAGGGAAGGCGTGAAGCGACTGGTGAAGGAAATCGCTGAGGAGGAGCAGAAGACGCTCGGGGGACAGCGGAAGCGCCAGCGGCAGGAGGACCAGAGGAACCGCAAGCGAGAGGAGCGCGAGGAGAAGGACTCGGCGGCGAGGCTGCAGCGGGTCCGCGAGGAACTCATTGAGCGGCGCCGTCGGCTTGCGGTGGCCTCTATCGGAGACGAGCTGAAACGCCGGAAGCGCGCCATCGAGGAGGCGTACCGCGAGGAACGCCGCCGGATCAAGCTGCTCCTCAAAGAGCGCCTAGACGCGGGCGACATCACGGCCAAGAAGTACCGGCAGCAGCTGGAGAACTTCGACAAGGATCTCCGCACGATTCGTGACCGACAGCTGGAGGACGCGCCGCGCCAGACGCTTCGCCAGCGCGCCGAGGGCGTCCTCTCTGACCGATTCGGTGGCCAGGGCTCGCTCGGCGGTCTCCTCGGTGGCCGCGCGGCCATTGCCGTCGGTGCCGGTGCGGCCGGTGCCTTCGCTGTCGGCAAGGGGCTGGAGCGCGCGATTGCGCTGGCCAGCAGCTTCGAGGACCAGCTCGTGGAGGTCCGCAAGACCACGGGTCTCGCTGACGATGATCTCGCCCGCCTCGGTGATGGTCTCCTCGACCTCGCCACAAAAACCGGCATCGCACAAGACGAGCTCGCGGGAATCGCGGCCGTCGGTGGTCAGCTCGGGATCCAGGGCGAGGCCAACCTGCTGGCGTTCACGGAGACGGTCGCGAAGTTCAGCCAGGTCACCGAGCTCTCTGCCGATCAGGCTGCGGACGCTCTCGCGAAGACAGCGCAGGCGTTCGACATCCCGATCGAGCAACTCGCTAACCTCGCGAGCGCCGCGAACGAACTCAGCAACACGACGGCCGCTCGCGCCGGGGACATCATCGATGTGCTCCAACGCGTGGGTGCGAGCGGAGTCAACATCGGGCTGACAGCAGACGAGGTCGCCGGACTAGCGGCCACGCTGATCGACGCGGGTATCGACAGCGAGCGGGCGGGCACCTCGCTGCGGAACATCTTCACGCTGCTGCTCACCGAGGCCGGGGCCGTGGCGGAGACCGTCGGCGTGACGGAGCAGGCGTTCCGGGAGATGATCTCGGACGACGCTCTGGGCGCCATCCAGCTCTACCTGGAGAAGCTGGGCGAGCTGGACGCGCAGAGCCGCGCCATCGCGATCGAGGAAACGTTCGGAAGAGAGAACACGCTCCAGGTCACCACACTGGCGACGGCCGTCGACGAGCTGAACGGCAACCTCGCGACGTCGCGAGATGCCTTCCAGGAAGGCGAGAGCCTGAACCGGGAGTTCGACGCCTCGCTCGATTCCCTCTCGGCCCAATGGAACATCTTCACCGCGCGGGTGACCAAGGCCGCGACGGAGGTCGGGCAGGGTTTCGTTCCGGCGCTCACGTCCGCGCTGCGCACCCTCAACGGGGTGGAGCGGAGTGCCGAGGCAGCCGCCGCTTCAGTCGCGAACGCGCGCGCCGAGGTGGGCCGCTTGGAGGAGATCCGCGCGGCGGTGGCCACGTACGAACAGCTGGCAGCCAAGGTGGAGCGGACGGCCGAGGAGGAGGACGAACTCACGCGGATCACGCAGCTCCTCGCAGACGAGTATCCCGAGTTCATCACGAAGACAGACGCGGCGGGCCGCGCGATGGGTGTCTACGCGGGGCAGATCCGCCAGGCCGTCGATGCGCTGATCGAACTGCGCCGTCAGCAGGCCATCGACAGCGCGGCTGACCTGGCGGAATCCTTCCGCAACGCAGAGCTGCGGCGCGACGAGGCCCGGAGCGACCGCGAGCGAAATCAGCTGCTCGCGAATGATCCCGAGGCACGGCGCAGATCGACAGCGGGCACGACGGGATTCGGAGGCTTCCGGCAGCCCGTCACGCGCGACCGCGCCGTCGACGCCGCACGCGCGGCGAGTCTCGCCGAGCAGCAGGCAGCACGAGATCTCGCATCTGCTCGAGATCAAATCGTCCAGACCCTTCGGCGCCTCCGCGACGACACGGAGGGCCTGGCGGACTTCACGGCCGCGCTGGCCGGGGCCGGGTTCGATTCCGGTACGCTGCAGGGACTCTCTGTCCAGGCTCTCTCGCAACCCAACGCAGCGCCGCGTCCTACCCCTCGCTCTACGCCGACAGTACCCACCGGCGGTAGCGGCGGGTCATCCTCCTCTGGATCCGGCGACGCTACAGACGAAGACGACCGAGCGAGAGAGCGCCAGCGCGCTGCCTTCGAATCGCTCCAGGCTGAACTCGCCGAGATCACAGCTGAGCGCATCGAGGACGAGACCGAACGGGAGATCGCGGCCATCCAGGTCCAGCTAGCAACCGAGATCGACCGCCTCGATGAACTAAAGGAGGTAGCTCTGACGGGCGAAGAGCTGACGGCTGCCGAGCGGCTGGCAGTCGAGACCCGAACGGCGGAGGCGATCCTCGACCTTCGAGCAACGTCCGAGCGGGAAATCGAGCAGATCCGCGAGAAGGCAGCCGAGAAGCTGGAAAAGGAGCAGACCCAACTGGACCGTCGTCGCATCGAGGCCGAGTCTAGTATCGCGCAGGAGCGGCTTCGCGCTCGGTCCCTCAACGAGCGCGCCGAGGCGGAGTCCATCGAGAACCTGGCGGAGCGCAGGTTGGCAGTCATTGAGGCGGAGTTCCGCGAGCGCGAGCGCGCCATCGAGCAGGAGTATGCCGCCGAGATCGCGCTCGCAGGCAGCACCATCCAGGACCAGGAGCAGCTCTCTCAGAGGCTCTCTGAGCTTCGTCTGAAGCGCTCCAGCGACCTCCGCGAGGCCGAGCTGAAGCGTGTGTCCGACGTGGAGGAGGCGGAGCAAGAGGCGGACGAGCAGGCCCGACGCCGGATGGAGCGGCGACGGGACGAGGCCAGGCGCTACGCGGAGGACGTGTTCGGTGTAGTGGCAGACGCGCTGGAGACGGGCCTCTTCGGGAGCGACGCGCTCAGCCAGGCACAGATCGATCTGGAGATCGCTTCCTTCATGGAGGCCGAGAAGGCACTGGCAGAGAGTCTCCGGCGACGGCAGATCGACCAGGAGACGTACCAGCTTCGGATGGACGAGCTGTCACTCAGGCGTCAGGAGTTCGATGAGGAGGTGGAGCGCGATCGCGCGGGCTTCCTACGGAGGAGCTACCTCGGCCTCCGCGATCTGTTCGTCGCCACGCTCAAAGATCAGCTGATCGAGCTGGCGGCTTCGAAGACTGCCGAGTTAGTGCTGCACACGACCACCGAGGAAGGCAAGACCGCCTCGACGTTGGCCGGTGCCCTCGCGCGCGGGGGTGCCCTGGTGGTGGAGGCCGGACAAGCCCTCTTCAGTGCAGCCGCTAGCATGGTCTCTGCTGTGGCCTCGCAGATCGCGAGCGTGGTCAAGAGCATTCCCTTTCCGTTCAATCTCGCGCTGATCCCCGTAGGCGTCGCGGCTGTGACGGGTGCCTACTTCGGTGCGAGAGGGCTTTTCTTTGAAGGAGGTGGTTTTGTGGGTCGCGAGGGGGAGCGTGGTCCCGACGATGTGACGATCGTCGTGGGTCGAGGAGAGGCTGTGCTGAACTCAGCGCAGCAAGCCGTCGTGGAGCAGTCTCTTCAGCGAGATCGTGGCTTCGGGCTCAGGCAGCTCTTTGAGACCGTTCAGACGCCTCACAGCCGAGGGCCAGCGCCGAGCCGACCAGCTTCCAGACTCGACCTACCCACATTCGAACGTGGGGGCTTCGCGCTGCCGTCCCGGACCTCTGTTTCCGAGGCCACAGGCACCCTGAACGTCGACCTCTCTCCGCTGGTGGACGAGCTGCAGGCCAACCGTGCGGAGATGCAGCAGTTGGGGCGCCGGTTCGATCGTCAGCTCGGTGAGATCGAACAGCTCAAGCGGTCGCCCGCCCCGGTGTTGTTTGGCGACGATGATGCACTCGCCGTCGAGGGCGCGCAGGCACGGGCTCGGTCCTCACGTCGCGCGTCCGCCATCTACGGCCGCTCTGGCTTTGCGTCCTGATGCTGAGCGCCCGCCTCCGGATCACGAGCGACACGACCTCCACCGAGGAGGTCTACGAGGACGCGCGGATCGGCGCGCGCGACATCGAGGACGTGATCCGCGCCGCCGACGGCGAGGTCGAGCTTCCTAATCTCACGCTCTCAATCGACTCGGATTCCTTCCTCGGCGCTGCCAGCAAGCCCCTCGTGCCTCGCGGTCGCCACAGGGCCATCATCGAGGTTTCGCGCGACGCCGGTCCTTGGGAGGCGGTCGTGGACGGCATCGTGACGTACGAGACCGTCGGTGATGGTCGGGCCTATGGCGGCGGCGACAAGACGCAGACTCTCGCTCGGCGAACCTGGAGCGTTCGCGTGGTGAACGACGCGATGCGGCGAGTCTGGGAGGCGCTAGAGGCGGTCTCCCTCCAGGACGTAGCGCCCCAGCTCGAAGCCGATGTCCTGGAGGAGAGCGTGCCCTTCAAGCGGACCGAAGGAGGTGGTACCACGACGGCAATCACGTGCACGATGTACCCCCTCGTAGCCGCGCTCGCCGAGGCGCTGGATCAGGCGGATGTCGGCGTGGTCGGTTCGCTCTCGGACCCGTTCCCGTGGGAACGGCTCTACGACGACGGCGCCACGCTCCGGCTTGCACGTGACGGCGAGAGCAACCTGCGCCGCGTCCTCATCGGGCGACCGCAGCTGCAGGGGGCTCCGGCAGACGCGGACCTCCACGGTCTCTATCCAACGATGCCGCAGGAACATGGCGCATGGCTCCTCGACGAGTGGCGCAAGATGCAAGAGCTTCGGCTTTCCGCGCGGTACGCCGCGTATCCGAATGCGGGCATCGAGATTGAGATCGCGGACGTGCAGGCGCAGCGCGACCCCACGGCACCTGCCTTCCAGGAAATCGAGTCGCTCGCCGACGACGGATGGCGACGCCGAACCCAGTCCAGGGACATCGACGGTCAGTTGATCGGTGATGCCGCCATGGTCTACGGCGGAGGTCCCGACGGCAGTGCGGTCGAGGACGCGGATCGCCAGCCTCTCCTTCGCGCGACTTATGCATCCTCACGCATCGCGCTGACGGGCACGCCGGGAGAGCGCGAGGTAGACAACCGCAGCACGTTCACATTCCCCTTCCGGCTCGCAGCCCATGTGGACATCGCGACGTCCATTCGCTCGACCGCTCATCCCGGCTACTCTGAGACGGTGCACCGAGGTACGCCGGTCTTCGACATCACGACAGCCTATGTCGGGCCAAGCGGGCCGACGGCCGAACAAGACGGCGACGGAGATCGCGTGATGATCCTCGTGGCCGAGCGGGACCTCGCTACCGATCCCTGGAAGAGCGTGGACCGGCGAGAGGCGTCACGAACGGCGGGCGTGCCGCTCCAAGACATGGAGCTCTGGGCGAGCGGACTCTACCGTCGGCACGCGCTCACGATCGGCGACGTCGACGTGGTCACATGCTCGCTCCTCGAGGACGACCTCGATCTCGCAAACATCGATGTTGGAGACCCACGCGCGGGCGTCCTCTTCGATGGCGACGAGTACGCCGTCGTCGCCATCGAGCGGAACCGTGACACGAAGAACGTCGCCCTCACCCTACACCGGCCCTCAGGAGGTTGGGCCGTCGTGCCCGCCTCCGGCGAAAGCGGCGCGGGGAATACCCAGACCGGTGCACAGCAACTCGCTCCGAACGTGTCTGTTGTGGAGATCAGCCGGGACGAAACGACCGACGAGCTCGGTGATCCCATCACCTACTTCACGCTCGAGTTCCTGGCAGAGGTACCCGCCGAGAGCGCGCCGCCGACCGGCATTCAAGTTCGCTTCGCGCCGAACCTCCTCTTCGATCTCACGACGTCCGGCCCCTACGTGCTCCGTGCGTACCGCCAGGAGAGCGAGCCCGGCCACGGCGCTGCCCACTCCATGGAGGGGCAGCAGTTCGAGGCACGTGCGGTCTATGGGAACGGCTTCGCGACCGCTTGGCAGTCGGTCACAGCGAGTGAGACATGATCATCGGTCTGACCGGCGAGCCACTCATCGCGCGCGCGACCTACGGCGTGCGCGAGGTGACGTGCGAAGCGGAACGGTTCCGCCAGCGCTTCGATGGTCGGCGTTCCTCAGACATCCGCACTGAGCGCCTGCGGCCAACCGGCACGCTCGTGCTCGATGTCACGCCCGGTCGACTTCTGGGCCTGCTCTCGGACATTTCGCCCTCCTCCTGGCTCCTGACCGTCCGCACGGTAGGCGAGAACGAGACTGGCACACCGCTCGAGATTCCGGTTCGGACCACGACTCCGCTACCGCTCACAGGGCCGCTCTCGCGCACCTACACGGATACTGGAGAGCAGGCAGTCCGGGTCGAGATCGGGTGGCGCTCGCTCCTTACCTATTCCTACGAGGACCTCGGCCTTGTGGAGCCTGCCATCGTCTCCGAATGATCGGCCTCACCGGATCCCCTCGTTTCGGAGACATCGTGTTCTCCTCCCAGGCTGAGGTCGAATGCTCGGCCGAGCCGCTGCCTGTGATCCGGGATGGCGGTCGCGACGGCCGCGAGGATGTCATTGGCCAGCTCTACCGGATCTCGGCCCGGATCCGCTACGCGGCACTAACAGCCACCGAGGCGGCTGATCTCCAGTCGCGATGCGAGGGCGCCTTCGACCTCGAGACTCGCAGCGAGGCCGTAGGCGATCCCGACTGGGCCGAGCCTATCACGATTCGCGCCGAGGCAACGAGCCCTCCGAAGCTGACAGAGAGCAGCCGTCGCACCGACGGCGCGACAGGCGAGGTGCTCTATGACGTGGAGATCCAGGTCTCGGGTCTCGCCCAGCTCGCTCGGAGCGACTTCGGCCTCCAGGTCGGCGCCTACGTGCTCATCGAGGAGACCGAGACCTCCTACGAGGTGGGCACGGAGGAGGGCGCCACCATTACCGACCGGCCCGACCTCGACGAGCTCATCACGTTCACGAACGGCGACACCGGCACCATCGAGTGGGCCGAGTTCGGAGACCCGCGCACCGTGGCCGCGCGCATCGACTCCGTGAGCGATCCCTACTACCACGTCATCCAGGCCCGCCAGCCTGCCGTCTAAATGCTGTTCCCGAAGCTCAACCTCACGCTCCAACGGCTCTACAATGAAGTCAGCGCCTGGCACACGACCGTCCAGAACTGGCTGCCTGGCATCGCGAGCGACCGAAAACGCGCCGAGGACGCGGCGGATGCAGCAGAACAGTCAGCGTCCGACGCCCTCGCGGCGGCTCAAAGCGTGCCTGGTGCGACCTACGACATCGCCCTCATCGCCGAGCGCCTCTCGCAGGTTCTAGACGACGGCTACGGTATTGAGGAGGATTTCCTGCTGGACAGCGGCGGGCAGAACCCGGCTGCGCCCACGCTCGCGGCGATCCCAGACCTCGACCCTGCAAACCTCTCCGGCGGCTGGGCGGAAGCCCAGGGCGAGAACATCTACGAGTACGATCTCGCGGGCACGTACACCGGCACACCGACGCCCACGCTTTCGGCGTCCAACACCGGGGACATCGGCGGCGTCATCGACGGCGACACCCTGCGGGTCACGCTCCAGGGTGCAGGCGCGACAGGCTCCGGCACCGTCACGGCCACGAACAGCGAGGGGGGTGTGTCCCGCTCGTTCGACGTGGTGGACGGATCGTCCAGCGGCGGGCCCGAGATCGACGAGAATCTCAGCAGCGGGCAGACGCCTGGCGGGCAGACCTCGCAGATCGACGGCTCCTGGTACATCACACTGGGTGCTCCGGCGAACGGCGACGTGATCCTGCTCGCCTACGACCCGAACAATCCGAACGTCAACGTGCGCGCCCTGCCGAAGGCGACAGGAAATGTGCTCTTCGAGGCGAGCGGCGCTCAGATCGCGAGTGTCACCGCCCCGAACGGCGCGCGGATTCGCGCCCGGCGGACGGGCACCACCTGGCGGTTCTACGACGACGCCGGGACACTCATCCAGACGGCTACTAGCGTCTCGTCGGCAGCGGCATTCAGGGACTGGATCGTCGCGGCCAACCCAGCGGGCGGCGCGACGCGCATCGAGTTCGAGACCGAGTAGCCATGCCGAGCGCTGCCACTTCTCCGACGCCGAACGGCCCACGCTGGCGCGATGGCTTGGACGGCACTGCCGCCTCGGGCGACCTGCACGAGGTCGTGGCCGCGTGCCGCCAGATGCACACCGAGGCGGGCGATGCCGGGCTCGACCTGGGCGGCATATCCGCGCCGCCGACCGGCGAGCCCACGAGCGCGGCCACTGCATTCGCGGCGCGGCATGAGGCGTGCCGTGCGTTCCTCGCGTCTCTCCGGTCCGCGCTCGTGGATTCAGGCCAGGAGGTCACGTTCACCGTGCCCGCCCCCGGCCGGTTCTTCACCCGGTTCCCAGCGCTGGCTACAGCCGCCTCGGGAGCGATCTCGAACCTGTCGGCCTACCTGGACCGTCCACCGCCACCGGCCGGGACCGACGGCACCCTTATCGCGGGTGGCGGCGGCTCCAACCTAAAGGGCCAGGGAACGCAGTCCGCGACGCTCGACGCGGGCACCGTCGCCTACTGGTGGGACGACCAGGCGAGCGTCTGGCGCACCGACTGGAGCGTGGTCGGCGTAGCCAACCGGGCATCGTCGCTCGGCACGCTGGCGTGCAAGCTGGTCAGCGAGGTCTACGCACGGACTGGACGGCCCGTCTGGTACATCCCAGGCGCGCACGGCGGTACCAGCTCGTTCGATACGTCGGGCGGGAGCGCGAAAACCTGGCAGCGCGGGGCGACGGGATCCAACGACATGATGGGCTGGCTCGTCACGGCCACCCAGAATGCGCTCGCCTCCTCCGCGCTCGCGGGCAAGACGCTGAACCAGCTCGCCATCTGGAACAACGGCAACGAGGGGCAGCAGCTGGAGTCTGGCCAGGCGACCGAGGCAGAGATCCTCGCAGCACTCCAGGACATCCCGGCCCAGTGGGCGGACCGCTTCGGCGAGGCGTGGGACTGGTGGATGATCAACACCACCGACGCTGCGAATCAGCCGCTCCAGGGCGCGGCCCAGTGCAAGGCGCAGGAGGACCAGGCTGTTACCACAACGGCGCGCTGGCGCTTCGCCTCGGATCGAATGTGGACGCTCTCACGCCAGCACCACGACGAGAGCGGCCCGGCGATCTGGGTGGACTCGGTCCACCTCGACACGCCCTACCTCGACATCGTGGGCCGGGACGCGGGGAGCACGATTGGCGACTCCCTCGCAGGTGGCAGTCCGGCTCTCTGGTTTGCCTTCGACGGCGACCACCTCACGTTCGACGACGCTGCGCTCCCCACAGGCGTCTCGTTTGACGGCACCCACCTCCTCATCGACGACGAGAACCTCCCACCCGGGGTCACGCTCGACGGCGACCACTTCGTTTTCACCGACGCCACCATGGCTACTCGCAAGGTCCCCACGCTGGACAACGACCTCATCCGAACCTCCGACCTCGGCACGGGCACCGCGAGCAGCGGCACCGTGCTCCACGGCGACCGCACGTTCAAGACTGCGCCTGCTGGCGGCGGAGCGACGACAGCCTCGGGCGGCGCCGTCACGGTGGACGACAACACGGCCCACACGGTCATCGACATCCCGCTCGACGTCGGCATGAACGACGTCGAGATCAAGGCGGTCGGCCAGAAGGATGGGACGGATCCCGAGGTCCGGCTCGTCATGGCGACGGGTGCCGCCTCCAGCATCGAGGGCCGGATAGACGACGACGGCCAGACCCCGCTGGGCGATGGCGACGGCTGGAAGACGACGACGGCCTGGCGAAATGGCAGCGACCGCCAGATGACAATCGAGGCCACGGTGCTGGTCACGACGGCGGGCACGCTCCGACTGGAGATGAGGCTCCCGTCAGGCAACCCGGTTCTGGTCGCTCACTCGGCTGCCACTGCCCTGCTCATCAACTGACTTCCCCCGCGCCAGTAGCGGCGCCATCCCATGACCGACACTTCCACCGACCTACTTCGCACCGCAGGCGACGCCTTCGTCGATGCCCTCACTGATGCGGCAAACGGCATCAAAGACGGGCTGCACGATGTCATCCGAGAGGCCGAGGCCAACCGCGAGCGCGCCGATAGCGCAGAGGCCGAGGTCGAACGACTCGTGGCAGAGGTCCAGCGCCTCCGTACTGAGCTCGACGGCCACGAATGCCCGGACGAACCGCCGAGCGAACCGCCCTCACAGACCGATCTGGAGGCTCCCATGCTGCCGCTCGGTGTGGAGTGGACCCGAGCCAGCACTCTTGCCGCTGCTGAGCACGTCCGCCACACCTCGGCCGTCTCCGTGAAGGGTCTCCCCAACGGTCCCGAGGCGGGCGCACTCGCGACGTTCCAGGACGGGCGCCTGGTCGGCATCGTGGGCGCGTTCGAGGACGCGGACCTGCTCCCAGGCTCCGGCGCTGTGGTCGAGGCCACGCTCGGCCGCTACGTCGTGACCGGCGACGAGGCCGTCCCGGGCTCCGGCATCGGACCCTACGGCGAGAAGCCCGAGATCCGCGACGAGTATCAGCACCAGCTCGACGCGAAGAGCGACTGGAACCCCTGGGTCCCACTTCGATGGCCGCTCGTGGTCTACCGCGCAGACGACCGTGTGCCGGTGGGCGTGATGGAGTACGGCACGGGTCGGATCGAGATCGAGGATCCGAAGGCTACGGACGGCGAGACGCTCGATGGTGTGGCCACGCGCGAGGGCTTCGTGGGAGAGGACCAGACCGACCGACTGGCGGCGCTCGACCTCGAGGCCCGCGAGGCGGGCTCCATCCTCGCTGTGCTCTACGACGTGCCGATGGTCGGGCGTGTGCCCGAGCACGCCTGGGTCCACGTTCCCCGAGGCGAGGACGGCACCTACCTCGGGTGCATCGTCGCGCCCCCGGCGGACTGGGAGGTCACGCGTCCTCTCCCCGGTGCGAGCAAGATCGGCGAGACGCTCCCCGAGGCACCGCACGACGGCCACGTGGTCGTGATCGGGCCACTGGCCACCTTCGACTGGAGCGATGTCGCGCAACCGCCACAGGGCGATCACCACGGCGTGGCCGTCCGCCCGTGCGTGGGCTACCGCTACGGCATCCAGGACGTGCGCCTTGCCATCGAGGACGCGGGCTACATCGACGGAGACCCGGTGTACGGCCCGGCCCAGGAGTTCAAGGTCGAGACGGACGCAGATGGCCTCCGTTCGCGATTCGAGGGCGGACCTGTAGACGAGGGACGGCGGCGGTTCAGCCGCGAGGGCGAAGACCGTCTCGTCATCCTCACGCCCGACGGCGAGCTCGATGTCGGCCCGATCTACAAGCGGTTTGAGAACTGGATGCCCATCACGGCAGACGGCGTCCGCGACGAGTCGGAGATCATCGGGTGGGCGAGCATCTGGGGCGAGATCGAGTGGGCGGACGAGGACCGCAAGCCGCGCCCGTGCCCCGAGCACTGGCGAGTGCCGGGCGCGCTCACGGTCGTCGGGCGACCTGCAGATTGCCTCGCGGCGCGTGGCCTGCGTGGCGGCACCACCATCGGTGCCATGTGCGGTCGTGGCGGGTTCATCGCGACCGGTGGCCGGGACTGCAAGCCTCGCCAGGACAGCTCGCCGGACGACCGCGCCATCGTGTTCCGGTGCGGGCTCTTGGATCCCATCGTGCAGAGCGGCTACACCAACTCGCCGGAGCAGGGCTCCAGCCGTCGCGGCGGGGTGAAGGACCGCAGCGGCAACGACTATGGCTACAGCCTGAACGTGGGCTCGATGACGCCCGCGTGGAAGGAGCACAACGAGAAGGGCGCCGATCTCTCGGGCGCGACCGACAGCGTAACAGACAACCGCTGGGACGTCGTCGTGCTCTCGTTCGACGACAAGGCCGGGGCGATCTCGAGCGACCATGTGTCGTGCACGGCCCGGCTCCACAGCGACCGGAGCGGCGCGAGCGGATTCTCGATTGCTGACAACAGCCGATCCGTCGTGGTGGTCTCCGGCGAGGGCGAGGGCGAGCCGTTTGAGTGGCGAGGCGAGCGGCTCCCGTGGCGCGATGCGTCGGCGTCGAAGTCCGCGAGTGGAGTGAGTCTGACGCTCGCGCCCGGCGCGTTCGCGACGCTCGACTCCCGCGCGGCCGTCAGTGTCTTTGGCGAGGGCCAGACCTTTGTGCTCGACAAGGGAAAAGGCTGAGGCCACTTTGAGACCAGGCTCAGCGCGCTTTCAGAGACCGCTCGGGCGCGCGCTGGGCTAGGACAAACCACGTGTCCGATTAGGACAAACCACGTGGCGCGCTACATCGAGGGTCCAGTGGAGAGACCGAGGCAGACTCACGAGGCCCGGTAGCATCGGGGCCAGGCCGTCTCGCACACATGACTGAGGGTCGTCACCCTCTCTTCACAAGTTGATGGCAACCTAGCGGGTGACTCGCCGTAGTGACGCGCTAGTTTCGGAAGTGACCGGCCGGTCACTTTCTGACCAAACGCCCATCTTGGAAGCCACCGTCTCCCTCTCCCGTCGCGAGCGCGAGCGCCTCATGCGCCGCACCGCCATCCTCGACGCCGCCCTCGCTGTCTTCGCAGAGCACGGTTACGCGGGCGCCTCCGTGGACGAGATCGCCGTCCGCGCCGAGTTCGGCAAGGGCACGCTGTACAACTACTTCCCGGACGGCAAGGACGAGTTGTTCTTCGTGCTATTCGAAGAGCGCGTCGCCGCCGGGCTCCACCGCGTCATTGCGCAGGCGATTCCGGCCGACACCGATCTCGCGACGCCCGCTGCCGCCCGCTCGGCGTTCCAGGAGTTCATCCGCGCCCTGCTCCACTTCTTCCTGGAGGAGAGCCGCGACGCGATGCTCATGTTCCTCAAGGAGGGCTACCGGACCAAGCTCCGCGTGGAGCACGAGGCCGGGTTCGCCGAGCACTTCGCGGGCATCATCGAGGCCGTAGCGCGGCCCATCCAGCGCGCCGTAGACGCAGGCGCCCTCCGCCCCCTCCCCGCCCACCCCGTCGCCCACGTCCTGATGGGCAACGTGCGAGGCTTTCTGATGGCCGAGATCGACGCCGAGTGCGATCCTTCCGGCCACTTCGAACCCGCCCCCTTCGGCACCGCCGACGAGGCCGCCGACTTCCTCACGACCGTGCTCTTCGACGGGCTCCTCGCCCGTTCCTGAATATGCGCACTTCTCTCGCCGCCCTGGCTCTTGCCCTCGCCCTGCCCGCCTCGGCGCAGACCGCGGGCCAGTCTCCCGACCCGTCTGTCACGCGGATCCCCACCGCCGACGCGCCCGGCTCCACCGACGTTACTCCCGAGGCGGACGCACCCGGCACGATCCGCCTCTCGCTCGACGAAGCGCTGGAGATCGCGCTGGAGCGCAACTACGCCCTTCGAGGCGTGGAGTTGGACGTGGAGAATGCCCGCCTCCAGGTGCGCGAGGCGTACGGTGGCCTCTTCCCACGCGTCGAGGCCTCCTCCGCGTACAACCGCAACGTGGTGCAGGCCAACCCCTTCGCGGGATCCTCGGCAGGCGACATCTTTTCTGGCCTCGGAGCCATTGGCTGGCTGGCGTTCAACGAGGGCGCGCGCACCGATGAGGACCCGACGACGATGCCGATCTCCTTCCAGGAGTACAACGAGCGTATCCAGGAAGGACAGGCCGCTATCGGCTTCTCGCAAGAGGACGGCGGCAACCCGTTCGGCACGGACAACTCCTTTCAGAACCAGATCGCCATCAGCCAGCCGATCTACAGCGGAACGGCGTTCGCGGCCGTCCGAGGCGCTCAAGCCCTCGTGGACATCAACCGCGCGGCCGTAGCTCAGACTGAGGACGAGGTAATCCACCAGACGCGCACCGCGTTCTACGACGCTCTCCTCGCGCAGGAGCAGGCGCGAGTCGTCGGCGCGAGCCGCCAGCGCGCCTCGGATACCTTCGACGACTTCACGCTGCTCGTGGCGCAGGGGATCTCGCCGAAGCTGGACCGCCTCAACGCCGAGGTGGACCTCGCCAACGTCGAGACGCAACTCGCGACGGCCCAAGCGGGTGCCCAGACTGCCACCGATGCCCTGCTGCTCACCATCGGCCTGCCCGTGGGCGCGCCCGTCGTGCTGGAAGGCTCGCTCTCCGCGCCTGCTGAGGAGCTCTTCGCGACCGTCTCCACGATGGAAGCCCTCGAAGAGGCCGTCGCCGACCGGCCGGACATCGAGCAAGCCCGCCTCGCGATCCGCCTCAACGAGGTCCAGCGCGACATCACGCAGGCCGCCGCTTACCCCAGCCTGAGCGCCTTCGCCAACCTCTCCTACAACGCCAACGTGCCGGACAACCGGACGAGCATCTTCGCGCCGGACCCCGCCGACCCGTTCACCTTCGAGGAGAGCACGGAGGGCTTCTTCTCCGATGCCTACTGGCAGCCCGCCGTGGCCGTCGGCCTGAGCCTCAACTGGACGCTCTTCGACGGCTTCCAGACGCGCCGCCGCGTGCAGCAGAACCAGATCGCGGTGCAGAAGGCCGAGATCCAGCTAGAGCAGGCCACACAAGCCGCCGCGCTGGAGGTCGCGAGTGCGCTCCGACAGCTCACGAGCGCCGAGCGTCGCCTGGCGGCCCAGACGCAGACCGTCGCCACGGCAGAGACCGCCTTCCGCTTCGCCGAGGAGCGCCTCGATGTCGGCACGGCCGACCTCGTGGACGTTCGCCTCGCGAGCCAGAACTTGGACACCGCCCGGCTCAACTTCCTCCAGGCCGTCCGCGACGCCCTCGTCGCCCGCTCGGACTACGAGCGCGCCACCGGCACCATCGTGCCCGAGCCCATCCGCTCGGACGCGCCCACCTCGACTGTTCCGACGACCGCCTCCCGGTAACGCGTGCCTCACCCCACGCCTCTCGCCATGAATCGCCTTTCCCTCCTCCTTCTCGCCCTGGCCCTGCCCGCCTCGGTCCTCGTCGGGTGCCAGCCGCCCGGCGACGAGCCCGAGGCGGACGCTACCGCCGAGACCGACACGGCTATCCCGGTCGAGGTCGTCCTCGCGGACCCGGACTTCTTCGAGGACGCCATCGAGCTGACCGGCACGGTGGACGCGCCCAACGACGCGCTCCTCTCCCCCGACGTGCCCGGCACGCTGACCTACGTTGCGCCCATCGGGGCGTTCGTGGGACGCGGCGGGACCGTGGCGCAGGTCAAGGCGAGCACGCAGCGCGCGGGTGTGGCCCAGGCGCAAGCGGGGACCGCGACGGCGCGCGCGGGCATCGCGCAGGCTGAGGCAGGCATTGCACAGGCCGAGGCGGGCGTACAAGCTGCCCAGGCCCAACGCCGCGCCGCCCAGGCCCAACTCGAACTCGCCGAGGAGCAGTACACCCGCCAGCTTCCGCTCCTTCGCGATTCCATCCTGTCCGCCATCGAGTTTCGAGGTGTCGAGACGCAGCGCGCGAACGCGCAGGCCGGTGTGGCACAGGCAGATGCGGGCATCGCGCAGGCACAAGGACAGCTTCGTGCTGCCCGCGAGAACCTCAACGCGGCTCGCGCCCAGGCCACCGCTGCGCAGGCGGGCGTCGCGAGTGCGCAGGCCCAGCTCGCCAACACGCGGATCGTGGCCCCCTTCGGCGGGACTGTGGAAGCGCGTCTGATGGAGCCCGGCGAGCTCGCGAGCCCCGGCGCACCGGTCGTGCGGCTGGTCTCCTCCGGCGGCGTGAAGGTGGTCGCGGGCGTGCCCGAGCGCTACGCCGGTGACATCGAGCCCGGAACGCAGGTCCGCATCGTCCCGACGGCCAACAACGCCGAGCCGCGCGGTGGCCGCGTCACCTTCGTCGGCACGGCGGTGAACGCGCAGAGCCGCACCTTCGCCGTCGAGATCGCCGTGGACAACAGCGACCGCCAGCTCAAGCCGGACATGGTGGTTCGCCTCAACATCGCGCGCGAGGTCTTGCAGGACGCCATCGTCGTCCCGCAACAAGCCGTCATCCGCGACGAGCGCGGCACGAGTGTCTTCATCGCCGTCACGGGCGAGAACGGCCAGACTACCGCCGAGCGCCGCGTCGTCGAACTCGGACCCGACGCGGGCGACGAGATCGTCCTCCTCGGGGGCGTCGAGCCCGGCGACCGCATCATCGTCTCCGGCCAGACCAGTCTCGCAGAAGGCGACCTCCTCCGCGTCACCGAGCGCGAACGCTCCGCCTCGGCAGACCCGCGGGCCGAGTAACCCACCCGTCGTGCACGAGGGCGCCGCGGCCCTCTTCCGCAGTACGCATCACGCAGTACGGACATGAAAATCACTGACCTCGCCATCAACAACCGGACGGCCATCGTCGTCCTGACGTTCGCGCTAACCATCGGCGGGCTGCTGGCCTACATCGCGCTGCCGAAGGAGGCCGAGCCCCAGATCGAAGTCGCCACCATCGTCGTGACGACGGTCTACCCCGGTGCCTCGCCGGACGACGTGGAGAGCATCATCTCGCAGGAGATCGAGCGCGAGGTCGCGACCATCTCCGGCATCGACGAGATCGAGAGCATCTCCACCGAGGGCGTCTCGACGGTCATCGTGGAGTTCTTCCCGGACAAGGACCTCGACGAGGCCAAGCAGGAGGTCCGCGATGGCGTGGACGTCGCCAAGACGGAGTTCCCCGCCGACGTGGAGGAGCCCATCGTCTCCGACATCGACTTCGCGGACATCCCGGTCCTCACCGTCAACCTCCTCACGGATGGCTCGCTGACCGCTCTCCGCGCGACAGCCGAGGACTTGCAGGACGAGATCGAGTCCGTCCCGGGCGTCAGCGAGGTGGACCTCCTCGGCGGGCTCCAACGCGAGGTGCAGGTCAACATGGACCTCGCCGCCATGCAGGGCTACGGCCTGGATCCCTTCGACGTGGTCCGCACCATCCAGAAGGAGAACACCAACATCCCCGGCGGCTCCGTAGACGTGGGCGCGACGAACTACCTCGTCCGCGTCAACGGCGAGATCGACGAGCCGCGCGAGTTGCTGGACCTCGTCGTCAAGGCTCCCGGCGGGCAGCCCATTTACGTCCGCGACGTGGCCGACGTGGAGTTTGGCTACAAGGACCGCGAGAGCTACGCCCGCTTGGAGGTGCTCCAGCGCGAGAGCGAAGGCGGCGACTTCGTGCCGGTGGACAACGTGGAGAACCTCCAGGTCATCCGCCTGAGCGTCAAGAAGGCCTCCGGCGAGAACATCATCGAGGTCGTAGACCGCGTGGAGGCCGTCATCGACGAATTTCCCTTCCCGACTGACGCCAGCGTGCTCCTCACCGGGGATCAGTCCGAGCAGGTCGAGATCCTCGTCGAGGACCTGGAGAACAACATCATCGCGGGGATCCTCTTCGTGATCGTGGTGCTGCTGTTCTTCCTCGGCGTGCGGAACGCGACACTCGTCGGGCTCGCGATTCCGCTGAGCATGTTCCTGAGCTTCCTGGTCTTCAGCGCGATGGGCCAGACGCTCAACTTCATCATCCTCTTCAGCCTCATCATCGCGCTGGGCATGCTGGTGGACAACGCGGTGGTGATCATCGAGAACATCTACCGCTTCCGTGAGGAGGGCTACGGGCCGTGGGAGGCGGCGCAAAAGGGTACTGCGGAGGTGGGCGGCGCCGTCGCCGCGAGTACCGCCACGACCGTCGCCGCGTTTGCGCCGATGCTCCTCTGGCCGGGCATCATCGGTGAGTTCATGGGATACATGCCGCTGACGCTCATCGTCACGCTCTCGTGCTCGCTCTTCGTCGCGCTCATCATCAACCCAGTCATCACGGGCTACCTGATGAAGACCGACGCCGAGACGGCCGACCGGCCGAAGGAGAACCCGCTCCGCCGCTGGTTCCGCCTGCGGGATGCCGACGGGCGCACCTCGCGCGGACGCAAGATCGGCCTGGGCGCCGTGGCGTTCACGGCGCTCGTCGTGGGTCTGGCGAACTGGAAAACACTCATCTTCCTCGCCATCGCGATCCCCGCGCTCGTGGCGCTCTACTGGTACGTGCTCGGCCCCGCCCACGAGCGGTTCGCGAGCGAGACGGTCCCGCGCATGACCGCTCGCTACCGCAAGTTCCTCGGGTGGATGCTGGAGCGCGATTACAGTGTGCCACGCGCGATGCTCCGCAACACATTTGCGCTGGGTAGCTTCACGGCGGGCTTCCTCCTACTCATCGCAGGTGGCGTGCTGTTCGGGCTCGCCGGGCCTGCGGGCTTTCTTCTGATCGCACCGGGCGGCGTGGCGCTCCTTCTCGGCGTGGTCGGCATTCTCTTCCATTCGCTGGAGAGCGCTTATCTCGGCGGCCGGACCAGCGTCAAGATCGGACTCATCTTCGGCGGGATTGTGGTCGCTCTCATCACGCTGCTCTCACTCGCGGGCCGGATCACCTACGGACCCGATGGCGAGGGTGGAATCGCGCTCGTCCTCGAACTCCTCCTGCTCCCCATCGCGATCACGCTTGCAGGTCTTGCGGGGATTGCCTTCGCGAAGCGCCGAGGCCGCAAGACGACGAAGAGCGGCCAGCCCTACATCGTGCTGACGGACAACCGCGCGAGACTCCTGACCGGAACGCTCGGAATGCTCGTCGCCATCTTCGCGCTCTTCGCAGTAGCGCCGACCGGCACGGAGTTTTTCCCGACGACAGACCCGAACCAGATCATCATCACCGCCGAGGCCCCCATCGGGACCACCATCGAGCAGTCCAACGAGGTCTCCAACGAGGTCTTCGGGCGCGTGCAGAGCCTGATGGAGGGCGAGACTGGTGCCAACACCAAAAACGTCGCGACCAGCGTCGGCATCGGCGGGGACGCGCTCTTTGGCGGCGGCGCCTCCAGCCCGGAGCGCTCCTCGGTCACGCTCAACATGGTGGACTACGAGGAGCGTGCCGAGGCTTCGTCTGTTACCCTCCGGCGCATCCGGGAGAGCCTCGCCGGCCTGCCCGGCATCGATCTGACCGTGGAGCAGGACGAGAACGGCCCGCCGACAGGCGCCGCCGTGACCATCGAGGTGACCGGCAGCGAGTTCGAGCAGATCCGCAGCATCGCGGGCACGATCGAGACGCAACTCAAGGAGGCCGTCGAGGCCGGGCGCGTCGAGGGCCTCGTGGACATCCGCGACAACCTCAACTCGGGCCGACCGGAGTACCGCGTCAACATCGACCGCGAGCGAGCGGTTGCCTTCGGGATGAGCACGCAGGACGTGGCGCTCGCCGTCCGCCGCGCCGTCAACGGCGAGGAGGCCAGCCAGTGGCGCGACGGCAAGGACGAGTACGATATCACCGTCCGCCTCCGAGAGGAGGACCGCCAGACGCTTCAGCAGATCGAGAGCCTCATCGTGACCAACTTCGATAACGGTCGCAAGGTGCCGCTCGTCGCGATGGCCTCCATCGAGCCCGCTGCTGGCCTGGGATCGGTCACGCGCCTGGACCAGGAGCGCGTCGTGACCGTCCTCGGCGAGGCGGCTCCAGGCTTCAATGACAACGCTGTGCTCCAGTCCGTGCAGGCAGAGTTGGAGCCCCTCGTGGCCGACCTCCCGCCGGGCTATACCGTCTCGTACACGGGTGCGCAGGAGGAGCAGGACGAGAGCTTCGGATTCCTCACGACGGCGCTCCTGATGGGCCTCGCGCTCATCACCATCATCCTCATCGCGCAGTTCAACTCGGTCAAGAACCCGATCATCATCATGGTGGCGGTGGGACTGAGCCTGATCGGCGTGATGCTGGGTCTGATCCTCACGCGGACGCCGTTCGGCCTGATGACCTTCATCGGCGTGATCTCGCTGGCGGGCATCGTGGTCAACAACGCCATCGTGCTGGTGGACTACATCGAGCAGCTTCGCGCCCGAGGCGGCGACAAACAGGACGCCATCATCGACGGCGGCGCGACGCGTCTCCGCCCGGTACTCCTGACGGCCTTCACGACCGTCATCGGCCTCATCCCGCTGACCTTCGGCATCAACATCGACTTCGTGGGGCTGATCACGAACCTGGACCCGTCGTTCAACTTCGGCTCCGAGAACACCCAGTTCTGGGGCCCGATGGGCACGGCCATCATCTCCGGCCTGACGTTCGCGACGTTCCTCACGCTCGTCATCGTGCCGGTGATGTACTCCGCGTTCGACTCAATCGCGATGCGGGTCTCCGCCGCGCGAGGCAAGAGTGCGACGCCTGCTAGCTCGGCGGAGAGCGTTCCGGTCGGTGTCGCTCAGACCACGGACGGCCGGACGGTCCAGGTGCCACTGCCAGACGGCGATGGCGCCCCGGATGGCCTCCGCCCAGTGGAACGCCCCTTCGAGGACAGTTGACCCCGTCCGCCTCGGGTGTCCCCACGGGCGCACCGAGGCGGACCGTCTCTGGACTTCGCTGCGTCTGACACCGGCGGAGGCGCGGCACGACATGCCTTTGCGTCCCCCCTTCTGCATTCGCCCTTCTGCATTTCCCATGCTCCGCCTCCACCCCGACACTCCGCCCCACGTCCTCTCCTTCGAGATCGACGGCACCGTGACCGCGCCTGACATGGATGACCTGTACAACGCCGTCGAGCGCGTGACGGGCGGGAAGGGACCGGTGCACATCTGCGGCGAGATCCATGGCATCGGGGGCCTCACGCTGGACGCGGTGGGCGCGAGTTTCAAGCGAGGCCTCGGCCTCATCGGGCGCATCACGCGCGTCAAACGGTACGCTGTGGTCACGGACACCGGCTGGATCCGCACACTCGCCGAGCTTCAGGGCGCGGCGGTTCCGGGCTTGACGGTTCGCGTTTGGCCGACTTCCGAGCGCGAGGACGCACTCGCATGGGCGGCAGAGCCTCCCGAGGCGGCATGAGCGGTCTCCGCCCCCTGTCGCTGATCCGGACGCTCGGTCGCCGTCCCGAGGGCGAGCGCCAGCGCCGCATCGAAGCCTCGCCCCAGTGGCACGATGGGCGCTTCCGCAACCGCGAGGGCACCTTCACCTCGCCCAGCCTCGGCGCCGCCTGGGAGTTCATCGCAGGCGGCAGCCCCAACCGCAAGCCGCAGACGCCCGTCCCGACCGTAAACCCGGCCGATGCCCTGCGACAGCACGCCGAGGGCATCCGCGTGACGTGGCTCGGCCACGCGACCTCCCTCGTCGAAGTGGACGGCGTGCGGCTGCTCATCGACCCTGTGTGGGGCGAGCACGCCGCGCCGACCTCCCTCGCGGGCGTGCGTCGCTTCTTCGACCCGCCGCTCGCGCTGGCCGACCTCCCGCCGCTCGACGCTGTCGTCATCACGCACGACCACTACGACCACCTGGATGCGCCGACGGTCGCCGCACTGGCGAGCCGCGTGCCCCGCTGGATCGCGCCGCTCGGGGTAGGCGCGAGGCTAGAAGGCTGGGGCGTCTCCCCCGGAGCCATCGAGGAGCACGACTGGTGGGACGAGACAGCAGTGGAAAGCCTTCGCCTCGTCTGCACGCCTGCCCGGCATTTTTCGGGACGCAGCCTCTTCGACCGCGACACGACTCTCTGGTGCGGCTGGGCCATCCGTGGCGAGAACGGCGCCGTCTTCGCCGGTGGTGACGGCGGCTACTCTTCCGACTTCCGCACAATCGGCGAGCGCCTCGGACCATTCGACGTGGCGCTCCTGGAGATCGGCGCGTACGACGCCGCATGGGCCGATATCCACATGGGACCAGAGCAGGCCGTGCGTGCCGCTCAGGACGTTCGCGCGGACCTTCTTCTTCCGATCCACTGGGCCACCTTCGACCTCGCGCTGCATGGCTGGACCGAGCCTGGCGAGCGCGTCCTCGTCGCCGCGAAGGCCGCCGACCAGAACCTCGCGATCCCAACGCCTGGCGAACCCGTGGATCCGTCCGATCCGCCCCTGCCCCTCGCGTGGTGGCCGGACCTGGAGTGGGCGACCGCTGAGGATGCGCCCATCGTCTCGTCTGGCGTCGTGCTACCGCCGCGCCGGGTGGGCTGAGATGCAAGAAGCCTCTCCCTGGAAGCGCGCCGCGCGCATCGCGCCGTTTCTCGTGGGGGCGTGGAGCGTGGCAGCGTTTTTAGCCGCTGGAGTCTCCGGGCTGGCCTGGACGACGCCCCCAGCGCCCGACGAGGTCGCGCTGACCCAGGGCGGGCTCGTGCTGCGTTCCGCGATAGCGGGTGCGCTCATCGGGTCGGCCTCAGCCTGGCTGGAGACCGCTGTGCTGCCAGGGTTCGCACGCCGACTCCCGCTGGCTGCCGCACTCACGATCCGCACGCTCGCCTACGCTGCGGTGGTAGTCGCGGTCGTCTTCGCCGTGATGTTCTCGACGGCGTTCGTGCTCGCGGACCTCTCGCCGGGCGAGTTGGTCGCGGATCCGCGCTTCTCCGAGTTCCTGGAGACGGGAACGCTCCTTCGGTTCGTGACGGTGCTCATCGCAGCGAGCTTCGTGATCAACCTCGCGCTCCAGCTCCGCCGCGTGCTCGGTCCCGCGACGCTCCGCGCGCTCGCGCTCGGCACCTACCGGCGCCCTCGCGAGGAAGACCGCGTGTTTCTCTTCCTGGACCTCACGGACTCGACGGCCATCGCGGAACGCCTCGGGCCGCTCCGCTTCACGGATTTCAAGAACGACTTCTTCGCGGACGTGGCGGAGCCGGTCCTCGCGACAGGCGGGCGCATCGTGCAGTACGTCGGCGATGAGGTGATGGTGTCCTGGCCGATGGCGCCTGCACTCAAGAGCGGCGCCCCGCTCCGGTTCTTCGCGCTCGTGGAAGCACGCATCTCCGGCCGAGCCGAGCGCTATCGCCACCGCTACGGGATCGTCCCCGCGTTCAAGGCCGGATGCCACGGCGGCCCCGTCGTGACGGCCGAGGTGGGCGACCTCAAGCGCGACATCGTGCACTCCGGCGATGTGGTCAACACGGCCGCGCGGATCGAGGCGGAGTGCCGTCCGCGAGGCGAACGACTGCTGCTCTCTGCTGCTCTCGCGGCGGCGATGCCCGTGCCCGAGGGTCTCACAATCCGCGAGTTGGGCGAGGTGTCTCTCCGTGGCAAGGCCGAGGCCGTCGCGATCTGCGCCGTCCGCCCAGCCCGGCTCGGGGAGAATGCCGAGGAGGCCACCGGGGCGGATCTGGTGGCGTAGAGACAAACGGAGGACGCGGTCCCACCACAAGCCCGCGCCCTCCGCGCTGGCGGCGAGGGCCACCAGTCTGGCTCTTTGTACCCGAAACGGCGGGGACCCGGCTCACACCACGACGCCGGGTCCCCGCCGATCTGCCCGCCTCGGCACCGAGGCGGACGGAGTCGCTACCGGATGACGGTCAGACGCGTGCTCGCGGCACCGCCCTCCCACTCGGCGCGGACGAGATAGACTCCCGGCGCGAGGGCGCTCGCCTCCAGCGGCACGGTCTGTGTCCCCGCCGCGAGCGGCCCGTCGTGGATGCGGGCTACCTCCCGGCCAAGGAGATCCCGCACGCCGATGCGCACAGTCTCGGTGGTAGGGAGCGTCAGCCGGACGGCCCCCACGCCGCGCACTGGGTTCGGCGCGAGGGTGAGAGCGACCGGCGAGTCCGGGTTGCCCTCGGAGGGAAGCGGGTTGCCGTCGCTCGCGAAGACGAACTCGCCAGGCCCCCTGAAACCCGTCGCGACGAGTTCGTCCTCTGCCGCATCGTAGCTCGTCGTGAGGGCCTCGAAGGCACCGCTGCCGACCGAGTCGCGGAAGTAGACCGTCACGTCGGTGGGATCCGTGATGCCGGAGCTGGGGATCTCATCGAGGCGGAAGCGAATCTCGCTCCCGGCGCCGAGGCGGGCGGGACCGTCTTTGGTCAGCACCCAGCGGTACGCTGAAACGTTGTCCTCCGAGATCCCCTCTAAGTCGTTCGGCCCGACGGCGTAGCGGCGCACCCGCCACGTCACGCCACCCTCAGAGGCCTTCTGCTCGCTCTGCTGCGGCTCGTCGTTCTCCCGGAGGCCCACCACGTCGAATATGATCTCGATTGCGGTCGCCGGGAAGTTGACCGGCCCGCTGCTCGCGACCACTTGCTCGTCTTCCGCATTCACGCCCTCATTCGACACAGACAGAACCGCCGCCCCTGACATCACAGCCACGAAGCCGATGTTGGCCCCCTGCGTCGGGGCGCTGACGGCGAAATCAGGGAGACCGTCGCCGGTCACATCGCCGAGCGGTTCGAGGTCCTCCCCGAACCTCCAGGCAAAGTTGGTCGGAATGGTAGGGAGGGAGGGATAGACCTCCGCGAGATCCGGCGCGTCGCCTCCGATGTCTGACCCCTGAACAACAAAGACAGCACCCGAGAACGGCTCTGTGAAGGGAGGCGGCCGAGCCTCGAAGGCGTTGTATTGGCGGGGAGCGCTGATGGCGATCTCCGTTACACCGTCGCCCGTCAGGTCGCCAATAGGATGCACTTCCCATCCGTAGCCCCGTTCGGCTTGGCGCTCGTCCTCGGCGTACGTCCCCAGACGGGTGCCATCCGCCCCGCTGAAAAACGACACGGTGCCATCCCGCACAGACGTTCCGCCGACACCCTCGAAGGGAGCACCCACGGCAAGGTCGGGTACGCCGTCGCCTGTGATGTCCGGGAGGGCACCGAGCGAGTAGCCGAAGAACCCGTTGGCGTTGCCCGCAGCGTTACCCGATTCCATCTCATACACGATCTGGCCGTTGGTACCGTCCACGAGGTACGCGAGGCCGGTGTTGAGGTCGTTGGAATCGAGGGCGCCCACCGCGCTGGTCCAGAGGTCCGGCGTGCCGTCGCCCGTGATGTCCCCTGCAGCTACCACGCGCCCGTAGAACCCGTTCGGTTCGGCATCCTCCGGAGTGGAGGTCCAGAGGAGCGCGCCGTCGGCCCCGCTGAAGGCGTACGCGCGGCCCTGGTTCTCGACCATGGCGCTGCCGACCTGCACCTCCTCGTCTGGCGCCCCCACGACCACGTCGGGCGTCCCATCGCCGTTGAGGTCGCCCGGCCCGGCGACGTTGAAGCCGAAGAAGCCGTTCACCTGACGGTTGGGCGACTCGAACGCGCGTAGGACGACCCCCGTAGCTCCGCTGAGGAGGTACACACGTCCCGCGACGGCGAGCCCGCCGATGGTGGGGTAGGACGCAGCCGCAAAGTCGGAGGCTCCGTCGCCGTCCACGTCGCCGATCTCAGCGGTGGCAACCCCGAAGAAGGCGGCCTCATTCTGGATAGGCGAGAGAATCGAGCGGATCGCAGTTCCGTCGGCCCCGCTGATGACGTGGACCCGGCCTACGCTCCCGTCCTCGCGAAACGCCCCAATGAGGATATCGCGGACGCCGTCGCCGTTGAGGTCCGCGACGGACTCGACCTCCTCACCGAAGAACGTGCTGCCCTGCGAGGCGGGGCTTCGGAACGAGAACTCGGAGAGCACCACCTGGGCAGAGGCGGCGGGCACGAGCATGGCGAGAACAGAGAGAGAGAGCAGGAAGCGCGTCAGCATGAGCGTAGGGTGGGAGGCGGTCTCTCCCGTATCGGATTTCCCGGCCGGATCGGCTCATCCCCTCGCGCTAAGCGCTAGCGGTCCCCGCCTCGGTGTCTCCGTGGATGCACCGAGGCGGGCAGGCCCGTCTTGCTACCGCACCACCAACAGCTTCTTCGTCCGCACCTCCGCGCCCACCATCAGGCGCACCAGATAGACCCCATTCGCGAGATCCGGGCGCCACGTCGTCTCGTGCCACCCCGCCTGCACCGCTTCGCCTTCGGCGAGGACGGCCACCTCGCGGCCTCGGAGGTCGTAGATGCGCAGGTCCACCGCCGTCGCCTGAGGCACGCCCCAGCGAAGGACGGCCGCGCTCTGAACCGGGTTCGGCGCGATGCTCGCGAGGCGCACCTCGCGCGGGAAACCGTTGTCGTCCTCCACACTCACACCGACCACCCCGGAGGAGACGAGGTCCAGGTTGTTGGCCTCGAACCCATCGAACCCGGCGTAAGTGATGGACGAGGAGAGCGCGTAGATCCCACGCGGAGGGTCGTCCAGCATGATGGTGATCAGCTCCGCCTGCTCCTCGCTCAGTGTGTCGAACTGGCATACGACCTCCGTACCGACCGTGCACGATCCCGCCGGAGCCTGAGCTGAGGCGATGGACGCTCCACCGGTCGAGACCGTCACCGTCGCGCCGGACGCAGGATCACCGACGATGTTGAACGCGCTCACCTCGAAGACGAACGGCTGCCCTTCCTGCACGATGTCCGGGGCGATGATGAACGTGCCCAGGTCGGAGACCTCGCGCGCTTCGTGGATCACCGTCCCCGTCTCGATGGCCGGGTTGAAGTCGAACACGATGGAGGCGTCGTTCTCGATCACGTCGCCCGCGACCAGTGGGCTGTGCGGGGCCACGCGGAAGGTGACGTACCCCTCGCCCTCCGGCGACGTCACGTTCGGCGGCAAGTCGATCCCGACGAAGCGGAACGTGACCTCCTGGCCTTGAACAGAAAACGAGAACGTGGAGTCCGACGAGGTGCTCACGACTTCAAGCGTGGACGGATCGAACCGGGAGTCCAGGAGGTCGGTGATCGTGACCAGCGTGGCAGGGGCCGTCGCCTCGGGGAGGTTTTCGAACCGGATGGTGTATTCGATGGGGTCGCCCGCGCGCGAGATGGGGAGATACGCTCGCGCGCACCGGAAGGTCTCGACGCCGTCGACGGTGGCGGCCTCATACTCGCACGAGAGGTCTTCATTGGAAGCCACCTTGTCGTTCGGATCAGCGGGGCCTGAGGGGGGTGGGCATTTGAACCACTTCCCGCCTCGTGCGAGTTGGTAGTAGTTGCCATTCTTGCACTGCTGGCCCGCTGGCGGGAGGGGCTCATCGTTATCAGAGACAAGAGACCTTCCATCGGAGGTCAGATCCGGCTCGATTTCCAGCGCGTCGAACTCTGCCTGGAGGAGTGCCGCCACAGCGGCAGATCCCGCGAACCCGTCGAGGAGCGACGCGCTGATGTCGGTGGTAAAGTCCTCGGCTGCCGTGCGAAGCGCGGCATTGAACGCGTCCTCCGCGCCGCTCGCCAGGTCCGCTGGGGCCTGGACCGTCGCGCTCGCCTCTTCCACGAATCGGTCCAGAAGTGGCCGCACGCCCTGTACGTATCGCGCAGCACCCGACCCGAGCGCGAAGCGGACGGCCTCGCCTAAAGCCTCAGGATCCGCGAGGTCCAGAGCTGAGAGATAGGCGCTGAGAGATGCATCGCTCGCCGCGCGAATCGCGATCTCCATGAGGCGCTCTGCGCGCTCAATGCTGATGTTGTTTTGAGAACTGATCGTCAACACCTGCCCCTCACCAAATGGGATTCGGTCATCGTCCGGTCCTGTCGGCATCTCGTCGGGGAAGAGAACAGCATCGGGGTCGATCCGTAGCCCGACCTCGATGCCCGTCTCGAACGCCTCGTTGGAGATGGGCGGCAGACGGGCGAACGCGAGGGCAGGCTCGAAGGGATCGTCCGCGATCAGGCTGTTGTAGATCCGAGCGCTAGCCGTGCGTCTTGGGTCGTGAGTCGACGCGAGAATCATGGACGTGCGATCTGGAACAGGACGTTCGAAGAGCAGGAACGGCGCTGCGCCTCGGATGTCGTTGGTGCGCACGTAGAAATCGTACCACGAGAAGTTGTGGATCTGCCCCGGCCCGTTCGCAGGCCACATCCTCATTCCGTTGTCCCGGTCCACATCCACGTTGACGGCTGTAATAAGCGGACGAACCGTGAGTGGTACCCGGGCGTCGTCGAGGCCCGGCTGGGTGAGCACGAGGTCGTAGAACCCGTAGGCGCGAGGGGAGGTGAGATCGAACCGGAGTTCGGTCAGGCCACCGGCGACCGAGAGATCGCCCGCGATGGTTCCGAACGCCTCCGCATCGAGACAGTCCGTGCATTCGAGACGAGCGCTACCGACGCCTCGGGCGCCGGGTCCGCTCAGGATGAGCCTGCGGATGCCTCCGCCCACTGGATCCGTCTCGGACACGACGATCGCCCCCCCCGAGGCGGCCTCGACGGCCCGCACGAGCACGGCCGAATTGTCCGCGTTGCGTTCGCTCACGAACGCGATGCCATCCGGTGCGCCGACCGCAAACACCTGCGCGAAGTCGCCTTGGATGTCGCCGGAGGTATTCGTCGTGCGCAGCACCGTGAAGGTGTCCCCGATCTGCGGCGTGTAGCCCTCGGCCACGCGCACAATGAGCGCGCCTGCCAACTGCACCGAGCCCGCTGGCCCGCTGCCTCGCGTGTGCTCCACGAGGTCGCTCGCGCCGCCAGAGCCCACGTCCACGACGAGTTGCGGGTTGCCCGCCACGGGCGAGAACCGTAGCCAGTTCGACGTACGCAGCGTATCGAGGGGCTGCGCGTCCGTCCCGGGACTGATCGTGCCCTCCAGAAAAAGCTCGCGCGAGCGCAGGTTGGCCCGGCCATTACCGGTGAGCCGGGCGCCGTCGGGCAGCGCTGCCGAGCCGGGCGCCTCGAGTTGGACGTTGGCTCCGAGCGTGGGGCGAATCTCGGAGCCCGCCTGGCTGCGGAGGGTCCCCCCGAACGACGTGACCCCCGAGCCCGTCACGAGGAAGAGGCCCTCGTTGACGAGCCGCCCCGTTCCATCGGCGGTGCGTGCGCCGGTGCTGACGGAGAACGTGCTGCCGAAATCCACCACACCGGAGGCGGCATTCCGCACTACAGCCCCCTCGTTGATGGTCGTGAAACGGGTAGCCCGCACGGTGCCCTCGTTCACGAATACCGCCTGCCGCACCGTCAGCCCGTTCCCCTCGACTCGGACGAGGCCGGTGTTGCGAAGCTCACCGCCCGCGCTCGTGAACGCCGCGGAACGGCCACTTCCAGGCGAGACCGTCAGACCTGTCCCGCCGAGCGCCAGTATCACACCGCCAGAGGCCGCCGCGAACGTTCCCGACGAGCCGAGAAAGAGCGTGCCCTCGATGTCTCCGGAGAGCGTCCCACCGACCTCGAAGACCCCGCTCAAGCCCGTGTTGCTCGACGTCAGGTTCGCGAAGCTCCCCTCGGCGATGTCGAAGGTCACGTCCCGCAGCGTGCCCTCGCCAACCAGGAGCGACGGCGCCGAGACTTCCAGCGTCGCCCCGTCGAGGTCCAACGGCACGCCCAGCGTCGACCCACTGCTGCCACGCGCGGCGATGCGCCCGCTCCCGCGGATGACCTCGCCATCGACCCCGTCGAGCACGCTTCCGCTCGTGATTTCGATCAGACCCGAGGACCGGTTCTCGATCTCTGCGCCTTCGTCCAGCGTTAGAATCGACTCGACGGCGATCACCCCCTCGTTGCGCAGCGTCACGCCCCGGATGGTGTGCCGACCCTCCACGGAGATCCGGCCGGTGTTAGTGAACGCCCCGCCCGCACTCGTGAAGAAGGTCGCGAAGCCGCTCCCTGGCTCCAGCTTGATCCCGGCCCCCTGAACATCGAGCGTCGCGCCATCCGCGCCCGCCGCGAGCGTCGCGCTGCCGTCGAACTCGACCTCGCCTGCCGGGCTGCCCGAGAGCGTGCCCGTAACCTCGAAGACGCCGCTGCTGCCGTTGCCCGCGCGGAAGAACAACTCGGCGCCTTCCGGCACCTCGAACGTGCCACCGGCCCAGCGGCCCTGAGCCTGGAAGCTCGCACTCCCGGCAGTGATGGCGACGGTGCCGCCCGCGAGGTCGAGGTCGCCCCGGAACGTGGTCGAGCGCGGCAGCTGGCCTTCGGTGTCGAAGAGCAACGTGCCCCCGACGATGACGCGCGAGCGGGAGCCCTCAGTGCCGGAGCCGATGTTGACCGAGCTGATGCCCGTGCGGACGCGGAGCGTACCACCCGAGGCCACGTCCACCGTCCCGCCGTCGGAGAGCAACTCGCTGCTGCTACGGTGAACGAGCGTGCCCTCAACCGAGAGCGTGTTCTCCACACGGAAGAGGCCACCGCAGCGCGTCCCGCAGTTTTCGAGTTGCAGGACGCCATTGGGCCCAACCGTGCCTTCTGTGAGTGAGGTGAGGCTGCGGTCGAGGACGAGCGTCTGCGTGCCGCTGGCGCCGCCGAGGACGAGCCCCGCAAGCCCCTGGTCGCGGTCGAGCGAGACGATATAGGTGCCGGGCTCGGTGATGCAGGCGGTATCGCCCGCCTCGGGGGCACCGTCGGACCAGTTGGCGTCATCGGACCAGTCGCCGTCCGACGCGTTGATCCACGAGGTGGTGCACGTTTGCGCCGATGCCGAGACCACGAGAAATCCGAGGGCGCTGAGGAGAACGAGCGTGCGGAGCATATCCAAGCAAAGAGAGTGCAGACCCCAATCGGAAGCCCGACACAGATCGGCTCACGCGGCGCTGCCTTTTTCGGCCTCTGCCGAGATCGTCCCGGCAGAGGCCGACGCCTGTCCGTGCGCCTACCGGATCACGACCAGCTTCTTCGTCCGCACCTCCGTTCCCGCCATCAGGCGCACGAGGTAGACGCCACTCGCGAGGTCCGGTCGCCACGTCGTCTCGTGCCACCCTGCAGCAACACGCTCTCCCTCCGAGAGAACGGCCACCTCGCGGCCTCGGAGGTCGTAGACGCGCAGGTCCACCGCCGTCGCTGTCGGCACGCCCCAGCGGAGAGTCGTCGCGTGATGGACCGGGTTCGGCGCGACGCGGGCGAGCCGCACCTCGCGCGGGAGTCCGTCCACATCGTCCTCTACGCTCACGCCGACCACGCCCGCCGTGACGGCGTCCGAGTCATTGACAGGGAAGGCATCGAAGGCCGCAGAGGCGATCTCGGTCGAGAGGGTGTACGTGCCGCTCGGCGGGTCGTCCAGTTCTACCGCGACCGTGATGACGTCGCCGGACTGGAGGTCGCTCAGCGCGCACGTCACGACGCCGGTGCCCTGGCCGGAGCAGGTTCCCTCCGTCGGGACGGCCGTCGCGATGGGCGTGCCTGCTGAGATCGTCAGCGTCGCCTCCGCGACTGGGTCGCCGATGGTGTGCACGGCAAGGACTTCGAACGCGAAGGAATCCCCCTCCTCTACTTCTTCCGGTGCGTCCAGCGCGGTGCCGAGGTCGGCCGTCTCGCGAAGCTCGTGGATCACCGCAGGCGTCTCGATGGGCGGGTTGAAGTCGAACACGATGCCCGCCTCGTTGCGGATCTCGGTCCCCGGTGCGAGCCCGGTCCGGGGCCGGACGCCGAAGCTCACGAAGCCTTCGCCCTCGGGCGCCTCCACGTTCGGCGGGAGATCGATACCCGTGAAGCGGAAGGTGACGACCTGGCCTTCCACTGTGTAGGAGAAGGTGGAGTCCGAGGAGGTCCCGTAGACCTCCAGCGTGCTCGGGTCCAGGCTGGGGTCCAGCACGTCGGTGATGGTGACGAACTCCGCAGCGGCGGTGGCCTCGGGCAGGTTCTCGAAGGCGATCTGGTAAGGAATTACGTCCTCTGCACTCTGAAGCGGGACGAAGTAGCGCACACAGCGCGGGACCTCCTCGCCATCCACGACGACGGTACCGAGCTCGCAGAGATAGGGACTGGTCGTCGTCTTGTCGTTCGGGTCGTAGGGGCCGCAGGCACCGGAGCCTGCGCCGCCACCTGCGCCGCCACTGGAGCCCCCGCTACTGACCCCATTCACCGCCCTCAGGTTGTTGCCCGTGAGTGTCGTCCCGGCATTCGATAAGGAGCCACAGCCGCCGAAGGGCGAGGGCGGGATCGGGATGTTGCCTGTCGTGCCGGTCACTCGGCGTCCCTGCTGCGACTGCTTCTCGGCAGCGCCCGGCATCAGGTCGTCCAGGGCGACCCCGTCGAACGTGTCCCCGAGGTCGGCGAGTTCCTCCAAGAAGAGATCGCGCACGTCGGCAGGTGCGGTGTTGACGGCGTCGTTGCTGGCCTGCGCGATCTGCGCGATGACCGTCCCACCCGCCGCGTCGAGAGCATCGAAGAACTCAGCCTCGGCCGCCTCGATGAGCGCCTGGGACGCCCCGAGTTCGCCGAGCACGATGGCCAGCCCCTCGCTCGGATCTGCGATGTAGCTCCGCTGTCGGCTGAGCATGTTCGCCGTCGCGTCTGAGACGGCACCGGGATCCCCGGCGTCCACGCTCGCGAGGAACGCCGTGAGCGCCCCCGTTCCGCGAAGCCCAGCCTCGAAGGCCTCCGCCATTCGCTCCAGTGACATGTGGTTCGAGGAGGCGTAGCGGATGACGAAGCCCTCGCCGAAGGGGACGCGGTCGTCGTCGGGGCCGGTGGGCTCTTGGTCGGGGAACAGCACGTCGGAGGGATCGAGGCGCTGAGCTAGCACGACCCCGACCGGGCTCGACGGGGGGACCGCGCCAAAGACGAACGTCAGGTCACGCCCCGCCTCTTCGTCCTCGAACACTCGCGCGGCCGTGCGCAGGAGCCGCTGCTGCGAGTCGAGAGACCACTCCACGACTGGCTCTGGGTAATCGAAGACGTAGAACGGGTACGACGCGACAGGGCTGTTGCCATTGACGAGGAGTTGGAGGTAGCTCGGATTTCCCTTGTCGGGGCGGACTCCGGCGCCCGAAAGCACACTCTCCCGGATGAGCGCGAACGA
The DNA here is from genome assembly GCA_038746605.1 of Bacteroidota bacterium. GTDB lineage: Bacteria > Bacteroidota > Rhodothermia > Rhodothermales > Rubricoccaceae > Rubricoccus. The sequence goes on from JBCDKM010000006.1 coordinate 160,488, forward strand.
GAGGAACGGCCGCACGACGAACGGAAGCGTCGTGTCTGGAAGGGCCTCTCGGCTCAGCACGAGGTCGTAGAAGCCGAACGCGCGCGGGCTCGTGAGGTCGAAGGCGACCAGCCCGACTGCGTCATCACCGCGCAGGCTCGCCTCGACGGTCCCAGCGGCCTGGGGATCCAGGCACGACGTGCACTCCAGACGGGCACCCGTGACACTGGTCACACCGGGACCCGTGAGGAAGAACTGCCGCTCCCCACCGCCGACCAACGACGACGCGGAGACGACGATGGGCCCTCCGGGCTCGACCTCGACGACCCGCACGATCACCTCGGTGTTGGTGGCATTGCGCTCGGTCACGAACCCGATCCCATCAGGGGCCCCGGCCGATACGACGAGGTCGAAGTCTCCGACGATGTCGTTGGTCGCATTCGTCGTGCGGAGGACCGTGAAGGTGTCTCCGGGCTGCGGCGTGTAGCCGTCCGCGACGCGGAGGAAGAGCGTGCCCCCGAGCCGGACCGATCCGGCCGGACCCGGGCCCCTCACGGTCTCGAGAACATCGCTCCCCGTCTCGTCCACATCGATCACGAGGCGGGCTACCCCAGTCGCGCTGGAGAAGAAGGTCCAGGGGCCGTAGGTGAGCGTGCCGATGGGCGCTTCGTCGGTTCCCGGGCTGATGTCGCCCTCGATGAACAGATTGCCGGTAAAGTCGGAGATCCGGCCCGTGCCCGTGAGGGCGGCACCTGCCGGGATGGAGGCGGAGCCCGGCGCGAAGATCTGTGCCTCCGCTCCCTCCAGGACACGGACTTCAGAGCCAGGTCGCCCGCGAAGCTCACCGATGGCCGAGCGTCCATTCCCGCTGGAGAGGATCAGGCCCTCGTTGGTGAGCTGACCCGAGCCATCGAGGGAACTGGAACTGCCTCCGCCCTGGAAGTCGATGATCCCGCCCGGTGAGTTGACGAACGTTCCGCCCGCCTGGAAAAAGAGACGCGTCTGCACCCGGACCGTCCCCTCGTTGCTTACGATCCCCTCGCGGACTCGCAGCCCGTTGCCTCCAATCGTCACGAGCCCCGTGTTCATCAGTCGCCCTCCACGGCTGGTGAACGCCGACGACTGCCCACTTCCAGGCGAGACCAGGAGGCCGGTCCCGCCGAACGCCAGGGCGCCTCCGCCCTCCGCTCCCGCGAAGGAGCCTCCAGAGGAGAGTGTCAGGCTGCCACCGATATCCCCCGTGAGCGTCCCGCCAATCTCGAACACGCCGTTCAGCCCCTCGCCGTTGCTCGATGTGAACGAGAGCGTGCTGTTCTCGGCGACGTCGAATGCGACATCGCGAAGAGCGCCGCCGCTGAGTTGGAGTCCCTGGGCCGTCACCTGGACCGTCGCGCCGTCGAGGTCGACCGGGACCGTGATAGAGGAGCGACCATTGGGCACGGCTGCGATCCGCCCGCGCCCGATGAGTCGTCCACCTTCCGATCCTCCCCGGATGCTCCCTCCGCTGGAGAGCACGAGGTCTCCGGAGCCTCGGTTGTCAAACGTCGCGTCCTCCTCCAGGCGCAGCGTCGACTCCACATTCACGCGGCCCTGATTGCGGAGCGTGGCATCGTTGATCCAGAGGCCGTTGCCTCGCACCGTGATCTGGCCGGTGTTGGTGAACGTGCCGCCCGAGCTACGGAAGAAGGTGGACTGCCCGCTCCCGGGCGTGACCGAGACACCCGTCCCACCGAAGGCGAGCGTCACGCCTCCCGTTCCCGCCGTCAGCGTGGAGCCGCTGGTGAACTCGACGCTACCGACGGGGGTGCCAGAAAGGGTTCCAGTCACGGCATACTCACCGAACGTGAGCCACATGGCCCGGTCCTGAGCCACGTCGAACTCGACATCACGGAGGGCACCCCCGCTGCTGAACTGAAGGCGATTGCTGGCGACCTCGACCGTCGCGCCGTCGAAATCGACCGGGACGCCGATGGTAGAGTTCGCGCCTCCAGAAGCGTCCAGTCTCGCGCTGACTCGGCCCCTGCTCCGCAACGTCCCGCCATCTGCACCGCCGGTGATTCCTGCACCGTCCAAAAGGGCGACTTCGCCCGACGACTGATTGTCGACCACGGCGCCTTCTTCCATCCGAAGAGTGCTGCGAAGGACCAGTTCGCCCTCGTTGCGGAGCGTCACATCGTTGACCCGGAGGCCGTTGCCTCGGATTTCGACCCGCCCCGTGTTCGTGAACGCGCCGCCCGCGCTGCGGAAGAACGTGCTCTGCCCACTGCCCGGATTCGTCACGATTCCAGTGCCGCCGATCTCCAGCGTCGCGCCCCCCGTACCGGCCGTCAGTGTGCTGCCACCGCCGAACTCCAGCCGACCTACGGGCGCGCCCGTGAACGTGCCCGTGGCCTCGTAGATGCCCGTGCTTCCGTTACCGCTGAGGAACCAGAGGAAGCCGTTCTCGGGCACGTCGAAGGTGCCGCCGGTCCAGGTCCCCTGGCTGCTGAAATCGATGCGACCGTTCGTGGCGGCGATGGTGCCCCCTGCGAGATCCAGGTCGCCCCGGACGCCCATCGAGCGGCCTGTCCCGCCCTCGGCGTCGAAGAAGAGCGTGCCCCGAACGACAATCCGGGAGCGTACCCCGGTGCCAGAGCCCATCGCGGCGGAGTTGATGCCGGTGCGAACGCGGAGAGTACCGCCCGGCGCGATATCGACGGTCCCTCCCTGGCTGAGAAGCCCGACGCCGTTGCGGTGAACGAGCGTGCCCTCGACCGTCAGCGTCCCCGTGACGTTCGGAAGGCCGTCACAGTCTCCACAGTTGGCGCTGTTCTCAATCACGATGACGCCGTTGGGACCAATCGTGCCAGCACCGAGCGGGGCGAGCGTACCGTCTAGGAGGAGCGTCTGCGTACCGCTGCTGCCGCCCACGACCAGTTCGGCCAGTTCCTGGTCCCGGTCGAGCGTGACGGTGTAGGTACCGGGCTCGGTGATGCAGGCGGTATCGCCCGCCTCGGGGGCACCGTCGGACCAGTTGGCGTCGTCGGACCAGTCGCCGTCCGAGGCGTTGCTCCACGAGGTAGTGCATGTCTGCGCCGAGGCGGAGGCAGCGAGTGCCGTCAGCGCGACGAGAGAAAGGAGACGGAACATGAGTGGGAGGGGCTGGGACTCCTCCTCCCATCGGAAAGGTGCCGTCTATCGGCTCACAGCTTCGCGAGAAAACGCTCAGGCAGCCAACGCGAGCCCCTCGGGAGCCGTCCCCCCTCGCGCGAAGAAGGCCCGCAGTTCGGCGCGCGTGCTCGGCGTCGAGGGCGTGTCTCGCACGAGGCGTCCTTCGGAGAGCACGAGCACTCGCGAACACACGCCCACGATGTGATCGAGGTCATGGCTGGAGACGAGGACGGTGGCGCCGCGCCGCTCGCTCTCTCCGTGTAGCAGCGTCTCCAATGCGATTCTCGCACCGGGGTCCAGGTTAGCGAAGGGTTCGTCGAGGACGATCAACTCCGGCTCCGGCAGCATCGCGCCGACGATCCCGACTTTGGCGGCGTTGCCCAGCGAGAGGTCGCGGATGAGACCGCCTTCTAGCGCGGGGCCGAGGAAATCGGTATACCGCGCGAGACGCCGGTCGGCCTCCTCTGCGCTCACGGCGTACGCGCCCGAGACGAACCGGAGGTATTCCTTCGGACGGAGGTAGTCCACGAGAAACCGCGCATCCAGGAACGCCCCGACGCGCCGCTTCCAGGACTCATCGCGCGATCCGACGCGGGCCCCCGCGAGTTCGACGTGGCCGGTCGTCGGACGGATGAGATCGAGCGCGAGGCGGAGCAGCGTGGTCTTGCCCGCGCCGTTGTTGCCCACGAGACCCACGCGTTCGCCCGCCTCCACGCGGAGGTCGCCGAGGTGAAGGGCGAGCGTCTCGCCGTATCGCTTGCTGAGACTGGAAGAGAGCAGCATGGGTTGGTCCGCCTCGGCACCGAGGCGGGCAAGGTGGTGGGTCAGAGCGCCCCTCGGAAACGAGCCGCGAGGGCATGTCGGATGCGTCGGATGCGGCGTTCGAGGGCGGACAGCCAGAACGGCGCCGTCGCGACGCCGACCGCGCCGAGGAGAGCCGCCAGCGCAGCGCCTCGGGTGGGACCGGCCAGCGCGATCAGCGCGCCCGCCAGCACAGCCGTGGAGGCCACCGCGATCTGCGCACCGAACGACTGCGCCTTGTAGTTGAACGCGAGCCGCTCGCTCACATCGATGGGTTTGGGACCGAGCGTAGAGCCCCAGAGGGCCGCAGGCGCGAGGACGCCCAGGCTGAAGAGCACAGACACGCCGACGAGCCACACCTTGTCCGGCGCGAGAATCAGGACGGGCACCAGTTGCGCCGCACCGAGCGCGAGGGTGCCTGCGCCAACGGCCACCCACTTCGCGCGAACAAAGGAGGTCAGTGCACCGGGGAGCGTCAGGAGCCGGTCGAAGTGGCCGCTCGCGAATGGGAGCGCGTACTGCCCCAGCGATCCTGCCAGCGTCCCCGTCGAGAAGACGAGGACGAGATCCGGCGGCACGCCGGTATCGATGAGAAGCACGGCCACCGTCAGCGCGACGCTCACCAGGGCGGCGTTGCCCACGATGCCGCGTGGGAACGTCGTCCGCGCAATGAGACGCCGGTCCACGTCCACGAACGCGGCGATGCCGCTGCGCGTGAAGCCCGTCGCCTTGATGCGCTGGCGACGCTTCCGGGCGCGCGTGTCGTCGAGGTAGAGCGAGTCGTGCAGGGCCCGGTAGGCCACACCTGCCGAGGCCACGAGCACCGCTGCCAGTCCGGCCAGAGGCCACAGCGCCCCCGCACGAACGATCGCGAGGATCCCGCCCGATGCGAAATCGGCCACCGCCACCGCTGCCATCGCGCCGAGGACACCGAGGGTCGTCGCGACGGGCCGTGCGCCGAGGCGGGTCTTCCAGATCGCGAAGAGCAGATGCGAGAGCAGCACCAGCCCCACGGAGGCCGCGCCCACAGCCCAGGCCGCGCTCGGCCCTGACGCAAGCCGCACGGCCCGCCCCGCGAATGGCACGAGGAACGCCAGCGGCACGAGCGTCAGCGGCGAGACGAGCGACCGCCCGAGGACGACCGCCGCCACCCGACGCCGCGAAACGGGCAGCAGCAGAAATGAGGTCGCGCCGCGCGTCGGCACGTCCTGAAACGTGAACCGAAGGACGGTCAGCCCGGCCAGCGCGGGCAACACGGAGACCTCGACGAGAGCGACCGGGTCTAGTTCTGGCATATCCAGCGCGGGCGCGACGGCTCCCACTAGATCCGGCCAGACGAATCCGATGATGGTGAGCGAGACGGCCGCATACGCCACGCCGAGACCTTTGACGGAGGCCAGCGCGAGGCGTCCGCCGAGGTACGGCGCGCGCCAGAAAGCGAGGGCCTGGAGCCGGGCGAGGGAGAGGAGCATCCTCCTCCGTATCAGCGACCTCGCGCGCAGTCTTTACCCCGGCTCGGCCCGCCTCGGCGTCTTCACGGAGCTCCCCACGGAGAGACCGAGGCGGACGGACTCGTCATCGCACCACGGTCACGGCTGCGCTGGCCGTCGCTGTCGCGGAGAGAACGCGGATGACGTACAGACCCGGCGCGAGGCGCGGCAGCGGCATCTCGTGCTCTCCTGCCGCGAGTGCGTCCTCGTGCAGCACCGCCACCTCCCGGCCCAGCGCATCGTGGACCGTCGCGTGGACATGCCCTGCGGCTGGCAGAGCCAGCCGGACCGTCGCGCGGCCCTGCGTCGGGTTGGGGTACGCCGCGACCGCCAGCCGCGAGGGCAGCACCTCTGGCTCTGGCTCATTCGGGACGGGGTTCACGGTCTCATCGCCGCCGATGCCGATCTCGCCCCACGTCGAGAGGCCCGTGGCGCAGAGCGTACCGCCGTCTCGCGTGGAGGGGAACGGTGTCCATGGATCGCTCGGCGTCTCGCGCTGCACCACGACCAGTTGATCCGGATCCCCCACACCGCTGATGCCTGCCCCCTGGATGCAAACGTTGTACGTGACGCCCTGCAGACCAATCGCGCGGAGGGCCCAGTGCCGGTCCGAGGAGACCACGTTGGGCGTCACCGTTGACCCGTCCGGGGCGGTCGTGGAGCCCTCGAACGGACCCGGGATGGGCGGAATCTGCTCGCCATATCGCGAGACCACCAGGAGTCCACCACCGCCGCGGCCCCTCGCGACGTTCGGATTCTCCACAAGGTCCACCTCGATCTCCACGTCGTCCACCACCAAACCGGTCTCGTTCGCCTCGACGGGCGCCTCCACCACGTCGCTCGCATCCGCGATGCGGACACACTCGCTGAGGCTGCTCGTGCTGCCGGTTGCCGTCGTCTCGGTGAGGCTGAGCGCGAGGTAGAGGTCTCGCGGCTCCGCTTCGTTGGGAAGCGAGGTCACGGGAACGCGCGCGAGGCCTGCGGCCACCTCGGCGGAGGCAATCACGACACCCTCGGCGTTCCCATCGTCACACCGCCCGGACGCGAACACGTCCACGGCGCCCGCCGTCCCGGCGGAGAAGCGGAGGCGAGCACCCTCGTCCGTCTGGACGGCCGAGAGAATCTCCGGCGGCATCGGCGCAACGGCCGGGTACTCCAGGTCCCCATTCAGAAGTTCGATCGACGGTCCCTGACTGTCGAGGAAGCTCGTCCCTCGGATCTTGTTGCCGCGCTCTCCCTCCACGGGCCGCACGATGACGCCGAAGCTGCCGTTGCGCCGCACGATGTTGCCCACCGGGTCGCCCCCGCTCGTCAGAGGCGCCGCGGTGAGGGTGTTGCCCTCAGACGCGATGATGGCAACGCCGCCGAACTGGTTCGGGATGCTGCCCGAGAGATCGGCTCGCGACCCGATGAGGGAGCCCGCGATTGTGACCTCGCGCGGATTGCCTCCGTAGTCCTCATCCGCGAGAAGGAGAACCCCGAAGCCGTTGCCTCCGACCACGTTGCCGAGAACGCGCGTGCCGCGCCCATCCCGGATCCAGATGCCCGGGAAGGCATTTTCTTCCGTCGCACTCCGCCCGTTGCCGAGTTGCTGCCGACCGTTCCGCGTCGTGCCGACCCGGTTGAACGCGATGACCAGGCTGTCCGGGCTGCGACTTCCCTTCCGCTCCAGAGGAGCCCGGGATGGACGCGCGAGCGCCGCCTTCATCGCCGCCATACCGCCCGCCTCGGCACGAGCCTGGACCTGCTCGGCCACGCCCCCCGCTCCACCGAGGCGGAAGGTCTCGACCTCACCGCCGATGAAGTCACCCCCGATGCGGATGCCGTCGTTCTGGTTGCCCGAAACGAGGTTGCCTGCCCCCTCGGCGCCGATCTGGGTTCGGTCGCCCACGTCGGGGCCGTTCTCGATCTCGCCCGGGACGTAGATCCCCACCGTGTTGGGCCGCGCCTGCGTGCCATTCGGGTTGGTCCCCACTCGGTTGCCGAGAAGCGCCACGTCATCCGCCGTCACCACGATACCGATGAGGTGTCCGGCCACGACGTTGCTCACCACCTGCGAGCCATTCGCGACGACGATCCAGATGCCCAAAACTGCCCGCTCGTTGCTCGCGAGCTGACCATTCGCTTTCAACCCGATGGTGTTCGTCGCGACGATGGTACCGGCGGACCTCGGTCCGAGAACGCCGACACCGATGCCCTGACCAGCGATCCGGTTGCCGTCGCCCGTCTCCGCGCCCCCGATGGTGACACCCTGGACGCCCCCTTCGTCCACCGTAGTCGCCACGATGACCGCCGTGGACAGGTTGCCGAGGAGCGTATTCCCGTTCGCGCTCAGCCCGATGGTGTTCGCCGCGATGGTCGCGTTGTCTGGCTGGCCCTCGGTCTCCGCGAGGCCGAAGAGCGCCACACCGAACCGGCTGTTTCCGTCGCCACTGGTCCCCGCCACGATCCCGTTGCCTGCACCCGCTTCGCCGATCCGGGCGTTGCGCGCGGCACCCGTGACATAGACGGCAGCGGCGCCGTTGACACGCGCCGTCCCGCCCGTCCGGTCCGTGCCGATCAGGTTGCCGAGGACCCGGGCTCCATCCGCAGGAGCGTCCGGTGTGCCGGTCACGTACACGCCGTGCGCGGCGCTCGCCGCGATGACATTCCCCGGGCTCGCCCCTGCCGTGGCGGTCTCTCCCCCGATGACGGCGTTCGGAGCGGAGACCACCGTGACACCGTGGTGCCCGGTCTGGGCCGTCGCGTCGGTGCCGTTGGGAAGCGCCGTGGTACCGTCCGCCGCGAGACCGATCCAGTTGCCGAGTACCTGCACCCCGTCCGCCTCGGCGCCTGTGATGCGAACGCCGTGCGTGCCGTTGCCCGCGATCAGGTTGCGCTCTGCTTCCATGCTACCGCCGATACGAACCCGGGGGGCATTTTCCACGAGGACGCCCTCGGCGCCGTTAGCCAGTGCGGCTGTCCCAGCAGCGTCGGTCCCGATGCGGTTGCCTGCGATCACAATCCCCGTCGAGGTCGCTCCCGTGACCTGGACACCTGGGCCCGTGTTGCCCGAGATCACATTCTGCTGCTCCGCATCGGTGCCGCCGATGATGTGACCTGGGGAGTTCGAGATCAGAACGCCGATCTGGTTGGGGTTAGCAAGACCCCCCGGGGTCAGCCCAACCCTGCTGGCCTCCAGCCGGTTGCCCTCCGGCCCACTCATCGCGACGCCCACGGAGAAGCCGCCGATGGCGAGACCGCGAAGCGTACTCTCTCCCTGATCGAGGACAAACCCAGAGATCGCGCCCGTCCCGCTCACCTCCACGCGAGGCGTTCCGTCGTAGCCGGGCTGCGTCGTCGCGTCCAGGACGAGCGGCCCGGTGAGTGCGGGAAGGGAAGAGCTGACCGCGATCCGATGCGGTCCCGCGCCCGGAATGTTGACCGAGATGGAGTCCCGGCCAGGACGCGCGTTCGCCGTCTGGATCGCCGCTCGGAGCGTGCACTGGTTTCCCGACAGGCTCGTGTCGACGTCGCACGCCCCGTCTCCGTCGTCGGCGTCTTCTTGATCGCCCGTGGTTGTGATCACCAGCGGCTGTCCGAGCGTGGCGATGAACCCGTCATCGACGGGACCACCCGGACGCCGAAAGAAGCCGACAATCGTGCGTCCATCCGCGGACATGTCCTCGATGAAGAGATTGGTCAGGTTCGCGATATCGCCCCCGAGGCCCGCATCCTCTAGCACCGTGCGCGTGTCACGCCAGCCGGTCTCTTCCGTCCATAGGCCATTGCTTCCGGCCACCGTCCGGCCATCCGCCGAGATGGCCTTGATGCCGCCGCCACCCACGGGGAGTTCGACAAACATCCCACCGGGGGACCAGATGGCCCCCCAGGCTACCCGCTCCCCGTTCACCTCGCGCCGAAAGTTGGTCACGATCTGGCCCGCTCCGTTGATCGCCACCGCACTGGACGATAGGATGGTCGGGTCTTCTGGAAAGAGTCTCTGGATCCCAGCATTGGTCCACCGCACCGCGATGCTTGATCCCCCATCCTCTGCTCGCGCAAGCCCGACGACGGTCTGTCCATTGGGAGAGGCAGCACGCGGCCGGGTCTCGAAAAAGTCGCCGATGGGCAAAACCGCCCCCGCCCCATTGTCCCACCTCACGGCTCGGTCCGGCGTGTTCTCGAAGATCGGCCCGTCCTCTCCGATCCGGCCGACCAGAACCGTTCCGTCCCCGGAGATCCCGAGTTCACTGAACCCGTTGAACCGGCCTCGCGGCACCGTCAGCTCCGTCCGGGATTGGCCGGGCCTCCAGATGAGGAGTCGCTGCTCTTCCTGCGGAGTGTCCTCGTTGACGTAGACCCAGACCCCCACAACCGATCCATCCTGGTTCACGGGGATGTCATTTCGCGTCGCGCTCGCACCCGTCTCCCCCGCTTCGAACGGAAGGAATCGGAATCCACCATCGGCGGTCCACACGTAGGTCCGTAGCGCCACAAAACTTCCACCCGAGTCGGTCTCGCTGATCGTCCCCGTGACCGTCGAGCCGTCGCTGGAAAGAGCGTGGATGTTGTTTCGATCCCCCGAGAAAGGCGTCCCGTCCGTCAGGATGGTGAATGTTTGAGCGAAGGTGGGCGCCGAGAGGGACGCGAGGAACAGGAGAGTAAAGAGGGGTCGCATGCGCATACCGGCTACCGTTTCGCATAGATCGGACAAGCGAGCCGAAGTGGCTCACGGCTCCCTTTCTTTCTCAGCGACGCGGAAGGTTGGCCCAACTGCCTGGGGTGTCCGTGTACAGCGTGCCCCTTCTTGATCGTCGGGGCACGCTCCTCGTTGGTCTGTTCGGTGGGACCGCCGAGGCGCCGAGGCTGACAGAACCAAAGGTGCAGAACGAGGCGCGGCGTAGCCCGAGCACATCAGCCGTAGGACGAGACGCCATGACGTTCGTCCGCCTGACAGCTTCTCACGAGGGCCGAGGCGAGGAGAACTCTACGTTGACGCCACGTCGCAGCCCCACCTTGCCATGCGCCTCTTCTTCTGTCTTCTTCTCGTGGCTCCTCAGGCTTTCGCACAGCCGCTCTACCTCGATGTCACGGATAGTGCACTCCCCAGTCTTCCCGTCAATCAACTCGCGACGATGGATGTCGAGACCGCCGACCTCGACGGGGACCAGGACCTGGATGTCGTGCTCGCCTGCGAGGGCTGTGAAAACGTGCTGCTGCTCAACAACGGCGATGGCACCTTCGTGAACGGTAGCAGCCGCCTCCCAAACTCCAGTCCGTACGATTCTGAGGATATCGCCATCGCGGACTTCGATGGCGACGACGACCTCGACCTGATCTTCGTGCAGGAGGACTTCATCAACACCGGTGGGATCGGTCGTCAGCACGAGTATTTCCTCAACGACGGAACGGGGACCTTCACACCTGCCGACTTCACGTTTCCAGACAGCGAAGCCAACGCCATCGCGGTCGCAGACCTCAACGGCGATGACCGACCCGACGTGGTCATCGGCAACGCAGGACAGGATTTCGTCTTCATCAACGACGGCCAGGGCGGCTTCATCGACGAGACCACTGCGCGCATTCCGACGGAAGACCGCATCAACCAAGACCTCGCCTTCGCAGATGTGGACGGCGACGACGACCTCGACCTCTTCGTCGGCAACGAGAACGACAACGCGCTACTGCTCAACGATGGGACCGGCGTCTTCACCGATGCCACAGACACCAACCTGCCATCATCGCCGCCCGTCGAGACGCGCAAAGTGACGTTCGCAGACGTGGACGGAGACAACGACCTGGACGTCTACCTCTCGAACGTCTTCTTCCTCTTCCAGCGCAACCCGCAGGACCGGCTCTGGCTCAACGACGGGACGGGGGTCTTCGCCGATGTCACGGACACTCACCTCCAGGCATCGAACGCGAACACGCTCGACGCCACCTTCCTCGATGTGGACGGGGACGACGACCTGGATCTCGTCACACACAGCTTCGGCCCGGCGGTGCCCGTGCGGCTCCTCGCAAACGATGGCACCGGCGTCTTCACCGACGCCACGGACGGGCTGCTCCCCGCGATGCCAAGCACTGCTGGCCTCGCGCTCGAAGTCGCGGATTTCAACGGCGACAAGCACCTCGACCTCTACATCGGCAACCGAGGACAGAGCGACCGCCTTCTTCTCCGCGATGCGTCGGCGAGCACGAACACGGACGTGGGGCACCTCGCGCCCACCGGCTCATCTCTCGATCTACCCTCTCCTACGTCCCGCGGCCACTACGACCCGGCTTGAGGTTCTCGACATGCGAGACCGCCCTGCTGCCGTGCTGCGCGGCAGTCCGCTCGCAAAGAGCGCCCACTCGCGATGCCATCGCGACGCAGCACGGATCCTATCCTAGCCGACTGCGCCCGCCTCGGTGGTTCCACGGAGCCACCGAGGCGGGCGCAGTCGGCTACTCGGCAGCTTCCACCCAGTAGACGCTGTACATCCGGTTCAGGGAGTTGCCCCCCATCCGCCGAGACGTGAGGTAGTGGTGGCGCGGCTCGTAGTCCATCGCGCTGCGCTCGTGAGACGCGAGGGTGCCGGATTCACCTGTCACTGCGAACTCACGAAGGACTGCCCCCGTGTCCCGGTTCTGAACCTGCATCGTGTACGCGCCCGGCGTCACGTCCGCGATAGTGAAGAAGGTGGAGTTGGTAGCGTCTCGGGTCTCGTGCGTCACGAGGTAGCCCGAGGCGAGCCCCCAGTCGCCGCGCGTCTGCACGAACGGGTCCACGTTGCTGCGAGTGGACGCAACGGGGGACCCATCCCGGAGGAGTACAAAACGGACGCGCCCGTCGTCGGCGGCGAGCTCGGTGGCGTGAACCCAGGCGTTGAACGTGAGGTGGTAGTCCGTCCGCTCGGTCTCATGTTCGAAGTACGCGAGTTGGCTCCACGGTCCACTGCGGCGGTAGATCGTCTTCGGGTTGAACGGATCATCCCCCTGGTGGATCGAGACGGAGAACGGGAGACGGCTCGCGACGCGGCCCTGGAACTCCAAGTCCATCACGTACTCCCCCGCCTCTAGCGTCTCCACACCAGAGGGACCGGAACGCGTCCCGATGGTTTTGAACGCCGCGGATTGCGTGTCGAGGATCGTGCCGATTTGCTGACTCGCCACCTCACGGCCCTCGGCGGTACGAATGACGTAGCGCCCGTGGTCATCCGCGTAGCCGTCGAGGTCGGGGGGCGGGAAGATGAGGTGGTTCCGGTCTCCGCTGAAGTACACCATGCCTCGCTCGGGCCAGTAGTCCATGTTCAGGAAACGGGTATAGTCCAGAACAGGCGCAGGGCGGCCATCGACTGTTGCAGGGGACGGCGCATCGGCATCTGTAGAACCGCCAGAGCCCGTCACGGCAGAGCGGGCGCGGTCGACGAGGCGCCCCAGTTGGGCGTCGGTAGTGGGAACCGAGGCTGCGAGGACGGCTGCGAGGAGTACGAATCGGAACATGGGACGTGTGCTTGGGAACGAGGGTCACTCTTCCATACGTCGCGTGATCTCGCGAGGGACCACCCATCGCTGGAACAGCGGTGCGGCCCTCGCGTGCACGCTCGCCCGGCTGGCGGACCGCCCCGCCCGTCGCACGGTGATCTCTCCCCGCCCCGCTGGCGGGATCTACGACATGGCTGACGCTCCCACCATCCGCACCCTCGGCGACCTCCGCTCCTCCGGCTACACGCCGCGATCTGTCAAGGACGAGGTTCGCGCCAACCTGATCCACAAGCTCCGCTCGGGCGAGGACGTATTTCCTGGCATCCTCGGCTTCGACCGGACCGTCATTCCACAGGTCCAAAACGCGATTCTCGGCAAACACGATTTTATCCTGCTCGGGCTGCGCGGACAGGCCAAGAGCCGCCTCGTGCGGATGCTGCCGAACCTTCTGGACGAGTGGGTACCCGTCGTGGAGGGCTCCGAGATCCATGACGATCCGCTCACGCCCGTCTCCAAATACGCCCGCGACCTCATCGCGGAGCACGGCGACGACGCGCCGGTCGGCTGGCTCCACCGCTCCGAGCGCTACGGCGAAAAACTCGCCACGCCGGATACCAGCATCGCGGACCTCATCGGCGACATCGACCCGATCAAGGCCGCTACGAAGGGCCTCACCTACGCCGACGAGGAGGTGATCCACTTCGGGATTATCCCGCGCACCCATCGCGGCATCTTTGCCATCAACGAGTTGCCAGACCTCCAGCCGCGCATCCAGGTCGGCCTGCTCAATGTGATGGAGGAGCAGGACGTGCAGATCCGCGGCTTCAACGTCCGCCTCCCGCTGGACGTGCTGATGGTGTTCACCGCCAACCCGGAGGACTACACCAACCGCGGCAGCATCATCACGCCACTCAAAGACCGCATCGACAGCCAGATCCTGACGCACTACCCGCGCGAGATCGAGATCGGCGTCGAGATTACGCGGCAGGAGGCGTGGCAGGACCGCGCCGAGGCGGGCGGAGTCACGGTGCACGTGCCGCACGTCTTCCGCGAGATCGTGGAGCAGGTCGCCTTCGAGGCACGAGACAGCGAGTACGTGGACCAGAAGTCCGGCGTGAGCGCCCGCCTGACCCGCGCTGCGATGGAGGACCTCATCTCGGCCGCCGAGCGCCGAGCGCTCCTCAATGGTGAGACCGAGACGACCCTCCGCGCGACCGACCTCAACGCCATCGAGCCCGCCGTGACGGGCAAGGTGGAGCTCGTCTACGAGGGCGAGCAGGAGGGCGCCCAGGGCGTGGCGCGCGCGCTCATCGGCCGCGCCGTCCTCGCGACGATGCCGCGCTACCTCCCGGATCCCGCCGACAAGGCCGAGGGCCGGAAGGCGTATGCGGAGGTCCTCGCGTGGTTCGCGAAAGGCAACGGCGTCGAGATCGGCCCCGAGATGCCGTTCGATGGCTACGTCCGCGTGCTGGACAGCGTAGACGGACTGACGGCGGTCATCGGCGAGCACACGAAGCCGAACACTCCCGCCGAGAAAGCCAGCCTGATGGAACTCGCGCTGGAGACGCTACACCAGCGGTCTCTGCTGGGCAAAGACCTCGTGGACGGCGGCGCGGGCTACGCCGATATGATGGGCTCGGTCCTCTCTGGGCTCGGCTCCTTCGGCGAGGACGACGACGAGGACTTCGAGGACTGGCGCCGCGCCGGGTAGAGCCCTGAGTCTGCCCGCCTCGGCACCGAGGCGGGCACAGCCATGCCCCTCGCTATCGCTCCAACTCCAGCGTCCCGCGCGGCCCGATGCGGCGGTCGTCGCCCTTGATCGTGATCCAGGACACGCGGTAGTACGCGTCGCGGCTGCGGACTGGCCCGGCCTCGTCGAACGCGAACGTGAACCGGTCGCCCTCGCCGATGCGCTGGCCCGGATCGTCGGCAGTCTGCGGGGCGGGATTCGCGAGGACCAGGGTTTCTTCTCCGTAGGCGACGGCCCAGATCGGCTCGCTCTTCTGGTTCTCTACCACGATTCCGCTGGACGTGACCTCGGCCCGGACCCCGTCTTCACTGTCCACGAGCCCGATAGGGCCATCGTCGCAGGCCATCAGGAGGAGAGGGAGCAGAAGCAGCAAGTGGAGCACGGGTATGCAGGCAGACGGACGGGGCTCGCGCGATGGCAGACGCCCTGCCACTCCAGCCGCGCCCTCTTTAACTGGCTCGGACGGAACGGAGACGCGACGCCCGGCCTTCCCCAAGGCCTCACGACGCCGTGGCTGACGGCAGAGCACCCGTACCTCCGAAAGGGCTTCCAGAATCCGTTCTGGCTTCCCGAACCCGTCGCCTCAGACACGGTACCTTGTAGTTCACATTTTCTATCCCTCCGGTTATGCCGCTGCCGCCGTTCAACACCGACGACGCCTTCCTCTTCGAGTCCATGCTCGGCGAGGAGGAACGCCTCATCATGGAAGCCACCCGCGAGTACGCGCAGGGGAGCCTGGAGCCTCGCGCCCTGGAGGGCAATCAGGACGAGGTCTTCCACACAGAGATCCCTCGCGAGATGGGCGAGATGGGCCTCCTCGGGCTCACCGTGGATCCCAAGTATGGCGGCTCCGGTGCGAGCTATACCGCTTATGGCCTCGTAGCGCGCGAGTTGGAGCGGGTGGACAGCGCGTACCGCTCGTTCGCGAGCGTCCAGTCCTCTCTCGTCATGTACCCCATCGAGACGTTCGGGACCGAAGAGCAGAAGGAACGCTTCCTTCCCAAGCTCGCAACGGGTGAACTCATCGGCTGCTTTGGCCTGACCGAGCCCAACCACGGCTCTGACCCTGGCTCCATGATCACGACCGCCCTCCGCGTGGACGGCGGCTGGCAGCTGAACGGCGCGAAGATGTGGATCACGAACTCGCCCGTGGCAGACGTGGGCGTGGTGTGGGCCAAGGCGAAGGAGAGCCCGAACGACCCCGGCGTCATCCGAGGCTTCCTCGTGGAGAAGGGGATGGAGGGCTACACCGCCCCCAAGACCCACAACAAGATGAGTCTCCGCGCGAGCATCACGGGCGAGATGGTCTTCGACGACGTGTTCATTCCAGAGGCTAACGTCTTCCCGGAGATTCGCGGCCTGAAGGGTCCATTCATGTGCCTCAACAACGCGCGCTACGGCATCGCGTGGGGCGCCGTCGGCGCGGCGGAGAACTGCTACCAGCGTGCGCGCCGGTACGTGATGGAGCGGCACCAGTTCGGCCACCCGCTCGCGTCCATGCAGCTGGTGCAGACCAAGCTGGCGAACATGATGACGGAGATCACGCAGATGCAGCTGCTCGCGTGGCGCCTCGGCGACCTGTTCGATAGTGGCAAGGGCCACCCGAGCATGGTCTCGCTCGCGAAGCGCAACAACGTGGGCACCGCGCTGGAGGTCGCGCGCATCGCGCGAGACATGATGGGAGGCAACGGCATCACCGGGGAGTACCGCGTGATCCACCACATGGTCAACCTGGAGACCGTCAACACCTACGAGGGGACGTACGACATCCACGGCCTCATCCTCGGCCGCGAGTTGACCGGCATCCAGGCCTTCACACCACTCGGCAACCCGGTGCCCTCCGGCGATGGCGCGGCGACGGCCCCGCCACAGGTGGCGAAGGAAGTCGCCTCTGCCTAGATCCGCCCCTTCCCGCCTCGGTGCCGAGGTGGACGGACTCGCGCCCCGCTGGTGATCGCCGCCAGCGGGGCGTTCTGCTTCTGGATGCGCCCGCCTCGGTAGACCCGCGGATGGACCGAGGCGGGCAGACCTCCCAGCATGAGGACTCCGGCCAGCAGGGCGTATCCTGTAGCATGATTGGCCGTCGTCCTGATTTTGACCGCGTTGCCGCGCTCGACCGCGAGCGCGCCCGCCACGGCGTGCCAGATCTCGCGCGTAGCCTTCGGATCGTCGAGGCGCTTCGCGAGGAGGCTGTCGCCCTGGGTCGGTGGGAGCGCGAGGATCCTCTGGAAGGGATCGATGCGAAGGTGCGGCTGGCGAAGGCGTTCGCCGCGTTGCGGGATGTTTGAGGACCTTCTGGCCGGGCTGGCACGCGAACTCGATGCAGCGGGTGTGCCGTACATGGTGATCGGAGGGCAGGCCGTGCTTCTCCATGGCGAGCCCCGCCTGACGCGCGACGTGGATGTCACGCTCGGCGTCGCGCCGGACCAGCTGGCAGACGTGCTGAGCGTAGCCCAGCGCCTCGGCCTCACGCCGCTGGTGGACGCCTCGTTCGTGGCGAACACGCTGGTGCTGCCGTGCGAGAGCGCAACCGACGGACGGCGCGTGGACTTCGTGTTCTCCTTCGCGGGATATGAGCGCAAGGCCATCGCACGCGCGACAGAAGCCGAGATCGGCGGCAAGTCGGTTCGGTTCGCATCCGTGGAAGATCTCGTCGTGATGAAGGTGGTCGCGGGGCGACCTCGCGATATCGAGGACGTACGGGGCGTTCTCTCCCGGCACCCGGGGATAGATGCTGCCTACGTACGCCACTGGCTCCGCCAGTTCGATGCCGCTCTGGGCACCGAGACCATCAGGCTCTTCGGCTCTCTGCTCTAGCCTCTCCCACCTCGGCGCCGAGGCGGGCGGACCTACAGCGTGTTCAGCCGCGCGAGGAGCTTGGCCCGGTACGTCGCGCCGACAGGGATCACCTTCCGCCCGATTACCAGCGATGAGTCCTCCACATCCCCGATCCGGTCCACGCGCACGAAATACGAGCGGTGAACCCGCACGAAGGGGTCGGGCAGGCGCTCCGCGAGGGCCTTCATGGTGGAGTGCACGAGGTGGTCGCCGCTCTCGGAGTGGAACAGCACATAGTCCTTCTGCGCCTCGATCCAGCCCACCTCCCGGAGGTCCAGCCGCACGAGGCGACCGTCGGCCTTGACGAAGAGCGTATTCGGGTCGGTCGGCGGCTCGGGCTCTGCGGGTGGCGCGCTGGCGGCTCTCGCGAGGACGCGCTCCACGGCCCGGACGAACCGCCCGTACGTGGGCGGCTTGACGAGATAGTCCGTCGCCTCCACCTCGAACGCCTCGCGGGCGTACTCCTCCTTGGACGTGATGAGGACCACCTGCGGACGCGACTCCGCTACCCCGAGCGCCTCGGCCAGTTCCAGGCCCGTCATCTCGGGCATCTCCACGTCCAAGAACACGAGTTCCACCGGCGCCCCCTCGGTGCGTCGTCGCGCGAGCACATTGGCGGCCTCCACGGCGTCCTCGCAGGTACCGACGAGGTCGAGCGCGTCGTGCCGCTCAGCGAAGCGGGCGACGAGGGAGCGGGCGATGGGGTCGTCGTCGACCACGAGACAGGTCATGGGGCAGCAGGCGCGAGGGTGGGACGGAGCCGCGCGAACTCGTCGAGCGCGGCGGCGGTGGTAGCAACGGTAGCGTCGAGCGTTTCAGGGAGGCGGGCGGTCTGACCCTCCAGCGCCATCCGCTCCACCTCGGAGAGGAGCGCATGGAGCGGCCCGATGCCAAGGATCCCGGCCGAGGACTTCAGCTTGTGCGCGGCCGTCGCCAGCCCGGGCAGGTCATCGGTCGCGAGGGCGACCTCCATCGTGCGGATGGACTCCGGGACGACCTCCTCGAAGAGGTCTAAGAGGCGAAGGATGAAGGCGTGATCCCCGTCGAGATTCTCCTCCAGCAACGTCAAGTCCACGATGGACTCGGCGGCGAGCGGCTCGGCAGGCGGTGCGTCGGAGCGGCCGAGGTGAGCGGCCACGACGCGGCGGAGGTGGGCGGGCTTGAACGGCTTGAGCACGAGACCGTCCATCCCGGCGGCGTCCATCTGATCGCGCTGTTCCACGAGCGCGGAGGCCGTGAGCGCGAGGATCGGGAGCGCCTCGGAGGCGTGGCGCTGACGGATGCGGCGGGTAGCCTCGAAGCCATCCATTTCTGGCATCTGAATATCCATCAGCACGAGGTCGAAGGCGCGCGTCTCGTGGGCGGCCTCCACGGCTTCGACCGCCTCGCGGCCGTTCTCGGCCACCTCGATCTCCGCGCCCCAGCCCTCCAGCATCCGCCTCGCGACGAACTGGTTGAGCGGGTTGTCCTCCACGAGAAGCAGCCTCGCGCCGGTCAGGTCCGCTTCCTCCCCGTCGGGCGCCTCAGGCGCAGACTCCGCGAGGGCGAACGAGAGGGTAGCCGTGAAGGTGCTGCCGCGCCCCTCGGTGCTCTCCACGTGGACCGTCCCGCCCTGCCGCTCGGTCAACTCCTTGACGATCGCGAGGCCGAGGCCGGTGCCGCCGAAGCGCCGCGTGGTGTCGCTACGGGCCTGCGTGAAGCGCTCGAAGACGGAGCCGAGCTTCGACGCCGGGATGCCGACGCCGGTATCCTCGACGATGAACCGGAGCGTTGCCTGCCCCGCGGCCCCGTCGCCGGAGGGCTCATCGGTGAGCGCCACGGCCAGCCGGACGCGGCCGCGCTCGGTGAACTTGACGGCGTTGGAGAGGAGGTTGAGCAGGATCTGACTCAGCCGCACCGGGTCGCCGATGAGGAGACGCGGCGCCTCGGGCGCGAGACCGAGCGAGAGGTCCAGCCCCTTTTCGTCGGCGCGGAAGCGGACGGTTTCCACCACCCCCTCCACGACTTCGTCGAGGCGGAAGGGGACGCGCTCGAACCGGATCTGGCCGGACTCGATCTTGGCCACGTCCAGGAGGTCGTTGATGAGCGCGAGGAGCTGGTCGGCGGAGAACGAGAGCGCCCCGAGGAGGTGGCGCTGCTCCTCGTCGAGGGCCGTCTCGCCGAGGAGCTCGCCCATCCCGATGACAGCGTTGAGAGGCGTCCGCATCTCGTGGCTCATGTTGGCGAGGAACTCCTCGCGGGCGCGGCTGGCACGCTCCGCTGTCTCGCGGGCGGCTACCAGCTGGTCCATCACGCGGCGCCGCTCGGTCACGTCTCGCGCCACGGCCTGCACACCGGTCGGAGCGCCGTCTTCGGTGAGCAGCTGCACGTTCTGACCGATCCAGAGCGTCTCGCCCTCGCGCGTGCGGATCGGGAACTCCAGGAACGTGTTCGGGACGCCCTCCGCGACCTGCCGCGCGTAGAAGTCCACGACACGCTGGCGGTGGCCGGGCGCGACGAGGTCCCAGAAGGACATCCCGATCAGGTCCGCCTCGGGATACCCGGTGCGGTGGGCTGCGACGGCGTTGGCGTACGTGAAGCACCCGGCGAGGTCGGCGCGGTAGATCAACTCCTCGCTGTTCTCGACGAGTTGCTTGTAGCGGCCTTCGCTCTCCGCGAGGGCCTCCTCGGCGGCCTTCCGCTCGGTGATGTCGCGAAGGGTGGCCGTGAACACCTCGCGGTCGTCGTCGAGGCGGACGGGGTTGATCGCCAGCTCGCACGAGAACTCGGAGCCGTCGGCGCGGAGCGCAGGCACCTCGATGCGAGTCCCGAGGACGGGCCCTTCACCCGTCGCGAGGTAGCGCTCCATCCCGGCGCGATGCGCGCTCCGAAGCCGCTCCGGCACGATGAGGTCCGCCATCTGCTCCCCGATCACATCGGCGGCGCGATGGCCGAAGGTGGCTTCGGCGGCCGGGTTGAACTCGATGATCCGCCCCTCGCGGTCGATGGTAATGACGGCGTCCAGGGCGGACTCGAAAACACCGCGCTTGAGCGCCTCGCTGGTCGCGAGGGCCTCCTCGGCGGCCTTCCGCTCGGTGATGTCCAGCCCGTAGCCGAGGACCTGTACCGTCTCGCCGGACTCGTCCACGACGGGCGTCACGAAGCGGACGAAGTGCCGCATGGTGCCATCGCGGGCGCGGAACGACTCCTCGAAATGGATGGAAGCCTGCGCCTCGGCCACATCGCGGATGGTCTGCATCCGGCGGCGCGGGATCTCCGGCGGGAGGCCGCGCATGAGCGCGTACTCCTCATCGGTCGTGCCGATCACGGCGGCACGGCGCTCGGGGTCCGCGATGGCGCTCGGCGTGACGTAGCGGTAGCGGCCGTCGGGATCGAAAACGGCCAACTGGGCGGGCATGGACTCCAGCACCGCCTCGTAAAACTGGCGGAGCTGATCGACCTTCATCGCGGCCTGGCGCCGGGCAGTGGCATCGCGGTACTCCCAGAGGTGGCCCGCGTAGTCTCCGTCGAGCGCGATGGGGACATAGTCGCGCTCCAGCACGCGGCCGTCGGCGAGCGCGAGAACCTCGCCGGTGACGGTCTCGCGAGCGGCGAGCACGGCGTCGATGCCATCGAGGAAGGCCTGCGGGTCGGCGAAGAGGGCAGCGGTGTCCTCAGCTGCCGCGGCGCAGTCCACTCCGACGAGCGACTCGGGTGGTACCGGGATGCCGAAGAGATCGCAGAAGGCCTGGTTGGCGAGCATCACGCGGCGCTCCGCCGTCTCGACGAGCGTCGCGTTGGGGTTGGCACGGAGCAGAGCCACCATCCGTTCGCGCGCGATCCGGCTCGCGGCCTCGGCACTCGTTCGGTCCTCGATCTCCTGTTGGAGTCGCTCGTGCGCGAGGGCGCCGCGCAGGCAGACCGCGAAGGTGTCCACGACGCGGCCGAACGCTTCGGCCTCCTCCTCGTCGAACGGATGGTGACACCGGAGTCCCAGCGCGCCGACCTCGCGGAGCGGAAACGCGAGCACATCGCCCTCCACGGCCGGACCCTCCCGGGACGCCTCCAGAATCTCCGTCGGGACCTGGGGACCGTGGGTGTAGAGATCGCGCGCGCCCTCGCGAACCCAGATGCGCACCCCGGCCAGCCCCAGATGCTCCACCAGCGCCTCGCCGAAGATGCGCGCGGCCTCCACCGGCTCCAGCGACGCGCCCACCGCGAGCGACACTTCGTAGAGGAGGCTGGGATCGCGGCGCGGCATGAGGGTGTGGCAGGACCTCCCTAGGATCGGCAGGTTGGGCGTAAACTAGAGTTCAAACCTCTCGTCCCATGGCCGACTCTCGCACTGTTCTCGTCGTCGATGACGACCCCGTCATGCTCGCCTTCCTGGAACGCGCCATCGGGGCGGAGTACGCCGTCACGACGGCGCCAGACGGGGCGGCGGCGCTGGAGCGAGCGCGAGGTGGCAGCGTGGACCTCGTCGTGGCGGACCTGATGATGCCTCGGCTGGACGGGTTCGCGTTCACGGAGGCCCTTCGCGCGGACGAGCGGACGGAGCGGCTGCCGCTGCTCATTCTCTCGGGCAGCGACACGAGCGCGGACCGGATCCGCTGTCTCCGCCTCGGCGCGGACGACTTCGTCGCGAAGCCATTCAACCCGGAGGAGTTGATGGCGCGGATCGCCAACCTGTTCCGGCGGATCGGGTAGCGCTGGGTGCGTCCGCCTCGGTGCCGAGGCGGACGGAGTCGCGAGCGTTCGTCGAAGGAGGTCGGGGCGTTCGTCGAGAGAACCCGCCGTTCGTCGAAGCGCGGGCAGGACGA
The DNA here is from genome assembly GCA_038746605.1 of Bacteroidota bacterium. Classification (GTDB taxonomy): domain Bacteria; phylum Bacteroidota; class Rhodothermia; order Rhodothermales; family Rubricoccaceae; genus Rubricoccus. Next base: position 182,744 of record JBCDKM010000006.1, read on the forward strand.
GAAGGAGCGCGCGGGATTCTGCGGTCGCTGGTCGCACCGAGGCGGCCCGCCCGCCCCACCCCGCCATGCTGCTCGACCGCTCCATCTCCGCCTTCTGTCTCCTCGTCGGCCTGCTGGCCCTCTTCGGGTGCGACGCCACCTCGCCCATGCCGGAAGGCAGCGGCGAGACGCTGGACGACCTCCGCACGCCCGAGGGCTTCACCTACGCCACCACGCGCGCCGTGGACGTGACGCTCCAGGCAGCGGACGCCACCGGCGCCCCCCTGGCGGGCGTCCCCGTCGATTTCGCTGACCCCGACGGCGGACGCCTCGCCACGGGCGTGACCGGACGTGATGGCGCGCTACGCCTCACCCTCGCGCTCCCCACCGACCAGGACTCGCTCGTCGCGCAACCCCGCTACCTCGGCCTGCCCTCCGAAGTTGCCCTCGCGATCACCGGCGACCGTGCCGACGTGCACCTCGGCGGTCCCCCGCCCGCCCGCGCGACCGGCCCCTCCATTGCAAGGGCCTCGCGGAAGTCCTCTGGCTTCGCCACGCTCGGCGGCTGGGACTCGCGCGGCGTGCCGGACTACCTCACGCCCGACCGCGACCTCATCGACGCAGGGCTTCTCGCGACGCTCAACGCGAGCCTTCCCGAGAACGCCCCGGTCCCCTCCGCCCACCCCGAGTACCTCGCGGATGGCAACGCGACCGACGTGATCCTCACCGAGGAGGCGGACGTGTGGGTCACGTTCGTCCACGAGGGTGCAGGCTGGCGCAACGCGCTCGGCTACTACACCTACGACGCTGCCGCTCCACCGACCTCCGCCGAGGAGATCGACGCCCGGACGGTGATCTTCCCCAACGTGTCGTTCAGCGGCAGCGGCGGTGGGCTGGTCGCGGGCGACAAGGTCCGCCTCGGGCGCTTCCCGGCCGGGACCGGCATCGGCTGGTTCCTCGTCGCCAACGGGTGGAACGGGCGCGAGGTCGGCGACGGCTACCACCTCGTCTTCTCCAATCCGGCCTTCAACCCCGAGCCCGACGCCGCGCTCCGCCAGCACAACGTGCTCCTGCGCGATGCCGAGCGCGAGTTGCTGCTGCTCGCCTTCGAGGACGTCCGCCGCGACGACATCCCGTTCCGCTGCGACCAGGACTTCAACGACGCCGTCTTCTACGTCTCGTCCAACCCCGTCGAGGCCATCGAAACGGAGGCCGTGCCCAGCGTCACCGACCCCGCGAGCGATCCCGAGGCGGACGTGGACGGCGACGGCGTCCTCAATGGCCTCGACGCTGACCCGTACGACGCGGGCGTCTCGGGCGAACTCCACCTGCCCGCCGAGGGCGCCTCCGGCTCCGTCGCCTTCGAGGACCTCTGGCCCGCCCGCGGCGACTACGACTTCAACGACCTCGTCGCCGACTACCACCTGACCGTCGGGTTGGACGCGCAGAACCGTGCGACGCGCCTGGACGTGGAGATCGCCGTGCAGGCCATCGGCGCGGGGTACCGCAACGGGCTCGCGCTCGCGCTGCCCATCGCGCCCGGCGCGGTACGGTCCGTCAGTGGCGCGAGGCTGGACCGGGGCGTGTTCGCCCTCACCTCGCGCGGCGTGGAGAGCGGCAGCGGGTCCACCGTGATCCCCCTCTTCGACGACGCCTACGCGCTCGTCCAACGGCCCGGCGGCTACTTCGTCAACACCGAGACGGACGCCCCTCGCGTGGAGCCCGGTCGCCTGACGGTCCGCATCGAACTGAACGTGCCCGTCGCGCTCGACGCCCTCGCGCTGGACGCGCTCGACCTCTTCCTCGTGGTGGACGGCGAGCGGGGCCGCGAGGTCCACCTCCCCGGCCGGATGCCCACCGACCGCGCCGACGCCTCGCTCTTCGGCACCTCCGCCGACGCCACGGATCCTGCGCGAGGCCGCGCCTACGTCACCGCCGAGGGCCTGCCCTGGGCGCTCCACCTCCCGGAGGCCTTCGCCTACCCCCTGGAGCGCGCCCCGCTCGACGCCGGGCACCGCCAGTTCGTGCCCTGGGCTCGCTCCGGCGGCGCCGTCTCGCCGGACTGGTACCGCGACCTCCCTGGCCACCGCGACGCCTCCCACCTCTTCCAGCGCTAACCCACCACGGGTGCCTGCCCCCACCGCCATGCCCTCGCCCCGCCCCAGCCTCGCCAAGCGCGCGTTCGACATCGCCGCCAGTGCCAGTGCCCTCCTCGTGCTCTCGCCCGTGCTCCTGCTCGCCGCGCTCGCGATCCGCCTGGAGTCTAAGGGCCCGGTGTTCTACGCCTCGTGGCGCGTCGGCGCGGGCTACCGGCGGTTCCGTCTCTTCAAGTTCCGCACGATGTACCCCGACGCGGACCAACGGCTGAAGGACTTCGCGCACCTCAACCAGTACGCCGCCGAGGCCGAGTCGCAGCCCGAGGGCTGCCCCGAGTGCGCCCGCCTCGGGGCCGAGGCGGAGGGAGTCGCCTGCTCCCCGCTCCTTGTCGGCGATGGCGGCGCGATGATCTGCGAGGCCGAGCACCGCCGCCGCCAGTCCGCCGGACCCGCTTTCTTCAAGCTCCAGAACGACCCCCGCATCACGCGGGTCGGCCGCTTCCTCCGCAACACCAGCATCGACGAGCTGCCGCAACTGGTCAACGTGCTTCGCGGCGAGATGTCGCTCGTCGGCAACCGGCCGCTGCCACTCTACGAAGCCGAGCAACTCACCGCCGACGATGCCGTCGCGCGATGGATGGCGCCCGCCGGGCTGACCGGCCTCTGGCAGGTCACGCAGCGCGGCACCGGCGAGGTCTCGCCCGAGGAGCGCATCGCGCTGGACAACGCCTACGCCGAGCGCCACGGCCTCGGCTTCGACCTCCGCCTGATCGCGCGGACGGTCCCCGCGCTCTTCCAAAGCGAGAACGTATAGCGCGTTCGCGCCTCGGTCTCGGGAGGTTGGCTGACCTCCGAGACGCGCGCCACCGGACACCACGACCTCCGGCCGATCCAGCGGCACCACACGCTGGATCCCGGCGCGCCCGCGCGGGCGGCGGCAGACGAAGCCGTCGCCCGCGTTCTGTATTGAGAGCCATCCTGCCCGCCTCGGCACCGAGGCGGGGGGAGTGGTCACCCCACGCATGTCATCCTGAGCGAAGTCCCGAAGGGACGAAGTCGAAGGATCTCAGCCGAGTAGGCGGACACGTGCTCGACTGAGATCCTTCGACTCGCTGGCGCTCGCTCAGGATGACACGTCGGCTGGACCGGAGCAGCGAGCACGGTGCGCGACTTGCGCCCTCCGCCTCGCCCACCTCGGCGCCGAGGGGGGGGGAGCCAGCGTTCGTCGAAGCCTGGGGCGCGTTCGTCGAACGCCGGGCGACGGGAGAGAGAGGAAGCCGGACGTTGCGAGCGGTCAGCCAACCACTCCCATGCCTCGCCTCGTCCTTCTCGCCCTCGCGCTCGCCTGTGCTGCCCCGGCCACGGCGCAGTCCGGCAGTCTCCCCACCCTCCCCCCGCTGGACGCCGTCCTCAGCGCCGCCCACCGCCAGTCCCCCGCGATCCGCTACGCCGACGCCACGGTCGCCAAGAACGCGGCCTACCTGGATCGTACCCGCAGCGCCTGGACGGACAACTTCGGCATCAACGTCGGCGCGACGGCGGGCTCCTACGGCAACGAACTCGTGGACCAACTGGCCGTCGGTGCGACGGTGGGCGTCAACGTCCGCGTCTCCCTCTACGACGTGCTCGGGCGCCGCCACGAGGCCCGTCAGGCCGAGGCCCAGCTCGCGCAGGCCGAGGCCCGCCGCGCCGAGGCCGACGAAGAGTTGGACCTCGTCGTGATCGCGCTCTACCGCAAGACCGAACTGGCGTACCGGCTCGTCGGCGTCCGCTCCGGCGGGATGGAGTCGGCGCGGACGCACCGGCTCATGGCCGAGGCCGAGTTCGTGCAGGGCGACGTGGCCGTGGGCGAGCTCGCGCGAGTGGACCAGATCGCCGCCGAGGCGCAGGCCGCCTACGAGACCGCCCGGACGGACTACCTCACGGCCTACGGCCAACTCGACCGCCTCGCGGGAGGTGCGCTCTCCACCCTCACCGCCTCCCTCGCGGAGACGGACAGCCCCTCGGCCCGATGACGCTCGTCCAGTTTCTCCGCCTCCTCCGGCGGCACGCGCTCCTGCTCACGGCCGTCCCTGTCGTCCTCGCCGCCGCTGCCTTCTATTTCACGCGCGACCTCCCGCGCGAGTACGTCGCCAGCACGACGCTCTACACCGGCTTCGTCTCCGGCTACTCCATCGACTCCGAGAACGGCTCGCGCGTGGATTACCTCACCACGCAGACCGCCTTCGACAACCTCATCCAGCTCATCAAGAGCCGCGAGACCGTCGAGCGCGTCGCGCTGGAGCTGATCGCGCGCCGCTCCGACGGTCGCCTTCGCCTGCAAGAGGACACCGACATACCCGTGCTGCGCGTCGCCAGCCCCGCCCGCCTCGGTGCCGAGGCGGAGGACGTCGGCAGCCCGGTCTATGCCGCGCTCTACGTAGATCCCTCGCCGTTCAACGTGACCACGCTTCAGGAGGGCATTCACGCGACACGCGTCGGAAGCTCGGACATGGTCGAGGTCCGCTACGCCGCGCCGGATCCCGCCCTCGCGCAGCTCACGCTCCAGCTTCTCTTGGACGACGTGGTCCGCGAGTTCCGCGACATGAAGACGCGCCAGACCGGCGGCGTCGTGGAGTTCTTCGAGGAGCAGACCGCCCTCGCGGACAGCGCGCTGCGCCGAGCCGTCGCCGGGACGCGCGAGTTCGGTGTGCAGAACCGGATCATCAACTACTACGAGCAGACCAAGTACGTCGCCTCGCAGAAGGAGAGCCTGGACCACGAGGTGCAACAGGAGGAGATGGCGCTGGCCGCCTCGGAGGACGCCCTTCGCGATACCGAGCGCCGCCTGAGTGAGCGCGAGGCCGTCCTGACCCAGAGCGACGCTGTCGCGCAGCAGCGCCGCGCTCTCTCCGCCGCCACCGCCCGCGCCACCCGCGCCGAAGCCCTCGGCACGCCCGACACCGCCGCCGAGGCGGAGGTGGACTCCCTCCGCTCCGTGCTCGACGGGACCGTGCGCGGCCTCCACACGCTCAGCCACTCCGAGCAGGGCGTCTCGCGCAGCGCCCTCACCGGCGCCTGGCTCACCCACGCGACGCAGGTCACCGAGCGCCGAGCCCGCCTCGCCGTCCTCCGCCAGCGCCGCGACGAGTACCAGCGCGTCTACGATGTCTTCGCGCCGCTCGGCTCCACGCTCAACAGCCTCAACCGCGAGGTGGACATCGCCGAGGGCACCTACATGGAGATGCTCCACAGCCTCAACCTTGCGCGGATGCGGCAGCAGAGCATCGCGCGGGCCGCCAACCTGGACGTGATCGCGCCGCCGCAGCGCCCTGCACGGCCGGAGTCCTCTAAGCGCCCGCTGCTCGTGGCCGTGGCGTTCCTCGCCGGGTTGGTGCTATGCACGGGCAGCGTCCTCGCCATCGAGGTGCTGGACCAGTCCATGCGCACGCCCGAGCGCGCCTCCGAAGTCTCCGGCCTCCCCCTCGCCGGGGCCTTCCCGACGGCTCCCGCCAGTCCTGCGCTCCTGAAGCCGCTCGACGCCCAGTTCCTCCGCTCCGTCTCGCTCGCCCTCCGCGACACCGACGGGCCGCAGTTCGTGGCCGTCGCGAGCGGGCAGGCCGGGGAGGGCGCCGGGTTTGTGGCCTCGCGGCTGGCAGAGCGGCTCGCCGCGCGAGGCCGGACCGTCCGCTACCTCGCGCCCCACGCCCAGGGTAGCGCCACGCCCTACCGAGTGGACGATGCCTTCCCCGAGGCGGACACCCTCGCCGCGCTCGCGGGCCCCTCCGGCGCCGAGGTCACCGTCCTGGAACTGCCGCCCGTGCTGGACGCCCCGCTGCCCGTCAGCCTCCTCGCCCACGCCGACCTCGTGCTCCTCACTGCCCGCGCGTCCCGCTCCTGGGCCACCGCCGACGCCCACACCGCCGAGGCCCTCGAACGCGCCGCTGGACATGCCCCGCACCTCGTGCTGACCGGCGCGCAGCCCGCCCACCTCGAAGGGCTCGTCGGCGACCTCCCGCGCCGCCGGAGCCGTCTCCGCCGCTTCGCCAAGCGCCTCGCGCGCTTCGAGTTCAGCCGCTAGCCCCGCCCGCCTCGGTCCGCCCACGGAACCACCGAGGCGGACGCTTCCGCCTCTCCGATGTCCGACAAGCCCGCCCTCGTCTGCCTCGCCCAGCCCGCCTGGGACGGCGACTACGTCAAGTCCACCGTCCGCCTCATGCAGTCGCTTGCGGCCCACTACCGCGTCCTCTACGCGGACTACGCCTACACCCTCGCGGACGCCGCCCGCGCCGCCGTCGGACGCAGCACCGCACCCCTCGGCCGGATGCTCGGCCGCGACCGCCTCCGCCGCGAGGACGGCCCGCACGGCCCTGTCTGGGTCCTCACGCCCCCGCCCGTCGCGCCGACGCGCTGGATGGGGGACGGCCCCGCCTTCCGCGCGGCCCTCGCGATGAACGGCCGGATCGTCGGGGCCAGGGTTCGTTCCGCGATGCGTCGTCTCGGGATGACAGACCCCGTCGTGGTGACGGCGTTCGCGCCGCAGCTCGGGCTCCCGCTGGCGGGCGCCCTCGGCGAGCGCGCGCGGGTCTACTACGGCTACGACGAGATCAGTGCCGCACCGTGGGTGAGCAAGCACGGCGCGAGGCTGGAGGCAGAGTACCTCGCCGTGGCAGATGCCGTCGTCGTCACCTCGGAGGGCCTCCGCGCGAGCAAGAGCGCCCAGCACCCGAATGTCCATCTCGTCCCCAACGGCGCCGATTTCGACCTCTTCCATGAGGCCGCGGGCGAAACACCGGAGAGCGCGAGACCGTGCGTCGGCTTCATCGGTAGCCTGGACTCGCGCCTGGACTACGGCCTCCTGCGCCGCGTCATCGGGCGTCGCACGGACCTAGATTTTCTCTTCGTTGGCCGCGCGGTGGTGCCCGAGGCGGACGCCCTCGCGGCGTACCCGAACGTGACGCTCGCTGGCGCGCACCCGGCCGAGGCACTTCCCGGCTTCCTCGCACGGATGGACGTGGGCACCATCCCGTTCGCCGTCACGCAGTTCACGCGGAGCATCTATCCGCTCAAGCTCAACGAGTACCTCGCCGCCGGGCGGCCCGTCGTGACTACGCCCTTCGCGCCGCTCGGCGAGGCCGAGACGTTGGTCCACACCGCCTCCGACGCCGACGCCTTCTCCCGCGCGCTGGACGCTGCGCTTTCCGACCGGACCGAGGGCGCCCGCGCCGCGCGCATCGCGCTGGCCCGCGCCAACACCTGGGAGCGCCGCGCCGAGGCCTTCGCGGAGGTTCTGGAGTCCGCGCCCATCGCCGCCTGAGATGACGCGCCTCCTCTCGCTTCTTCGCGGCCCCCGAGGGCTCTCGCTCGCTGCCCAGGGCGCGAGCGCCGTCCTCGGCTTCGCGGGCTTCGCGCTCGTCGCGCGGACGCTCTCGCCCGAGGGTTTCGGCGCGTGGGTGCTCTACCTCACCGTCGCCACCTTCTTCGACATGCTGCGGAGCGGGTTGGTGCAAGCCGCCTACGTGCAGCGGGCCTCCGGCGCGGCCCCGCGCGAGGCTGTACAGGCCCTCGGCGCCGCGTGGACGGTAGCCCTCACCGCGACACTCGTCATCGCCAGCCTCGGCGCGCTGGCGGGCGTACTCGGCGGGACGGGAGGCCTCTGGGACGCCCTCGCCGCGTTTCCCGTGCTAGTTGTGGCCGCATTGCCGCACACCGTCGCGAGCTGGCGGGCGCAGGCGGAGGAGCGGTTCGGGCGCATCCTCGCGCTCCGCTTGATGGTGAGTGCCGGGTTTGTCGGCGCCGTGCTCATTCTGCGCGATGGATTGACGGTCGGGACGCTGGCCTGGGCGCACGCAGGCGTCCACGCGGCCGTCTCCCTCCTCGCGATGCGCTGGGCAGGGCTCGGCGCCCTCCGCCAATCCACCCAGTCCGGGGTCCGCGCGCTGCTCCGCTTCGGCCGCTTCAGCGCCATCACGACGGTCGGGGCCAACCTGCTGCGGAGCGCCGACGCGCTGATCCTGGGCGCGGTCCTGGGTCCGGCGGCAGTCGCGCTCTACGGGGTCCCCCAAAAACTCGTCGAGGCGGCCGAGGTGCCGATCCGGGGCCTCGCGGGTGCGGCGTTCCCCGCGCTGGCGCGGTCGGCGCGCGAGGGCGAGGACCGAGCCTTCTCCGCCCGCCTCGGGCGCGACGTGGGCAGCCTCACGCTGCTGCTGCTTCCAGCGGTGGTCTTGGGCTGGGTCTTCGCGCCGGAGGCCACGGCGTTTCTCGGCGGCGAGGCCTACGCCGAGGCGGGCGCGGCCTTCCGCTGGTTCCTCCTCTACGCCCTGTTGCTTCCAGCCGACCGGTTCCTCGGCCTCGCACTGGACGCCCTCGGACGGCCTCACCTGAACACGCTCAAGGTCGGCGCGATGCTGGGGGCCAATCTGGCGGGCGACGCTCTGGTCCTCGCTCTTGGCAGCGGCGTGACGGAGGTCGCGGCAGTCACGGTCGCGATGACGGCGGTGGGCGTGATGCTCGGCGGCTGGCTCGTCTCCCGCGAGGTCCCGCTCACGCTCGCGACCACCCGGCCGATACCCTCCACCGTCTAGCTCCGTGCTCGTGCTCGACCTCCCGACCGAACCCGTCCGCACCCCGCGCCGCCTCGCGCTGCTCGCGGCGGTGCTGGGCGCCGTCGTGCTCGGGTTCGCCGTCGCGAAGGGCGGGCTGCTCGTGGCACTAGCGCTGCTCGTGGCCGCCCCCGCCTTCTTCGTCATGCGGGCGGTGTTTCAGGATCCGCGACGGGGCCTCGTGGGGACGGTCGTCGTGGCGTTCCTGGGCGTTGGCATCACGCGCTACGTCCCAGCGCCGACGGGCCTCTTGGTGGACGCCTTCCTCGCGCTGACGCTGCTGGCCGTCCTCATGCAGCCGCAGCGGTGGGAATGGGACCGGCTCAAAAACGGCGCCGTGGCCGCCGTCGTCATCTGGATGGGGTACAACGTCTTCCAGTTCGTCAACCCCGAGGCGCGGAGTGTGACGGCCTGGTTCTTCGCGGTGCGAGGCGTGGCGCTCTACCCCGTCCTCGCGGTCCCGCTCTTCCTTCTCCTCATCCGCAAAACCCGCGACCTCGACCGGCTGCTCTGGCTCTGGCTCGCCTTCTCCGTTCTCGGCGTGCTCTGGGGTGCGAAGCAGAAACTCATCGGCCTGGACGGCGCGGAGCAGGCGTGGCTGAACGTGCCCGGCAACCTCTCCACACACCTGCTCTTCGGCAAGCTCCGCGTCTTCTCGTTCTACTCAGACTCCGGCCAGTTCGGCGCCGCGATGGGCCACGCCGGGCTCGTCGCGATCATCCTCGCGCTGGGGCCAGGGAGCCGTGGTCGGAAGTCACTGCTCTGGATCGTGGGCGCGCTCGGCATCTACGGCCTCCTCATCTCCGGCACGCGCGGCGCGATGGCAGTCCCACTCGTCGGCTTCGCGGTGTACTTCCTGATCAGCGGCAACTGGCGGCTGCTGACGCTCGGGATGCTCGCCCTCGCGATGGTCTACGGCGTGCTCCGCTTCACGAGCATCGGCAGCGGGATCTACGAGGTGCAGCGGATGCGGACGGCCATCGTGCAGGGGTCGGACAACCCGAGCCTGCAAGTGCGGCTGGAGAACCAGAAGCGGCTCAAGGCCTACCTGACGAGCCGTCCGTTCGGTGGCGGCGTGGGCTCGGCGGGGTACTGGGGCCAGCGGTTCAGCCCGGGGACATTCCTGGCGGACCTCGCGCTGGACTCGTGGTACGTCAAGATCTGGGCGGAGCAGGGAATCGTCGGGTTGTGGCTCTACCTCGCGGGGCTGGCGGCACTGCTGACCGGGGCACTCCGGCGGCTGCTCCGCGTGCGCGACGCCACGCTCCGACAACGCCTCGCAGCCCTCTTCGCGGGCTTGTGCGGGATCGCTGTTGCGAGCTACGGCAATCAGGTCCTCGGCCAGATGCCGACGGGGATTCTCGTCGCGCTCAGCCTCGCCGCACTCTACCTCGCCCCAAGGCTGGACACGGAGCCGGATCCTCCCGACCCTGTCCGCCTCGGCACCGAGGCGGAGTAGCGTAGCTCCGTGGACTACTTGTCGCCGCTCAGTTGGTCGATGTTGTTACGGGATTTCCCATCCGGGTTAGTCCGCAGATAGGATTTGCGGCCCTTCGGTCGGACGACATGAGCGCCCTCAATCTGTCCCCGATCAGCCATTCGCTTGGCAGTCTCGATAGGCGTGTTGGTCTTGTTACCGGAGAGTCGGACTGAGGTAGTGCGCCCTTTGGAGTCTGAGGTCGCGTCTGTGATACGCTTCGCCATTAAGGAAGAGGCATGTGAACTCGCTCAATGAAGCAACCCGATGTGACAGCCGTGCTTCACATGTTCTCGAAGCACAGTGTTTCGTCCGGTTCTCTCTACGACGTCATCCCCGCGAAGGCGGGGATCCAGAGTACCGGGAACGACGCCCCCGTGGATCGCCCGCGCGGCAGGACGAGCGCCTGGGTTGGGGCTGGCTCCCTCCCTGGACGCGTCGCGTCGGGAACGACTCAATTCTCGTCACTCTGAATTCCCGCGTTCGCGGGAACGGCGGCTGGGGAGGGTGGCGCACGATCCGGGCGCCCGCCAGTCGGGCGACTCCCCCCGCCTCGGTGCCGAGGCGGACCGGGCCGGCGTTCGTCGAAGGAACGGGGGTGTTCGTCGAAACGAGGCCGGGAGCAGGCGCGAGGGGGCGGATTCTGCGCGCACAGCCACCCCGCGCGCCATGCCGCCCCTCGTCTCCATCGTCACGCTCAACTGGAACCAGGCCGAGGTCACCTGCGACCTCCTCGCCTCCCTCACCCGCGTCACCTACCCTCGCATGGAGGTGATCGTGGTGGACAACGGCTCCGAACCCGCTGACCTCGCGATGCTCGCAGCCTACTCCCCGCGCCCGCGCCTCCTGCGCAGCCGCGAGAACCTGGGGTTCACCGGCGGCAACAACCTCGGGATGCGCCACGCGCGAGGCGAGTACGTCCTCCTTCTCAACAACGATACCGAGGTGGAGCCTGATTTCCTGGAGCCGCTCGTCGCCGCGATGGAGGCAGACCCGGGGATCGGCGCCGCCTCGCCGAAGATCCGCTACTACCACACGCCAGAGCGCATCCAGTACGCGGGCGGCACGGCCGTAGACCCGCTTCGCGCGCAGGCCCGCTGGATCGGCTCCGGGGAGATCGACGAGGGCCAGCACGATGTCTCGGGCGAGACCGAGATGGGCCACGGCGCCGCGCTGCTCATCCGCCGGGCCGTCCTCGAAGACATCGGGATGCTGGGCGAGGACTTTTTCATCTACTACGAAGAGATCGACTTCGGCACGCGCCTCCGCCGCGCGGGCTGGAACGCCCACTACGTCGCCGAGTCGACGGTCTGGCACAAGGAGTCCGTGACCGTCGGCAAGGCGAGCCCGCTCAAGACGCGGTTCCAGACGCGGAACCGGCTGCTCTACCTGCGCCGCAACGCGCGCGGCTGGCGGAAGCCCGTCGCGATGGCGCTCGTCCTACTCGCGAGCCTCGTCCACGCGATGCGCTACGCCGCCTCGGGGCAGTGGGAGCACGTCCGCGCCGTCCGAGTCGGCCTCGCGTGGCACCTCACGCACCGGCGCCTCACGCCCGACGCCAGACTGGCGCCGCGTCCTGCGCGACTCATCGACCGGCCCATCGTGGACCGCCCCGCCGTGCCTCGCGCGCTCCCCGTCACCTCCCTCGTCCAGGCCCGATGAACGCGCTCCTCCTCATCCTCTGGGTGCCGCTGGCGCTCTCGGTCGGCTACCTCCTCGTCTTCGCCGTCGCCGGGCGTCTCCGTCGCCTCCCGACGCCCTCCGCTGGCGACCGTCTCCGCACGGCCGTCCTGATCCCGGCCTACCGCGAGGACGCTGTGATCGTCGAGACCGCCCGCCAAGCCCTCGCGCAGGACTACCCGGCCGACCGGTTCGACGTGATCGTGATCGCGGACGGGCTCCAGGCCGAGACGCACCGGCGCCTCCTCGCGCTCGGCGTGACGGTCCTGACGGTCCGCTTCGAGCGGTCCACCAAGGCCAAAGCCCTTCGCGCCGCGATGGAGGCGTTCCCGCCCGGTCTCTACGAGACGGTCGTCGTGCTAGACGCCGACAACGTGATGGCGCCGGACGCCCTCGCCCGCCTCGACGACGCCCGCACCGAGGCGGAGGTAGTCCAGGGCCAACGCGTCGCGAAGAACCCCGACACGCCGCTCGCGCGGCTCGATGCTCTCTCCGAGGCCGTGAACAATCACGTCTTCCGGCGGGGCCACGCTGCGCTCGGCCTGAGCGCCGCCCTCATCGGCTCCGGGATGGCGTTCGAGGCACGCCTCTTCGCGCGACTCATGGCGGAGGCCGAGGCCGTCGGTGGGTTCGACAAAGAGCTGGAGTTGGCGCTGACGCGGAACGGGACGCGCATCGCGTACGCCCCCGAGGCGGTGATCTACGACGAGAAAGTGTCAGCCCCCGAGGTCTTCGTCCGCCAGCGGCGGCGATGGCTGGCAGCGCAGGCACACTATGCGCGTCGGCACCTCGGCCCCGCGCTGGCCTCGCTCGCTCGCACCGGCAACGCGGACTACGCCGACAAGGCGCTCCAGATGATCCTGCCGCCCCGCGCGCTGCTACTCGGCGCCGTACCGGCACTCGGCGCCCTCGCGCTGGCTACGTCCGCCTCGGTGATCCCGTGGGTGGGGCTAGGCCTCGCGCTGGCCCTCGCCATCGGTCTCGGGATCCCCGCGAGCCTCGGGCGCGGGCTCCTCGGCGACATGCTCCACCTCCCGCGCGCCCTCGCGCTGATGCTCCGCGCCGGTCTGACCTCGCGCGGCGCTAACCGCACGTTCCTCCACACGCCGCACAGCGCGGCCCACGTCACCGCCCAGCCATGAGGATCGGAATCGAAGCCCAGCGCCTGTTTCGGGCGCGCAAGCACGGAATGGACATCGTCGCGCTGGAGCTGCTGCGGCGGCTGCCCGCGCTGGCGCCCGAGCACGAGTTCGTCGCCTTCGTGCGGCCCGGCGAAGACCGCTGCCTGACCTCGCGAGGCAACCTGGAGGTGGTGGAGGTCGAGGCGCGGTCGTATCCGAGTTGGGAGCAAGTCGCGCTGCCCCGCGCCGCGGCCGAGGCGGGCGTGGACCTCCTCCACTGCACCGCCAACACGGCGCCGCTCCGCTCGCCCGTGCCGGTCGTGCTCACGCTGCACGACATCATCTTTCTGGAGGGCGGCAGCCCGCTGCTCCGGGGCGGGACGGCGTACCAGCGCCTCGGCAACCAGTACCGGCGGGCCACCGTGCCCGGCGCCGTCCGCCGCGCCGCCCGCGTGACGACGGTCTCGCGCTACGAGGCCGGGCGCATCGCAGAGCGCTTCCCCGAGGTCGCCGACCGGTTGGATGTCGTCTCGAACGCGGTGGGTGAGCACTTCGCACCCGTCTCGGATCCGGTTCGGCTGGCAGAGGCGCGAGGCCGCTACGGCCTGCCGTCGCGGTTCGCCTTCCTCCTCGGCAACACCGACCCCAAGAAGAACATCCCCGGAGCAGTAGAGACGTACGTCCGCTACGCTCGCGAGGCCGAGGCGCCCGTCCCGCTCCTCGTGGCCGACCTCGCGCCTGCGGCGCTGGACGCGCACCTCCGTGCGTTCGGCGCGATGGACCTGCGGGACCTGTTCGTGCTGCCCGGCTACGTGGCCCACGCGGACCTCCCAGCCGTCTACACCCTCTGCGACGCGTTTCTGTACCCGTCGCTGCGCGAGAGCTTCGGACTGCCCATCCTGGAGGCGATGGCCTCCGGCGCACCTGTCCTCACCTCGGACGCGGCCTCCATGCCGGAGGTCGCGGGCGACGCCGCGCTGCTCGTGGATCCCCGCCAGCCCGCCGAGATCGCGAATGCTCTCGCGAGGCTGCTCACCGACACCCCGCTGCGCCGGTCGCTCCGCGAAGCGGGCCGCCAGCGCGCCGCCGCGTTCTCCTGGGACCGTGCCGCGGAAGAGATGCTCGCGGTGTATCGCTCCGTGCTCCACCCCGCCCGCCTCGGTGCCGAGGCGGAGGAGGCCGGGACTGTGGTGGCGGTGTAGGGCTCGGCTCATACAGCATATCTCGGGCAGTCTCTTCGCGAGGCCGCCCGTTCGCGTTGGGTTTGCCTGTGGACTCACACGTCGTGTCATCCTGAGCGAGCTCAGCGGGTCCGTCCGCCGCGGTGCCGAGGCGGGGGAGTCGCGCGAGCGGGAACGGCCAGTCGAGGGCGCGCGGGTGTTCGTCGGAGGAGGCGGCGGGTTCGTCGAAGACCGGACAAGAAACGGGCGGGAGGGCGGGATTCTGGAGCGTCACCACGGGGCCTCGCGCCCCTCACTCAGCCACCCGTTTCCATGTCCGCTCCCGTTTCTCTCGTCACCGGCGTCGCCGGGTTCATCGGTTCCCACGTCGCAGATGAGCTGCTCGCGATGGGCCACACCGTCGTCGGCCTGGACGATCTCTCCGGCGGCTACCGCGCCAACGTGCCCGAGGGCGTCGAGTTCGTCGAGGGCTCCATCGCCGACCCCGCGCTCGTCTCGCGCCTCTTCGCCGAGCACCGGTTCGACTACGTGTACCACCTCGCGGCCTACGCCGCCGAGGGCCTGAGCCCGTTCATCCGCCGGTTCAACTACACCAACAACCTCCTCGGCACCGCCACGCTGGTCAACGGCGCGGTCAACGCCGGGACGGTCAAGTGCTTCGTGTTCACGTCGTCCATGGCCGTCTACGGCGCCAACCAGGTGCCCATGCGCGAGGACATGACGCCGATGCCCGAGGACCCGTACGGCGTCGCCAAGTTCGCGGCCGAGATGGACATCCAGCAGGCGAAGGCCATGTTCGGGATGGACTTCGTGATCTTCCGCCCGCACAACGTCTACGGCGAGCGGCAGAACCTCGGCGACCGCTACCGCAACGTGATCGGCATCTTTATGAACAAGGTGCTGGAGGGCGAGGCAATGACCGTCTATGGAGACGGCCTGCAGACGCGCGCCTTCAGCTACATCACGGACGTCGCGCCCATCATCGCGCACAGCGTGGAGCGCCCCGAGGTCTACGGCCAGATCGTCAACGTCGGTGCCGACCAGCCCTACACCATTCTAGAGATGGCAGAGGCGGTCTCCCGCGCGATGGGCGTCGCGCCCAACATCGTGCACCTGGAGGCGCGCAACGAGGTCAAGCACGCCTGGACGGATCACGCGGTCCTCAACCGCTACTTCGGCGATCTCCGCCAGGGCGTGACGCTGGAGGCCGGGCTGGACAAGATGGCGCGATGGGCGCGCACCGCCGGGCCGTTTCAGCGGAGCCTCTTCGAGGGCATCGAGATCAGCCGAGGGCTCTACTCCTTCTGGCAGGACGCCATCCGCGCCCCCGAGGCCGAGACTGCCGCGTCCGCGAGCCCAGCGCCCGCACCCGACCGCGCCCCGCTGGCGACTCCTGCCCGCACCCTCGTCACCGCGTAACCCACCCGGGCCTCAGCCCCCGCCACCTCCAGCCCCATGCATGCCGCCCTCGACCTCGCGCCCACTCCCTCCGCCTCGGCACCGAGGCGGGCGGACTGGGGTCGCCTCCTGCACGGAGGCCTCCGCTGGCTCAACGCCCAGGTGCGGCTCCGCCGATGCCGCCTCGGTCGGCGCGTGACCGTCTGGGGCACCCCGTACGTCAACGCTACCGGCACCATCGCCCTCGGCGACCGCGTGACGGTCCACTCGTTCCTCTCGCGCGTGCAGCTCTCCGCCGGACCCGGCGCACGGCTGACCGTCGGCGAGGGCACGTACATCAACAACGGGAGCGTGCTCTCGGCCCGGCAGTCGGTCACGGTCGGCGCGCGGTGTCAGATCGCGACGGGCGTGATCCTGATGGACTCCGACTTCCACGCCGTCGGCGACCTGGACGCGCCGGGCAAGGCCGCGCCCATCACCATCGAGGACGACGTGTGGCTCGCGACCCGGGCCGTCGTGCTCAAGGGTGTGACGGTCGGCCAGGGGGCCGTCGTGGCGGCCGGCGCGGTGGTCACGAAGGACGTGCCTCCCTACACGCTGGTCGCGGGCGTCCCCGCGCGGCCCATCCGCTCCCTCCGATGATCGAGATCCTGTTCTGGGCCTCCGTGGCCGTCCTCGTCTACACCTACGTCGGCTACGGCCTGCTAGCGGCGCTCCTCGTCCGGACCCGAGGCGAGCGCGCCCCGGCAGCGCCGTACGCCGACGGAGACTGGCCCGCGCTCACGGTCGTCGTCGCGGCCTGGAACGAGGCAGAGTGGATCCGCGCGAAGGTGCGCGACACCCTCGCGCAGGACTATCCCGGCGATCTCCACCTGCTGGTCGTCGCGGACGGCTCCACGGACGGCACCGCCGAGATCGCCCGCGAGGCGGGCGCGGAGATCCTCTTCGAGCCCGAGCGGCGCGGCAAAGCCTCCGCCATGAACCGCGCGATGGCGCACGTCACGACGCCCCTCGTGGCCTTCACCGACGCCAACGCGATGCTCGCGCCCGGGACGCTCCGCGCGCTCGTCGCACCCTTCGCCGATGCCGAGGTCGGGGCCGTCGCGGGAGAGAAGCGGGTGGACACCGCCGCGAACGGGACCGCAGGCGAGGGCCTCTACTGGCGCTACGAGTCCACGCTGAAGCGGCTCGACTCGCGCTTGCACTCCGTCGTGGGGGCAGCGGGCGAGCTGTTCGCGCTCCGCTCGGATCTCTACCAGCCCCTCGAAGCCGACACGCTTCTGGACGACTTCGTGCTCTCGCTCCGCATCGCCCAGTCCGGCTACCGCGTGGCGTACGCGCCGGAGGCCGCCGCTCTCGAAGGGCCCTCCGCCTCGCTGGAGGACGAGTGGACGCGGAAGGTGCGCATCTGCGCGGGCGGCTGGCAGTCCATGGTTCGCTTGCGCGGGCTGCTCAACCCGTTCCGGCACGGGCTGCTCACGCTCCAGTACGTCTCGCACCGCGTCCTCCGCTGGACCCTGGCGCCGGTCCTCCTGCCGTTGGCGCTGGCGCTAAACATCGTCCTCGCGCCGGGCTCCGCGCTCTACACCGCGCTCCTCGCGATGCAGGCTGCGTTCTACGCCGTCGCCGCGCTGGGATGGGCGTGGCGCGACCGCGAGGTGCCGGTCCGAGGCTTCCGGCTGCCGCTGTACGTCGTGTTCATGCACGCGGCGGTGGCGCCGGGCGTGGTGCGGTTCCTTCGCGGGAGCCAGTCGGTGAACTGGGCGCGGGCGCGGCGGGCGACCCGCTAGCCCTATCTCGGTGCGTCGGTGGAGAGCTCGGGACCGGTGCTTGGGCGATTACACGACCTGTCCGCGCGATGCGTTCGGCAGGGCCAACCCGTCCCTGATAGGTGTTCCGGGTCTTTCCATCCTCCCCCATGCGCCTCGTCTCCGCCCTCCTCCTCTTCGGCCTCGTCAGCTGTGACGCACCGGGCCCTATCACCATCGATCCGGGCACGCAGGTTCTCGTGATTGGCGACTCCGTGATGGAGTGGAACCGGGAGGACGATGCGGCTATCGCCGACGTGATCGCGGAAGAAACCGGCCTCGCGGTGTTCAACGCGGGCGTCTCCGGCGCGCGGCTCAGCGCCGAGGATCCCGACGATGCGGAAGCAGGTTTCGATATCCGCCAGCAGTACCAGCCCGGCGAGTGGGAGTGGGTCGTGATGGACGGCGGGGCGAACGACCTCGGCGACGAGTGCGGATGCGGTCCGTGCGGCCCGACGCTCGACGAGATGGTGAGCGAGGACGGGGACGCAGGGCAGTACCCGGCCTTCGCCCGGACCGTGACCGACAACGGGAGCCGACTCCTCGTGATGGGCTATTACGCACCTCCCGAGGGGGGCGAGGCGGACTTCACGGCATGCGCGGAGGAGTTCGTCGAGTTCAACCGCAGGCTTCAGTCGATGGCACTCGCGACGGAGGACGTCTACTTCGCATCCGCAGCAGACGTCATCGATCCGTCCAACCCCGGCCACTACGACGAGGACCGGGTGCACCCCTCTGTGGAAGGGTCCCGGCTGATCGGAGAGCTCCTTTCGACCGTGATCACGGCCAACTCGATGGATTGACCTCCGGTTCAGGTGTCCGCCTCGGTATGTCCGTGGACCGACCGAGGCGGGATGTCTCAGCCCTCGGTCTCCTCTGGCGCCTCGGGCCCGACGGTGGCCTGGATCAGGTCGTAGATGCGGTGCAGCTTGTCCGCCCACGAGGTCGGCTCGCGGTAGCCGTGAGGCTCCACGGGCGCCAGCGCCAGCTCCCAGTCCCGCTTGCCCAGCTCGATGAGCCGCTGGCTCAGCCGGAAGATGTCCTGCGGCTGGACGTTGTCGTCCACCAGCCCGTGCGTCATCAGGAGCGGATCCTCCAGGCCGTCCGCGAACTCGATGGGCGAGGAGCGCTCGAACGCCTCGGGGTCTTCCACGGGCGTGTTGAGGATGTTGCGGGTGTAGGTGTCGTTGTAGTGCGCCCAGTCCGTCACGGAGCGGAGCGCGGCGCCGCCGCCGAAGTGCTCGGGCTCGGTGAAGAGCGCCATCAGCGTGATGAAGCCGCCGTACGAGCCGCCGTAGATCGCCACCCGCTCGGGGTCGATCCCGAACTCCTCGCCGACCCATCGCGAGGCGTCCACGTAGTCCTGGAGATCGCGCCCGCCCATGTGGCGGTAGATGGCCGTCCGCCAGTCGCGCCCGTAGCCCGCACTCGCGCGGTAGTCGATGTCCAGCACGAGGTAGCCCGCGTCCGCGAGGAGGTTGTGGAACTGGTACTCGCGGAAGTAGCTGCTCCACCACTTGTGCGCGTTCTGGAGGTAGCCCGCGCCGTGGACGAAGAAAACCGCCGCGCCATTCGGGTTCTCGGGGCGGTAGATCCGCGTGGGCACCTGGGCGCCGTCCGAGGCCGGGAACGTCACGATCTCCGTATCGCGCCAGGGGTAAGCGCGCCACTCGTCGGTGACGGAGTCCGTGATCTGCACGATGGGCGCCTGCCTCGGGCCCTCGGTCGGGAAGGCGGAGCGGACGTAGACCTCGGGCGGCTGGTTGGCGCGCGAGGAGAGGAGCGCGAGAGTCTGGTCGTCAGGGGAGAGCGCGAAATCGTGGCGGCCGGGGAGGCGAGTCAAGCGCGTGCGCTCGCCGCCCGCGAGCGGCATCCGGTAGACGTGGCGCTGCGCGAGATCGCCCTCGGAGGACTGAAAGATCCAGGCGGTGCCATCGCGCGTGATCTGCGGACTGCTCACCTCGAAGGCCCCGTCCGTGAGTTGCCGGACCTCACCGGTTTCCACGTTCACGGTGTAGAGGTGGCTCCAGCCGCTTCGCTCGGACTGGAACCAGTAGGTCTGCCCGTCGGGAAGCCAGCCGCCCGCACTGCCGCCGCCCCACCACGCGATGCCCGGCCCGGCGATCCAGGCCTCGTCGCGGTCGCGGTGGAGAGCCGTGAGAGTGCCCGAGGCGGGATCGAGGCGGGCCATCCACCGGTCCTTGTTGTCCACTGTGCGGACCTCCACGAGGGCGAACTGCCCGTCCGGGCTGAAGCTCGGCGCGATGGCGAAGAGCTGGCGCGTGGAGTCCGTCTCGTGGCCGTCCTCGCGGAGGAAGTCGGGGGCATCGAACGCTCCCGGCAGCGTCGTCAGATCCACGGTCAGGACCGTGTCCCGCGCAAGGTCCTGAATGTGGAGCGTGGGGACTGTCCGTGCCGAGCCCACCTTCGCGCGGGCTGTGATCTCCTCCACGTAGCCGCTCTCGGTCACGTAGTCGGACATGCTCGTCGTCGCGGGCGTCGTCCGCTCGGAGAGCGTGAACGCGACGAACTGCTCCGTCGGGTCGATCTGGAGGCTTCCGATCCGCCTATCGCCGATGTAGTGCGTGGGCGGGAGGTCGGTCGCCTCGCGGTCCCGCTCGCGCTGGATCTCGCGGAGGGAATCCTGCTCAATCCCGCGCTCGATGACGCCGAGAAGGCGGCGCTGCTGATCGCGGAGGTAGACGTCCTGTTCGCTCGGCTCGCGGTCTTTCGGCTCGTTGCCGGAGCGGAGATCGGTCAGTTGGCGGATGCCACCGTTGAACGGCTCGTACGCGAAGAGCTGGTCCCCCTCGCGATAGATCAGGCGGCGGCCGTCGGGCGAGAAGCGGGGGGTGGACTCCCGCGCCGTGGTCTGCGTCACGCGCTGCATCTCGCCGTCCGCGATGTTGTAGAGGTAGAGGTCGCCGCCGCGCTCGAAGACCCGCTGCCGAAGGTTGGGTCCGTAGTCCAGCCGGTCGGTCCAGACGCCGGAGTAACGCGGCGGCAGTTGGCGGCGCTCGCCGGCGGGGACGAGAGTGGGGTCGCCGCCCGCCGGGTCGGCGGAGAAGAGCGAGTCTCCCGGGAAGCGGCCTCGGGGGTTCCACGTGAAGTAGATCCGGTCGCCCGCGTCGGTCCAGTAGGGCGCTTCGGGCCAGTCGCCGATCCAGGTCGCGGGGTCCTGCGTGATCTGGTCGATGGTGAGCGTGGGGCGCTCCTGCGCAGTGGCCGTGACGGCCAGCACGAGGAGGAGGGCGGAGAGGCAGCGGATCACGGCGTGGTGGGGAGGGTCCGCGCGAAGATAGAGGGCGCCTCGGTCCGCCTCCGATCTGCTGGGCGTGCCCGCCTCGGCACCGAGGCGGGGGGAGTCATCCGGGGCAGGAGAACCGAGGAGCGCCCCGCTGCCCACTGGCTCCCTCCCACTGGCCCCTTCCCCTACCGGCCGCCGAGGACGATCCCGAAGAGCAGCGTGTCCAGGTTGTACGCCTCGTCGAGCCGGATCGTGGTGCCGTCGTCCAGCGTGAGGTCGCCGCCGTCTGTGCCGGAGAGGTCCAGGGCGTAGCTGACCTTCGGGCCGAACTTCGTGCCCGCGAAGTCAAAGGTGAGCCCGGCGCCGAACTGGGCGGCGGTGCTCAGCAGGCTCGCGTTCTCGCGCACGCCGTCGAGCGTGATTTCAGAGTCGGAAAGGTCGATGAGGTAACGGAATTCCGGCCCTCCGAAGGCGTAGGCGCGAAGGGGACCGAGTTGGCGCCCATAGCGGAGATCGGCCTGGAGCGTGACGAAGTTGGCCGCGAAGGACTCTCGGTCGAACGAACGCCCCTCCTCGTCGAACACGGCGGAAGTGTTGAGGTAGTGCACGCCGAAGCGAACGCCGATGTCCTTCGGCATGACGACGAGCCCCAGGCCCGCCTCGAACCCGACGGATGGACGGAGGTCAGCCTCCGTGAACGCCTCGAATGTGGCCGGATCGGACGGGTCGAAGTTCGGATCGGAGGGATCGAACACGAAGCCGGATACGTCCTCGCTCCACGTCACGACGGGGCCGAGCGTGAGGTCGAACCCGACCTGGGCGTGGACGAGAGTAGGGATCGCGACGAGGGCGAGGACGGTGAGGAGACGCATGAAGGCGGAGGAGGAGCGTGTGCCCCTAGATACAGAAGAGAGAGCCGCGAGATGCCATCCCGATGGTCAGACGACGGCCGTCCCGTTCGGAACCGGTGTCTCCGGCTTCAGGAGCACTGCACCACGCTCCGGGCTCACCGCTGCCAGCACGATGACCTCGCCCTGAGCACCGCCTGGTGGATCGAGCACTACCACCACCTGCCGACCCGTGAGGTCGTCCGGCCCGTACGCCTCACGGATGTTGGCGGAGGCCGTACGGTGGTCGTTTCCACCGAGGTCGACGGTCAGGCGGAGCGCTCCCCCGTCTGTCTCGGCGTGGGTGATGGTTCCGATGCGGAGCGGGTGCGCAGTGAAGTCCATAGCGCCGAAGCTACGCGCAGCACGGAACCGGCTGGTGCGGCTGGCCACTCATCTGATGCCTGGCAGTCCCGACGAAATCGCGGCATCTCGTCTTCGGCCGGGCACTTTCGTTTGCCCGGGGCGTAGGTTGACCTCTCGCGCATGATGCGCGACGGTTTTTCTTCTCACCAACCGCTTCCAACCATAGCCCGCCGCAGACGCTCCCGGCCGCAGCCCCGCCGCCGCGAACCCCAGACCCCCATCAATGATCAGATCGAGGCGCCGAAGGTGCGCGTCATCGTCGACGGCGAAGGCCAGCTCGGCGTGATGCCCACGCCACAGGCTGTCGAGATCGCCGCCAACCGAGGGCTCGACCTCGTCGTCATCTCGCCCAACGCGGACCCGCCCGTAGCCAAGGTCATGGACTTCGGGAAGTACCGCTACGAGCAGCAGAAGAAGGCCAAGGAGCAGCGGAAGAAGCAAGCCAAGCAGGGCGAGCTCAAAGAAGTACGCTTCCGCCCTCGCACGGACGATCACGATTACAACTTCAAGACAAAGCACGCGAGAGAGTTCTTGGAGGAGGGTCACAAGGTCAAGGCATGGGTCCAGTTTCGCGGTCGTGATATCATCTACAAGGACCAGGGCCGGGACATTCTGGATCGGTTCACGGAGGACCTCGCGGACATTTCGAAGGTGGATCAGGCCCCCAGCATGGAGGGTCGACGCATGACAATGATGCTCGCGCCGGAGAAGAAGAAGTAGCGAGGGCCGCGCGCTGCTCTCCCCGCCTCGGTGCCGAGGCGGAGAGAGTTGCCCCACCGGCTCAATAGCGCGTGAAGACGCTGCCAGGGGCCGTTCCCTCGCGCGCGATGCCGTACGTTCTGCGCTCGATTCGTACCGCCTGTACCTCTGCGTGTGGGTGGCCGTTTTGTCCGCACGGCCCACGCCAAGACGCTCCCCAGGAGCACCGACCTATGCCCAAGATGAAGTCCAACAGCGGAGCGAAGAAGCGCTTCGTCCGTACCGGGACGGGCCGCCTCAAGCGGAAGAAGGCGTTCGCCAGCCACATCCTGACGAAGAAGTCGCCCAAGCGCAAGCGCAACCTCCGCGAGAGCACTCTCGTGGCCAAGGTTGATCAGAAGCGCATGGAGCGCCTCATCTCGTCGTAAGGACGGCCGGAGAGACCTTCCCCGATCCCATTTTCTGCTCCCTTCATCCGGGAGCGCTCACCCCTCACCAGGAGACCAAATGCCACGCGCACGCAACAACGTGGCTTCCCGTCGCCGTCGCCGCAAGATCCTAAAGCAGGCGAAAGGCTACTGGGGCCGCCGCAGCAACGTCTACACCGTTGCCAAGCACTCCGTCGAGAAGGGGATGCAGTACGCCTACCGCGACCGGCGCGCCCGGAAGCGGACGTTCCGTCGTCTCTGGATCGCTCGCATCAACGCGGGCGCCCGGCAGCACGGCACCTCGTACTCGCGTCTGATCTCTGGCCTCAAGAAGGTTGGAGTCCCTCTCAACCGGAAGGTCCTCGCCGACCTCGCGGTCCGCGACAAGGAAGCCTTTAAGGCCGTGGTCGAGATGGCGGCCTAGCGCCTCCGCCTCGACCAGCCCGCTCCCGCCCGGCCTCGGCCCGGCGGGAGTTTTTGTATCCGACCTCCATCGCATTCGCGCCTGACTAGCGAGAGCTTCCGGTGGGTCGATTGACTGCATGAGACCCCTGACGTTCAGTCGTGTCATCCCGAGCCGAGCCTGCAGGGCATAGCCGAAGGATCTCAGCCGACTCCGATGCTCCGTGCCTGAGATCCTTCGACTTCGCTCATTCTGCTCAGGATGACACCTGTCGGGCCCCTCACTCTAGAGGCTCTGCTCCGCCGCCCCTCCCCATGTCCGAGACCCTGCCCCTCACCGACCAGATCGACGCCCTCCGGGCCGAGATCGACGCCGCGACGCTCGCCACCCCCGACGAGGCCGAGGCCTTCCGCGTCCGCTTCCTCGGGCGCAAGTCCGGTGCCGTGACGGCGCTCTTCGGCCAGATCGGGACGGTGCCGCCGGAGGCCCGCCGCGAGACCGGGCAGGCGCTCAACGCGCTCCGCCAGGCTGCCCAGGCCCGCCTCGACGATGCCGAGCGCGCCCTCGCGCAAACCGCCAGCGCCGAGGCCACGGACCTGGACCTCACACTCCCCGGCCGGGTCCCCGCGCCCACCGAGGCGGGCAGCCTCCACCCACTCACGCAGACGCTGGAGACCATCCAGAGCATCTTCGCGCAGTTCGGCTTCAGCGTCGCGCGAGGGCCGGAGATCGAGGACGATTGGCACAACTTCACCGCGCTCAACTTCCCCGCCAACCACCCGGCGCGGGACATGCAGGACACGTTCTTCCTCGACCCGCCCGCGCCCGAGGGCCGGGGCGTCGTGCTGCGCACGCACACCTCGCCAGTGCAGGTCCGCGTGATGGAGGAGGCCGTTAAGTCTGGAGACGGTCCGCCGATCCGCATCATCGCGCCCGGACGCGTCTTCCGCAACGAGAGCGTCACCTTCAAGAGCTACTTCATGTTCCATCAGGTGGAAGGCCTGGTCATCGACGAGGGCGTAAGCTTCGCCGACCTGAAGGCGGTGCTCTTCGCCTTCGCGCGGGCCTTCTTCGGCAGCGAGCAGAAGATGCGCTTCCGGCCCAACTTCTTTCCCTTCACCGAGCCCTCCGCCGAGGTGGACGTGTGGTGGGAGGACGCAAGCCTCCCCAGCGGTGGCCGCTGGCTGGAGATCCTCGGCTGCGGCATGGTGGACCCCAACGTGCTCGACGCCGTCGGCATCGACTCCGAGCGGTACACTGGCTACGCCTTCGGGATGGGCGTCGAGCGCATGGCGCAGATCCTCTACGACGTGGACGACATCCGCCTCTACTACGAGAACGACCTCCGCTTCCTCTCTCAGTTCTAGAGGTTCGGGGTTCAGGGTTCGCGAGGGCGGCCCTGCGAGACGAGAGAACCCCGAACCGTGAACCTCGAACCATGAACCTCTCCCTCAACTGGCTCCGCGACTACGTCGACGTGACCCTCTCCCCCGAGGCTCTCTCTGACCTCCTCACGATGGCGGGCCTCGAAGTCGACGGCATCGAGACCACCGGACCGAGCCTGGACGGCGTGATCGTCGGGCATGTGCTGGACGTGCAGCCGCACCCCAACGCGGACCGGCTGCGCGTCTGCTCCGTCCGCCTCGGTCCCGAGGCGGAGGAGGTCGTGCAGATCGTCTGCG
Source organism: Bacteroidota bacterium (assembly GCA_038746605.1). GTDB lineage: Bacteria > Bacteroidota > Rhodothermia > Rhodothermales > Rubricoccaceae > Rubricoccus. The sequence continues at coordinate 207,777 of JBCDKM010000006.1, forward strand.
GCGCACCGAACGTGGCGGCGGGCCAGCGGGTCCCGGTCGCGACGGTCGGCACCACGCTGATGCTCCCGCCTCGGGACGGTGACGGAGACCGCCAGCCGGTCAAAATTAGGAAGGGCAAGATCCGCGGCGAGGTCTCGCGCGGCATGATCTGCGCCGAGGACGAGCTCGGCCTCGGGGACGACCACGACGGCATCCTCGTGCTGGAGACGGACGCCGCGCCCGGCACGCCGCTCGCGGAGGTCATCGAGACACCCGGCGATGTGGTCTATGACATCGCGATCACGCCCAACCGGCCCGACGCGACCAGCCACATCGGCATCGCGCGAGACGTGGCGGCGCTCACCGACTCTGCCCTGACCGTCCCCGAGGCGGACGTACCCGAGGTGGGTGGCGAGACGGCCGAGCGGATCACGGTCGAGATCGAGGACGAGGCGGGCTGCCCGCGCTACGTCGGGATGCTCATCACCGGCGTGACGGTCGCGCCCAGCCCGGCGTGGCTGGCGGACCGGCTGGAGGCCATCGGCGTGCGCCCGATCAACAACGTGGTGGACGTGACGAACTACGTCCTGCACGAGATGGGCCAGCCGCTCCACGCCTTCGACCTCGCGCACCTCGCGGGAGAGACCATCGTCGTCCGCGCGAGTCGGCCGGGCGAGACGATCACGACGCTGGACGACGAGGAGCGGAAGCTTCCAGAGGGCACCGTCCTCATCTGCGACGCCGAGAAGCCCGTCGCGGTCGGCGGCGTGATGGGCGGCGCCAACTCCGAGGTCTCGGACGCCACGACGGACGTGCTCCTGGAGAGCGCCTACTTCGACCCCGCGCGCATCCGCAGCGCCTCCAAAGCCCTCGGCCTCCAGACCGACGCGAGCTACCGCTTCGAGCGCGGCATCGACCCGACCGGCCAGGCCCGCGCCGCCGCCCGTGCCGCCGCGATGATCGCCGAGGTGGCGGGAGGGACGGTCGCGAGCGGGCTCGTGGACGCCCACCCCGTCCCGCACACGCCGACCGTCGTGACGCTGCGGCCAGAGCGAGCGCGGACGCTCATCGGCGCTGAGATCGAGGACGCCGAAATGGCGATGCTCCTGCGGGCCATCGGCTTCACAGTGGAAGACGCCGAGGCCGATGCGCTCGATGCCTTCGCGGAGGAAGCTCTCGCCTCCGGCTACCTCGGCGACGCCACCGAGGCGGCCGAGCACGCGGGCCTCCGCGTCACCGTCCCGCCCTTCCGCCCCGACGTGACCCGCGAGGTGGACGTGATCGAGGAGGTCGCGAGGCTCTGGGGCTACGACAACGTACCCACGCCGCGCACCGCGCCCGTCGCGCTGGTACCCGGCACGGACGACCCAGCCGACCGGCTCCTCGCTGGGACACGTCGCCAGCTGGCCGCGCTCGGCTTCCGCGAGCTGTTCACCAACTCCCTCGTGCCCAGCGAGACCGCTGCCACCTATGCGGGCGCGGACTGGACCGGCGCCGAGACACACGTGGTGGAAACACTCAACCCGATCTCGCAGGAGATCGCGGCGATGCGCCCGAGCCTCCTCCACGGCCTCGTGAACACGGCCGCCTACAACCAGAAGCGCGGTGCCATGGCGCTCCGGTTCTTCGAGAGCGGCCACGTCTACGCCCGCTCCGCCGACGCCAGCCAGCCCGTCGAGGGCTTTGCGGAGCACACCGCGCTCAGCATCGCGATCTCCGGCACGCTTCAACCCCAGACCTGGGACCAGCCCGCCCGCGAGGCCGACATCTACGACCTCAAGGGCGTCGTGCAGGCCGTCTTGCGCGAGGCGGGCGTCTCGCGAGTCCAGGAGACGCCGCGCCGCGAGCCGACCGACCTGACGGCCTACGCGCTGGAGTTGCACGTCGGGAAGGTCCGCCTCGGCATCCTCGCGAGGGTGTCCGACGCCATCACCGAGGCGGCCGATCTCAGCGCGCCGGTCTTCGCCGCCGAGTTGGACTGGGACGCCGTCGCCCGCGTCGCGAAGACGAAGCTCCCACGTTACCAGCAAATCTCCCGCTTCCCGACGGTGGAGCGCGACCTCGCGCTCGTCGTGGACGCCGCGCAGCCGGTCGGACCGCTGGCCGACACCATCCGCCGCTCCGGCGGTGGCCTGCTGCAAGACGTGCGCCTGTTCGACCTCTACGAAGGCGAGCGCATCGAGGCGGGCAAGAAGAGCGCGGCTTTCGCCCTCACCTTTGGCGCTGACCGGACGCTCCGCGACAAGGACGTGGACAAGGCCATCAACAAGGTGGTGAATGCACTGGAGCGCCAGCACGGGGCGGTCTTGCGAAGCTAGGGCGCGCGGGGCACCGTCGGGATACCGGGTACGAGGGGCAGCTTCGATTCGACCTCGACCCGCCTATGTCACCTTCTGCGTTCGCCATTCTGCATTCGAAGGGCGACGCCCTATCTTGCTCGCAATCGCCGCTCGCCCCTCATGGAGCCCGACCGCGCGGAAACCCCGCCCCCGTCTTCCCCGGACGTCCCCGCCACCGCGCCCCGGCGCGAGGGAGGCGCCCTCGCGCGCCTGCGCGACCGTGTGGAGGCCGCCGCCGCCGAGATCGAGCGTCTTCGCGAAGAGAACGCCCGGCTGGCAGAGCGCGTGAGCGGCATCGGTAAAGGCGGCGCTGGCGTGGAGGTCTCCGGCGACCCTGCCCAGCTTCGCGCCTCCATCCAGGGCTTCATCGACGCCATCGACCGCGTCCTCGACGGCGAGGCTTCCCCATGAGCGATACGCCCAACTCCGCCCACGGCGAGGAGCGCTCCATCCGCGTGCGCATCCTGGATCGGGACTACCCCCTGAAGGTGGCCCCGGCGGACGAGGCGTACACGCTCCACCTCGCGAAATACGTGGACGGGCGGCTCCGCAAGATTCGCGGCGGCATTCCCCACCAGCCGGATCTAACCCATGCGGTGATCGGCGCGCTGGAACTGGCGGAGGAGCTGTTCATGGCACGAGCCGAGATCGACCAGCTTCGCGCGCGTGTGGAGGTGGAGGCGAAGGAACTGGCGAATACGCTGGACGCTGCTCTCACGCGCCCGGACTCCGGCGACGGACAGACGGGCGACCCGCCGGACGAGGCGTAGCTCCCCCCGCCTCGGCACCGAGGCGGACCGACCGACTGCGCTCTCCCTCTGCGGCGAACCCCCACAGGCGCGAGGCGTTCGGCCGGTTCACCCTCTGCCGCCCGATGCCTTTTCCCCTCGCTGCTGCCCCCCTGCCGTTCGTTGGCGAGTTGGCGGCGCTGTTCGCGGCGGGCGTTCTGGTGGCGTACCTCTGCTACCGCGTCCGGCTCGTGCCCATCGCGGGGTTCTTGCTCGCGGGCGTGGCCGTGGGGCCGAACGCGCTCGGCCTCGTGACCGACCTCGAGTTGGTCCAGCAGATCGCCGAGGTGGGCGTGATCCTGCTGCTCTTCTCCATCGGCGTGGAGTTCTCGCTCAAGGAGATGGCGCGGCTAGCGCGGCCGATTTTCGTTGGCGGCGGCGTGCAGGTGGGGCTCACGATTGCCGTCGTGGCAGGCATCGCGCTCGCGCTGGACGTGCCGTTCGGGGCGTCCGTGTTCACCGGCTTCCTCGTCGCGATGTCGTCCACGGCCATCGTGCTCAAGGTGCTCGCGGAGCGGGCGGAGTCTGACACGCCGGTGGGGCGCATCTCCCTCGCGATGCTGCTCTTCCAGGACATCATCATCGTCGTGATGGCGCTCCTCGTGCCGATCCTCGCGGGCGAGGGCGGGACGGGCCTCGGCATCGTGTGGGCGCTCGGAAAGGCGGCGCTGGTCATCGTGGCGGTGCTCATCGGCGCGAGACGAGTCGTCCCGTGGTTCCTGGACCGGGTCGCGCGGACCCGCCGGACCGAACTGTTCCTGCTGGCCGTGGCGGCGATCTGCCTCGGTGTGGGCTGGGTGGCGAGCCTCGCCGGGATCAGCATCGCGCTGGGCGCTTTCCTCGCGGGGCTCCTCGTGAGCGAGAGCGACTACGCCGAGCACGCGCTCTCTGAGGTGCTCCCGCTCCAGACACTCTTCACGGCAGCGTTCTTTCTCTCCGTCGGGATGCTGCTGGACCCGGCGTTCTTGATTCAGAACCTCGGCTTCGTGCTGCTCGCGGCCGTCGGCGTACTGGTGCTGAAGGCGACCATCGCGGCCATCGGCGCGCGGGTGATCGGCTACCCGATGGGCGTGGCGCTGGCGGGCGGGCTCGCGCTGGGGCAGGTCGGCGAGTTCTCGTTCGTGCTCGCCATCGAAGGGTTGGAGGTCGGCCTGACGCCCTTCGCGCTGGGCGATGCGGGCAGCCAGGGCCTCATCGCCGTGACCGTCGTGCTGATGATCGCGACGCCGTTTCTCATCGCGATTGCGCCCAAGGTAGCCGCCCTCGGCCGAAAGGTGGAGGCCACGACATCTGGCGGCGGGGGCGGACACGGGCACGGTGTCGATCTGGAAGACCACACCATCGTGATCGGCTACGGCCCAGCCGGGCGGCGGCTGGCACGGGTCCTCGCGGATGTCGGCATCCCGTACGCCGTCAACGACCTCAACCCGACCAGCCTCGGCGACGCGCGGGAGGACGGCGCCCCAGCGATCTTCGGTGACGCCTCGCGAGAGCCGATCCTGAAGAGCCTCGGCATCGAGGGCGCCAAGCTGCTCGTCATCGCCATCAACGACCGCGACGCTACGCGCCGCATCGCAGCCGTCGCGCGGCACCTCAACCCGACTCTCCAGATCCTCGCGCGCACCCGCTTCCTCGCCGACGTGGAGGGCCTCACACGAGCAGGCGCGGACGTAGTCGTGCCGGAGGAACTGGAGACGACCGTGCGGCTCTTCTCGCAGGTCCTCGGCTCGTACCTCGTGCCGAAGGACGAGATCGAGCGGCAGGTCGCGGCGGTCCGCCAGGACGACTACGGGATTCTGCGCGGCAGCATTCAGGAGGCGCATCTGATGGTCCTCCAGGGGCTGGACGAGGAGGGGCTCCACACACGCGCGGTAGCCGTTCGCGAGGGCGCGCCCGCCGCCGGGCAAACGCTCGCCGACCTCGCGCTGCGGCAGGATCACGGGATCACGGTGATGGCCGTGCGCCGGGGCCGCCAGACGGTCGGCAATCCGGCGGGAGGGTTCCGCGTGGAGCCCGGCGACCGGCTCGTGATGGTGGCCGAGGCCGCACAGTTCGCCGAGAGCGCGGACCTGTTCCGGGCGCCACCCGCTGAGTAGCCGTCCCCGAGTAGCCCGGCCTCGGTCCCTCCGTGGACCTACCGAGGCAGGCAGAGCCTAGATTGACGATATGGAGACTCCTGACCGTCCGCTCATCACGCGCCTCCGCGCGACCAACTTCCGCAGTATTGCGGATATGGATCTAGAGTTGGGTCCGCTAACAGTGATTGTGGGGCGAAATGGAGCTGGAAAAAGCAACACCATAGACGTGCTTCGTTTTCTCCGAAGCAGCCTTAATGAGGGAGCAGAGCGAGCTCTGTCGCTGATGGGAGGGTGGGAAGCCGTTGCTGGCGTCAGCACCAAGCCATGTGTTATCTCGGTCGATTCTGAACCGCCAAGGATCGGGTGGGAGGCACGATTTGAGGCCAGCCTTTTCCCGAACGATACATTCCTATATCGATTCCTAGCACGTGCTGACGGTGAGGGACCATGGGTAGAACCTGAAATAAGTGAACAGGACGCACGAGCGTTCGCCCTCAAAGGCTTTAGTCTCTGGCTCGACTCGGTTGATGCGAGCAGCACGGAAACATATGAGGACGCTGTAAGTCGGCTCAAAAACGAAGGAATGGACAGAGTGGCAGCTATTGGCATTGCCATAGGAATAACACAGAGGCTAATGGCATACGAGTTTGTCTCTCGCGATCTACGAGACCCACAGCGCGTACTTAGAGCAACGCCGCTTCAGGAGGAAGGTCAAAATCTTGTTTCGACACTCAGAAGCATCTTGACTGGCCCAAGAGGTATTTCTGTCAGACGTGCACTACAAGCACTCGTTCATGGAGTAGACACCGTAGAAGTTGTCCGCGCTGCCGGGCATATAATTGCAGAGCTTGTGTACAAAGCAGAGAACAAAGAACGCCGGTCTGATCTTGGCCTGGAATCTGATGGCACTATTAGGATGCTTGCCATCCTTGTAGCGCTCTATCAAACCCCAGCGCCGCCTCTGATTGTCATCGAAGAGCCCGAGGCCAACCTCCATCCCGGCGCCCTCGGCGTGCTGGCGGACGTGATTAAGGAGGCGAGCCTGCGGACTCAGGTCATCATTACGACGCACAGCCCAGACCTCATCGACCACTTCGACCCCGAGGTCATCCGCGTCGTGGAGCGCGTGGACGGGGTCACGGTCGTAGGCAAGGTGCAGGAGAACCAGCGCGAGATCATCCGCCAGAAACTGTACCGGCCCGGCGAGTTGATGCGGGTCGAAGGACTCCAGCGAGAGACGGCCGACTGATGCCCAGTCTCCTGATCGTGGTAGAGGGGGAAGGCGAGGAAAAAGCGGCCCCGGCTCTCGTCTCGCGCCTCCTCGCGGACCGTGGTCACTACGACTGGTACGTGGATGGCAACGGCCGGAGGAAAGGCGCGCTGCCCGCATTCCGAAAGTCCCTCGCTCGCAACCTCGCATTCCTGCGAATCAAGAACCCGGGTGCGGTGCTCCTGCTCTTCGACCTGGACGACGGGTGCCCCAAACAGGAGGCTCACGCCCTCGCGAGCGAGATCCGAAAAGAGCAGTTGCCGTTCCCTGTCGCCGTGGTCCTCGCGCATCGCGAGTACGAAGCCTGGGTGCTGGCGAGCATCGAGACCGTCTGCACGGACGAGCCCAGCCTCGCCGACGACCTGACCTATGATGGCGATCCCGAAACGAGGCGCAATGCTAAGGGCTGGCTGACGGACCAGATGCCGTACGGGACGGCCTACAAGCCCAACCTCGACCAGGCGCGGTTCACCGGACGGATCGACTTTGATCTCGCGCACGAACGCTCGCGCTCGTTCCGTCGCCTATGCAACGCCCTCGACCAGTTGGTGGAGCGCGCAGGCGAGGCAGGAGTCGTCACTCCCGAGTAGCCCCGCCTCGGGAGGTCCGCGGGGGTGCCCGGCGCGGCACCGAGGCGGGCGGTGTGAAGACTCGTACGGCGGAATCCGACGGACGTGCCCCTCGTTGACGGGCGGCCGTCGCACCTTCCCATGGCGCTGTCCTTTCTCGCCCTCGCGGGCGGCCTCGTCCTCCTCCTCGTCGCCGCGAGCGCGCTCGTACGAGGCGCCGCCGCGCTGGCGCTTCGGTTCGGCCTGAGCCCACTGGTCGTCGGCCTGACGGTGGTGGCGTTCGGAACGAGCGCACCGGAACTGGTCGTGAGCGTGCAGGCTACCCTGGGGGGGGGCAGGCGGGATTGCGGTCGGTAACGTCGTCGGCTCCAACATCGCGAACGTAGGGCTGATTCTGGCCGTGGCCGTCCTCGTGCGGCCCATCCTGACCGAGCGCGCGATGCTCCGCCGCGACCTCCCGGTGCTCATCGGCGCGACGCTCATCGCGAGCGTGTTCTTGCTCGACGGCGTGGTGGCGCGATGGGAGGCGGGCGTTTTGCTCGGGGTCTCCTCGGCAGCCTCGCGTGGAGCCTGACCAATGCGAAGGCGGAGACACCAACGGACGACCTCCCGGCGACTTCCGGCCCCGCCTGGCGCGATGCGCTCTTCGTGCTCGGCGGTCTGACAGGTCTCGTCGTCGGCTCGGAGTTACTCGTAAGCGGCGCGACGACCATCGCGGCCACCCTGGGCGTCCCTGACGCCGTGATCGGGCTCACGGTGGTGGCGGTAGGCACGAGCCTGCCGGAACTCGCGACCTCAGTCGTGGCGTCGAGGCGGGACGAGGGCGCCATCGCGGCGGGCAACATCGTGGGCTCCAACCTCTTCAACCTGCTCGGCATCCTGGGAGTGGCCGGATTGGTGCGACCGCTAGAGGCACCCGGCCTGGAGGTCCTGGATGTCGCCTTGATGGGCGGGCTCACCCTCGCGATGGCAGGCATGATGCTCACCAGTCGGCGGGTCGTACGGACAGAAGCAGGCCTGTTGCTTGCCGCATACGTCGTCTACACCAGCACTCTCGTCCTTCAGAACCTCTAGGTCCCTCCGCCTCGGTCACGAGGCGGACGGGCTCAGCCCGGTAGATGCAGACTTACCGCGCCACGACCACTGCGGTGGAGGCCGTTCGCGCACCCGTGCTCGCACGGAGCCGATAGACGCCCGGCGCGAGTCCAGCCGTCTCGACCTCCGCGACATTTCCTACCAACCGAACGCGCGAGACGACCTCACGGCCCCGTACATCAAACAGCGCGACATCGATGCGCTGCCCCGGTAGCAGGCCCTCCACAGGTATCGTCACGCGGCCCGCCGCTGGGTTGGGCACAGGCGTCCCCAACCGCAGATCGGAAGGGGCCGGTGGGGGCGCAGCGTCGGTCGCGAGGCTGGTCGCGCGGAGGACAAAGAGACCGTAGGCCTGGTCCGTGACAACGAGCGTCCCGCTCTCGAAAAACGGGTATGCCGTCCACGCGCCGTCGTAGGCGTCCGGCGCACCGTCTGGCGCCTCTGGGAAGGTGTCGAACGAGCCCGCGAGCCGAAGCGTCCCCTCGCCGATACGGCTGAGGTCCACGATGCGGAGGCCATCCGTGTAGTTGGCCTGGTAGGCGTACTGCTCCCGTACATAGAGGTTGTGATCTACGCCCGCCGTTCCGTGGTCGTGCGCGAACGCGAACTCGGGATTGTCGAGGTCTGCCACGTCCATCACGAGCGTCCGCGTCGGCTCGTCGCGCTGGATCTCGTCGGTCTCGTCGTTGACGAGGAGATACTGACCGTCCTCTGTCAGCCAGCCCTGGTGCACGTACCCGATCTCGGGATAGAACGCGATGCTGAGGATCGAGAACACCGGAGCATCCGTCACATCGACGATCAGGAGGCGGAAGGCGTTGAATGCAAAGCAGATCTGACGCCCGATGTAGTCGGCATCCGGCCCGTCGTAGGTGACGCACTGCGCATCGTGCGTGTACCCGATGCCGCCACTTCCGAGGGACCCGAGGAGCACGGGCGCCACCGGATCTGCGAGATCGTACACGTCGATGCCGCCTGGGACGGGGCCACCGGTCGTGTAGAGACGCCCCGACTCGGGATCTACCGCGACGTTGTGGGCCGTCGCCTCGCCGATGCGGGCGTCGGAGGTGAACAGGCGGGCCGGATCGGCGGCGAGCCCGCGAAGACGCCGCAGATCGAAGATCTGGAGGCCGTGTCCTTCGGCCTCACTCACGATGTAGGCATGATCGGCGTGGACCTTGATGTCTCGCCACGTCGAAGGCCCTGTCGCGGTCGGCAGACGGCCGAGGATGGAAGGCGCCGTAGGCGTGGTGACATCGACGAATGCGGTCCCGTTGGAAACTGCTACGAGAGCGATCTCGCGTCCGGTCTCTGGATCGGTCCAGCCCCAGAGGTCATTGAGACAGGCACGGCTCGGGCAGGACGCGAACGCAGGCGCGCCGAGATCCTGCGGCGGAATCCGTGCGAGGAGATCCACACCATCACACGCGAACGTGACGCCAGTCGCGTCGTTCGCGGTGCCATTGGCGCACGGGAAGGGCTGCGCGAAGACAGGCGCAGCGGCAAGAAGGACCAGACACAGGGCGGCGAATCGCATGGCGGAAGCGAGGGGCGCCTCTCAACATAGAGCCCTCCACTCGGTCTGCGATGGTCCTACGGGACCATCTGTCTCACACCGGATGCTCACCTGGAGCCATGAGCGCGTACCAGCAAGGCTCTCGATTCCTGACCTCCCCCGCCTCGGGGCGATCTCCCCCGCCTCGGTCCCGAGGCGGGCAGGGTCAGCCTGGCAAGCGCCAGACCGTGACGGAGGGCGTGGCGCCTACCGTCGTGACGCTCTCCGAGCGGGCCACTCCCGTCGGCTGGTTGTTGTGGTCCCGGGTCGTGATGCGGGTAGAGGTAGTGCTCGTGCCCGCATGGGCGTGGGCCGCCAGCATCGCGCCGTCCGACGAGAACGCGAGACCATGCAGCCGATCCATCCCACCCCACGTTGCGACAGGCTCGCCTGTCCGTGCGCTCCATACCACCACGGCCTCCTCGGTTGCAGCTGCGAGGCGCGTACCGTCCGGCGAGCCCGCGAGGGCACGGATCTCGGCATCCGACCGCCAGAGCTCCGCACCCGTCTCTAGGTCAACGGTGACGACGCCCCCCAGGCGGTCGGCGATGGCGAGGGTGCCTCCGGCCAGCGCGAGGTGCTGCGCTGCGTTGGCTCTCGGGATGCCGAGCGAGCGGTCCACGCTGTCCCGCACACGGACGGTGCGGAGCGTCTCGCCCTCGGCGGATCGTACGAGCACGCGCCCGCCCGTGCGCATCCCGAGGGCATACGTTTCCTTCCCCACCGTGACGCTCTCCACGCCGCTCAGGCTGTCACTCTGGCTGAGGTCGCCGCCTGTCCCGCTCCAACTCAGGCCGTAGTAGGACGCGACGAGTTCTGTACCGTCTGGCAAGGTCTGCGGCTCGCGAGACCCGACCGGCAGTAGCAGTTCCGCCGGAAGTATCGCGCCCGTCTCCAAAGCAAACGAGGCACCGTCCTCGATAGGACCGCTGAAGGCGCACGTCTGCATCGCGGGATCCGCTTGGAAGCCGTTCATCCGTTCGCAGGGCGTGCTGCACGCCAGGAGAGCGAGGACTGGAAGCAGGAGCAAGGCGCGCATCGTCTTGGAAGGCGGGACTCTCCCCCATACGTCGCGCCGGAGGAATCAGGACCGGGAGCCCCGACTTTGACGTGATCGTTTGAACAAGTACACTCTCTCCTCCCTCTCCTCATTCCATGGCCGCTTCCCACTGGCCCGCCCTCCCGGACTGGGCCGATACCCGCGACACGCTCCACCTCTGGACCCAGATCGTCGGCAAGATCCGGCTGGCGCACGCGCCCTGGACCAACCACTCGTGGCACTCGCCGCTCTACGTCACACCGCGAGGTCTGACCACCTCCGCCATCCCACACGGCACCCGCCTCTTCTCCATCGACTTCGACTTCGTGGACCACCAACTCGTGATCGATGCTGGGCACGAGCGCCGCACGTTCCCGCTGCGCGCGCAGTCCGTCGCGGCGTTCTACGAGGCGGTGATGAGCGCGATGGCCGACCTCGGGCTGGCCGTCGAGATCCACGGAACGCCGAACGAGATCCCCGACCCGATCCCGTTTGCCGAGGACACTGTCCACGCCTCGTACGATGCCGAGGCCGCCGAGCGCTTCGCGGCGTCGCTCCAGCAGGCGCACCGCGTCCTGACCGCCTTCCGGGCGCGCTTCACGGGCAAGAGCAGCCCGGTGCATTTCTTCTGGGGCAGCTTCGACCTCGCCGTGACGCGCTTCTCGGGCCGCCCCGCGCCGGAGCACCCAGGCGGGATCCCGAACCTCCCCGACTGGATCACCCGCGAGGCCTACTCCGAGGAGGTATCGAGCATCGGCCTCTGGTATGGCGATGGGACCCACGGGCCGCTCTTCTACAGCTACGCCTACCCGCCGCCGGAGGGGTTCGCGGAGGCGCCCGTCCGTCCGGAGGCCGCGCGCTACGAGCCCGCGCTCTCCGAGTTCGTGCTGCCCTACGAGTCCGTCCGCGAGCCCGGCGACGCCGCGTTGGTCGCCTTCGCGGAGAGCACCTACGAGGCCGCCGCCCGCCTCGCGGACTGGGACGAGTTGGAAACGCCGCCACCGGCCGAGGCACGCCCGCATCCGTTCTGACCCCGCCCGCCTCGGGACTGTGGCCGGACCCCTCGCGCGAGGACGCCCGCCGCTTCCCCGAGGCGGAGGCACCCGGTAGCTTCACGCCATGCCCGATGCCCGCTACCAGCCCGCGCCGCCCGTCCAGATCCAGCACCCGGAGTGGACGCGGAGCGCCACGCTCTACCAGATCAACACGCGCCAGTTCACGCCCGAGGGCACCCTCGCCGCCGCGCGCGCACGCCTCCCCCGCCTGCGGGACTTCGGCGTAGACATCGTGTGGCTCATGCCGATCCACCCCATCGGCGAGAAGAACCGCAAGGGCACGCTCGGCAGCCCGTACGCCGTGCGAGACTACACGGCCGTCAACCCGGAGTTCGGCACGATGGACGACCTGAAGGCGTTCGTCACGGAGGCGCACCGCCTCGGGATGCGCGTCATCCTGGACTGGGTGGCGAACCACACCGCCTGGGATCACCCGTGGGCCGAGGACCACCCGGACTGGTATGCGCGAGACTGGGCCGCCCGCTTCCGCCCCACGCCCTGGTGGGACTGGTCGGACGTAATCGACCTCGACTACTCCCAGCCCGCGCTTCGCGAGGCCATGACCGAGGCGCTCCTCTTCTGGGTCCGCGAGGCCGATGTGGACGGCTACCGCTGCGACGTGGCGGGCATGCTCCCCACCGACTTCTGGGACGAGGCCCGCCGCCAACTCGACGCCGTCAAGCCCGTCTTCATGCTCGCCGAGTGGGAGGCCCGCGACCTCCATCGCGCCGCCTTCGACGCCACCTACGCGTGGTCCTGGTACGACGCCGTCCACGCCATCTGCCACGGCCGCGCAGACGTGAACGCACTCTACCACTACTACTCGTGGAACGAGAAGGCGTACCCGCACGACATCCTGAGGATGCTCTTCACGAGCAACCACGACAAGAACGCATGGGACGGCACCATGCACGAGCAGTTCGGCGATGGGCTGGAAGCCGCCATCGTGCTCTCGGTCATCAGTGAGGGGATTCCGCTCGTCTACAACGGGCAGGAAGCGGGACTCGACCGCCGCCTGGCCTTCTTCGAGCGCGATCCGATCACTTGGCCCGAGGACGGTCGCCTGAGTCGCATCGGGGAGTTATACCGGGATCTGTTCGCGCTCAAGCGCGAGACCTCCGCGCTGCATAATGCCGGGTGGGGCGCCCGGATGGTCCGTGTGGTCTCCAGCAATCTGGACCACGTGCTCAGCTTCGTCCGCGAGGACGCCGAGACGAAGGTGCTCGCACTGTTCAACTTCTCGGCAGAGGCGCGCGAGGTGACACTGACCGACGGCCCGTACGAGGGCACGTACTTCCAGCCGCTCGGCGGCGACTCGGTCCGCCTCAGGAAAGACGCGAGGGTGACGTTGGAGCCGTGGGGCTGGCGCGTGCTCGTGACCGACTGACCCCGTCCGCCTCGGCAGACCCACCGGCCACCTCGACTCCTCCCAAGGCGCCCCCGAGGCGGAGCCTAAAACTTCTCTCGCCGCAGGATCTCGACCTCCTCCAGGTACACGATCCCGGAGAAATCGCCGAAGTAGCCCGCCGAGACCTGATCCACGATGTCGTTCGCGACGGCCCGGTCGGCGATGATGACCTCGATCTTGACCAGCGAAAAGGCCCCGACGACGGAGGCGCGGTCTCGGGTCTTGGTGGAGTGACTGCCCCGCCCGCTGCCGTCGAACACCGTGTAGCCCTTCCCGCCTGCCTCCATCACGATGCGCTCGATGGCCTGCTCGTTGAGCTTCTCCGTGACGATGGAGAGCTTGGTCGCCTTGGATGTTGTAGACACGGTTCTCTGGGTCTGAAAGCAGGAAGACTACACACCGAACACGATCCGGCCGAGCGTCAGGTAAAGCGGAATCCCGACCGCGATGGCGATGGGCGTCCCGATGGCGGTGGAGGAGCCGATGTACGACGAGGGGTTCGCTGAGGGGATGGCCGCACGCAACGTCGGCGGGCCTGAGATGTCAGAGCTCGACGCCGCGATCACGGCCAGCAAGATGACTCCTCCTGGGCTGAATCCCGTCGCGAGGTGAACGAGGTAGCCGAGGCCGAAGGCGAGCAGCCCGTGGACCAGCGGGGCCACCAGCGCATACGCCACGAACCAGTGCGCGACCTCCCGAAGCTCGGACAGGCGCGACCACGCCTCGATCCCGAGGACGAGCATCAGGATGGAGAGCAGTCCCCTGAAGAGCGGGTCGTAGAACTCCTCGAACACGCCCTCTGGCCGCGAGACGAGGCCGAGCGCGAGACCGAGCAGTAGCGCCGAGACCGCTGCGCTCCGCAGGCTCTGCACCACGATGGACCCCGCCCGGACCGGGCGACCTTCCGTCCCCCCTTGCTTCGCCCGGTACAGCCCGGCCATCACGATGGCGAGGATCAACGCCGGGATGTCCATGAACGGGTAAAGGGCCGCGACCCACGCCTCGAAGACGACTCCCTCTTCCTGGAGCACCACCATCGCCGCAGCGAGTGAGGAGGCACTGACCGCCCCGAAGAGCCCTCCCGTCGCGATGGCGTCTTCCATGCGGACGCCCGGGAGCGCGCCGAGGGCGTACCGACCGAGGACGACGATCACACACCCGACGACGGCTGCGGCCAGGGCAGGAAGCAAGACCTCGCCGAGGTTCGCGTCGCGGATTTCCATCCCCGCTCCCAGCCCGATGCGCATGAGCAGCATGAACACGATGAAGCGGTAGATCGCATCCGGGATGACGAGCTTAGACCCGAGGGCCGCCAGGGCCATCCCGGCCAGCAGAAACGCGAGCGCTGGCTTCTGGAGCTGGGAGGCGAAGGTCGTGGCGAAGTCGAGCAGGACATCCATGGCGACGCGGGGCTCCCGCTAGAACACGGAGGCTGGATTCTCGCCGCCCGCCCGAGGTTCCTTCCACCAGTGCCCTCGCGCATGGAGCCTCCAGCCGACTCACCTCCGCCCGCCTCAGTGCCCCCGCCGACCGACCCGGCACCCTCCGCAGGATCACCGAGGCGGACCGGTTAACGCTTTACAGGGCGGTGAACCTCGCGTCCAAGGCCGGGTACAGGTCCCTACCTTCCGCCCCCGATGTCCTCCGTCCCCCACCACAGCATCGCCATCGTCGGCACCGGGTTTGCCGGGATCGGTGCGGCCATCCGGCTGCTCCAGGAAGGCGAGACCGACCTCGTCCTCTTCGAGAAGGCCGAAACCGTGGGGGGCGTCTGGCAGGCCAACACCTACCCCGGCGCCGCGTGCGACGTGCAGTCGCACCTCTACGCGTTCTCGTTCGCGCCCAACCCGGACTGGTCGCGCAAGTACTCGCGGCAGGCTGAGATCCGCACCTACCTGGAAGACGTGGCCGAGCGGTTCGGCGTGCTACCGCACGTCCGCTTCGGCCACACCGTCGGGGATTGCGTCTGGGACGAGGCCGCCGCACTCTGGCACATCGAGACCGATCAAGGCGAACACACCGCCGACGTGCTCATCGCCGCGCCGGGCGCGCTGGAAGAGCCGAGGCTCCCCGACATCCCCGGCCTCGGGGAGTTCACGGGCACGGTCATGCACACCGCGCGATGGGATCACAGCGTGGATCTGAACGGCGCGCGCGTGGCGGTCGTCGGCACCGGCGCCTCGGCTATCCAGGTGATCCCGGCCATTCAGCCCCTCGTGGGCGAACTGACCGTCTTCCAGCGAACGCCGCCGTGGGTCATCGCGCGAGGCGATGGGGCGTTCGATGAGACGACCCGTCGCCGTTTCCGACAGCGGCCTGTCGTTCAGCGCGCCCTTCGTCGCGCGCTCTTCGCCTACCATGAGACGCTCGGCCTCGCGTTCCGCCACACCTGGGCAAACCGCATCGCCGAGAGCGTCAAGGCGCGGCTCCATCTCCGCCGCCAGGTCACCGATCCCGACCTCCGCGCGCGCCTCACACCGGACTACCGCATCGGCTGCAAGCGCATTCTCCTCTCGGACGACTACTACCCGGCGCTCCAACAACCCAACGTGAACCTCGTGGATGGCGCCCTCGCGGAGGTTCGCGGGTCCACGCTCATCGGCGCCGATGGCTCCGAGCACGAGGCCGACGTAATCGTCCTCGCGACAGGGTTTTACGTGACTGATCTCCCGTTCGCCGAGCAGGTCGTCGGGCGCGAGGGGCGGCGACTCTCCGAGATCTGGGGCGAGAGCCCCCTCGCGCACCTCGGTACGACCGTCCATGGGGTCCCCAACTTTTTCCTGCTGATGGGTCCGAACACCGGCCTCGGGCACTCGTCGGTGATCCTCATGGCCGAGGCGCAGATCGAGCACACGGTCGGCGCCCTCCGCGCGATGCGCGAGCGGCACCTCGCGGCCATCGAACCGAACGCCGAGGCGCAACAGGCCTGGAAGGACGAGGTGGACGCGATGTCCGAGCGCACCGTCTGGCAGACCGGCTGCGCCTCCTGGTACCTCGATGCTACCGGCCGCAACGCCGCGCTCTGGCCCGGCTCGGTCCCGGCGTTCCGCAAACGCGTGGAGCCGTTCCGCCCGGCGGACTACCACCTCGCCCGCCAGCCCGCCGAGGCCGACCATGTCGTCGCCTGAGCCCGCGCTCCTAGACCGCCTGCGCGGCACCGCCGCTCGCGTCCTGCGCCGCCTCCCCCAGGCCGTCCAGGTGCGCCTCTCCGGGCAGCCGCCCATCGAGATCGACGGGCAGCGGCTGGATCCCGCCGTGCAAATGGTCCTCGCCCTCAACCCGCGCGAGGACCACGTCCCGCTCGTCCACCACGACGTGCAGGCCCTCCGCGACAGCTATCGCCGCGACACAGCCTCCATCTCCGGAACGCCGACGCGGGTCGGGAGCGTGGAAAACCTGACCGTGCAGGGTGCCGTCGGACCGCTCGCTGCCCGGCTCTATCGCCCCGAAGGCGAGGACCGCCCGCCGCTGGTCGTGTTTTTCCACGGCGGCGGGTTCGTCGAGGGCGACCTGGAAACGCACGACGAGCCCTGCCGCGTGCTCTGCCGCGAGGCCCGGCACGCCGTCCTGAGCGTGGCCTACCGC
>JBCDKM010000007.1:0-209139 GCA_038746605.1 Bacteroidota bacterium
ACCCATCGCGGAGAGAGAGGAGCGTGAAGGGGCCGCTGCCGCCCATCATCCCGCCGGAGAACGTCATCACGTCGTCCATGAGGACGGGCGTCATGTCGACCGGCTCCATGCGGGAGCCGGAGCAGGCCGTGAGGGTGAGCAAGGCGGCGAGGAGCGGGACGAGGGAGCGGGACATGGCAGGATCAGGTAGCGCGAGGGGTGACAACCTCCGGCGGATGCTCGAGGCTCCAGGGAGCGAGTGGAAATTCGGAAGGGGCGGAGCCCAGGGCATCAGCCCAGGCGGCAGCCTCCACAAAAAGGTCGTGCGTGTGGAGGTACCGGAAGGTCCCCGCGCGGCCTGCCAGCGTGAGATTCTCGAAGCCGTCGGCGTAGTCGCGAAGAGTGGCGACAGCCTCCCGGTGACCGACTTCCAGAACGGGATACGCGTTCGGAAGACGGACGCTGTGCGTGCTCAGCACCGCCCCTAGAGGAGCTGCGACACGGCGAACATCGGGAAGAAGTCGGGCCGCGAACAGGTCGTCAGGGAGTGCCCAGAGGTCGTCGTGCTCGTCGCACGGGACCTCCGCGACGAGCGCGGTGCGGGTCCTCGGGGCCATCGCCGCACTGCGGTTCTTTGGCTCGTAGAGCCGCGTGAAGGGGACCTCTGGGTCCGGGACGTAGAGCGACGCGTGAGGCGAGACCTGGGGCGTCCCGAGCTGGACCACGAGCAGCCGCACGTTCCGGTAGCGCAGCGCTGCGGCCGCGTCGTGGACCGCATCGGGAGGGGCGGGGTCGAGCAGGTGCACGAGGAGAGGAAGCGGCAGCGTGCTCACGACCGTCTGGGTCTGGGCAGCCTGGCGCTCACCTCCTGCCTGCACGGCGACGATGTGCTCTCCCTCGTGCTCGACCTGCGTCACGGGGGTGCTCGTACGGACTCGCTCCTCACCGATGGCCTCCGTCAGCGCCTCGGCTAGCATGCCGAATCCGTGCGTGGGGTAATAGAAGGCGCCGTCGAGATGGGCGGTGGCGGTGCGGGCACTGCTCAACTCGCGGAGAAATGTGCCGAGCGTGAGCCCTTGGAGACGCCCTCCCGCGACGGACGCATCGAGCCTCTCGGTGGGCACGCCCCAGAGTTTTTCGGAGTAGCCGAGGAGGAACGCTCGGGCGAGGGTCGGGCCGTAACGGCTGAGCGCGAGGTCGCGGAAGGTCTCCGGCTCTTGCTGCGAGCGGAGGAGGCGCGGCAGTATCTCGGCGCTGACCCGGAGCAGCGTCCCGAGGCCGAGGTTGCGCGCGGCGTCGAGCGGTCGAAGTGGAAACGCGATGCCACGACCCCGGTAGCGGATCTCGCTGGGTGCCTCCACACGCTGCATCGCATCGCCGAGGAGGTCTCGAAAAGCGGCGGTAGCCCCGGGGTCCTTGTCGTGGAGCCGGTGCGCACCCGTGTCCACGAGCACGTCCTCAAAGCGGAGCGTGCGCGCATTACCGCCTGCCTCGGGCGCCGCCTCGTAGACGATGGGCTCGTGTCCGTGGCGCCGCGCGTAGTAGGCTGCCGTGAGGCCTGCCAGCCCTCCGCCGAGAATGTGCACCGTCTCGCTCATGGCGTGTACCGGTAGACCTGGATCTCTGCCCACATTCGGTTGACGAACGGGTTGTGGTAGAAGGTGTCGGCCCGGGTCGCCTCGCGTCCGGGGATCTGCGAGCCGATAGCGAGGAGGTCCGCCTCGGGGAGCCGCGCGAGGGCGCCGGGGGCCGTCGCGTCCAGAAAGGGGGCACGGATCCCCTGCTGCTCCAGTGTGTAGCGCACTAGCGGCGTTGTCACGATCTGGGCGTCTGGGTTTGCCTCGATGACCTCGCGCACGTGGGCCGTCACTTGCGCGATGGCACTCGGCTGGCGGTGCTGAGCGGTGAGCGTAACGGCCACGACGGCCACAGCCCCGAAACCGGCCAGGACCATGCCTCGTGCGAGGGGACGCCACCGGCCGTGCGTGTCCCACACCCTCGCTGCGCCCAGCGCCAGGAGACATAGCGCGATGGCGATCAGGGGCAGCGCATGGCGGCTCTTGTGAACCACGTTTTGGTAGAGCACGATCCAGACGGCATACGTCGCTGCGCTCGGGAGACCCCATGTGACCACTCGGCGTGCGTAGTCTCTCAAGCGAACGAGGCGCACGGCCTCGCGCCCTCCCACGACCAGCCCGAGGACGAGTGCGATCCCGACGACCGCCGTCATCGGGTGCCGACCGGGCCACCAACCCCCGAGGCCGTCCGCCCACACAGACCGAGCGGTCAGGACGAGACGCTCGGAGAGCCCGGCGCCGTCTGACTGGATTGTGCCGCCGAAGTCAGTGAAATGGCCTACGGTCTGGCGGTCAGCAGCGGCAAGAAGGTGATTCCAGCCTGTATCGAGGACGAGTGGTATCAGCCAGAGGACTACGCCGAGGGCTCCCCCTCCGAAGAGGGCGCCTGCGAATCTGCCGCGAGAGGTGCGGGGGGGACGGTGTCCTCGAACTCGGGACACCCGGTAGCCCAGAAGCAATCCCACCAGAGGGAGCGCGACAAACGGGATGTACGAGAGACGTAGTCCCGCGAGGAGTCCGCCGAGAACGCCCGCTCGTGCCGCATCGCGTATTCGCCCGCTTTCCATCGCGTGGAGCGCCGCCGCGAGGATGCCGAGCGCCACCGCGAGGCCGAGGAGGTCCGGCATGTAGCGCGTGCCCATCAACCACACGAGGGGACAGACGAGAATCACGCCTGCCCACATCGCGCCCCGAGTAGAGGCCAGAGGCACGCGGAGTACCGCGAGCCCAGCCACAATCAGCCCGACGGTCGCGAGGGCCCCCACGAGTGCAAAGGCGGTCGCGACGCTCCCGGTGATCAGGTACAGCGGTTTCGCGATGGCCCAGAAGACTGGGTAGCCCGGGAAGTGCGGCTGCAGCGTCGCGAGGCTGTACGTGTCGGCGACGCTGAGGGCGAACCGGAGGCTGTCCGGGTCCTCGATGTAGCCGATGGATGCCGCCAATCGGCTGACGACGGAGGCGGCCACCACACTGCCCCACGCCGTCAGCCGGATGATCCCGCGATGCGCGCCTCGCTGCGGAGGTGTCAGCGAGACGCGCGAGACCACACCCTGGGTCGGGGAAGAGGTGGTCATGAGGGATCAGGTTAGAGACCTACCGCGAGGCTTCTACCACGAGTCCATGTTGGCGGTGGAGAAGCCGTAGGCGGCCTGGAAGATGCTCTTCGCGTCGTTCAGCGCCATGACATAGGCGTTGGCCTCGGTGGTGCCGGGCATCGCGTAGACCGGGGCGTTGCCCATCAGCGCGTGGAGCTGCTGGAGATCGCTCAGGCTGATGATGGCGAGCGAGCCGCCGGTGAAACCGGACTCGCCTCGGTACGAGAACTGGAGGGCGTAGGTAAAGCCCTTCATCTCGCCCCAGAACTTGTTGAGGTTGACATCATTGGCGTTGTTCACCTCGTCCTGGGTGAGGGTTGCCATCTCTTGCAGCGTGACGTTGATGTAGTGGATGGCCGTGGCTGCGATGACCTTCTCAACGGCCTCGGAGGCGTCCTGGCGGGCGCTGGCGAGGATCGTCTGGTCGCCGTTGACGATGGCTGTGCGGCCCCGGCGGAACGCCTCGAAGGCGTTGGCGGTGAGGTCGATGTTGGAGCCGCCTCGGTCGCGCTTTCCGGCGTTACGGGCGATACCGAAGTTGTACTCCGTCGTGTAGTCGAGCGTGCCGTCGCCGTTGCTGTCGCGCGCCCAGTCCGTGACGCCACCGGCGAGCTGGTCGTCGGAGTAGCTGGAGTAGTCACGGGCGGAGCCGAAGTAGCCGTAGGCCTCGTCGAAGCGGTGCTCCTGGTCCGTGTCCGGCTGTCCGTCGCCTCGCGGCTCGGTGTTGTCGCGGTCGAGGATGTCGGCGAGGTACTTGTTCGAGGTCTGGTCGAAGAGAATGGCGCCGATCAGGATCTTGTTGATCATTTGCGTCAGGTCCACGCCGTCATCGGTGGTGTAGACGGCCGGGGTGCCCAGCTTGGATGCATCGTTGGAGTTGTCCACGATGATCTGGAAGTAGGCCTGGATGACGTCGTTGACGGTGACGTCCTGCGCGTTGCCGATCAGGCCCGCACTGTAGAGGAGCGTCGCGTCGGCGCCCTTCCGGCCGCGGAGGCTCTTGCCCGCCGAGATCTGCTCGTAGGTCTGCGCGCTAGGCGTCAGGCCGTCCGGGACGCCAGAGCGGATGCTGAGACCGGTGTCGGCGTAGTCGTAGATGGCGTTGAGCTCCGCGAGGGTGATGGGCGTTGCGCCCGTCTTGGCGAGGGCATCGATGGCGCTCTTGAGGTCCTGAAGCTGGAGCTGACGCGCCACCTGTCCGCCGATGTTGACGGAACTCGCGCCGTCGGTGAAGCGGCTGTCGAACTCGTAGGTCGCTGGAACTGGGATGTCGATCGGGTCCGGGTCCGGGTCCGGATCCGGGTCGCCGCTGTCGCAGCCGGTGCCGATCACGAGGAGGCCGAGGGCGAGCGCCGTCAGTCGAGTGTGAAGCGAGAAGAATCGCATGGGAGTCGCGCAGAGCGCGGGGGGTTGTTGTTGTGGGGGCTGTCCGCCTCGATGTGCCTTGAGTGGGAAACCGATGCGGGCTGCGTTGCTAGAAGCGGTAGCGGAGGCTGAGATTGACCTGCCGCCGTGGCCCGACGAGGATGCCGGAACTGGCGTTGGCGCTCACCTGGCGCGGGTTGGAGTGCAGCCGCGAGCCGATGTAGACCTCGTCCAGGGCGTTCTTGACCGTGAGTTGCGCCACGATCCGATCGCCGATGGGCGCTTGCACGCTCCCGCCGAGCACGACGTAGTCCGGCACGGGGCCGGTGTCGCCACGGGTCGTGGTGGCCTCCAGGTTCTCGAAGTCAGTGAACACCTCACTGACGTACCGGAGGTCGACGCGGGCGGTCACGCCAGAGACCTCGCGTGCGAGGCCGACTGTGAGGGTGTGGCGTGGTGCGTAAGGCAGTTCGTTGCCGGAGACGTCCACGCTCGGCACGTTGTTGACGACCGCCGAGGGGATCTGGCCGTCCAGCACCTCGGTGCCGAGGAGCGTGTAGGCCACGTTCACGTCCGGTAGCGGGCCGAACTGCGAGGACCGCAGTGTGCCTGCCACCTCGGCACCGAAGGTCTGCACGCGGCCCAGGTTGCGGAACGCCGTCCCGCGTCCAGCGGCCACGAGGTCCTCGATGCTGAGGTAGAAGCCCGCGACCTCCGCCTGAAGCAGCGAGCTGACCCTGCGGACGCCCGCTTCCACGTTCCAGCTTTTCTCGGCCTCCACGTCCAGGCCGCCGTCGTCCGCGCTGCCGCCGAAGTCGACGATGGTGAGAGCACCACTTGAAGGCGGGGTGAAGCCGCGATGCACGCCTGCGAACACGCTCGTCGCGCTGTTCAGGCGGTAGTTGAGGCCGAGGCCGGGGAGGAGAACGGCGGTGGTCTTGTCATCGAGGATGCTGCCTTCGAGCCGGTCCACGCGCTCCTGCTCGAAGACCTCGAAGCGGAGGCCGGGCGTCACGTCCAGCGCGCCAAAGGAGAGCGTCTGTTGCGCGAAGACGGCCAGTGCAGCGGTCTCGTAGTTCTGCGCCTTCGCAGTGACGCCCGCCGAGGGGTTCGTCGCGACGACCTCGATCTCAGGGTCGTCGGGATCGGGGAGGACGTAGACGCCATCGCGCGAGTCCGGCGCGTCGCCGAGCACGCGGTCATCCACGAAGCGCTCGAAGTGGAGCCTCACGCCTGCCTCAAGCGCGCCTTCCGATCCGAAGAGCGCGTTCTGCCATGTGTAGGTGTGCTCTGCGCCCGCGGCGTAGAAGGTCCGCAGGATGCCGAAGTTGTCGCGCCCGTTGCCGACGCGAATCTTGTCGCCCGTGGCAAGTGGGCTCACGAAGCTCACGCTGGTTGGATCGGCCTGCCACGCCTCTAGGTCGCCCGGGCGGATGAACACGTCGTTCTCGCGCCACCAGCGGCGGTCGAAGACGTTGCCGTAGGCACGCGTCAGTGACGAGAGGCTGGGCGTGATGGACCGGCTGTAGATGGCGTCCAGCGCGGCGCGGCGTACATCGAAGGTGTCATCGTCCTTCGGGTTGAAGCCGGGGTCGTTGTCGAACGTGAACTCCGTAAGGCCGGTGTACGTCGCGCCGTAGCTCTCGGTGTTGCCGTTGGCCTTGAGGAAGAGCGTACTCTGCGGGCCGACGCGGACGGTCGCCTTGGCAGTCGCGTTGAACTGGTAGAAGTCGTTGTTCTCGCGGAAGCCGTCGCCGCGCTTGGCAAGGAACTGGATCTCTGGCACGAACTGCCGCGAGCCGAAGCCGCCCGCCTCGCCGAAGGCGCTGACGTAGCCGTTCTCGCCGAAGATCACCTGGGCCTCGCCGCCGGGCTCCTGTCGGGGGCGGCTCGTGATGTAGTTGATGACGCCTCCCATCGTCTGCGGACCGTAGCGGATGGCCGCGCTCCCCTTGATGACCTCCACCCGGTCGATCCGCTCGACGGGCGGGTTGTAGTACATGTTGGGGTAGACGTAGAGGGCGGGCTGGATCGGGATGCCGTCTTCCAGGATGAGCACCCGCGAGGACCGGCGGGGGTTGAGCCCGCGAATGCCGATGGAGAGGCGCGCATTCGAGAAGCCGTCGTCCGCGGCGCCGTAGATGCCGGGGACGTACTCCAGCAACTCCTGCGTCCCGATGGGCTGGATCTGGGCCACTTCCGCCTCGCTGATACGCGTCGCCGTGCCGGGCAGGCGCTCGTAGGTGGCGCCTCGCGCGGCGAGCACCTCGACGCCATCCAAGTCGAGCGCAGAAAAGGTCAACTCCACACGCACGTCCGCCGATGGCGCTATGACGGTGATGGTGCGCGTTGCGTAGCCGACTGCGCGAATCGTCAGCGCGACCTCGCCCGCAGGGACGCTGAGGCGGAAGCGGCCGTCCACTCCGGTCGCGGTTCCGCGAAGGCCCTCGGCCGTTTCGCCGAGAATCACGTTGGCTCCCACAATGGGGTCGCCGGTCTCGGCTTCCATCACGACGCCCTGTATGGCGTCTTGGGCGTGCGCGACGGGGATCGAGAGGAGCGCGAGGAGCGCCAGCAAGCGAAGCATTGAGCTAGTAGCGGGAGGGGTTGGGGGAGATGTCGCGCTGGAAGGCCTCCGCCGGGGTCTCGGTCGTATCGACGGGGAAGTCGAGGGTGCCGTAGCTGCCGCCGGTGGGCCCGCCACCGGGTGTGGGCGCGAGGATGGGGTCGTCTGCGCAGCCGACGAGGGCGAGCGAGAGCGCGATCAGGGCGAAGGCAAGGCGGAGAGGCATGGCAGTCGGCGGCTGTCAGGGTCTGGAGAGTGCGCTACACAGTGGCACGTGGAGTGGTGGCATCGAGAACGAGCGCGCCGAGGTCGAGTGCATCGACGGACGTGCGAGGGAGGCCACCGAAGGTTTGGAGGTCCTCTCCACGGAGGAGGAGGAACACGGTGGCGTCGTGCTTGGTGGTGTTCCTCATGCGGCGCAGTTGCGCAGCGCTTCCCTGAAGACCCTCCGTTCCCAAGCAGCAGTCGAGACGAATGCCATCGGGGCGATGGACAACACCCCGCTCGGTTTGGGTGAGAGGACGGGTAGAGGCCACAGCATCTTATTTAGACCAAGTCTAAACTAGAGAGATGTATCTCCTAGCGCCGTGACCTCGTGCGGAGCCTCCGTGAAGGAATGTGTAGAGTCATGTGAACCCATGCCCTTGCGCCTTCCCTCTCCTCCGGCTCTTGTGGTCCTGGCGCCGCCCTCCGTCCACATGTGATTCTTCTGCTCACCATTCTCTCCCCCGCCTCGGTACCGAGGCGGGCGCCCCGGCCTACTTCGCGAAGAGCTGTGAGAGGTCCTCGAAGGCCTTGAACTCCAGCGCGTTGCCGGAGGGGTCGAGGAAAAACATCGTGGCCTGCTCGCCCGGCTCGCCCTCGAACCGGATGTACGGCTCGATCACGAAGTCAACGTCCGCCGCTTTCACGCGCTCGGCGAGCGTCTTCCAGTCGGCGAGCGTGAGCACGATCCCGAAGTGTGGCACAGGCACCGCGTGGCCGTCCACCGCATTGCTGTGGCGCTCCTGGGTGGGATCCACGGACGGGTCGTGGTGCGCGACGATCTGATGGCCGAAGAGGTCGAAGTCGATCCACTCGTCCGAGCTTCGCCCCTCGGGGCAGCCCATGATGCCGCCATAGAAGGCACGGGCAGCGTCGAGGTCGTGGACGGGAAACGCGATGTGGAAGGGGCGGAGGCCAGCCATGACGAGACAGGAAAGCGGGGGCCGCAATCTATCGCTGGGGCGTTCCGCCTCGGCACCGAGGTGGGCACACCTGTGGGGGGGCAGGCGGAGATTTGGAGCAGGGGTGGGCGGAGCGCGAGGCTGGATATAGATTGGATCTGATCTAGATAAGACCGACATGCGCGCCTCCATCCTCTCCATCCTCGTGCTCGGCTTCGCAGCCTGTGCTACCGATTCCGCCGAGCCCACGGCCGCTGCGGCCGATTCCACTACAGCCGCCGAGACCGCCCTCGTGACCGACGTTCAGCCTGCGGAGAACGCAGACCGGATCGTGACACTCGGAGGGCCCATCACCGAAACCGTCTATGCCCTCGGGATGGGCGAGAGCGTCGTCGGGGCGGATCAGTCCAGCCTGTTCCCGGCGGACGTGATGGAGAAGCCACGCCTGAACTACTTCCGCCAGACTTCGGCGGAGGGCGTGCTCTCGCTGGAGCCCACGCTCGTGATCGCCTCCGAGGGCGCCGGGCCTCCGGGCGTGCTAGACCAGATTCGAGACGCAGGAGTCGAGGTGCTCACCACGCCGGAGGTGCAGAGCGTGGAGGGTGCCGAGGAGCGGGTGCGAATGGTCGCGACGATGATCGGGCGCGATGCCGAGGCGGACCGTGTGATCGACGCGATGCGCGCCGAACTGGCAGAGGTGGAGGCTGTGCAGCCAGAGACACCGCCACGCGCGCTGTTCGTCTACGCGCGAGGTGCGGGGACGGTCATGGTCTCCGGCACGGGCACCTCCGCCGAGGCCGTCATGCGCCTCGCAGGTGCTGAGAACGCAGTCTCCGACTTCGAGGAGTTCCAGCCGCTCACCGCCGAAGCGATGGTCGCCGCCGCACCGGACGTGATCGTGATCCCGGAGCGCGGACTGGAGAGCATCGGCGGGGTGGACGGTCTGCTGCGCCAGCCAGGCGTGGCGGAGACCCCCGCCGGGCAGAATCGCCGCGTCGTTGCGGTGGATGATGCGCTCCTGCTCGGCTTCGGGCCGCGCATCGGCGAGGGCGTCCGCGCGCTGGCGGAGGGGCTGAGCGGATGACCGAGGCGGCCCCGGTCTCGTCGGCCTCGGTCGGATCGTCGGCGGAGTCGTTGGTCTCAACTCGTGAGGCGCTGGAGGCGACCGCCGGTCGGCGGCGGCGGGCCGTCGCGCTCGTCCTCGGTGGCCTCGGGGTGACGCTCGTCGGCGGGATGCTGGCGTCGGTCGCGGTGGGGGCCGTCGCACTCTCGCCGGGCGAGGTACTGGGGGTTTTCGCGGAGCGGCTCGGATTGCCGGTCACAGCGGGCGTCACGGCGCAGCAGGAGGCGGTGCTGCTCAACATCCGGCTGCCGCGTGTGCTGCTCGGCGTGGTCGTCGGTGCCGGACTGGCCGTGGGCGGGGCTGTGCTCCAGGGGTTGTTCCGAAACCCCCTCGCGGACCCCGGACTCGTAGGCGTCTCCAGCGGGGCAGCGCTGGGCGCGGCGGTCTCCATCGTTCTCGGCGCCTCGGTCGCTGTCTCCGCTGCGAGCCTCCTCGGTCCCGCGACGGTCGCAGCCGCAGCGTTCGTCGGTGGCCTCGCCACGACGATCCTCGTCTACCGCATCGCGACGCGCGTGGGCCGTACGTCCGTCACGACGATGCTGCTGGCCGGAATCGCAGTCAACGCGCTCTGTGGCGCGGCCGTCGGCTCGCTCATCCTCTTCGCCGACGACGGCCAACTTCGCGATCTCACCTTCTGGACGCTCGGCAGCCTGGGCGGCGCGACGTGGAGTTCGCTCGCGGTCGCGGTCCCGCTCGTGGGCTCCGTGCTCCTGGCGGCGCCGTGGCTGGCGCGCGCGCTGGACGCGATGCTGCTCGGCGAGGCCGAGGCCCGCCACCTCGGCATCGACACGCAGCGGGTCAAGCAAGTCTCGGTCGGGCTCGCCGCGTTGTCCGTCGCCGCGGCCACGGCCGTCTCGGGATTGATCGGGTTCGTAGGGCTCGTCGCGCCGCACCTCGTCCGCCTGACGCTCGGTCCCGGACATCGCGCGCTGCTACCGGGCGCTGCGCTCTGCGGCGCCACGCTTCTCGTCCTCGCCGATCTCGCTGCCCGGACCCTCCTCGCGCCTGCCGAGATCCCCATCGGGATTGTGACGGCGCTCGTGGGCGGTCCATTCTTCCTGTGGCTGCTCGTCCGCAACCGCGTGATGTAGACCCGCCTCCCTCCGCCTCGGCACCGAGGCGGGCCGACTCGCGCTCTCCCCCTCCTCCGTGCTCACCCTCGACTCCGTCTCCGTCCGCATCGGCCGCGCGACACTGCTGGACGACCTCTCGCTGGCCGTCGCGCCGGGCGAGGTGCTCGCCATCGTGGGGCCCAACGGGGCGGGCAAGACGACGGCACTCCGCGTCCTCGCGGGGGAGATGACCGCGACGGCGGGCGCCGCCCACCTCGGCGGGCAGCCGATCCGCAGCTTCGCAGCGGAGACTCTGGCGAGGCGCCGCGCCGTCCTCCCGCAGCAGTCCGCGCTCGCCTTCGGGTTCTCCGTCCTGGACGTGGTGCTTCTCGGACGCACGCCCCACACGTCTACCCACGCCGACAACCTCGACGCTGCCGAGCGCGCGATGCGCCGTGCCGAGGTGCTCCACCTCGCCGCCCGGAGCTACCCGACGCTCTCCGGCGGTGAGAAGCAGCGCGTGCACCTCGCGCGCACGCTCTGCCAACTCGACGCCGCAGGAAACGCGTCAGCCCCGGAAGACGCCTCGCGATATCTCCTCCTCGACGAACCCACGAGCGCCCTCGACCTCGCGCACCAGCACACCGTCCTCCGCGTCGCGCGCACCGAGGCGGAGGCGGGCGTCGGCGTGCTCGCGGTCCTGCACGACCTCAACCTCGCGGCGCAGTACGCCGACCGGATCGCCGTGTTGGCGGAGGGCCGCCTCGTCGCCTCCGGCACGCCCGAGGGCGTCCTCACGCCCGAGGTGATCCGCTCCGCCTTCGGTATCGCGGTCGTCGTGACGGCCAACCCGTGCGCGGACTGCCCGCTCGTGGTGCCCATCCCGGAGGGGGTTCCGCGCACCTCCCTCTCTGCCGTACCCTGACGGCATCCGCACTCGGGCGCAGCCGTGCGCTGAGCCCCCCTGATTCCGATCCCGCACGGGCGCGGCGTGCTGCGCCCCCTCCCGCCTCGGTGCCGAGGCCGACCGACTCATGACCGATCTCCGAGACGCCTTCGCCGCCTTCCGCGAGGCCAACCCGAAGACCCGCATCCGCGCCGCCGCCCGCGAGATGGGCGCGAGCGAGGCCGAACTCCTCGCGACCGGCGTGGACGGGACGGCCATCCCGCTCACCCGCCCCGGCAAAAACTGGCGCGCGATCCTGCCCGAGCTGGAAGCGCTGGGCGAGGTGATGGCGTTGACCCGCAACGACGCCTGCGTCCACGAGAAGCACGGCGTCTACGAGAACGTCCACACCGAGCTCCCGCACGGGATGGGCATGGTCCTCGACGAGCCTATCGACCTGCGGCTGTTCTGCGCGCGATGGCGCTTCGGGTTCGCCGTCAGCACGCCCTGGGACGGCAGCCGCGACGGCCTCCGCCGCAGCCTCCAGTTCTTCGACGCCCACGGCGACGCCGTCCACAAGGTCTTCCTCACGCGAAAGAGCGACGTGGAGGCCTACGAGGCTCTCGTAGAGCGCCACGCCGCTGGAATCATCGCGTTAGAAGTGGACCCCCGCCCGGCTCCCGAGGCGGAGACCCCCGATGCGGAGGTCGACGCCGATGGCTTCCTCGCGGCCTGGGCCGCGCTCCAGGACACCCACGACTTCTTCGCGCTGCTGAACGACTTCGGCGTGAGCCGTACCCAGGGGCTCCGCCTCGCGGAGGGACGCTTCGCCGAGCGCGTGGACGGCGTCTCCGCGCGACGCGTGCTGGAGGGCGCTGCGGAGACGCAGACAGAACTGATGATCTTCGTCGGCAATCGGGGCGGGGTGCAGATCCACTCCGGCGTCGTCAAGAAGCTCAAAGAGTACGGCCCTTGGTTCAACGTGCTGGACCCCGGCTTCAACCTCCACCTGGACGAGAACCAGATTACCGAGTCCTGGGTCGTCGTGAAGCCGACGGAGGACGGTGACGTGACCTCGCTGGAGACCTATGATGCCTCGGGCGAGATCATCGTCCAGTTCTTCGGCAAGCGCAAGCCAGGGGAGCCGGAGCTGAGTGCATGGCGCGAGATCCTCGGCGCCCTTCCCCGTCTGGATTCCGTTACGGCATAGCCCATTCCCACGCCTGAGGGGCCAAGGGGAGTGGCATGGGGAAAGCCCCTAGGATTTCGCTCGTCCCTGCGTATTTTTTGGCGATGCGGTTCCGCCTCGCCCTGCTCGTTTTGCTGCCGCTCGCTGCGTGCGAGACGCGTACGAATGCGGAAGCGTCAGAGTCAGCTGCGGAGACTGCACCACAGGAGACCGCGATGGATCTCCCTCGTGAAGTAATGTCTCAGGAGACGATCCCCAACGAGGCTCCGCGCCCTACAGAGCAGATGGAAGGATCGCTTTCGGGACGGTTCGAATCCAAGATGTCGACGAGCCCGGGAGGTCCGAGGGCGCATCGAGAGGCCCCCTCTACTGTCAGTCCAGAGGGCGAGAACCTGCCAGTGGATCCGATGCACGCCGCCTGGCTCCAGAGCCAAAGGGAGATTCGCCCCGTGAGGCCAGACAGTGACCGCGTCGCCCCAGTGCCTACGCCCGAACCTGAGTCTGTCGCCGGGACCCAATCGAACCCCGACAGGCTCCGGGAGGAGCTCGTCTT
The DNA here is from genome assembly GCA_038746605.1 of Bacteroidota bacterium. GTDB lineage: Bacteria > Bacteroidota > Rhodothermia > Rhodothermales > Rubricoccaceae > Rubricoccus. The sequence goes on from JBCDKM010000007.1 coordinate 13,052, forward strand.
CCCTGGCTCATCGGTGATATTGTAGGAGCGGAAGGGCCTCCTGGCTTTCCCCGCCTCGGCGCCGAGATCGGAGACTCCGCCCTGTTCCTACCGCTCATGGATCGTTCTACCGACCCCGGGTTCGACGCGCGCCGCGCCGCGGGCTATGACACTCACATCCGCCGTATCGCGCCGGGCTACGATGTCTTGCACGATCACATCGCGACGCTCTTCCTGCGCGCGTTGAGTCCAACGGCACACCTCCTCATCGTAGGCGCCGGGACGGGGGCCGAGGTCGAGCGGCTCGGGCGCGTGGCGCCGGGCTGGCACTTCACCGCTGTCGATCCATCGCCCGACATGCTCGCGAAGTGCGCCGAGCGTGTGGATGCGGCGGGGATGACCGGCCGCGTTCGCTATGTAGAGGGCACCACAGACGCCGCGCCGCTGGGCCCCTTCGACGCTGCCACGTCTATCTGCGTCGCCCACTTCGTTCTCGATTCAGACGGGCGAGTGCAGTTCTTTGCTGCTATCGCCGAGCGCCTCCGGCCCGGAGCTCCGTTCGTCCAGGCCGACCTGTTCCGACCGGGCGCCGAGGCGGCACATGAGCTCCTGATGGGGACATGGCGCCGCACGGTCCTCGGTGCGGGAATGCCGGAAGAAGAGGCAGAAGCGTTCTTCGGTCGGGTAAACCAGAACGTCTGTCTCGCGGATGAGGAGACGCTCTCGCGAGAAAGCACCGCTGCCGGGTTCGGCCCGCGCGTCCGGTTCCACCAATCGCTGTTGTGGGGCGCGTGGCTCATGGAGCGCACCTCGTGAGTGCCCGCCTCGGCGCCGAGGCGGGCGACCTCGCGTCTCCTAAGCCGGCGGCCTCGGGCCGAGCGCACCGAGCAGAAGCTCATCGAGGGCGAGGATGACCGTGGCCTGATGAAGCAAGTCCGAGAGCACGTCTGCGTCGTCGTCCCAGAGGTCGAAGGTGACGGATTGGCGAGCGGTCTCGGCGCGAAGGGACCAGCCCCAGACGGCTCCGGGTTGGTCCATCGCGCCGCAGACAGCCGAGAGTGTGTCTCGCATGCGCGCCATCTCGTCCCGTGTCATGGTGAGGCCTACGCCGTTGAACCGTAGCGCGATGTTCCCGCAGCAGTGGCAGAGGCGGATGGTCCCACGATCACAAGTGGCGAGGGTAGGATCCGCGAGGGCCGTGGGGGTAGCCATAAAAGCGAAGCGCCCCGCTGGTGGTGGGGACCAGCGGGGCGAGAGAGCTAAAGAGTGACCGGGGTGGTGGTCTCGAAGCCGCGCGAGCCGTCCGGCTGGAGAACGTAGTCGAACGTGTAGTAGCGGCCCGTGTCTGTGTTGGGGTCTGGGGTGGCCGGGTTGTTCTCGTAGTAGCTCAGGATGCGCATCTTCGCATAGTCGCCCTCGCTTGTCTGGAGAACGATGGTGCGGCCCGCGAGCGGCGAGACGAGGTTGAGCTGGCCGTTGTAGTTGTACCAGCCGTTGTCCGAACCGGTGCAGACGGCATACGGCGCACCGGGGAAGGTGCCCCCTGGTGTTTCGACGGCGGGGCAGGAGTTCTGACCGTCCTGGAGGTAGCCGTCCGCTGGCGCCTCTGTCAACTCGGCGAAGAGCGTGCTTTCCAGAAGCTGGCCGCGAACCGTGCCCGGACCACTGATCCCGCTGTTGAAGATGATCGTCGTGGTCTTAAAGCCGATGTCCCAAGCCGTCCCCGTCGAGTCAGCAGCCCGGACGGCGGGGTCCGTCTCGTTAGACGAGAGGACGATCGAGCCGGTGTCGATGTCGTAGAGGGTGAACAACTCCCGACCGACCGGGCCAGTCGGGCCGAAGCCGATGGCGAGGTCCGCGGGGATGTTCGTAGCCGTCTGGACATCGAGTGGGATTGGGTCCGGCTCAGGGTCGGCGGAGTCGCAGGCGGTGAGGGTGAGCGCGCCAAGAAGGAGCGCGCAGAGAGTGAAGCGGTTCATATCAGGAGGGCGCTGCGAAGCGCCAGTGGTGAAGTCAGGGCCCTCAGGGGGCGAGTGGGGGCGCCTCGGGAGGTCCCATGGACGAACCGAGGCGGGAACGTCAGAGCGTGAAGCCGAGGGATGCGAAGACCGTCCGGCCTGGAAGCGAAGGCACGAGTGTGCCACGCGTGGTGCCGAGCACGTTGTCCATGCCGAGTTGTGCCGCCAGCCGTCCGGTGGGCAGTGCGAACTCGTGCGAGAGCGTGAGGTCCAGGACGAGCGTGGCGGGGACGAACTCGTCGGGCCGGTTGGCGATGCCGTTGCCATCGAAGTCCGCGTAGCCGTAGCGGCTGCGCCAGCGCCCCTGTAGGGCGGCGACGGTCTCGCTGAGACCGAGCGCGCCCAGGCGGTAGCGCGTGCGAAGCGTGGCGGCGTGCGGAGAGCGCCCGAAGAGGCCGTCATAGTCGCCGAGGGTGAGCCGGTACTCGCGGCCGTCCGGGTCGCGACCGAAGACGCCACCCTCCTGAAGGCCCCGGACGATCTCGCGGTTGCGTGCCTGGAGAAACTGGTAGCTAGTGGAGACTTCGAGTCCGTCCGCCGGGCGGGCCGTGAGCGTGCTGGTGATACCTCGGGTGTAGACCTCCGCGAGGTTGAAGTAGGCGAAGACCTGCTGTCCGTTGGACTTCATCGCCACCGGCTGCGTCTCGATAAGGTCGTTGACCTCATTCCAGAAGCCGCCCACGTCCACGTTCAGCCACGAGGCCACGTCCACACTCGTGCCCATGTTGAACGCGATAGAGCTTTCCGAGCGGATCGGATCGAGCGTCGTGGGATCGATGAACTGCTGCGCGATCTGGCCGTCGGCCTCTAGACCTGCCAGGCCTTCCGCCAGGCGGGTGGAGCCGAAGACGCTGTAGCCAGCAGCGGCGTTGGTAAACGTGAGATAGAGTTGGCGGAAGGCGGGGGCCTTGAACCCACTGCCAACGCTCGCGCGGAGGCGGACGGCCTCGGTCGGGCGGAGCAGAGCGGAGACCTTGGGTGACAGCCGCGCGGCGTAGTCCGAATGAGCATCGAAGCGGGCGCTCGCGTTGAGTTCGAGCAGACGCGAGGGCGCCCACTCATGCTGCGCGAAGGCGAAGATCTGCGTGGCCTCGGGACGGCCTCCTGCCGCGTTGGGCTGGTACCGGTCGCCCGCCAGCCGCTCGCCGATCACGCCTGCGCCTGCAACGGTGAGATGCTCCGCATTCCAGAGCCCGTTGGCTTGCACCTCGATTTTACCGTACTGCTGGTCGAAGTCGTCGGAGAAGGTGACGGCGCCGTCGGATTGGCGGGTGAAGCGCGTCTCGGTCTGGTAGCGAGCGCCGTAGAGCGTGCCGGTGACTCCGATCTGATCGGAGAGTCGGACGTTGACTTCGGGGTGGACGCTCCAGTCCGTGCGGTTCGCGCGGTCATCGAAGCGGACCTCGTCTGCACCGCTGCCCTGAGAGTACCCGCCGCTCTGGTCCTGAGTCGCGAGGCGGGCGCCGAGGCTGAACGTGGTCCGGCCGAGGTCCGCGCGGGTGCGCAGATCCGCGGTGTAGTCCGCGAACTCGGGGATCGTCGCGCCGAAGGACTCAGGGGTGAGGTCGTAGCCGTTGGAGCCGTAGCGGTTGAAGAGGACTCGCGCGCCCCAGTTGTCGCGCCCGATGGCCCCCTCCGCCACGAGGTCGGTCTCACCGTAAGAGCCCGCCCGCAGCCTCGTGCCCGCGACCTGCCGCCCTGCTTCGGGAAACGAGGTCACGAGGTTGACGACGCCTGCGAGTGCCTCGGAGCCGTAGAGCGAGGACGACGGTCCCTCCACGATCTCGACGCGCTCCAACCCAGCAACCGGGATCCGGTTCAGGCTGAGGGTTCCGGCCGTGCGCCCGATGACCGGCTCGCCATCGAGGAGGATGAGCGTGTAGTCCGGGTCGAAACCCTGAATCTGAAGGCCGGTGCCGTGGTCCTCTGTGAGGAAGAGGCCCGGGAGCGATTCGAGCGCGTCCGAGAGGCGGACGGCGCCCTGCTCGCGCAACTCCTCCGCCGTCACAACCGTGATCGGAACGGCGATGTCTTCGAGCGCTTTCGTGGTCCGAGTCGCCGTCACGACGACGCGGCCTGGATCGAGCGCGACTGGCTCCAGTGTCACGTCGAGGCGGACCGTCTCGCCCTCGGCAGCAGTGCCAGTCACGCGGGCGGTCTCGTGCCCGACGGCGCTGACGAGCAGCATGAAGCCGCCCGCCTCGGGGAGATCGAGCCGGTAGCGGCCCTCGGCATCGGCGGCGGTGCCGCGCTCAGTCTCGGCGAGGCGTACGCTGGCGAAGGGGACCGGGGCACCCTCGGCCTTGATGGTGCCTTCGACGGACTGCGCTGCCGCAGTCCCAGCGAAGAGGAGAGAGAAAACGAGGAGGCGTCTCACTGCTATGTAGACTGAGTCCAGATAGAAAGCTAGGGGCTCGTCCCAGGGTTTCGCGCCTGTGGCGGACTCCTTTTCCGCCGGTTTCACAAAGGGCTCTCGGAGCCCGAGGGCTTACGTCTCGCGGTCGTATGCGTCCGCAATGGTGAGTTGGACCTCGTTGGTAAACCGGTTGACTTTGCGCACGAGCGCGACCTGATCCGAGACGGGCTGCTCGTGCAGGTGCGGGTAGTAGGCCGTGCTCTCGGAGAGCACATCGCGGAAGAAGTGGGTGGCGCGGAGCGCCTCCGCGTAGGGGACGCCGTGCGCTTTGAGCTTGCGCGCGTAGTTGCGCGTCAGCCGCCGGACCTCGGGCCAGAGGTTGTCCTCGTCGGTGGTTCCAGAGACGTACTGGAGCAGGAGCCCCATGAGCCGCCGCCCGTTCTCGCGGCTCTGTTTTTTCTCCTCTTCGGAGAGCGCGTCTGACCAGTCCTCGTCTGAGTGGGTGCTGATCTCGTATCGCGTGTGGACGACGGCGTGCTGAGCCCAGGCTCGGTCGGCGGGGTTGTTGGTCTCCGGGAGGCCTCCGGCGAGCGGCGTCCGCGCGGTGCCTTTGCGCCCGGTCTGGCGGAGGGCTTCGGCCGCATCGCGCGGGATTCGGCGATGGCCGCCGGGGGTCCGGGTCTCCGGGAGACGGCCCTCGTCCGTCCAGCGCCGGATGGTATCGACGTGGACGCCGAGGAGATCAGCGGCCTGGCGGACAGTGAGAAGGTTGGGGTCGGGCACTGCCGAGGTTTGGCTTCGGGACCGAGGGTACAGATAGGGCAAAACTAGGTTCGTGAAGAGGTGGCGAGACGGCATCGGGTCCCCTGCGGTCGTGGCTTGGATCTGAATGCTCCGAACTGCCTCGTCAGGCGCATTCTCGGTGCCCCTCCGGCATGTGGATCGTCGCGCGGGCATCGTCTGACTCCGGCGAGGTGGGCGACGGCGTAGAGCGGCATCTCTCTGAGGTACACCGCCTCGGTGCCGAGGCGGAGGGAGTCACCGCGAGGGGGGCCCACGTCTGGTGCCCCACGTCTGGTGGCCTGCGTCTGCGTGAGAGCTATCGCCCAAGGGCTGCAAGCACGAGGTCGGGGTGATCCGAGAAGAGGCCATCCACGCCCGCCTCGGCGAGAGCGCGGACTTCCCCCGAGAGGTCGCCGTGGGCGGCATCATCGCCCGTGCGGAAGGGAGGAAGGAGAAAAACGTTCTCAGCACGGATCGTCCAGACGTGGACGTGCAGACCAGCCGCATGTGCGGACCCGACCAGCTCGGTTGGAGCGGCCGTCTCCAGATTCAGCACCATCGCCTTGTGAACACCGATGGCGTCCGCGTACGTCGCGATCTCGGTGAGGCCATCGGGCGTCACCATCGCGTCGTAGGTCAGGTCTGGGCGGTCCGCTGGGGAGCCGCCGGGGTACGCGAGTTGGACGAGCCGGAGATCGGTCGCCTCGCGCAACTGGCGGAGGTTCTCGACCTCAAAGGACTGGATCCAGACGGGCGCCTCGCGTGACGTGTAGCCCGCGCCGTGCAGCGCGGCGAGCAGCGGCTCCTCCAGCGGTAGACCGATCTCCCGGAAGTAGCTGGGGTGCTTTGTCTCGGGGTAGAGCCCGACGGGTCGGCCGCGCGCCTCGCCCATCTCGCGGGCCAGCGCGAGCACCTCGTCCAGCGTCGGCACCTCGAACTGCCCGTCGTAGGCGGTAGAACGGAGGTCGGGCAGGCGCTCGATGGCGCGAAGGGTCTTCAACTCGGCCAGCGTGAGGTCCTCGGTGAACCAGCCCGTGACCTCCTCGCCATCTATGATCTTGGTGGTGCGGCGATCGGCGAGCTCGGGGCGCGAGGCGACGTCGGTCGTGCCGGAGATCTCGTTCTCGTGGCGGGCGACGAGGACGCCGTCGGCAGTACTGACGAGGTCGGGTTCGATGACATCGGCGCCTTGGTCCACTGCGAGGCGGTAGGCTTCGAGAGTGTGCTCCGGCCGGTGGCCGCTGGCGCCACGATGGGCGATGACGAGGACGGTGTCGGGAGCCACGGCGAGGGCGAGGAGGAGAGCAAGCATGTTACAGGATCGGCACGGCGCGCCGTCCGTGCATCCGGCGGACTCCACCGCGTCCGCCTCGGTGTCTCCGCGAACAACCCGAGGCGGGCGGAACAGGGCGGTGGGTCGCGTCGCGATCTCGCCTCAGCGGCGCCCGAGCGCCAGCGCGCCGATGGTCCAGAGGATCTTCGCGCCTGCTCGTATGCTGCCGGAGAGCGTTCCGCTGATGGTGCTCTCGCCTGCCCGGCGGCGGCGGTAGCCGACAGGCACCTCGGCGCAGCGGAGCCCAGCCCGTGCTGCCCGCGCCTGCATCTCGACGGTCCATCCCCAGGTCTCGTCCTTCATCCCGAGGGCTTGGAGCGCGTCCCACCGGATCACGCGAAAGGGTCCGAGGTCCGTCCATGCAGTGCCCCAGCGGGCGCGGACGAGGCGACTCGCCAGAGCATTGCCGAGGCGCTGCACCGGCGTCAAGGCGCCCGTCTCCACGCGTCCCTCGCGCGCTCCGAGCACGCGGCTCCCGACCACGAGGTCGGCGGTCTCCAGTGCGTCGAGAAGCGCCGGGAGGTCCGTGAGGTCGTCGCTTGCGTCGGCATCGGTGAAGACGACGGCTTCGGGCGGAGCCTCGGCTAAGGCCGCGAGCCCCGCGAGGCAGGCCCGACCGTAGCCGCGCCGCGTCTCCATGAGCACGAGGGCGCCCGCCTCGGTGGCCTCCCGGACGGTGCCATCGCGCGAGCCGCCGTCTACCACCACGACCGGATCCGCGCCGTACGACCGCAGCGCACGAACCACGGAGGCAACCGTCGCGGCCTCGTTCAGCGCCGGGACGATGGCCGCGAACCTCACCCGTCCTGTCCGTCCTGAAGGTTCACCGCCGCGAGAGCTTCTGCGGGAACCCGCCAGTCTGCCGTCAGGGTGGCACGCCAGAGGATGAGGCCACGCCCGTCCGCGACCTCTACGGGGCTGGGAGCAGCCGTGCGGTACGTCACGCGCGCATCTGTCACGATGGCGCGTTGCTGGGGATCATCGTCCGGAAGCCCCAACTCGCCCAGGATGCGGTCCGCATCCCCTCCGAGAGAGACGAGGATGCTGTTCCGCTGGTTGAAGGGGAAGTAGGTCACGGTGACTGTGGCAGTCTGCCCCGTGTCGAGTCGGCGAGCGTCGTAGGTCACGAGAACCGGCGCAGGGCGGACCAGGAGGCCGTTGAGGTCGAGTCGGCGGCTTGGGGTGCTGGCAGAGGCTGCACTGGTGTCCGCGATGAGGGGAGTGGGGATCTCGAACTGGGCGGTGGATGCGGCGCTCTCGTCCCCTGCGCGAGCGGCTCGCAGTTGATAGGTCTGGCCTCCCTCGATGGAGGCTGTCGTCCAGAAGAGATGGCCGGTAGTGCCTGCGTCCAGAAGCGTGAGGGAATCTCGCAAGGCGACAGCCGCGCCCGTTGAGAGAGACTCCAGCGTCACCCGTGCGTCGAGGAGAGCGGGCTCCGCGCCCGGGGGGACCCGGAAGTCTTGCACGCGGACGAAGAGGGTATCGTCGCGAGAGTCCAGGGCGGCGTCGAGGGCGAAGTACGGAGGGCCGTCCGCGAAGGGGTCGAAGTCCGTGGAGCAGGCCGCGAGGCTGAGTGCGAGCATCAGTGCAGCGAGTGCTCTCAGCGCCGGTCCAGTGGACGGCCGCGAGCGGTGACGGTCTGGTCGCAGGTGGACAGGGGAGCCCGCCTCGGTACCGAGGCGGGAGGAGTCATCCGTGATCTGTGGTCTGGAAGCCGTCTCGCGCATCACTCCACCTCCACGCGGATGCCGACCGACGGGATGACACGGAACTGGTCCACCCGCTCGCCCTGGAAGAGGTCGAACGTGTAGAGATTCGCGCGATCGGTGGCATTGATGAGGGAGCCTTGCACGACGAGCCCCGCCGCGCCGAGGTCAAACCGACGTTCGGCGGAAAGATCGAGGCGGAAGTACGCGGGTGTACGGGTGTCGTAGGGCGTGTCCGTGAGCACGACGGCAGGCTGCCCCTCCTCGGTGCGTGTATCCGAGGGGCGGCGACCGCCTACGTCCAAGAACGCCCCGACGACACGGCTGTAGGGGCGACCGGAGGCGAGCTCGGCGCGAGCCCCGAGAGACCACCCTGCGGCGTCCACGCGAGCCACGAGGCGACCGCGATGCGTGCGGTCGTGAGGTGGGTTGTAGGCGTCCGGGGCCTCGCCCTCGGTCGAAGCGCGGTTGCCCTGGCGGTAGGTGTCGCGGTAGACCGTCCGCGAGAGGCCGTACACAGCGTCCAGCGAAAGGGGACCCAGGCGCCAATCCGCGCGCATGTCCAGGCCGATGACTTCGCCGTCTACGCGGGCGGGCTCCGGGTCTGTGAGGAGAAGAACCTGATTGTAGAGCTGCTTGCCGTAGACCTCCACGCCGAGGCCGAACGTGCGACCGAAGCGGCCGTCCCACCCCGCGATGCCATGCACGGCGCGAGGAATGCCCCGCCCGTCAATGGTGGGGGCCCAAGCGATGAACCCGTCACCGACATCGAGCTGGTCTGCGAGGCCGATGATCTCCTGGCGATAGAGGCCGCCCGCCAGGGAGACCGCATGGTCGTCTGTGATCTCCCAGGTGGCCCGGCCCCGAGGTTCCACAGAGGGGTTCCGGGTCTGGCTCGGAAAGCCCTGGATTCGGATGCCGGGCTCCAGCGTGATCCGCGGGCCAATCGCGATGTCAGCGTCTACGAAGAAGTGGCCTTCGGTTGTGTTCTCGCGGGTACTGCCCTCGAAGGTGTCGAAGGCGTAATCGAAGAGGAAGGTCTGACCGCCAAATCCGGCCCGAACGGTGTGGGGGCCGAGGTAGTAGACGTAGCCGAAGTTGCCGCCGTAGGCGCTGGCCGTGGAAGCGCGGGTGGCGCCGCGCGTGGGCTCGAACTCAGCGGTGTAGCGCGTGGCAAAAACGCCGATATCGAGGGCGGCGGCGAAGTGGGGCGAGATGGAAAAGAAGCGCCCTGCTGCGCCCTCGTTGCTCCAGCGGACGCCCGCCTCGCCGTTGGGTCCGGCCGCGAGTGCCCCCCGGTCGCTCGTGCGGAGCGCGGTGGCGGTCAGGAAGGTCGTGCCGTCGAGTTGGGCGTGGACCTTCGCGAGTGCGTCGCCGAAGCGGTACGGGAAATCACGCCCCACGGCCTGCCCCACGTCCTCCACGACGGACTCGCGCACGCTCACCACCGCAGAGACGGCGCCGGGCACGATGGGCCCTTCGAGCTGGAGTCCCGCGAGGAAGGGTGCCGCCGTCGCTCGTGCCGCGAAGCGCTGCTTGCTGCCGTTGCGCGTGGTCACGTCTACGACGGATGAGATGCGACCACCGTAGCGTGCGGGATAGCCGCCCGCATAGATGTCGGCCTGCGAGACCACGTCGGCCGGGATGGCAGAGTAGAACCCGACGATGTGAAATGGCTGGAACAGTGGGATGCCGTCCACGAGCACGAGGTTTTGAACCGGCGTGCCGCCGCGCACGGTGAGTTGGCCGCCTCGGTCGCCGAGGGCGACGACCCCGGGTTGGAAGGTGATGGCCTGCAGGAGGTCGCCGCCGGGATCCGGGCCGGGGAGGTTGGCGATTTCCGCTGGGCGGAGGGCGACGCGTCCGGCCTGGATCGGCTCGCGATCCGAGCCCGCCTCGACGAGCACATCGCCGATCTCGCGCGGGCGCAGTTCGATCACGTACTCGATCTCGGCACCGGGCTCCAGCGCGAGGGTGTCGGTCCGGGTGACGTGCCCGGTGAACGAAGCGCGGAGCGTATACCGGCCGGGCGCCACGTCGGTGAAGATGAAGCCGCCTTCAGCAGTGGCGGCGCGGCCTCTCGGGGTGGCGTTAGGCGCGTCAAGGCTTGTGAGGAGGACACTCGCTCCAGGGAGCACCTCGCCTGTCCCAGCCTCGCGCACGATACCCGCCAGCGTAGCGGACTCATCACCCGTGGGTTGGGCAGCGAGAGCCGGTGCGAGCACCAGCACGGCGAGCAGGAGAACAAATCGCGCCACGGGTCGGAGAGGACGGGGCGAAAGCTAGTGGTGGTCCGGGCGGATCGGAGGGCATGCGCCCGTACCCCGCTACGGAGTCTCGGGCTCCCGGAAGCGCTCCCGAGGCGGTCCGGGCGGGCCGGAAACCTCGCGGATCCCTAGCTTCGGCGCCCGTGCCCCGACCGCTTCCCCGGCTCCTCCTCGCTTCCACAGCGCTGCTCGCGCTAGGCTGGACGGTCTACGTCCTCGCAGGAGACGCCCTCGCGGGCGTACTGGCCGACCGTCTTCGGGGCGCCGTCCGCGCCGCCACAGACGGTAAACTCCGCGACGCCGCTCCGTTTTTTCTCCACCGGCTCCGGGACGCGCTCGTCATCGCGGCGGCGATCGTGGGCGCGTGGGCGCTGAACTGGGCCGTGGTGCCGAGGGTGTCCAAGTGGAAGGGGGCGTGGCTGCCGCTCGGGGCGCTTTTCTTCGTGGAGGCGAACGTGATTCTTGCCGTGATGGCGCGGACCGGGCTCTTCTGGTTCGCGATGTACGCGGGCGGCAGCGCGCACGATGTCTCGCGCTTCTACGTCCGCCAGGCCATCGCGACGGATGCGAACGCGGAGCGCCTGGTCGGCATCATTGGGAGCAGCCAGGCGGGTACGCAGATCGACGAGGACCAGATCAACGAGGCCCTTGGCGACGACCTCTACGCAGCGCAACTCAACTTCCCTGCCGCGAAGCCCTACTCGTTGCTTCTCCTGCAGGACGACCTGGAGCGCGTCCGCCCCGATGCCCTCGTGCTCTACCTCAGCGAGGTCTCGTTCCTACGCGGCACCGGCCTGGAGCACCTCCCGCTCTTCGCCTCTGCAGGCGCTCTGTCTGACTTCGCCCGCCTCGGTGGTGAGGCGGACTGGGACCGCGACCGTGTCCGCAACGGCTGGATCTCGGCTGCCGTCCCAGCCTATCGGCTTCGAAGTCCACTCTCGCAGCGATTCTTAGGTCGTACCAGTGTCCCGCGCCCGGCGGAGATGAACCTCCCCGACGACGACCTTCCGAACCCGAAGGCCATTCAGGACATCGCGGAGGACGATCCCATCTTCCAGGCCGAGTTGGAGCGCCGCGCGCGGCTCCTCATCTACGGTGAACCCGTCGACTTCCAGTACCGCGCTCTCGAAGTCTTCGCCCAGCGCGCCGACGCGGCGGGCATCGACCTCTACCTCCTGCCAGGCACGGTTCACCCCGCGTTGGAAGCGCGCCTGCCGGAGGGCACGCGGGCGCAGATGTTGTCCGTCCTGCGCGGCCTTGGGGAGCGGTACGAGCGCGTCCACTACGTGGAGGAGGCCCGCCTTCCTCGCCTGGAGCACGCCGACTTCAAGGACCCGGCCCATGGCTCGAAGCGGGGCCAAGAGCGGTTCACCGCCGGACTAGTGGAGGTGCTGCGCGAGGAGATCCTCGGCGAGACGCCCGTGCGGCCGGACTCACTCGTCACAGTCGCGAGCGTTTCCTCTGAGACCCATCAGTCGGACGGAGCCGCGCGATGATCTTCAACTCCCTCGCGTTCCTCGTCTTCCTCCCGGTCGTCATCGGGGCGTACTACCTGCTGCGAAAGGCCCGGCTGCAGAACCGGTTTCTGCTCGTCGCGAGCTACGTCTTCTACGGCTGGTGGGACTGGCGCTTCCTGCTCCTCATCGCGCTTTCCACCGTCGTGGACTTCTGGGTGGCGCGGCGCATCGACGCGAGGCGCGAGGCGGTCGGGCCGGACGCCGAGGCGGGCGCCCTCAAGAAGACGCTCCGCCCCTACCTCTGGGTCAGCCTCGCGGTCAACCTCGGGGTGCTAAGCTTCTTCAAGTACTTCAACTTCTTCTCCGGCAGCGCCGAGGACTTGATGCTCAGCCTCGGCATGACGCCGGACTGGCCGACGCTGGGCGTCATCCTCCCGGTCGGCATCTCGTTCTACACGTTCCAGACGCTCAGCTACACCGTGGACGTCTACCGCGGCACGATGCGCGCCGTGGACGACTTCTTCGACTTCGCGCTCTACGTCTCGTTCTTCCCGCAGCTCGTCGCGGGACCCATCGAGCGGGCGCAGACGCTGATGCCGCAGGTCCAGCAGGCCCGCACGTTCAGCCGCTCCCAGTTCACCGACGGCGCGTGGCTCATCCTCCTCGGCTTCGTCAAGAAGGTGGTCATCGCGGACCAGCTCGGCCGCATCGCCGACCTCGGCTTCCAGACGGACACCCCCGAGTACGGCTGGCTCGGCGCCTTCCTCTTCTCGGCCTGCTTCGCCTTCCAGGTCTACGGCGACTTTTCAGGCTACTCGGACATCGCGCGGGGCACGGCCAAGCTGATGGGCTTCGAGCTGATGATCAACTTCGGCAAGCCGTTCCTGATCACCAACCCGAGCGCGTTCTGGCGGCACTGGCACATCTCGCTCTCCACGTGGCTGCGGGACTACCTCTACATCCCGCTCGGCGGCAGCCGGGGCGGCAACACTGCCGCCTACCGCAATCTCACGATCACGATGATTCTCGGCGGGCTGTGGCACGGGGCAGGCTGGGGCTTCGTGCTCTGGGGCCTCTACCATGGCGTGCTCCTCAGCATCCACCGCTACTGGAGCCGCAACGTGTGGGCCAAGGTGCCGTGGCCGCAGGGCCTCCGCATCGCGACGGGCAAGGAGCAGATCGCTACGCGAGGGATCAGTAACGGGCTCTCGCACGCGCTGCTCGTGACGGGCTTCTTTGTGTTCTTTCTCTCGCACTGGATGGTGTTCCGCTCCTCCACGCTGCCGGAGGGCAACTCCCAGTGGACCTACGTGGTGAACTGGCTCGGGGAGTGGTTCACGAGCGCGGGCATCGAGCAGGCCACGCCGTGGCTGCCCGCGTTTCTGCTCTTCGCGACCCTCGCGATGCTGGCCCAGTGGAAGGACGAGGCAATGGAGCACTTTTCGACGTGGACGCCCGCGCGGCAGGGGCTCGCCATCGCGGCGGCGCTGCTGACCATCGCGGTCTTCGGCGTCTTCGAGGGGACGGAATTTTTCTACTTCCAGTTCTAGGAGCGCGCGGCGGTGGGCAGCGGAGTCGCCCCGCCTCGGTGGGTCCGTGGGCGTGCCGAGGCGGGCGGAGTACAGCACGGTGTGCCCGCAGGGATCGTCAGTCGAACGCGCAGCCATAGGTTCGGCCACGCGGGGCGCGCCGGCGCGCCCACCGCCTTCCCCCTGACCGATGAGTACCGACTGGGCCAGCGACCGCCGTCTCGACATCCTCGTCCTCGGCCCAATGGGCGAGGATCCCGCAGGTCCGACCTCGACCGTTCCAATCCGCGACGCACTCGAACGCCTCCTGCAGGAAGACGAGATCCGTGCGCTCCTCGACGCTCGCAGCGTCCAGAGCGCGACGGTTCATATGCCCGAGGGGCAGAACGAGCCCGAGATCGTTCAGCGAGTGCTCCACCTGCTCGACACCGCCGACCTCGTGGTGTTCAACCTCAACCCGAAGGAGAGCACCCCGGACCGCGCCAACGTCTTCTACGAGCTTGGGCTCGTCCACGCGCTCGGCATCCCGTCCATGCTCGTTGCCTCGGCAGGCACCGAGGTGCCGTTCTACGTTCAAAGCGTCCGCCGTTACATCGCCAGCGACTTCGAGGTCTCGACGCTAGCCGACCTGCTCCGCCAGCCTCTCCGCGACTTCCTCGATACCACCAACGCGGCCACGTTCGCCAATGACCGCGTGAGCCAGTTCTACCGGGCGCCCGTCATCAATATCTCGGCGGCGGCCGGATTAGCGGTGGGCTACTACTTCAACTTTCTCGCCCGGCTGATCACCGAGGGCGGCTTTCTCGCGGAGTACCCGGATGCCTATCGGCACGTCGTCTACGTCCGCCCGTCCTCTCTGGAGACGACCTATCAGGCCGACCAGGAGCGGCTGCGCCGAGCGCTGGAAGCAGAGGGGCTTACACTCGAAACCGGGCGTCAGCTCAAAGCGATCCCAGCCGACAACAAGGGGCCGATCTGGTACGACCACGTCGAGGACATCGTGATCGACATTCCCCGAGCGATCTACACGCTGCGGCGCTCGCCGCGGCTACTCTCGTTCCTGGCGCGAGCCCCGGCCGAGCGGATCCAAGAAGCTGCGTTCGAGCAGCGACTCCTGCAGATCGGACAGGACTTGCTCTCAGACGTGGAAGCTGCGCTGCGGTATCAGGTCCGTGAGGACGCCATGCGCGTGCGGCGCGAGATCCTGCACCTCAGCACAATTGAGGAGGCCCCGGCGCTCGTGCAGAGGCTGCTGGAGGGCTGAGCAGGATCACCGCGACCCTGCGGGTGTGCTGGCGGTGCTCACGCACGGTGATGACAGGCGCCAATCGGCACGGCTCTCGCGAGGTCTCTGGCGCGGCACCGCTCGCACTCTCTACATTTTCAGCGTCTTCCCCGGGCGCTCGCTTGACTGTTTTTCTCTCAGACGTTTCCTTCGAGCTGGGCGGCTACCGCCGCCGCCTCGCGCACAACTCCACGCTCTCCCGGGTGCGCCCGCAGATGTGGTGGCGCGAGAAGATTTCCGGCAAGAGCCAGAGGCGCTACTCCCCTGCCCTGGCTGGCGGACCAGATTCGCGAGGCCGACGCTGTGGTCCACCTCACGGGCGAGGTGCCCGGCGCGATGCCGATCGAGGTGCACGTCTGTCGTCTCTACGCCCACCTCAGCGACGAGCCCGAGGCGCGGCGCCTGCTGGAGGAGGCGATCCGCATCGAGCGGCTGCAGTTCGATCCCCGTCACGTCAATCTCGTCATCCGGTATCTCAACCTCGCCCACGTTCTGTGGGACAGCGGTGAGCAGGACGGGGCTGCCACGCTCGCTCAGATCGCCCTCGCCATCTTTCTCTTCCGACTCGGTCCCGAGCACGAGCACTCGTACGCGAATACCGCGCAGGGTGCACTGCACACTCTCGATCCCGCGTGGGTGGAAGCTGTCAAAGCAGGAGAAGCGAACCCCTTCGAATACCTGCCCCTTGAAGCGCTATGAATCCCTCTCGTCGCTCCGCTTGGCTCCTGCTCATCATCGCCGCCAGCGGTTTGGTTGCGTATTGGAGCACGTTCGCCGCGCTCGCGGGGACCAGCTTCGGGCCGGAACGCTTTTTCTCGGCGGCTACCATCTTCTCGTTTTCCGTCCCAGAAGGCGCGGATGGCATCGGGGTGCCCCTCGCGCAGATCGCTGCGCTCGTGTTCGGGTTCACAGCCGTCCTAGGCGTTGCTCTCGAACTCTCGCCGAGCGTCCGAAGCGCTCTGCGACGTCTCCACTTCCGGCTCCGCCGAGGCATCCTCCGTCGCCGTCCGGCGGTGGTGATCGGGCTAGGCTGGGTCGGTGGAGCGCTCGCCGAAGAGATCCGCCAGTCGGGCCGTCCGGTCTACGCCCTCGCGCTGGACAAACGCGGCCCCCGCGCCGAGGCTGCTGTTCGCGTCGGCGTCCTCGTGGAAGAGGGCGACGCGACGACGGACGAGGCGCTGGAGAGGGTACCGCTCGCTGCCGCCGAGGAGGTGTTCATCGCTACCGGTGAGGACATGCGCAACCTCGAAATCGCGGGCTCCATCCTGCGCAGCACGTCTGGCCGGGGCCGTCGAGTGTACGTCCACATCGGAGATCCGAGCATCGGCGTCACGGCCGTCAAGCGTGAGGTGCTGCCCCGCGAGGCTGGCGGCACGGAGTACTACCTCTTCAGCGTCCACGACAACGCCGCGTCGCTGGTCGCGGCCGATCTCCACCGCCAGGCCTCGTGGGCGGACGATGAGGCGCTGCATGTCGTCCTCGTCGGGTTCGGGATGCTAGGGCAGACGCTCGCGCTTCGGCTGGCACGGTCGCTGCACGGCCCCAATCACCGCCGCCTCCGGCTGACGGTCCTGTGCAGCCCATCTGAGCGGAGCGCCGTGGCTCGCTTTCGCGCCCTCCATCCCGGCTTCGCTCCTGCGCCTGGCTTCTCGCTCCGCGACTGGAATCCGGCCCGCGATGCATGGGACGTGACCGCTGGTACCGATCCCGCCGCCGAGTCATGGCGCACAGCCGCTCTCCATCCTCGGGCGGTCGAGGTGGCCGTGCTGGCGGAGTTCGTCGAGACGGCGACACCTGTGTCTCCCGAGACCACCGCCTTACTTCTGGACCGGTTCACGGCGCGCGAGGGCGTGCGGGTGCGCCCGGCGATTGTGGTGGCGACGGATCAGGAGAAGCTGAACGCCCGGTACGCGGTCGGTCTGCAGGACGCGCTGCTCGTCGCCCGCCAGTGGCCCCCGGTCCCGCCGAGGCGTCAAGACGAATCGCCAGACCTCGCACACACGCCCGTTCCCACGGATGGCATCGCGCCCGTCGTGCCGCTCCACCCGTACCTCTTCGACGAGACGGGCTTGCACGCCCTCATGGAGGAGATGCAGCGACTAGACCTTGCCTCCGGTGTGCCGCGAGACGTGAAGGGTTGGGAGAAGCAGCAGCGTGCCCGCAGCCACCCGCTCCGGCCCTTCGGCTTCCGCACGGCGACTGCCAGCTACGGCGTCGTCACGCGCACCCGCGAACGGGAAGACGCGAAGCGGCTCCATGAGATGTACCGGCTCCTCGCCGGTCAGCCGGATGAGCCGATCCCGTCCGCCTTCGAGATCTCGAACCTGGACGCCGTCGCGCTGGCGTATCGCGTCTTCGAACGCTACTTCGTGGCCTCGCCGTATCGCCTCACACCAGACGAGGCTGAAGCTGCCGGTGTACAGTTCGATCCCGTTCTGGCTCCCTCTCTTCCAGATGAGTTGCTCGACGAGAGTGTCCGCCCGTTCTGGCTGCTGGCTCGTCTGTTCAGTTGGTCACCGGACAATCCCTCAAGGAAGGAAGCCCAATGGTTTCAGGAAGAATGGGCGATGGACTTGCATCCCACCATCCGCCCGCGTCTGGGGGAGTCCGAGGAGCGCCGCAAGCTCCGCGAGGATGCAATCGGGGATCTACAGAAGTGGATCAAAGAGTGCGCTGACCATGATAGGCGTCGGCAGATCATGCTCGACGAGTACCGTAGCGATACGCCAGTCGAAAGAAGTATCCACACCGACAAATTCCTGGAGGGATTCAAGCAAAAGATCGGTCAAGACCTCGCCGACCGACTGGCGGAAACGGAGCACAACCGCTGGATGGCCGAACGCCTCGCCCTAGGCTGGCGCTATGGCCAGCGCTCAGACTCCGGCCGACGCCGCGAGACGTTCCTCGTCTGGGACGATCTCACCGAAGAGCAGCGGGTGTACGACCGAGCGCACCTGCCCCGCCTGATTCTCGAAAGTCAGGCCGCTTTCGGGAGCTGCAAGCCGGGCACATTCTACTATCTCCGTACGATGCCTCAGCCCTCACTAGACGACCCGCCCGCTAGTGGAGTCACGGCGTAGCCCAGTAGGAGGGTGGCTTTAATGGCCTCCAGCGCGGTCCGGCGGTCGTAGTCCTTTTCTTCCTCGCTGAGTTCGGCGTATGGCATCAGCCCGGGGTGCCTCTTCGCGTCGTCGTCACGTCGCGGGCCGTAGGTCCAGCCCTCCGAGAGCCGCCCCTTCGCCCACACATCGTGGACGTGCTCAGCCAGCTGTTCCACGAGCCCATCTAGACCAGAGGGGAGCACGATGGAATCAGTCGGGAGGGGAGCGGGAGTGTAGGCCACGGGGGAGGGGGCAGCGATAGTGCAAGATCGCCCGGCTGCAGGTACCGGCGAGCGGTATCGAGCCGCGCGTGGGGCGATTGCCAGTCGAGCGAGAGGAAACCCCGCGAAGCAGTGCCAGAACCCAACAAAACCGCACCGAGAGCGTTGATTCCGGGTCTGACACCCGACCGTCGCGGCTGTAGATTTACACCGTAGAAATCGGCTCCTAAGAGCGGCCCGCGCGCGACTCCCACCCCATGGCTGAGAACACTCCCGAGACGAACCTTCCTACCCCTGCCGCTCCGGTCACGCCGTCCTCCGGCAATCCTGCCCCCGCAGAGGCGGGGGGCGCGCCCAAGGAATACGGCGCCGGCAACATCCAGGTCCTCGAAGGGCTGGAGGCCGTCCGCAAGCGCCCCGCGATGTACATCGGCGATGTCGGCGTGCGCGGGCTCCACCACCTCGTCTACGAGGTCGTGGACAACTCCATCGACGAGGCCCTCGCGGGCTACTGCGACTCCATCGCGGTGGTCATCCACGAGGACAACTCCATCTCCGTCACCGACGACGGTCGCGGCATCCCCGTCGCGATGCACCCGACCGAGGGCAAGCCCGCCGTCGAGGTGGTCATGACCGTCCTCCATGCGGGCGGCAAGTTCGACAAGGACACCTACAAGGTCTCCGGCGGCCTGCACGGCGTCGGCGTGAGCTGCGTCAACGCGCTCTCCGACCGGCTAGAGGTGGAAGTCAAGCGCGACGGCGGCGTCTACGCGATGGCGTTCGAGCGCGGCGACACTGTGGAGGAGCTGACTCGCGTGCGCGACATGGAGCCCGACGAGGGCACGGGCACGACGGTCACGTTCACCCCCGACCGCTCCATCTTCCTCGATACCGTCTACCGCTTCGACACGCTGGCGGCGCGCATGCGCGAGTTGAGCTACCTCAACAAGGGCGTCACGATTACCCTGGAGGACCGCCGTGAGGACGACGAGGACCTCCGCATGGAGACCTACTACTCCGAGGGCGGCCTCGCGGAGTTCGTGGCCTACCTCGACGAGACGCGCGATCCCCTCTTCGACGGCGAGATCCACATTGAGGACGAGACCGGCGACGTGCCGGTGGAGCTCGCGATGCGCTACAACACGGGCTACCAGGAGAACGTCCTGAGCTTCGTCAACAACATCAACACGCACGAGGGCGGCACGCACGTCTCCGGCTTCCGCCGCGCGCTCACCCGCACGCTCAAGGCGTACGCGGACAATAACGACCTCCTGAAAAAAGCCAAGGTCTCTCTCTCCGGCGACGACTTCCGCGAGGGTATGACGGCCGTCCTCAGCGTCAAGGTCCAGGAGCCGCAGTTCGAGGGCCAGACCAAGACCAAGCTGGGCAACGGCGAGGTGCAGGGCGCCGTGGAGAGCCTCGTCTCGCAGAAGCTGAACGAGTGGCTGGATGACCACCCGAAGGAGGCCAAGGTCATCATCCAGAAGGTGATTCTCAGCGCGCAGGCGCGGACGGCGGCCCGAAAGGCGCGCGAGCTCGTCCAGCGCAAGAGTGCCTTCGGCGGCGGTGGCCTCCCAGGCAAACTGGCGGACTGCGCGAGTAAGGACGCGACGATCTCCGAACTCTACCTCGTCGAGGGCGACTCGGCGGGCGGCTCCGCCAAGCAGGCCCGCGACCGCCACTTCCAGGCCATCCTCCCGCTTCGAGGCAAGATCCTCAACGTCGAGAAGGCCCGGCTGGACAAGGTGCTGGACAACGAGGAGATCAAGAACATCGTGACCGCCCTCGGCGTGGGGCTCTCCGGCAACCCCGACGACTGGGACGACGAGAAGCTCCGCTACCACACCATCGTCATCATGACCGATGCCGACGTGGACGGGGCGCACATCCGCACGCTGCTCCTGACGTTCATCTACCGCTACCTCCGGCCGCTCCTGGAGGCGGGTTACATCTACGTCGCCCTCCCGCCGCTCTATCGCGCGAAGAAGGGCAAGAAAGAGATCTATGCCTGGAACGACGACCAACTAGAGGCGGCCATCGATGAACTCGGTGGCAGCGGCAAGTCTGGCGCTGTGGGTGTGCAGCGCTACAAGGGGCTCGGCGAGATGAACCCCGAGCAACTCTGGTCCACCACCATGGACCCGGACACCCGGATGCTCCAGCGCGTCACCATCGAGGATGCCGCCGCGGCGGACAAGACGTTCTCTACCCTCATGGGCGACGCTGTGGAGCCCCGGCGCAAGTTCATCGAGCGCAACGCCCGCTACGCGACGATCGACACGTAGGGGATGGGGCCAGTGGCCAGCGGCCAGTGGTCCACCCGACCTGCCATGCCTGCTGCTGCGTCTTCCCGTTCCACTCCGTCCGCCTCGGGCCCGAGGCGGGGGGACCCGGTCGGGGCTGAACCCAGGGGGCCGATGACGTGGGCGGAGGTCTGCGCCCGTCCCGAACTCCGCGACCTCCCGTACAAGATCGAACTCGACCGCTACGGCCGGATCGTGATGAGCCCTGCTCCCTCGCGCCACAGGATCCTCCAGCGCCGCCTACAGAAAATCCTCGAAGACGCGCTGGGAGGCATCGCCATCCCGGAGTGCCCTGTGGATACGCCCGAGGGCACGAAGGTGGCCGATGTGGCGTGGATGGAGGAGACGTTCGCGATGGAGCATCAAGACACAGCCGCATTCCCTGTCGCACCACCGGTCTGCGTCGAGATCATGTCGCGCTCGAACACGACGGGCGAGATGGAAGAGAAGGTGATGATTTACCTTGCGAAGGGCGCGCAGGAGGTCTGGGTGCACCAGCGTGACGGGCGGCTCCGGTTCTTTGCGCACGAGGGCGAGATCGAGCGCTCTCGCCTCGCACCGGACGCGCCCATGGCGGTCGAGCTGTGAGCGCGATGCGCCCCGATCTCTCCATCGTCGTCCCGGTCTACAACGAGGCCGAGAGCTTGCCCGAACTGGCCGATGCCATCCGCCAGGCGATGGACGCCGCTGGCCTGACGTTCGAGGTCTGGCTCGTGGACGACGGCTCCACGGACGGCTCGTGGAACGAGATCGCCCGCCTCGGAGAAGCGGACAGGCGGTTCGGCGGCGTGCAGTTCCGGCGCAACTATGGAAAGAGCGCTGCGCTGGCGGCAGGCTTCGAGCGCGCCGAGGGCCGATACGTCGCTACCCTCGACG
The DNA here is from genome assembly GCA_038746605.1 of Bacteroidota bacterium. GTDB lineage: Bacteria > Bacteroidota > Rhodothermia > Rhodothermales > Rubricoccaceae > Rubricoccus. Next base: position 34,266 of record JBCDKM010000007.1, read on the forward strand.
CCGACCTCCAGGACGATCCCGCGGAGCTTCCCGCGATGGTCCAGAAGCTAGAAGCGGGCGCCGACCTCGTGAGTGGCTGGAAGCAGAAGCGCCACGACCCGCTCGGCAAAACCATCCCGAGCCGGTTCTTCAACGGCGTGACACGGCTCGTCTCCGGCATCCCCCTGCACGACTTCAACAGCGGCATCAAGGCGTACCGCCGCGAAGTGATCAAGAGCGTGCGCGTCTACGGCGAGTTGCATCGCTACATCCCGCTCCTCGCGAAGTGGGAGGGCTTCACTGCCATCGAAGAGCAGGTGGTGCAGCACCACCCGCGCAAGTACGGCCACACCAAGTTCGGTCTGGAGCGCTTCCTTCGCGGGTTCCTGGACCTCATCACGGTTGTCTTCCTGACGCGGTTTGCACGGCGCCCGATGCTATTCTTCGGCGGGATGGGGACGCTCGCGTTCCTCGTCGGCTTCGGCGTGTTGCTCTACCTGAGCGTCGCGAAGCTGGTCTACGGGCAGCCCCTCGGAGACCGCCCGCTGCTACTCTTCGGCGTGATGCTGGCCATCCTCGGGACGCAGTCGTTCCTGGCGGGCCTGCTTGGCGAGATGATCGTCCGGCCCGAGATGGAGGGGACGACACGGCTGGAGATCCGTGAGGAGGTCGTGCCCGGTGGCTCCCCCCGCCTCGGCGCCGAGGCGGAGGAGGCTGTCGTTACGGCCGCCAGCCCAGCGTGAGGCCCGCGTAGCGCGTGTCGCCAAAGAAGGAGGAGGTCTCCCCGCTCGTGAAGTCGTAGCTCCCGACGGTGGCGTGGAAGGTGAGGCGCTCGCCTACAGACCGGAGCGCGTCGTCCTCCGCCACGATACCGATGCCTCGCAGGAGACCATCGATGCGAAAGCTGAGGCTGCTACCGGAGCGGTCAGATTGGCGGCGGTCGTCCACGAGAAGGAAGCCGCTCCGAAGCGCGAGCGTCTCGAAGAGCGTGACCGCTAGCGCGAGGCGTGTGCCGTCGAGACCGGCGGGTTGCACCTCGTTGGAGCCCACCCACTCGCGCTCCACGCGCGAGTCCAGCGAGGCGAGGGTAAAGGTGCCGCCCGCAACAGCCTGATCTACGGCAAGTCGCGTTCCCGCGCCGAGGACGGTCTCAGAGGGAGGCAGCGAGCCCTGGAAGGACTCCGGTCCACCGGGAAACTCACCGAGGACATCGCGCTCCGGGAGACCGCTCGCGAGCCCCACGTTGCGATGGGCGGCTCCAGCCACCAGAGAGAACGGAAACCCAACCGTCCCTTCCACGATAGGGCCTGGGCTGAGCGGTATCTCGACGAGGCTACCCAGGTCGAGCGTGAGGCCGCGGTCTCGCTCGTAGTCCTCGCCGCCTCCCAGGTCCGCTCCCAGGCGATAGGTCGCTGCGATGCCGAGTGAGGTGCGGACGGGGCCGTCGAGTCGCACTCCGGCACCGAGGGTGTGGGCTGTCTCCGTGAGATCGAAGGTGAGCGACGTAGGATCCGGCGCGGCAATGGCGATGTTTTCTATCCGGAACACATCGCGCACCGCCCCGACCCCCAGCCTGACAGGGCGACCCGCGACCTCCAGATCCGCGCCATAGGAGACCGCGAGGCCTCTTAGTCCAATGTCATCGAAGCCGAGCCAAGCGGAAGATCCCGAGCCGCTCACGCGCAGTCCAGAAGCCTCGCCCAGGAACGCCGGATTGAGCATCATCTCGTGTGGGTCACCGGTGCCGCTGAGGGTGGCCGAGCGTGCCGCCGAGGCGGCTGCTGTCGATGTGGGGATGCTGGGGAGATTAAAGACGGGCTGAGCGTGCGCCAGGGATGCAGCGAGCAGAAAGAGAACAGCGAGGCGTAGCATGGAGGCGATAGGAACGAGACCCGAAGATCGTCCCTCTTTTCGCTCCGGGAACGGGCACATCGCCTTCCCTTCGTTCTGGCGTTGTCCGCCGCGGCGCCGAGGCGGGAAGAGCCGGGCTATGGTCGCCACCCGAACGTGACGCCGTAGACGGTCGTCTCGCCAATCGTCTCCCCGACTCGCAGCACGGCGACCTCGAACCGGGTGGTGAGCCGATCAGCCAGCGCGAGCATGGAGGCGCTCTTCTGCTGCGCACCGACAGCACGCACGACCCCGTCGATGCGGAGCTCGGCGCCGAGGGATACGAACGGGTCGCTTCCCCTGCTCTCGGGGGCGGCGTACCCGGCGCGAACCGCCAGAATCTCGGCCAGAATCACCGTTCCTGCGAGCCGGGCCTCACCGGCGCGGATATCACTTCCGTTGAAGGGTTCCGCCCTCACGTCACCCTCCACGAGATGGAACCGGCCCCGCCGACCGAGTTGACGCACATGTGCTGCGCGGACGCTCACCCCGAAGGTGTTCGCCCCTCGTACGCCGTTCGCCGGACGCGCAGAAAAGTCTTCCGAGAGAACAGCAAGGTTGCGCAAAACGGCTGCACCCGTTATCTCCACCTCGGGCGCAATCTCGCCATCTCCGCTCGGTCCAGTCAGCAGGGGGTAGGAAACAGCCGCGCCCACGTCGAGTGTCGTCGTGCGGTCGCGTTCGAGATCCTCGGGGAGGGAGAGGTCGGGAGGAATCGCAAAGGACTCGCGCACGTCCGCGTTGGCGCCGAAGCGGACGTGAACGGGTCCGTCCCAGCCAAGCGCCAGCCCGCCCGTGATCTCGCGCTCCTGCGTGTCATACTCGATCTCCCCGATGCTAGGCCCGATGAGACGGAGGGTCGAGCGGAGTTCGGTATAGCTGCCGCCCAGCCCGATGCGCAGCGATCCGCCGCCGACCTCGCCCGCGTCGATCCCGATAGAGGCGGCCGAGGAGCCGAGGAGCAGGTCGTCTACGCCGACGAAATCCGGTGCGAGTCCGGCAGAGAAGCGGAGGGCAGGGCGCTCGCCCGCGTCCGCGAGGAGGGCGGGATTGTGGCGGATCGCGTACGGGTTGTCGCTCGGCCCGGCCGCGAGGGCCTGGCTCACGCCGACTTCGTGCGCGGAGACCGGGAAGCCGGAGAGGGCGAAGGAGCTTTGCGCGAAGGCAGGGGGGGCCGCGAGCATCGCAGCGAGCAGAAGACGGACCATGAGGCGGAGCGAGGAGACGAGGCTCGGAGTATCGGCGGGTTGCCGCCGACCTGCGGCCTCCGCGTATTCCACACGCAGCCGTCACGTTCCGTCGTCATCTTCCGCCCTCGCATGACCGCCCGTCGCCTCGCCCTGCTCGGCCCGTTCGCGCCCTATCGCGGCGGCATCGCCCACTTCCACGACGCCCTCGCGGACGGGCTGGAAGCGCGCGGGCACAGGGTCCTCCGGCTGTCCTTCGCGAGGCAGTACCCGGCGTTTCTCTTCCCCGGCACGAGCCAGTTCGAGCCTGGCGTCTCCCGCCTCGGTGCCGAGGCGGAGGGACCCGCCCGCGTGCTCGATCCGCTGAACCCGCTCGCGTGGCGCCGCGCCGCGCGCGAGGTCCGCCGGTTCCGAGCAGACGCGATGGTCTTCCCGTACTGGATGTCCTTCTTCGCGCCGATGTGGGGAGGCCTCGCGCGAAGCCTGTCGCCGCAGATCCCGTCTATCGCGCTGGTACACAACGCCATCGGGCACGAGCCGAGGCCGGGGGAGCGTGCCCTCGCGCGGTACGCGCTTCGCCCCGCTGCCGGACTGCTCGCGCTCTCCGACCGCGTGCGTCAGGACCTCGGGGGGCTTGGCCTGGGCGACCTCCCGCTCCGGCAGGTAGCCCACCCAGCGTACCGCCAGTTCGGCGAGGCGCTCCCGCGAGGCGAGGCCCGCTCTACGCTAGGCCTCCCGGGAGACGCGCCGGTGCTCCTCTTCTTCGGGTTCATCCGCGCGTACAAGGGCCTGGCCGCTCTGCTGGACGCGATGCCGGTCATCCGCGAGGCGTTGCCCGGCGCGCGGCTGATCGTGGCCGGAGAGTTCTACGACGATGAGGCGCCCTACCGCGAGCAGATCGCTCGCCTCGGCCTCGGCGAGGCCGTGACCATCGAGGACGGGTACGCGCCCTCGGAGCGGGTTCGGCTGCTCTTCTCCGCCGCGGATCTCGTCGTGCAGCCTTATGTCTCCGCCACGCAGAGTGGCGTCGCGCAGGTGGCGTTCGGTCTCGGACGCCCCGTGCTCACGACCGACGTGGGCGGGCTGGCCGAGGCAGTCGGAGAGGGCGGGCTGGTCGTGCCGCCGAGTGATCCGCAAGCTCTCGCGAGAGAGGCTGTTCGCTTTTTCCAGGAGCCCGGCCTGCTCGACCGTCTCACGCAGGGCGCGCGTCAGCGTGGCGAGGCCGGGGACTGGACGCTGGTGGTGGACGCCGTGGAGGCGCTAGCCGCACAGGCCTACCCGTAGCTCCATCCGCCTCGGTACCGAGGCGGGCGCACCGGGCAGGCGACACGCGCTCGTCGTTTCTTCCGCGCGACTCGCCCCCACCCCCAATGCGCCCGCTCGCCTTCGCCTTCGCCCTCGCGCTCTTCGCCGCACCCGCCCTCGCGCTCTTCGCCGCACCCGCCCTCGCCCAGCCGCTCGGCCTCCCGGACGGCCCCCCGTACGTCCTCACCGGCGCGACGATCTACACCGTGGACCGCGCCAACCCCACCGCCGAAGCGTTGGCCGTGGGCGCGATGGGGGAGGTGGTCGCCGTCGGCACCGAGGCGGACGTGCTTGCGGCCTACCCGGACTGGCCCCGCGCCTCCGCCGAGGGTCGCGCCGTCATCCCGGGCTTGATCGACGCGCACGGGCATCTGATGGGTTTCGGTGAGACTCTCCTCCAGGCCGACCTCGTCGAGGCAGCATCCATCGAAGAGATCGTCGAGCGTCTCCGCCAGTTCGCCGATGGGTTGCCCGAAGGCGCGTGGCTCGTCGGGCGCGGCTGGGACCAGAACGACTGGCCCGCGCAGCCCGATGGCTCGCACCCGTTCCCTACCCGCGCCGACCTCGACTCGGCCTTCCCGAACCGCCCCGTCGCGCTGACTCGCATCGACGGGCACGCGCTCTGGGCGAATACTGCCGCGATGGTCGCCGCCGGTCTGGACCCCGAGACCCCTGCCCCCGCCGATCCGGAGGACGGACAGTTCCTCCGCGATGACCGAGGCCGCCCGACAGGCGTCTTCGTGGATGCGGCCGAACTCGTCGTCACGGACGCTATCCCGACGCTCTCTGCCGAGACCCGTGCAGAGGCGCTGACCCGCGCCCTCGCGGAGACCGCGCGGCACGGCCTCACGGGCGTCCACGAGGCGGGGATCCCGATAGCGCTTCTTCCGCTCTACGAGCGGCTCATCACTGAAGGCCGCTTCCCGATCCGCAACTACGCGATGCTGAGCATGGACCAACTCGGCACGTTTTGCAAAGCCTACCCCGAGGGTTACGAGGGCAACGCCCGCCTCCGGGTGCAGTCGCTCAAAGTCTACTCCGATGGTGCGCTCGGGAGCCGGGGCGCCGCGCTCCTCGCGGACTACTCCGACGATCCCGGCAATACGGGCCTCCTGTTCCAGAACACGGAGACGCTGACGCGGACCGTCACACAGGCGATGAACTGTGGGCTCCAGGTCAACTCCCACGCCATCGGCGACCGGGGCAACCGCGCCGTCTTGGACGCCTACGAGGCCGCGATGGAAACCACGGGCGGCGGTCTGGGGCGGCACCGCATCGAGCACGCGCAGGTAATGTCCCTGCCCGACATCGAGCGGATGGCACGCCTCGGCATCATCGCGAGCGTGCAGCCGACCCACGCGACGAGCGACATGCCGTGGGCCGAGATGCGCGTCGGGCCGGAGCGGATCAAGGGCGCGTACGCGTGGCGGCGGATCGTGGACGCGGGGGCCCGCATCGCGCTCGGCTCAGACTTCCCGGTGGAGCGCGTCGCGCCGCTGCTCGGTTTCCACGCCGCCGTGACACGTCAGGACGCGGAGATGAATCCCGCAGGCGGCTGGTACGGCAATCAGGTGCTCTCGCGCGAGGAGGCCCTGCGCGGCTTCACGCTCGACGCGGCCTACGCCGGGTTCATGGAAGACGAGGTCGGCAGTCTGGAGCCGGGCAAGCGGGCGGACTTCGTGATTCTCTCCCAGGACCTGATGCGTGTTCCGCCGGAAGAGATCCTTGCCACGGAGGTTCTCGCGACCGTCATCGACGGAACGCCCGTCTTCGTCGCGGAATGACGCGCGAGGACATCCGCCGAAGCCGGTTCCTCTCGCTGGTCCTCCGCCACCGCCCCGAGGCGGCTGGACTTGTGCTCGATGCGGAGGGCTGGGCTGAGGTCTCAGCGCTTCTACGCGGCGCGACGCAGCGCGGGGTGGATCTCTCACCTGGGGACGTGGTGAGGGTGGTGCAGGACAACGACAAGCAGCGATTCGAACTCAGCCCGGACGGCGCTCGCATCCGTGCGAGGCAGGGGCACTCCGTCCCCGTCGACCTCGGCCTAGCGCCACGCATCCCGCCGGACGTTCTCTTCCACGGGACGGTCGCCCGTGTGCTGCCCGCGATCCGCCGCGAAGGTCTCCGCCCGATGCAGCGTCACCACGTTCATCTCTCGCCCGACCGCGAGACGGCGGAGCGCCGGTAGACCTGCCCGCCTCGGCACATCCGCGAGCGTCCCGAGGCAGGAAGGGTGAAGATGGAACGGCCGGTATCGAACCGAGTCCCGGAAACGAAACGAGCCCGCACGCTCCGGGCATGGCGTGCGGGCTCGTGCGAGGTCCCCGTTGCCGGGGTGGCCTCGCGAGGCGGTGGTGGTGGTGCACCGCCTCCCGAGGACAGACGACGAGCGCGGAGGTGACGCGCTCGCCGCCCGGCGGGGGCCTCAGTCTGGGGTGCGGGTGCCAGCAGCCTCCGCGGCGCTCTCCGATACCTTCCCCGGTACCACGTAGTGATGGAGAGCGCCGCGGGGCTGGTCCGGCGAACGCGTGTGAACGCGCTCAGGAATCGGGGCACCTGCGGAAGTAAAGAGCAATCGGTCAGTCTCGTCAGTATTGCTGGATGGAGCGGCCAGCCCAGCGAGCGCCACCCCAACGATGAGGGCGATGAGCCAGCGGGGGAGGAGGTCACGGGTCACAGCAAGACGTGGTGTCGAGGACCGCTGGGAACATCGGGGCTCGCATGCGCTGCACTCATGGGGAAGCGCTTCGGAGTGGCTGATGAAAACGTGAGGACGGCCGTACGAGCCGGAACGGGCGGTTTCCCTTTGAGGTCGAAACTGGCCTCAGCCCCCAAGCAGGTCTATCCTGCCGTTCACAGCGACTGGGTGAGGCGCTCCTGAGGTGGGGTGCCCTGCCCCGCCTCCCTGGCGGTCGCGTGGCGAACTCTCTCCATGGAACCGGCGATCGATCCTCTCACGTCCGGCCCTGCGCTCCCCACCCGTCTCCGTGTCGGTGACTGGCAGGTAGAGCCAATGGCAAACCGCCTGCAGCGGGGGGATGAGGTACGCCGTGTTGAGCCGAAAGTGATGGAGGTACTCGTGTGCATGGCGCGGCGCCCCGGCGAGACCGTCTCACGCGACGAGTTCATGGCCGACGTTTGGGCGGGAACGATCGTTACAGACGACGTTCTCGCGCGGTGCATCTCCGAACTTCGGAAGGCTCTCGGCGATAGCGCCCGGTCGCCCGAGTACGTCGAGACCATCCGCAAGCGGGGATATCGGCTGATCGCCCCTGTGCGTATCTCAGAGGGGCCCACGCAGACGGCGTTTGTCGCCCGGCCTGCGGCATCATCGACGCACGAGGTCCGCCGCGACCAGCTTCGGCAGCGCAAGCGTGCAGGAACTCTCCGGTGGATCGGCGTCGGGTTGGTGCTGCTTCTCGCCGGGGGCGCGTTTGCGGTTTATCAGTTCCTTGCGGGCGGCGTGCAGCCTCTCGCCTCCGTTCCGGTCACGAGCCTACCTGGTGTGGAGCGAGACCCCGCCCTCTCACCCGACGGCGAGATGGTCGCGTTCGCCTGGAATGGCGGCGACGGCGAACGCTTCGATGTGTACGTCCAGCCTGCATCCCTTGACGCGTCTGGCGAGGCGCTCCCACTCACAGGAGGTGACGCGGATTACCACAGCCCCGCTTGGCATCCAGACGGCGAGCGGATCGCCTTCGCGCAGTGCCGACCCGAGGGATGCGATCTCTACACAGCCGCCGCTGATGGGTCCGATGAGCCCTCGCTCCTGGCGACCTTGGACCGGTTCCAAGTCCGCCACCTCGTCTGGAGCCCGGACGGTACGCAGCTAGCCTTCGCGGGGCGCCGAGGCGGCTCTGGTGCCTTCGGTCTCCATCTCGTCCCGCTCGACGGGGGTGCGGCGCAACGACTCACCGCACCTCCCGCCACCTATCCCGGCGACCTCCACCCCGCCTTCAGCCCCGACGGTGCCCGCCTCGCGTTCGTCCGCACCCGCCTGGATGGGCAGCAAGACGTCTGCACCGTTCCGGTAGAGGGGGGAACGGTCTCGCTTCATGTCCTGGAGCAGAAGGGCGTGACGGGCCTGGACTGGAGCACGAACGGCAGCGAGATCGTCTACGCGGCCAACCGCGAGGGAACGGCGGGTCTGTGGCGAGTGGACCTACAGGGGAGCGATCCGCGCTGGGTCGCCCTCGGGACGGACATCGGCGAGGTCTCCGAGCCGTCTATCGCGGATGGCGCACGGGGGCTTGCCTTCGCGCAGCGGCTCTCTCGCACTCAGATCGTCGGCGTCTACCGCGATGGGCAGCCCGAGCCTGTCATCTCCTCCACCCGCGAGGACACTCAGCCCCACGTCTCCCCCGATGGGGAGCGCATCGCGTTCGTCTCCACGCGCTCCGGCGCCCACGAAGTCTGGATCGCGGACCGCAACGGACAGCAGCCGCGCCCAGCGACCAGCTTCGGCGGCCCTCGCGTGAGCACTCCGCGATGGAGTCCCGACGGTGAGCGCATCGTCCTCGCTGCGAGAACGAGCGACACCGGTGCTAACCTCTTTGTTATCGAACCCAGCGGTGAGGTGCGTCCACTGACCGACGCTCCCGGTGACGAGGTGGCGCCCTCCTGGAGCCGCGACGGCGAGTGGATCTACTTCGCGTCGCCTCGCGCTCGCAACGGCATGTGGCAGATCTACCGGATGCCTGCTGCGGGTGGCGATGCTCAGGTTATCACGCGCTACGGCGGCGTCGCTGCGATGGAAGCGTCGGACGGGGCTCTCCTCGTCGTCCGTCCCGATCTCAAGGGGCTGTACCGCCTTCCGCCCGGGCCCGACGGCCTCGCGCGAGACAACGGCGTGACCCGCCTCCGTGCCGGTCTCGCGCCAGCCGACTGGGCCAACTGGATGGTGGACGGTGCGTGGGTCTATGTCTTGGAGCGCCGCGTGGATGGGACGGCGCTCATCGTGCGCGTCGAGACGGGGCGCAACGAGCGCGAGACGCTCGCGACGCTCTCCAACATCCCGGATCAGCCTGGACTGGCGGTCATCCCCGGTGGCGAGCGTGTCTTCGTGACGCAGGTGGAGCGCGGCGATAGCGACATCGCCTTCGTCCCAGACTTCCAGTAGGCCCCAGCGACCGATGAGGGGGCCCGCCTCGGTCCCGAGGCGGGCCCTGTCGTTTCTTGTCTCCTCGCAGCCGCGTCTCTTGCGATGCCCTCACCCGACGCCCCCTCCACGTGATTGAGTTTGGCTCCACGCTCTGGTTTGTCGCGATGCTCCTCGCCGGGCTGGTCGTCGGCGTCGTGATCGCCATCGCGATGAAGGCGCGCGAGAAGTGAGCCCGGCGCTCATCGACTCTCTCGGGCGGCGGCACACCACGCTACGCCTCTCCATCGCCGAGCGTTGCACGTTGCGCTGCACGTACTGCATGCCCGCCGAAGGGCTGGACTGGACCCCCAATCGTCTCCTCCTCACCACCGAGGAGATCGCCCGCCTCGGCGCGCTCTTCGTGGGTCTCGGCGTGGAGACGGTGCGCCTGACCGGCGGCGAGCCGCTCGTCCGCCCCGATGCTGCCGAGGTCGCTCGGCGCATCTCCGCCCTCGGCGTGCGCCGCCTCGCGATCACAACCAACGGCCTCGCGCTGACAGAGAAACTCCCGGACCTCCGCGAGGCGGGTCTGACGGCCGTCACCGTCTCGCTGGACACCCTCCGGCCCGATCGATTCCGCGCGATGACCCGTCGCGAGGGGCTAGATCGCGTTCTCGCCTCACTCCACGCTGCGGTGGATCACGGCTACGCCATCGGGACGGCGCGTCCGCTCAAGCTCAACGCCGTCGTCCTTCGCGGACAGAACGAGGACGAGGTGGCGGATCTCGCCGCCCTCGCGTTGGAACTTCCCATCGAGGTCCGGTTCATCGAGTGGATGCCGTTCGCGGGGCTCGGCTGGGACCGTGGGGCGCTTGTGCCGTGGACCGAGACGCGTGCTGCCATCGAGGCGGTGCACGGGCCTCTGGTGCCGCGCGAAGACGCCTCGGACGCGACGGCTCGCACCTTCCATTTTTCTCGCGAGGCGCCGGGCCGGGTCGGCTTCATCGCGAGCCTGTCAGCGCCGTTCTGCCACGGCTGCTCCCGCCTCCGCGTCACCGCCGACGGCGCGCTCAAGGTCTGCCTCTTCGGCTCTGCCGAGGTCTCCCTCCGCGACGCCATGCGCGCAGGTGCCACCGATGAGGACCTGCACGATCTGATCGCGGCGGCTGTCGCGAGGAAGAAGCCTGCCCATGACGGCCAGACCGTCACGGCTCCCTCCGGCCTCGACGCGCTCGCGGAGGCGTCCGAGAACAACCGCGCGATGATCGCGATTGGGGGATAGGAAGAAGGCAGTCTCCGAACAGATCACGCTCGGCCAGCGGCAGCTCGGGGCGAACACTATCCGAACCCCGACTTGGTCCGCCTCGGCACCGAGGCGGGCAGGATCGAGGCGCGCGTCTCGTCAACAGCCAGAACCCCGAACGACCAGACCCGGTATCTTGACGCTGATCGCTTTCCCCACACAATGACCGACCTCGACACGCCCCCGTTTGCCTCTGGGCTCAGCCACATCGACGAGCACGGCCGCGCTCGGATGGTCGACGTATCGACCAAGTCCGCGACCGCACGTACGGCCGTTGCGACGGGGTCCGTCCACCTCGGCGCCGAGGCCTTCGCGGCCGTCCGGGACCAGCAGGTCCAGAAGGGCGACGTGCTGACAGTCGCGCAGATCGCGGGCGTGCTCGGCGCGAAGCAGGCCAGCCGTCTGCTCCCGCTCTGCCACGACGTGCTTCTGCAGAACGTCGAGATCGAGTTCGAGTTAAACGAGGACCAGCGGTCCGTCGAGATCCGCGCGATCACCAAGACCGAAGGCCCGACGGGTGTCGAGATGGAAGCCCTCACCGCCGTCTCCATCGCCGCGCTCACGGTCTACGACATGTGCAAGTCGCTCTCGAAAGAGATCGAGATCGCGGGCGTTCGGCTTCTCGCCAAGACCGGCGGACGTAGCGGCGATTACCGCCGCACCAACTAGACTTTCCGGGCCTCGGGCCCTTTCCCCTCATGGACGCACTCATCGGCAGCGGCGCTCTCATCATCATCCTCGGGATTGCCCTGGGGGCCATCCTCCTGATCTACTTCGTGCCGCTCGGGCTCTGGATCTCCGCGATCACCGCGGGCGTCAAGGTCAAGATCTCCGAACTGATCGGCATGCGGCTCCGCAAAGTGCCGCCGCCCGCCATCGTGCGGCCGCTCATCACTGCACGCAAAGCGGGCATCCCAGCGACCGCCAACATGCTGGAGACGCACTTCCTGGCGCAGGGCAACGTTCGCCAGGTGGTCAACGCGCTCATCTCCGCGGACAAGGCCAACATCGACCTCTCTTTCGAGCAGGCCACCGCCATCGACCTCGCGGGCCGCGACGTGTTCGAGGCCGTCCAGGTCTCGGTCAACCCGAAGGTCATCGAGACGCCGCCGATCTCGGCCATCGCGAAGGACGGTATCCAGGTCCGCGCCATCGCGCGCGTTACGGTTCGCGCCAACATCGAGCGGCTCGTCGGTGGCGCGGGTGAGGAGACGATCATCGCTCGTGTCGGCGAGGGCATCGTGAGCACCATCGGTTCCTCGGCCACGCACGCGCAGGTGCTGGAGAACCCGGATCTGATCTCCAAGACGGTTCTCGCGAAGGGTCTCGACAGCGGCACCGCATTCGACATCCTCTCCATCGACATCGCCGACGTGGACGTGGGCGAGAACATCGGCGCGAAGCTGCAGACGGACCAAGCCGAGGCCGACCTGCGGGTGGCACGTGCCAAGGCGGAGGAGCGCCGCGCTGCGGCCGTCGCCGCCGAGCAGGAGCAGCGCGCCAACCTCGTCGCGGCCGAGGCCGAGATCCCCAAGGCCATGGCCGCCGCCTTCCGCGATGGCAACCTCGGGATCATGGACTACTATCAGATCCGCAACGTGGAGGCGGACACGCGCATGCGCGACGCCATCGGCGGAGGCGACCCGGGCACGGAGAGCCAGTCGTAAGCGTGCGCCGATCCCGACGGCTGATCTGCTTCGTCCTCGCCGCGCTCGTGGTGTCGCTCACGGCCAGCGCGCAGGACGGGGCGGACCTCCCGTCGCCGTGGGCCCTGTTCCAGGAGCAAGAAGGCGACGGCCCGCTCTCGGCATACGCCCGAGGCCTCGCCGAAGAAGATCGGTACCGCGCGTCGGCGCAGCGCGGCGGGTACTACCAGATGCTCGCGCAGCAGAGTGCCCGCCTCGGGGCGCACGCCGCCGCCCTCGCGCAGTGGGACGCTGCGATGGGGCGCCGGGCCGATAGCGTCGGCGTCCTCCCGGAGGGCGCGGTCGCCGCGGACGCGGCCGAGTACGTCGCCGAGCGTGCCGAGGCGGAGCAGGTCGTCATGGTCAACGAGGCCCACCACGACGCCGCCACGCGTCTCCTCACGCTCCGCCTCCTGCCGCTGCTCTACGAGCGGGGCTATCGCTATTTCGCGGCGGAGACGTTCACGCCGTTCGTGACCGAGGCCAGCGCGCGAGGCTACCCGGTGGCCTCGGACGGCCACTACGTGGACGAGCCCGTGTTCGGCGCTCTCGTCCGCGAGGCGGTCCGCCTCGGCTACACCCTCGTGCCGTACGAGATCGAGGAGGAGGACCAGGTGGAGAGTGACTCGCTCAACCGCCAGCAACGGCGCGATCTCACGCAAGCGCAGCATCTCACAGCGCGGATCTTCGCAGACGACCCCGAGGCGAAGGTGCTCGTCCACGCCGGGTTCGGCCATATCGTGGAGGAGATCACCGGCTTCTACCCGATGGTCGTTTACTTCCGCGAGATCACCGGCATCGACCCGCTGACGGTGGACCAGACCGCCCTCGCGGCGAGGAGCGAGCCCGGCTACGACCACCCGGTCCGCCGGGCGGCGGAGGCCCTCGGCGCGATGGAGGACCGCCCAGCCATTCTGCTCCGCGCGGACGGCCAGCCTGTCGCGGTGCCTGGCCGTGCGGTGGACCTCCGAGTGCTCGCGCCCCGCACCGAGCGCCCGTCGCTTCTCGCGTTCGGCCCGCCCCACGCGACGGCCGAGGTGCCCGCCGCGTGCGACAGTGGGCTCTGCCTCGCCGAGGTCTACGTCCCGGAGGAGCCGCCGGGCGTTCCGCTGGACCGGTTTGTCCCCGCGGCGAGCGGTCCCGTCCGCGTCGTCTTCCGCGAGGGCGCACGAGTACGCGTTCTCTCCGGCGAGACCGGCGCCGTCCTCTCCGACGATCCCCTCTCCCCTGATGAGTAGCGCCGACCCCACGGCTCTCGCGGCCCGCGTGTCCGCCTTCGCCAGCGCCGCCGCGCTCTCCACCACGCAGGACCTCGTGCGCCTCACGCTTCCCGCCCTGGGACCGGAGGCCACACCGGAGACCGTCGCGGAGGAGACGCTCGTGCTCGTCTCGACCGTCACGGCCCGCGCGGCTGAGGTCGGCCTGAAAGCCACCGAGGCGGTCCAGGCCGTGGGCGCTGCTCTGGCAGAGCTTCCGTTTCTCTACCACGACTTCCTGCTCGGCGCCGAGATGGTCGCGAGCGGTGCCGAGGGCGACGTGGAACCCGATCAGAGCGTCTACCAGCGTCTCTCGCGAAAGGCAGACTTTTACGGTGCCCACCTCCCTCCGGGCCGCTTCCCGGGGCCGCGTGCGCTCTCGGACAAGCTCCCGCTCTGGATGGGCCGCGTCTCGCCGCCCGGCCTCCCCACCACGCCTGACCAACGCCTCGGAGACCTCGGATTGGCCGACGTGCTCGCCGCGCACGCTCGCCTCGTGATGGCGTTCGCGCAGCAGGCCGCAGGCGCCTAGCCCCCTCCGCCTCGGTGCCGAGGCGGGCTGACCCGCATGCGAAACTCAGACGCTCCGAAGCGCCGCCTGTGGCTCCGCGTGCTCGGATGGATCACCCTCGCGCTGGCGCTCCTCGTGGCCGCACTCACCGTGGAGGCCTGGCCCGCGCTGGGCGCCCAGGCCGAGGGTGAGCGGCTGGCTCGCGTGCAGCAATCGCCGCAGTACCGCGAGGGCGCGTTCCAGAACCTCCTGCCCCAGCAGAGCACGGGAGCGTCGGTCTCGGTGGTCTGGGAGTTCTTTACGGACCGGACGCCCTACAAAGTGCCGGAGGCCCCACTGCCGACCCTCGCGAGAACGGCCGCGAACTTCGCCTCGCCGCGCGACTCCCTTCGCATCACGTGGTTCGGTCACTCGTCGGTCCTCGTCGAGTTGGATTCCGCGCGGGTCTTGATCGACCCGGTCTGGGGCGAACGCGTCTCGCCGTCGCGATTCATCGGCAGCCGCCGGTTCGCGCCGCCCATGATTCCGCTGGATGACCTCCCACCGATCGACGCCGTCCTGATCTCGCACGACCACTACGACCACCTCGACATGCCGACCGTCCACCGCCTGGCTGGTACGGTCTCGATGTGGGTCGTTCCCCTCGGCCTCGGGGCGCACCTGGAGCACTGGGGCGTGCCGCCCGCGCGGATTACGGAGCTGGACTGGTGGGAGACCGCCGAGGTGGGCGGCCTCACGCTCGTCAGCACACCCGCGCGCCACTTCTCGGGCCGCTTCCTGACGGATGCCGACGCGACGCTCTGGAGCGGGTTCGCCATCCTCGGCCGCGACCAGCGCGTCTGGTACTCCGGCGACACCGCGCTCACGCCGGAATTCGCGGAGGTCGGCGCGCGCTACGGACCGTTCGACGTGACCCTCGTGGAGTCCGGTGCGTACGATGCTGCCTGGAGCGACGTGCACCTCGGGCCGGAGCAGGCCGTGGCGGCCCACCGGATGGTGCGCGGCCAGCTGCTGGTGCCCATCCATTGGGCCATGTTCAACCTCGCGATTCATAGCTGGGTAGAGCCTGCCGAGCGCGTCCTCGCGGCGGCCGAGCCGCTGGGCATTCCCGTGGCCGTCCCGAGGCCGGGCGAGAGTCTCACGCCGCAAGCCTACCCGACGCAGCGGTGGTGGCCGGAGCGGCCCTGGAGGACCGCTACTGAAGCGCCCGCGATCTCCACCAGCCTGCCGGACTCGGTGCTCGCCCTCGTGCCCTGATGTCGTGGAGCACCTCCGCCTCGGGATGCCCGCGGAGGTCCCGAGGCGGAGGCACCCGGCTACCGGACCCAGCTACCGCACGATGACCAGCGGTTGCGTTCGCACCCCCACCTCCGTCGTCAGCCGGACGATATAAAGGCCCGGTGATAGACGAATGGGGACGGCCAACGCATGGGACCCTGCCGACAGCAGACCCCGGTGGGCGAGCGCGACCTCGCGCCCCAGCAGATCCACGACGGAGACCACCATCTCCTGGGCATGCGGCAGCGCAACCTGAGCGGTCGCGTGGCGGGTCGCCGGGTTGGGGTGGACGCGGAGGGCCAGGCGATCCGGAGCGCCCGGCGCTTCGCCGGAGGCGACGGGGATCGCGCTCAGAAAGGACAGGTCCGAGGGGTCGAGCGCGGCGACGTACCCATCGAAGGTGCCCGCGCTAGGCCCTGCGAGCGCCGCCTCGGTCATGCCGCCGACGAGGAGCGCGGCGCCGCTGAGCGCCGCGAAACCCCGGTCCTCGCCCCGCGTCCCGAACTGGACGCTCTCGCGAACGGTGAGGTCTGGCGCGAGTCGGACGGCCCACGCGTCGCCGGTCCGGCGGGACGGGTCTGCGTTGGGCGCGGCCGCGTCTCCGTAGGTGGTCCCGACGGCGTAGAGCGTCCCGTCGGGAGCCTGCTCCAGCTTCCGGAACAGGTCAGACTGCGGCGTGCCGAGTTGCACGAACGTTGGATTGCGGAGGTCGGCGTCGAAGCGCACGACGTACGCGTCGCCATCACCTCGCGGCGACTCTCCGAGGGCGCCAGTGGTGTAGCCTGCTGCATAGAGGGCCCCGTCCGTGCCGATGACGTTGTCCAGCACCCAGTCGGCCTCCGTCCCGGGGCTGTCTACCGACGCGAACGCTATGCGCCTCGGGGTCGCCGTCTCGATTCCCTCGTAGAGGCTCAGGAACCCGGCCGCGCCGCCCCGGCTCATGTACCAGCCGCCCGCGAGCAGCCGCGCCGGTCGGTCGCCCGAGGCGGGTGCGTAGGAGAGGCCGCCCCACGCCTCGCTGACGAAGACCGACGCCGCGTCCGGCGCCTCGACGATGCGCCACACGTTCGCGAGAGTGCCCGCCTCGTGCTTCGCGACGAGGTAGTCGGGGTCCGTGCCCGGGCTCTCCAGCGAGGAGCCTGCGCCGCTGAGGTAGAGGCCTCCCGCATCGTCCAGCGTTACGTTGCCGTAGCCGTCGAGGCCAGGTGTCCCGTACTGGTCGCTCGCGACGAGGGCGCCAGTCCCGAGGTCCAGCTTGAGGAGGATGGCGTCCCACCGTCCTGCGCTCTCGAAGCCGGGCAATGCGCCCAGCGTGCGGCCTGCGACGTACAGGTACTGGTCGTCGGCCACCGCGTCGAAGAGGAGTGTGCCGTTGGAAACGGGCAGCTCGTACGTCCACCCTCGCGAGCCGTCCGGGCGGACCTGGGCCACGAACGCGGTGTTCTCAGCGTCGAGCGTTCCTCCCAGGCTCCCGTCCGAGGCCCCGAGGAGGTAGGCGTTTCCTCGCTCGTCTAGTGCTACCCCTCCTACGATCTCCTTCCCGGCCGTCCCGACCTATGCCAGCGCGCCCGGGACAGCGGCCGCCTCGGGGAACGCCTCGGCGTAGCTCACGTGGATGCCCGGCGTGAGGGTGAGCCGCTCACTCGCATTGCAGAGCACCAGGCTGTTCCGGGGCGGGGTACCGCTGACGGTGCTCCCGAGGACATCGCACGGCCAGACGAACGCGATGAGATCGATCCCTCCGTCGGCCGTGTAAAAGAGGTAATGGCCTTCGGTCTGGACCCCGTCGGCGTCCGCGAAGTAGCGGAGGCGGTAGTCCTCCGGCCCTCCGTGGAGTTGGAGCATCGGTGCGTTGTAGTCCACGTTCTGGAGGACGGCGTAGTCGTCGTCTTCCCCGTTCGCGCCACGCCGGAAAAAGACCGTCTCGGCCGTCCCCAGGATTACACGGTCGCCCACGGGCCCGCTGTAGGCGGCTTCCAGGTCCAGGTTGTTGACCCCCCGCACGAGCACGACCCGGTCGGCCCCCGGAACTGGTCGGCTCGGGTCCACGGGCATGAACGTGTCATACCCGTTCGTCTCGCCCTCGATGTAGCTCGTGTCGAAGAGCGTTTATTCGAGGTCGTTGTACGGCGTGCCGGAGGCGAACGTGAAGGCGCTGGGCGGAACGAACGTGCCGAGAAGGTCCGCTGACTCGCGCGGCATCTCGGGGAACGCGCGCGCGGCGTCGAGGAGGTCGGCCTCGGACTGCGCGAGAGCCGGGGTGGACAGGAGGAGCGCGACGAGGGGAAGCGTGCGGAGCATGGCGGCGACGGGGGTGAACGGTTCCAATCTCCACTGAGCGGGGATCGGCCTTCGCGGCGTCCGCGTCGCCGAAGTCTGGCGATCCTGTCACGGCCCGCCTCGGTGCCTCCGCGGGGGCACCGAGGCCGACAGAGCCAGGAACTCGAGACGGCTCGGTTCGCCCGACCGAGTCGGGGTATTCTCACGCCATACCACACGTCGCCGGTCACACGAGAGCCTGAGATGTCCCGCGCCGTCTTCGCCAACCCACGAGCACGCTTTCTGCGGGCGATGATCTCGCTCGTCGCGGGGTGGTCCGTGATTGCTCTCGTGGCGGGGATTCTGGCAACCCCCAACAGCACCTCGCGCGAGGTGATCTACCTCGTCTGTGTACCCTTTGGGCTCGTGATGGGGACGGCCAGCGCGTGGTTTGAACTCGTGGCGTTGCCGCGCGACGGTGCTGGGCTTTCTCCGGGCTGGGTCATCGCGCTGCGGACGCTCTTCTACTCCGGGATTGCAGCCGTAGCCGCGGTCGTCGTGTCGATCCTCGGCAATGCGGTGGTAGAGCAGAGGAGCCTCGGTGCCGTGATGAGCGATGCCGATTTCTGGGCCTTCTTCCAGGGACGGGCATTCGTCCTCTCCCTCGCGGGATTCGTCGTCGCGGCGTTCCTGATCAACTTCGTGCGGCAGATTCGCCTGATGCTGGGGCCGGGGACCCTCGGTGCTCTCCTCATTGGGCGCTACCGGCTTCCGGTTCCCGAGCAGCGCGCCTTTCTCTTTCTGGACCTCACCGGCTCGACAGGCCTCGCGCAGCGGCTCGGGCCGGAGCGATTCAATGCGTTCAAAAACGATTACTTCCGCGATGTGGTGGAGCCGATCCTCGTCACGGGCGGTCAGATCTACCAGTACGTCGGCGATGAGGTCGTGGTCACCTGGAAGGTGCGCGAGGGAAGTCTGGCGCGAAGCCCCGTGGAGATGTTCCTCCGCCTCGACGAGGTGATCCAGAAACGCACGCCGTACTACATGGCGACGTACGGGGAGGTGCCGCTCTACAAGGGCGGGCTCCACGTGGGCAACGTCGTGACCTCTGAGATCGGGGAGCTTAAGAAGGACATCGTCTACTCCGGGGACACGGTGAACGTGGCGGCTCGGATCGAAGGGCAGTGCCACGCACAGGGCGCACGGCTGCTGTCGAGCCAAGAGGCGCTGGAGTTGGCGCCCCTCCCGGAGGGCGTGGAGCCGGAGGAGGTGGGAGCCATCGACCTCCGAGGTCGCAGTGGGGCCGTGAGGCTCTTCCGCGTCGTTCCTGATCCCCTGTTCCTCCAGGCCTCAGACCGTCTCGCCGCCACATCCTAGGGACGCTCTGTCCGTACTGCTCTCCTCTCTCCGATGACGCGTCTCGCCGCTTTCCTCGTTTTTCTGGTCGTGCTGGTACCCTCTGGGGCGGGTCAGGCGGTGACGGACTCGAACCGCCCAACTGTGGGACTGGTCCTCTCGGGGGGCTCCGCGAAGGGCATCGCGCACATCGGAGCCATTCGTGAGTTGGAGGCCGCTGGTCTTCCGGTGGACGTGGTTACGGGTACCAGCATGGGCTCTATCGTGGGCGCGCTCTATGCGCTGGGGTACACGACGGACGAGATGGAAGCCATCGTGACCTCGCGCGACTGGCCCTCACTCTTCACCGACGCTGTAGACCGGCGCGACCAGGAGGTGATCGGGCGAGTCCGCGAGGTGGGCACACTGGTGTCGCTTCCCGTCGAGGGAACGTCGGTCGCGTTGCCCTCGGGACTTGTAGCAGGACAAGACATCCTGGCGCTCTTCTCGGAGCTGATGTGGCCTGCACGTGGCATCCGGGACTTTCGCACCCTCCCGCGCCCCTTCGCGGCCGTCGTGGTGGACGCAGAGACGGGCGACGGGGTGCGGGTCGAGGAGGGATCGCTGGCGTTGGCCGTGCGTGCGTCCATGTCGCTGCCGTCCCTCTTCGAGCCGGTCGAGCTCAACGGGCGGCGCGTGATCGACGGCGGCTACGTTCGCAACCTCCCTGCCGAAGACGCCCTCGCGCTCGGCGCTGATGTGCTGGTCTGCGTCGATGTCTCCGCCAGCGACACAACGGCTGCTGATCGTTCCCCGACCTTTCTCGATGTGATGGTGGATGCGACGTTCTACAACGCCAACCGCGTTCTCGTGGAGCAGCGCGCGCTCTGCGATGTGATCGTAGATCCCGACGTGAACGGTCTCTCTGCGTTCGCCTTCGAACAGGGAGCGGCCTGGATCGAACGCGGGGCCGCAGCCACTCGCAGTCAGCGCCCAGCACTGGACTCGCTGGTGACAGCCCTCGGGAATCCGGGTCTCTCGCCACCTCCGAGACCGACCATCGCGCCTGCACTCATTTCAAACGTCGAGATCCGTGGCGTGGAGGGAGCGGCAGCACGGCTGGCCCAGCAACGCCTCGACCGAGAGCTGGATGGGCAGATGGTCACCCCGGAAGACCTCTCCCGTCTGATGGAGGTGCTGCACGCTACCGGTGCCTTCGATCTCGTGACCTACCGCCTCGATCCCGTCGGTGATGGCACGGAGCGGCTCACGATTCTCGCACGGCCGTCGTCTGGCGACCGCCTCGGCATCGGCTTCCGCTACGACACTGTGGACGATGCTGCGTTGCTGTTCACTCTCACGCTCCGAGATCGTCTCCTGTTTGGCAGCAACGCGGATCTGTTGTTCCGTCTCGGGCGGCAGACACAGATTCAGGGGCGCTACCTCGCCCGCCTCGGTCTGGAATCGGCCTGGACGGTCGTTGGTCAGGCGGGCTACGTCACCTTGCCCTTCCAGTTCTTCGCAGGCAACGACCGCGCGATCGCAGCAGGCAACATCGAGTCGATCTCCGGGCGCATCTACGCAGGCCCGACGCTTTTCAGCGCAGTCATCACCGGAGTCGGGCCGAGCGTGACCATGACTCGCGGCACTCCCGAGATCGGCGCGGATTCTCTGGAGAGCGCCACCATCCGATACGCGGCCCTCGAAGCGTTTGCCATCGCGGACACGCGGGACGAAGTCGCGTTTCCCACGCGAGGATGGCAGGTGATTCTGTCTGCTGATTGGGGACCGGGCATCGGCAGTCGCTTCCAGCGCCTTGGAGGCCAGGTAGAGGGATCGTTGCCTGTTACCTCCGGCCTGACCGCACGGGTATCGGCCGTACTCGTGCGAGGCTGGGACGAGGTGCCCTTCAACCGGCTCGCCACCGTTGGTGGGCCTGTAACCCCCCAGGCTCTGCCTCCCTCGTTCTTTCCGCTCTATGGAGCGGAACTGGGAGAGTTCATCGGTCCGGCCGGTCAGACGGCCTCCCTGGGATTCCAGGCCGAGGTGCGCCCCAACGTCTTCGCGACCCTCACGGCCGATGTGGGGCGCGCGGGCCCGGAGCTGTCCTGGAACCCGGACGACTTCCGCTTCGGCTACGGGCTCTCGCTCGGCGCTGCGACGCCACTGGGACCCGCCGAGGTGCTGGTGAGCGGTGAGGCCTTCACCGGACGCCCCATCGTGACGGCGCAACTGGGTCGTCGCTTCTGATTCTTCGATAGCCCCCACTTCCCATGTCCCAGAAACTCCACAACGCCACTGCGCTTTACCTCGACGGCATCCGCGATGGTAACGCCCGTGAGGCCGTCACCCGCTACACCGGCGACCGCTACACGCAGCATTCCACGGGCGTCCGCGACGGTGTGGAGGGGTTCGTGGAGTTCTTCGAGCCGTTCATCGCGCGAAACCCCGTGCGGGACATCCAGATCGTGCGTGGCCTTGAGGACGGACGCTACGTCTTTGTCCACGCCTATCAGAGCCTCAACCACGGCGAGGCGGAGTGGGTGACGACGGACTTCTTCGATACCGATGAGAACGACAAAATCATCGAGCACTGGGACGTGATCGCGCCGTACACCGCCAAGACACCGTCCGGCCGAACGTCCGTGGACGGCCCGACGGAGATCACCGACCTCGACAAGACCGAGTTCAACAAGGCACTCGTCCGCGCGATGATTGAGGAGATGCTGATGCCAGACGGCGATGTCTCGAAGGCGTCCGGCTACATCGTAGAGGACCTCATCCAACACAGCGCCGAGATCCCCGACGGGCGCGAGGCCTTCGTCACCTTTCACCGCGAGTCTGAGTCGCCACGACGCATCCACGAGATCGTGCTGCTCGTCGGCCAGGGCAACATCGTCGCGACGCTCTGCCGCGCGATGTGGGGCGACCAAGAGATGGCGCAGGTGGACCTCTTCCGTCTGGCGGACGGCCGGATCGTGGAGCACTGGGAGAATGCCGAGCCGGTGCCGCCGCGCGAGGAGTGGGCCAACAGTGGCAAGTTCTGATCCCTCCGCCTCGGGACCGAGGCGGGGAGGGTCACATCTCCAGCCGGACGGCCGTGCCGTAGGCCAGCATCTCCGCCATGCCCTGCCCTACTTGGCTGGTGGTGAACCGCACGTTGATGACGGCGTCCCCGCCCACGTCGATGGCATCCTGCATCATGCGGTCCAGCGCCTGATCACGCGCGTCGCGTAGCATCTCGGTGTACCCGCGAATCTCGCCGCCGACGACGGACTTCAGACCAGCCATAATGTCGCGCCCGACATGCTTGGCGCGGACCGTGTTGCCGTAGACCACGTCCAGGTGCTCGGTGATCGTTTGCCCGGGGATGTGGTCGGCGGAGGTGATGGGAATGAGCGGCATGGTGTCAGAGAATGTGGAGAAGGTCGGCCGCTTGTACGTCGCGCCCCTGTGGGGTTGCGTGGTCTAGGATCACGGCGGTCTCGGCACCGAGCAGGGTCATTCCGGTGTCGGCGATGCGGAGCGCGGTACCCTCCGGGAGCCCGACCACAGCCGCCTCGAGGTTGGCGGCGACGAACTCGGCGAGCCGCTCGCGCCGCGTCTCGCCGCGATGCCCCGGTGGATGAGCATCGGTAAAGTGGGGGTTGATCTGGAACGGCACGAGACCGAGTGCCTCGAAGGTCGGCGGCTCGACGATGGGCATGTCGTTCGTGGTACGAATCGTCGGCCCCGCGAGGTTGGCGCCCGCACTCCATCCGACGTACGGCACGCCGCCGCGCACGCGCTGGCGGATGAGTTCAACGAGTCCCACACGGTAGGTCTCGCGGAGCAACTGAAAGGTGTTGCCGCCGCCCACGAGGGCAGCATCGGCCCGGCTCACGAGGCCCGTCGGGTTGTCCACCTCGTGCACGCTCACGATCTCGACGGGAACGTCCTCCAGCGCCTCGCGGACGCGAGTGGTGTACTCATCCCAGGAGGTCGTCACGCCCGCGTACGGCAAGAACGCGACGCGCTCGGCGCCGTGAAGCGTCTCGCGGATCCAGGGCAGCGCGTGCGTGAGATAGCCCGCGTCCGAGGAGGAGTTGGAGAGGAGCAGCAGGTTCATGTTGTGGGTTCCTCGTTCCGGGGCTGACGTGGGCTCCAACCCGGAACTACAGCCTGCGGATGCGGACGGTCTCGATGCGCGAGGGCGTCGCCTTGAGGACGGTGAAGCGGTAGCCATCGAGGTCGAAGGCTTCGTGTTCCTCCGGGACGGTCCCGAGGCGGGCGAGGAGATAGCCCGCGATGGTCTCGTAGTCGCCCTCGGGCAACTCGATCTCCGTCTCCGCTACGAGGTCGTCCACCTCGACGCGGCCGTGGACCAACCAGACACCCGGCTCGGCCTCGCGGATAGGCGCTGCCTCAGCGTCGTGCTCGTCGCGGATGTCGCCGAAGAGCTCTTCCAAGAGGTCCTCCAGCGTCACGATTCCGGCCGTCCCGCCATACTCGTCCACGACGACCGCGAGCGTGGAGTGCGACGTCCTGACCTCGTCCTCGTCCCCCTGGAGGAAGGTGAAGAGCAGGTCCTTCGCGGGCTTGGACTCCGGCACCACGCGGACGCTTCGCGTGATCGCCGCGAGGTCGTCCGGGGCGTGAAAGAGGTCGTGCGCGAGCACCACCCCGACGATCCGGTCGATGTTCTCGCGGTAGACCGGGAGGCGGCTGAAGCCCGTCTCAACGAACAGATCGCGCACCTCGGTCAGGCTGGCGGTCTCGTCCACGGCACGGATCTCCGTCCGCGGCACCATCGAGTCCTTGACGCGAAGGCTGCGGAGTTCAAAAACGTTCGAGAGGATCTCGCTCTCCTCCTCATCCAGCTCGATCTGGCCCGTCTCGCGGCTCTCGCGGAGTACGATCTCGAAGTCGCGCCGGAGGAACTGCTGGACGGTGTCGCCCTCGGCGCCGAGGGCTTTGACGAACAAGCTGCTCGTCCATCCCGCCAGCTTGATGAGCGGCCAGAATACCCAGTACGTCAGCTTGAGCGGCCCGGCGAGCGAGAGCAGCACGCGGTCGGTCGGGTTGCGCAGGAGCGATTTGGGGATGACCTCGCCGAGGATGAGCACCAGCATCGCCGCGATGAGGGTCTGCGCGGAGAGCACGAGGCCGGGGGACTCGCCCAGCAGGTCCGTGAGCGGGCCTTCCAGCGCGAGGCTCATCAGCGTCGAGTAGACGATGAGCGCGATGTTGTTGCCGACGAGCGTCGTCGTGAGGAACGTGGCGGGGTCGGCGAGGAACTGACGGACGATCCGGCCGAGGCCTCCTGCGCGGCGTGCCCGCACCTCGGCCTTGAGCCGGTTCGCGGTCACGAACGCGATCTCGGAGCCCGAAAAGAACGCGCTCAGGCCCAGGAGGACGAGGATGGCGGCGAGGGTCACGGGCTAGTGGGAAGGAGCCAGTCTGGAGTGGGGGGCGGATAGAGTACGCAGAACGCTCGGTGTGCCGTGCCGCTCCAGGCCGATGAGATTCCGAACGGAAGCCTGCTACTGGCCACGGGCTCGTGCCTCCTACCTCCCCTGAAACTCCGGCTTCTCGCGGTTCAGGAACGCACCGACGCCCTCCGCAAAGTCCTCCGTCGCGACACACTGGCCGAAGAGAGCGGCTTCCTGCGCGAGGCCCTGCGGGAGGGGGAGATCGGCCGCGCGAAGCGCCTGAAGGCTCATCGCCACCGCCACCGGAGCCTTACTCGCGATGGTGGTCACGAACGTCTTCGCAACGCTGAGCAGTTCGCCCGCCTCGGCGACGCGATTGACGAGGCCGACACGCTCGGCGCGATCTGCTTTGATGCGGTCACCGGTGAGCAGCATCTCCGTCGCGATGCCGTGGCCCACGAGGCGCGGCAGACGCTGCGTCCCGCCGAAGCCCGCGATAAGGCCGAGGTTGACCTCGGGCTGCCCAAACTGTGCGTTCTGAGACGCCACGCGGAGGTGGCAGGCCATCGCCAGCTCGCAGCCGCCGCCGAGCGCGAACCCGTTCACCGCCGCCACCACCGGCTTCGGCATCGTCTCGATGGCATTGAAGACGGCCTGGCCGCGCAGCGCGAACCGATGCGCCTCCAGTGGCTCCATCCCGGCGAACTCGGAGATGTCCGCTCCGGCCGCGAATGCCTTCTCTCCCGCGCCCGTCACGATCACGCCACGCACGGCTGGATCCGCCTTCGCGGCCCGCATCGCGTGACCCAACTCACCGACGAGCTGGCGGTTGAGCGCGTTCAGCGCATCGGGCCGGTTGAGGATGACGGTCGCGACGCCGTCGGCGTCCACGTCGTAGAGGAGGGTCTGGAAGTCCATGAGGAAGGGGGCCAGTAGCAGACGGGAGACGACTGGCTCCGCCTCGGTGCCGAGGCGGAGGAGGTCAGCCTTCACGCTGGCGGCGGCGCTCGGCGGCGGAGCCGTCGCGGGACTCCTGGGCAGGCTCGTCCAAGAGTCCCGCGTCGATGCGGTCTTCCGCCTCAAGGGAAGGCGTAGAGAACACGTCCAGCGCGTCGAGGTCGAGGCCGGTGATGCCAGACATCGGATCGCCGAAGGCGTCTTCGAGGGCTTCCACGGAGGCTTGCGTTTCCTCCACTTCGCTCACGAGCGTGTCGAGTTGGAAGGAGACCTCCTCGGGATTCTGCATCGTGAGCGACTGCTCGTAGACGTAGCGCGTCACGTCCTCGATGGTCTCCAGTTGGGCCTCGATGATCGCGAGGTTCTCGTTGGCCTTCTTGAACCGATCGAGGCGCTTCTCCAGGATGCCGAGGCGGCGCTGCTTGATGGAACGGACACGCGGCGGGTCGGCCTGCATCTCCTGTCGGAGGGCGTCGATGGCGCGGACGATCTCGCGCTCGCCGGTCCGCTCGGTGAAGCGGATGTAGCGCTCCTTGAGTTGAAGGAGGTTGAGGTAGGAGTCGAGGAGGCCGTCGAGCTTTTTGAGATGGGCGTCGAGGATGCCCTGCGAGGAGTAGGGCAGCTTGGAGAAGTTGTCCTTGATGGCCTTCTCCATGTTTCGGAAGCGGACGTACCGCTTCTGATCTTCTTTCGAGAGCGACCGGAAGACCTCGCGGTCGTTCTTCACCTGCGCCTTGCGCTCGGCGATCTTGCGCGAGCGGACGAGCCGCTTGTAGCGCTCACTCCGCGGGACGGTACCGAGGTACATCAGCTCCGCCGCCGCAGCGAAGAGCAGCAGCACGTTGGCCATGACCCCGCCGGTCAGGAGGGCCGCCACGAGAGCGAAGATCAAGAACCCGAGGTTGAGCGGGCTCATGAAAGCCTCCTTGTAAAAGTTGATCTGGTCGTCTTGCATGAGGGGGGTGATCGCCGCAGGAGGGCTACCGGGGGCTAGCCGCGCCTTCGGCCGATGGACTTGGCGCCGCGATCCGGCTCAGTGCTCTCGGGTGTCTCAGCTTCCGGCGGGGTCCGCCCGATGGTCTTGCCGGAGGCCGCAGCGGGCGTGTCGGTCCGCCGCGGCGCCGAGGCGGGCGGAGTCGCGGGATCGCCGCCGAGTTCGGCCTTCATCTGCTGGATGAGCGCCTCGGCGTCGGACTGGCGGGTGGCCTCGGCGTCGCGCTCGGCCTGGGCGGCGCGCTCGGCCTCCTCAGACGCGATCTCAAACCGGGCTTCGGTCATCGCGGCATCGGTGGCGAGCTTGCCGGTGAACTCGTCGTGGGTGGCGTCCAGCTTGGACGTGCCCATGCCCTTCAGGGCGCCCAGGATGGAGGCCTTCCGCTTGGCGTCGCGGTGCTGGTTCTTGAGGGCGCGGAGCTTGCGCAGGTGCGCTTTCTCCTCGGCCTTGATCCGCTCGAATTCGCTCTTGTCCATAGGGGGAAGGGGGATATGGTAAGGGGGATGGGGGAGGAAAAAATCCCTCTTCCCTTATCCCCCATCCCTCTTTTACTCTGTTCGCGTGCGCCGACGTTCGCCGGGGGCGCTGTCGCTGAGTGGATCCTCCGGGATGCGGAGCTCGGGCTCGGCGGTCCGGGTGGGGGCCTCGCCAAGGCCCATCTCCAGCTTGAACTGCTTGACGAGCTCGTCTGCCTGGATGTCCTGCGCGTCCTCCTCGATTTGCATCGCCTCGGTGTCGATGGAGTCCAGCGCCATCTCCATGCGGGCCTCTGCCTTGGCGGTCTGCTCGTTGACGCGCGTGATCATCTCGTCGTGCGTGGCGTCCACGCCCGCGACCTCGAACTGCTCCAGCGTGTCGGCGATCTTAGCCTGCCACTTGGCGCGCTCGTGTGCACGGAGCGCCTCCTTGGCTTCCTGCACCTTCCGCTCGCGCTCGCGCATGAACGCCTTCTTGACCTGGAGCGCTTTCTCGTAGGCAGACTCCGCGAACTGGAGCTGCTCGCCGGTCCGCACGCGAGCCTCCTTGACCTGCTGCAGCTGGACAGCGTAGCGCCGAGCGATGTCATCGCGCCCGGCCTGGATGGCAGACTTGATGCGAGCGGTGAGCGTTTGCTCTTCCTTCTCGTACTTCCGGTTTTCCTTCTGGAGGAGCATCACGTTGGCTTTCACCGTCGCAATGTTCTCGTTCATCTTCGGGACCTGATCGTTCAGTTCCCGGAGGTTCTGCTCGAGGATCAGCTTGGGGTCTTCCAGGGCGGAGATGGCGCCGCCGAAGAGAGAGGCGATGAGGCGCGTGAACCGCTTCCACATAATGAGTCTGTCGAGTAGGGACGGGGTGGCCGAGCCCGTACGGGCCGTCGTGCGCGAGGGTTCAAAGGTAGGAAATGGGGAGGGGTGAGTGGGGAGGAGGCCGTGGGGAGATCATTTTCCGGTGGGATCCCCTTCTCCTCGCTCAGGCGTTCCACCTGAGGAGACGGATAATCCCTACTGGTCTTGGCTTGCTGCGGCCTCCCAGCCAGAGGCGTCCAACCGGTCGGTGACCATCGGCGCGGGAGCGCGCGAGCTCTCGCCAAACGTGAACGCAGCGGCCAGACGGGCAGGGTCGGCCTGATCTGGATGCGTCGCGTAGATGTGCGCGAGGGGCTCACCGGAGGTAACGGCTTCGCCCGGCTTCTTGAGAAGAACAAAGCCTGCCTTGGGGTCCACGTCGTCCTCCTTCTTCGCGCGTCCCGCGCCGAGGGCGACAGCCGCGAGTCCGACCTCGAAGGCGTCGATGTCGGTCACGAATCCGGCGTTGGCAGCGTCCGGTGCCACGACCGTTGCGACGGGATCGCCGTGGAGACGGTACGGATCGTCCATGACCGAGACGTCGCCACCCTGAGCATCCACCATCTCGCGCATGACGCCCCAAGCGAAGCCGTCGCGGATGGCCGCCTCGGCGAGCTGGTGGCCGTGGCTGACACTCTCCGCGCCGCGCCCGAGGTGGATCATCTCGCCCGCGAGCGCGAGCGTGACCTCCATTAGGTCGCCGATCTCGCCGCCCAGGGGCTCCGAGGCGCGGAGGGCACGAATCGCTTCGGCGGTCTCCGGTCCGTTGCCGACGGCGCGGCCCAGCGGCGCATCCATTCGCGTCAGCAGTGCGACGGTCGGCTTGCCGAACTCCTCGCCGATTCCAACGAGCGCCTCTGCCAGACGACGGGCCTCCGTCGTGGACTTCATGAAGGCACCTCGTCCGGCCTTCACGTCTAGCACAAGCGCGTCGATTCCCTCAGCGAGCTTTTTGGACATGATGCTCGCCGCGATGAGTGGAATGCTCTCGACCGTCCCCGTGACATCGCGGAGAGCGTAGAGCTTTTTGTCCGCCGGCGCGATCTCGTCCGTCTGGCCGATCATCACAACGCCGATGTCTGCGAGTTGGCGGCGGTAGTCGTCCGTCCCGAGGTCGGTGCGGAAGCCCGGGATGGCCTCTAACTTGTCCAGCGTGCCACCGGTGTGCCCGAGGCCACGACCCGAAATCATCGGCACGGGCACGCCGCACGCTCCCACGAGTGGCGCGAGCAGAAGCGAGACTTTATCGCCGACGCCGCCCGTGGAATGCTTGTCCACCTTCGTACCCTCCACGTCGCTCAGGTCCAGCACCTCGCCGGAATACAACATCGCGCGGGTGTAGGCGGCACTCTCTGTCTCGTCCATCCCACGGATGAAGGCAGCCATGAGGAAGGCGGCCATCTGGTAGTCCGGCACGTCGCCCGCGGTGTAGGCGGCGACGAGCGCGGTGATGGCGTCGGGGTCGAGGCGGGCGCCGTCGCGCTTGGCAGCGAGGAGGCGGACGACGTCGAGATCGGGCACGGAAAGGAGGGAGAGGGGCGGGTCAAGATCGCCACACGGCGGGCTCCCGCGGAGTTCGCCACAGAGGCGTGAGCCGGTTTCCCTCGGCATCCGGCCTACAGGGGAGTGTCTCCCCTTCGCACCATGCCCTGGATCCTTCGTTACCTCGCGCATCCCCGGACGTACGTCCTCGTGTTTCTCGCTCTGCTCACCGTTGTGCCCGGGTGCACGTGCGCCACGTGCGACGGCTTCCTCTACGGAGGCCCCCCGACACCCGAATCGGTCGGGCCGGACGGGGATATTGCGGTGGAGTACGCTCGCTACAAGGAGTGCGAGACCCTCGACAACTGGTGGCTCAGTGCCACCTCTCTCTTTCGTCCGAGCCAGAGAGTGGGTGCGGCCGGAGGAGAAGAGAGCGCGACACTCGGCGCGCCCCGCGTCATCGGCCGGGTGGAGCCACTCACGCCGGACGTCGACTTGATCACAATTCCCGACGGTGAGGGCGGGCTCTACATCGGCGGCGACTTCGTGGATGTGCTCTCCCCCGACGGACGGGGCGTCCAGGCATCCAGCGTAGCACACTGGGACGCGAGCCTGAACAATGGGCAGGGTGGCTGGCGGTCGCTCGGGTTCGGGCTCAACCGGGTGGTGCGTGCCCTCGCACTCGGGCCAGACGGTACGCTCTACGCGGGGGGAGACTTCGACACCGACTTTGCCACTCAGATGCCCGGAGTTGCCCGGTGGGACGAGGACGCCGGTGCGTGGGCATCACTCGGCGGCGGGCTCGTACGAGGCGGAACGCCAGAGGTCCAGGCTCTCGCAGTGGACGAGGAGGGACGCTTGGTCGCGGCCGGGATCTTCAACGACGCCATCGACGGCGACGGAGCCTCTCAGTCCGTCAACGGAATCGCGCGGTGGGATCCGGCGACGGACACTTGGTCCGCCTTCGGTGACGGTTTCCAGATCTCGCGGTTCACTGGTCTCGCGACAGCCTCTGGCGGCGAGGTCATCGCGATGGGCAACCTGTTCTTGCCGGATGCGCAGAAGAGCCAGCCCATCGTGCGCTGGTCTGGAAGCGACTGGAGCCCGTACGACCAGGGGATCGACGCCGAGGGGGGCACCTTCGAGATCGTCACCGACGCAGAGGGGACGCACTACATCCGCGTCTTCGGCTACACGGATCCCGACGGGACGCCCAACACGGGCTACCGCGTCGCGAGACGGGGACCGGACGACGCGCAGTGGGAGGTGCTCGCCAGCGGCTTCGGGTTCGAGGGCGTGACGGCCTCGCGGCGCCAGACCGGCGCTCTTCTCACGGGCTCGTTCACCGAGATCGACGGCCAGCCTACCAACGGACGAGCGCGATGGGACGGTGCCTCGCTCGCACCCGAGTCGACGCCCGGGACTTGTAGCGACCTCCAACTGATCCACGCCATCGCAGACCCGAACGCTCTCCAAGTCGACCTCGTTTACGGAGACGAGACCGTCGTGCCCGAGTTCGACTTCCGCAATGCCTCACCCGTGCTGGACCTGCCCAGTGGCGACCCGGCGGACGCGAGCATCGTCCTCTCGGGGAATCCCGCCCTGCGGTGGGCGCGGCGCGCGCTCACGAGGAGCGGCGACGACGTGCTCTTCACGCAGCCCAACCTCGTGTTCGAGGACCGCGCGTGCGTGGCGGCGCCCGTGGGGCTTCTCTTGCCCCAACTCTTCGCGCCCAACCCGGACGGGCTGGACACCCGCGCCTCGCTGGCATCCGTGGACGTGCCCGAGGCGGACGCACTCGTGGGCGGCACGGCCTTCCTCTTCCTCCACGCCGTCTCCGATGCCCCGGCCGTGGATGTGATCGTAGATGGCGTGCTCCAGGCGGAGGGCGTGCCCTACGGCAGCTTTGCGCCTCCGCTGATATTGAATCCGGGGCTGCACGAGGTCACGTTGGTGCAGAGCGAGGACCGGGAGACCATCGGGACCTATCGCGTGGACCTCACGATGTCAGGAGGCGAGCGTCGCACTCTCGCGATGACCGGCTTTCGAGATCCAGTCGCCAACCTGGGCGGTCCATCGCTGACCGTCGCCTTGATCGACGAGACGGGAGCCTCAGTGGAACTCCCCACGGCCGGAGACTCGGGACCCGTCTTGCGGCCGGAGGCGCTGCGCGTACTGAGCGTGGCACCGAACCCGGTGCGCCAGTCGGCGGCGATTCGAATCGCAGTGCCGGAGCCTGGGGTGGTCCGCCTCGTGGTACACGATGCGCGAGGCCGGGAGGTCGCCGTCGTGTTGGACGAGGCGCGAGCGGCCGGAGTCTCCGAGGTGCGCTTTGTACCAGAAGGTCTCGTGCCTGGCGTCTACTCGGTGCTCCTTACGGCGGGCGGCGAAGCACACGCGCAGCGGTTCGTTCTCATGGAGTGAGCGGTCCGTTCGCGAGGCGTCGAAACGGGCGCGCCTCTGCCTCGCGGCCCTGAGCCTCGTACAGATCCGCGAGGTGGGCGGCCAGGTAACGGGTCCAGCCGTGTGCATCGGTGAGTCGCTGCCGGACCTCGGCGAGTCCCTCCGTGAGCAGCGGCCCAGCTTCCTCCGCCCGACCCTGAGCGGCGATTGCAGCGCCTAACCCGGCCCGCATCGCCGGGAGAACCCACGAGTCGATGGCCTGTGCCTCCAGCGCGGTGATCGCCTCGCGAAGAAGCGGCTCCGCTTCCTCCGGCTTCCCTCGTTCCAACAAGACGACGGCATACAGCGCATCCGCCTCCGCGCGGCTGGGATGGCTGGGAGGGAATCGATCCTCACGGATGGTGCGTGCGCGCCGCACGTAGGTCTCGGCTTGCGCGATGTCCCCCGCGAAGAGTCGAACGGCCGCCCAATCCTGCCAGACCACTGCCATCAGCGGATCGTCGGGCGTGAGCCACTTCTGCCCGATGGACTCCGCGCGGCGGAAGTGCATTTCGGCTTCGTCCGTCGCGCCACGCACGCCGAGGTGGACCGCGAGCGTGTGGTGTCCGATGCCTGCCTCGATGGACTCCGGCCCGGCCCGTGCCTCCGCGATGGCGAGGGCCTCGCGCAGCAGGGCCTCGGTGTGTGGTCCGCGCCGGTGCATAGGCGTCTCGCCGACAAGCAGATTCAGGCTCTCGGCGTACTGGAGACTGCCCTCGCCGAAGCGCTCGCGCCGAAGAGCGAGCGAGAGGGCCCGGAGCGAATCGGCTGCGGGCACCTGGCCTCTCGCGCGGAGGAAGACGCTGTAGCGGTCCAGAGTCTCTATGCGGTCGGGGTGGGGCGCCGGGGCGTAGAGCGAGTCGCGGAGGGCGAGTGCAGCGCGATGGTGAGGGGCCGCCTCCGGGTAGAGGCCGAGACCTTCGAAGGCGAGTGCGAGCGTCTGATGGACCTCAGCGCGGACTTCCGGCTCAGCGGCCAACTCGCGGTCCACGCGTCGCGAGGCCTGTCTCACCACCGTCTCGACGGGCACGCCGGGGCGGACAGCGTCGGCGGAGTAGGGATCGGCGGCGGCAAGGATGGATTCGAGGAACGCGCCGACCTGCTCGGCCTTGCGCGCCTCGGCCTGCGCGCGGATAGCCTCGGCGGAGGCTCGCTGTGCCTGCACGGTCATGCCGACGAGCGCGAGCACGAGCGCCAGACCGGCCAGCACGGCGCCTGCCACGACGCGCCGGTGACGCGCGACGAATCGCCGCACGAGGTAGCGGGTCGTCGCGGGACGCGCGGCGATGGGGAGGCCGTCGGTCCAGCGGCGGAGGTCGTCGGCAAGGGCGGCGGCGCTGGCGTACCGCTGGGCTGGGTCGGGATCGAGCGCAGTGAGACAGATCGTGTCGAGATCGTCACGACGGAGCCCTCGCGGGAGTCGGTCGCTGGCGACCTCGCTCGGCGGCGGCGGACGTTCGTGCTGGAGAGCCTCTACCCACTCGGTGAGCGGCCGGTCGTCTCGCGCGAAGGGCCGCTGGCCGGTCAGCAGTTCGTAGAGCGCCACGCCGAGGCCGTACACGTCGGTAGCGGTCGAGATGGTGCCGCCGGAGAGTTGCTCGGGGGCGGCGTACTCTGGCGTAAGGACGCGCGTGGCGGGCGCGCTCGTGTCGTTCTCCAGCAGCCGCGCGATGCCGAAGTCGAGGAGCTTCACAGAGGGGGCAGAGAGAGAGGGGAAGAGGGAAGAGGCACCGCCCCCTTCCCCTTTTTCTCTTGCCCCTTCCCTCTCGGCGACGAGAATGTTGCTCGGCTTCAGATCGCGGTGGACGACGAGGCGCTGGTGGGCGTGCGCGACGGCCTCGGCGACGGTGGTCACGAGGCGGACCCGGTCGGCCACGCCGAGATCGCGGGTCTCGCAGTACGCGTCGAGGGACTCGCCGTCTACGGCCTCCATCACGAAGTAGGCGCGCCCGTCCGGGGCGATGCCGCCGTCGAGAAGGCGTGCGATGCCGGGGTGATCCAGCCGCGCGAGGACGTGGCGCTCTTGCTCGAACCGGGCGCGGGCCTCGGGCGAGACCAGACCGGCGCGAAGCAGCTTCAGTGCTACCTCGCGCTCGAAGACACCGTCGTCTCGGGTGGCGAGGTAGACCTCGCCCATCCCGCCCTGTCCGAGGGGTCGCAGGAGCCGGTAGGCGCCCACTCGGTCCCCGATTCCTACGAGGTTGTCAGGAGGTGCGGTGAGGCTCGATGTCCAGTCGCCGAGGGCGGGTGTCCACTGCTCCGCGAGAGCGTCGAACTTGCCTCGAGCTTCGTGTGCACGAAGGAGGTCTTCCACCTCGCGACGCACGTCGGGCGTGGCCTGGGTGAGGAGCGTCTCGCGGTCGTCCTCGGGCGCAGCGATCACGTCATCGAAGAGCGTCCGGACGAGAGACCAGTCAGGCACGGCGGGGAGGAGGGAGGGGCTACCAGAGGCCGGAAACCGGAGGTCAGCGGCTCAACTCACGGTTGAGCCAGGCGCGGGCGTGCTCCCAATCGCGCTTGACCGTCGCGGGCGAGATGCCGAGCGTCTCGGCGGTTTCTGGGATGGTGAGACCGCCGAAGAACCGGCACTCGACGACGCGGGCCTGACGAGCGTCTCGGGTGGCGAGCGTCTGGAGCGCGTGGTCCAGCGCGAGAAGACCCTCGAAAGAGACCTCGCGTCCGGGCGCGGCGACCTGGATTTCTTCGAGCGGGATGGGGGGCACGCCGCTGCCTCGTTTCTGTGTCCGCCGGGCCTCGGCGTGGTTGATCAGGACACGCCGCATGGCGCGCGCCGCTATCGCGAGGAAGTGCGCCCGGTCCACCCAGTCGATGCAGTGGAGGCGGCGGAGCCGGTCGTAGGCTTCGTGGACGAGGGCGGACGTATCTAGGGTGTGGCCGGGCCGCTCGTGCTGGAGTTGCTGGTGGGCCATGCGCCGCAACTCCTCGTAGACGAGGGGCATCAGGTGGCGGACCGCGTCCTCATCTCCTCGCCTCCAGGCGTGGAGATGCTCGGTGATCGCATGGGAGCCAGGTGCCGCCATGCGGGGCACGATAGGGCAGAGCCTCCAGGCGTGCAACCTTGCGCGGAGTTAGGACCGCTCCCCTACGCGACGGACCAAAACGGAGCGAGGCCACCTCCCACGCGGGAAGCGGCCTCGAACTCGGGTCCGTCGCGGCGCTTACGCCTCGGCCTTGGTGGCCTCCTCCTCGGCCTCCGCCTTCGCGGCCTGCTTGGCCTGCGCGTCGCCGTAGCGGCGGCGGAACTTCTCGACGCGGCCGGCGGTGTCGACCATGGTCCGCTTGCCCGTGTAGAACGGGTGGTTCGAGGAGTCGACCTCGGAGTTGTAGCGGTCGCTGTTCATCGTCGAGCGCGTCGTGAACTCCGTGCCATCGGCGAGCTTGACGGTAATGAAGTGGTAGTCGGGGTGGATGTCGGTCTGCATCGGTCTCGGGGGCGTGTAGCCCCGGAGAGTGGGGGCTCAGACAATCACGAACGCGGAAGGTAGGCCGCGTGCGCGAGGGGGCCAACCGCGCGAGGCCGTGTTCCTCCCGTCTTTGCACGGACACGGCCCTGCGAACGAGCGCGAACTCGCAACGGACCTCGACGGTAGGAGCCCGCCGCCCAACTTGTCGTCGTCATGAAGATCGCCTGCCCGACCTGTTCCTGGGAGCCCACTGCCTCCTCGCGCTGGACCTGCACCTGCGGCCACTCCTGGAACACGTTCGATACCGGCGGTACGTGCCCGCGCTGCGGCCTCACGCACCGCAAGACCCAGTGCCTCGCGTGCTCGGGCTGGAGCCTTCACGTGGACTGGTACCACGACCTCCCGCCCGTGGACGAACTCTTCGAGCGCGACGAAGCCCCGGCCTATCTCGACGCCTGAACCGGCGGCGGCCGTCCCTTCCGGTAGTTTCCGGCTCCTGTCCCTCCGCCTCGGTCCTCCCGTGGACCTCCCGAGGCGGCCCCACTCCCCTCCGTGCCCGTGGCCTCCGGCCTCAAAAAGAACCTCACCCTGTTCGACGTCTACGCCGTTTCTACCGGCGCGATGTTCTCCTCCGGGTTCTTTCTCCTCCCTGGTCTCGCGACGGCGCTAGCCGGGCCCTCGGCCATCCTCGCGTACCTCCTCGCGGGTGTTCTCATCCTCCCCGCGATGCTCTCCATCGCGGAGCTGAGCACGGCGATGCCGAAGTCCGGCGGCACGTATTACTTCCTGGACCGGAGCCTTGGCCCGCTGGCGGGGACGGTCGGCGGCATCGGGACGTGGCTGGCGCTGGTGCTCAAGAGTTCGTTCGCGCTGATTGGCATGGGGGCATACCTCGTCCTCTTTATCGACGACGTGCCGATCAAGACCATCGCGGTCTCGCTGACGGTCGCGTTCACCGCGCTCAACATCTTTGGCGCGAAGGAGACGACGGGGCTCCAGCGGTTCCTCGTCGGGACGCTCGTGGCGGTCCTGGCCTTCTTTGTGGCTCAGGGCCTCTTCGCCGTCACCGGCCTGCCCGACGGCGAACTGACCCGCCAGTTGACCCCGTTCGCGCCGGAGGGCTTCGGAGGGCTCCTCACCACCATCGGGTTCGTCTTCGTGAGTTACGCTGGGCTCACCAAGGTCACGAGCGTGGCCGAGGAAGTCCAGAATCCCGACCGCAACATCCCGCTCGGGATGGTCCTCTCGCTCGCGACGGCCACGTTCATCTACGTCGTGGGCGTGTTCATCATGGTGGCCGTCCTGGACCCGACGGAACTCCGCAGCGACCTCACGCCTGTCGCAACCGCCGCCGAGGCGTTCTTCACCTGGCTCCCGGGTCCGGCCGGCCTGCTGCTGATTGAGGTCGCGGCTATCGCGGCGTTCGCGAGTACCGGCAACGCAGGCATTCTCTCCGCCTCGCGCTATCCCTTCGCGATGGCGCGCGACCACCTCGTGACAGACCGGCTCGCGACGGTCGGGCGGTACGGGACACCCGTTCCAGCGGTGCTCCTGACCTCCGCGCTGATGATCGTCGTGATCGTGGCACTAGACGTGGAGGGTATCGCGAAGCTGGCGAGTGCCTTCCAGCTCATCATCTTCGGGCTCATCAACGTGGCCGTGGTGGTGATGCGCGAGAGCCGGATCCCAGGCTATGTGCCAGGCTACCGGAGCCCGTTCTACCCATGGGTTCAGATCATCGGCATCCTCGCGCCGCTGATCTTGGTCGCGCAGCTCGGTGCGCTCACCATCGCGCTGACGCTCCTCCTCGTGGCAGGCGGGGTGGGGTGGTACCTCTACTACGTTCGTGACAACGAGCAGGTAGACCGTGCGGGGGCGATCTACCACCTCTTCGCGAGGCTCGGCCAGAACCAGTACGCGGGGCTCGACGGGGAACTGCGCACCATCCTCAAGGAGAAGGGTCTGGAAGACGAGACCTCGTTCGAGTCGCTTGTGACGCAGGCGACGGTGCTGGACGTGCCCGAGAGCGCGAGTTACGAAGAGGCAGTCCGCGAGGCTGCCGCCGCCCTCTCGCTCGAACTCCCCCTCACTGCCGACGAACTCGCAGAGGGCCTCCTGGAAGGTTCCCGGTTCGGCGCGACGCCCGTCTCGAAGGGCGCGGCGCTCCCGCACCTCCGCCGCGCGGACCTGAGCACGCAGCACCTCGTCGTCATCCGTTCTCGCTCCGGTCTCCATCTCGATGTGGACCAGGACGGGCAGGTCGATCCAGGCGAGACCATCTACGCCGTCTTCGCGCTGATCTCGCCCGAAGACCCGCCCGGCCGCCACCTCCGCACGCTCGCCAACCTCGCGAGCCGCATCGACGAAGACGGCTTCCTGGAGGCGTGGCGCGGTGCCCGGAGCGAGTTGGAACTCAAGGAGACGCTCCTCGCGCACGACCGGTATCTCTCGCTCACGATCTCCGCCAGTAGCGCGACCTCCGATCTCGTCAACCGTCCGCTCCGGGAGGTCCGATTTCCGCCCGGCACGCTCGTCGCGCTCATCCGTCGAGGCGGGCAGAGTCTCGTCCCAAGCGGGTCCACCGTCCTCCGCGAGGGCGACCGTGTCACGATCCTCGGCGATGTGAAGGGCATCGAGGAACTGCACGACGCCTACGACGGGTAGGGCGCTGGGGTCTGTCCGCTGCGCCAGCGAAGTCCTCGAGTTGTACCCTCTGTCCCTTACGCGCGAGGCGTCGGTCGATACCTCGTGTGGGTGCGTATCTTGGGGCAGCACCCCGTTCTGCGGGGTGACTCTACACAACAGGGACCTCCCTGCTTGCCAGCCCGCCCGCGACTCCGGTTGCGGGCGGGTCTGTTTTGCCTGGTCCCTCCGCCTCGGTACCTCCACGGACCGACCGAGGCGGGCACAGCCGGGGTGGCGCGAGGCGCGGCCCACCGATAGGTTCCGGCTCCTCCTCACCACCTCTCTCCCCATGGCTACCCTCGACGATGCTGTCGGTGCGGCTCTCTCTGCCCTCACCAAGTCCGGCGTGGATGCACCCGACACAGACCTTCTCCGGGCCGTTACCAAGGCGATTGGCCCCGCGGTCTACTCCGACGATGCGAAGAACGTCGCCTGCTCTGATCCGAAGGAACTGGAGCGCATCGCGGACGGCTTTCTCACCAAGAAGCTCGGCATCTCGGAAGGCGGCGAGTCCGTCAAGGCCGTCTGTGAGCAGATGAAGGGCGCTGGTGCCCACAAGCATCGTGGCGCCTTCTACTACCTCCTCGTGAAGCACCACGGGAAGGAGTCGGTCTACGCCTAGCCCCTCTTCGTGCGGGTGGCGTGTGAGCGCTCCACCGCCACGCCCCCCGTGCCAACTCTCCTCGCCTTCGATCTCGACGGAACGCTCGTCCAGAGCGAGGCCCTGAAGGCACAATCCTATGGCTGGGCGGCGAACCAGCTTCGCCCGGACCTTCCCGCCGCGAAGGTGGCGCATGCCTACGGGGCGCTCGTCGGCAACTCGCGCGAGACCATCACGCGCACACTCCTCGGCCAGTTCGACCTCGCAGACGCCGCTCGCACGCGCGATCCTGACCAAGAGCCCTGGCGCACGTACGTCGGCGTCCGGCTGGCGCGGTATCGGGAGATGCTAGAGGATGCCGACCTCCTGCGCCGCAACACGCACGAGGAAGCGGTCCGCCTCGCGCGCTACGCGCGCCGCCTCGCGGATCATGTGGCGCTCGTCACCACGAGCGAGCGTTGGGCCGCCGACTTGATCCTGAACGCCCTCGGTCTCCAGGGACGGTTCGACACCGTCGTGACGGCCAACGATGTGCCGAAGGTCAAGCCTGACC
This sequence comes from Bacteroidota bacterium, assembly GCA_038746605.1. Lineage (GTDB taxonomy): Bacteria > Bacteroidota > Rhodothermia > Rhodothermales > Rubricoccaceae > Rubricoccus. The sequence continues at coordinate 73,212 of JBCDKM010000007.1, forward strand.
CGGCGGGGTACCGCCTCGCGTTGGCCCGGCTGGCAGCGGATCCGAGCCGGTCGGTCGCGCTGGAAGACTCGCCGTCCGGCATCCGGGGGGCCCTCGCGGCCGGTGTGGAGGTCCTCGCCGTGCCGACGGTCTACACGCGAGAGCCCATCGCGGCGATGGTGCGAGGGGGCGAGATCCACGCGAGGGCCGTCGTGGAACCGGGCCGTCTGGCGGAGGCCGTGCGGGCCCGTCTGGAGGCCTGAGCGAACAGGTGCCCGCCGCGCTGGCGACTCCGCTCCCCGCGCGAGGATGCGGGAGCGCGAAGAGGGGCGCCAGCGCGGCGCGGCGTCGAGGGGCCTCCCAGTCAGCAACGAGATGGAGAGGCGCGCCGCAGAACTCTCGGGTTTCTGCCTGGTTGCCCTCGCGCGCGCCATACGCGTCTTTTCACACTCGCCCGACTCCCTCCGCCTCGGTGCCGAGGCGGAGCTACTCCGTGCCTGTTGTCTCGGTGCCTGTCGTCGCGCGAGCCGTGAAGGTGGTTTCCAGCGGGTCGATCTCCGCGCACGCGGTCTCGTCACGCGAGGGTGTGCAAGGGGCCACGGTCACGGTGTACCGTTCGCCTCGCTCCAACTCCGGGACGCTCGCTTCGGCGCCGCGTCCATTTGGCGGGTTCACGCCCAGCGGCAGACCCATCGGTGCCACTGCGAGAGGGGCGGCGAGAAGGGCGCCCTGGGGTCCGAAGCGGTTGATCCCGGCGCTCGCGCGCCACACGACGCGTCCGGTCTCCGCGTGCCGAATCTCGACAGAGAGCGCTCGCGACGGCTGCCAGAACAGACGCACCGGCTCCCCTGGCTCCTGGAACACCTCGACGGCAGGCCCACCCGGCGACATGTTGGGCGGCTGCGGTTCGGGGGTCGCACACGCTCCCACGAGCGTCGCCATCGCGAGGAGCGTGGCCTTCACGGCGTGCGGCCGAGGACCTTGGCGGCGGCCTCGGCGCGAGAGCGGACGTGCATCTTCTCGTAGACGTGGCGGACGTGCGTGCGCACGGTGTCCAGGGAGATGAACAGCCGCTCGGCGATCTCGCGGTAGCGGAAGCCCTGCACGAGGAGATCCAGGATCTCTTCCTCGCGAGGTGTCAGTGGGGTCTCGTCCTCGGGCACGAGGGGGGGCCGGTGGAACGCCTCCACCACGCGCCGCGCGATGCCGCTGCTCATCGGCGAGCCGCCTGCATGGAGGCTGCGGAGCGCGTCGAGTAGCTCACTCGGGGGCGTCGTCTTGAGGACGTAGCCGGTGGCGCCGGAGCGGAGGGCCTCGAAGACGTGGTCGTCATCTTCGTAGACGGTGAGCATCATGGCCTGCACGTCCGGCCGGGCGCGGCGGAGGCGGCGGACCGCCTCGATGCCGTTCATGCCCGGCAGCCCGATGTCCATCAGCGCGACGTCCAGGTCGGGCTGGTCGCCGGCAGTGGGCACGACGCCCTCCAGAAAGCTCTCGGCGTCGCCGAAGCGGGCGATGCACCGGAAGCCGCCACTCGCGTCGATCAGCGCCGCCAAGCCCTCGCGCACCTCGGCGCGGTCTTCCACGATGGCGACTCGGATGGACTTGGCGGTCATGCTCCAAGGTGCAGCTCCGCGCGTTCCCGTTCCATCACACAGAAGGGGGATTCTTCCGACGGGTGAATGCCGAAGGACCTCACCAGACGTGCAAGCCTCGCAGACTTACTGCACGATGGCCTCAGCGAGCGGCACCGAGAGCCGCACCACGGTCCCGCCCGTCGCGCCGGGTTCTACCACCAGCGTCCCGCCGATCTCCGCCGCTCGTTGACGCATGTTCCGTAGCCCGTTGCCGCCGCGGATCCGTCCCGGAGCGCCATCACCACCCGCATCCTCCGCTAGCCCCGCGCCGTCGTCTGCCACGATGAGCACGAGGGAGCCTACTCCCTCCGCCTCGGTGCCGAGGCGGGCCGAGTCAGTGGACTCGTGGGGGAGGATGAGCGACACGTCTACGCCTGTCGCGCCGGCGTGCTTGACCACGTTGTGCAACGCCTCCTTCAGGATCAGGAAGACGGCGCGGCGGACCTCGGCCGAGACCGGACGGTCCGGCGGGTGGGCCGGGAAGCGGAGTGTGGCGCGCAGGCCGGTGCTTTCGGCGTAGCGGGCGGCGTGCTCGCGGAGGTAGCCGGAGAGCGTTGGGAGGCGGTCGTTGGTGGGGTTGAGCGCCCAGACGATTTCCGCGATGGAGTCCAGCGTCTCGCGCGAGGTCTCCGCGATCTGGCGGAGGCGGCCGGTGGGTAGGGAGGGAGCGCCATCGCCTCCGGCGGTGCTTTGCGCGGAGAGCTGGGCCAACTCGCTTAGAATGGCGATCTCGCTCAGCGACGCGCCGACCTCGTCGTGCATGTCGCGGGAGATGCGAGTGCGCTCGGCGTCGAGGGCCTGCTTCGCGCGGAGCGCGGTGAGTTCGCGGCGGTAGCGGCGGCGGGAGACGTCCCAGCCCACGCCTGCCACGAGCCCGACCGACCCGAGCACGGCGAGCAGGCGGAACCACGCCGTTTGCCACCACGCGGGCCGCACGTCCACTGGCACTGGCGTGGCCTCCTCGCCCCATGCGCCGTCCGCGCTGGCCGTGCGGACGCGGAACGTGTAGCGCCCCGGCGGCAGGTTCGTGTACGCCACCTCGCGCCGGTCGCCGATCTCCACCCAGTCCTCGTCCCACCCGTCTAGGCGGACGGCGTAGCGGCTCAGGTGAGCCTGCGTAAAGTCCAGCGCGGCGAACTCGAAAGCGAACGTCGTGACCTCGGGGGCGAGCACGATGGAGCCGGTGCCGGGGTAGGGCGTCGTCTCGGTGCCCTCGCGCGTGGAGCGGCGCACGGCCGTGACCACGATGGGCGATTGCTGGGCGGGTGCGGCGAGATCGTCCGGGTGGAAGACCGTCACGCCCCGGTCGCCGCCGAAGTACATCGTGCCGTCGGCATCGCGCCAGGCGGCGTGGCGGTTGAACTCCACGTTGCCGACCCCGTCCGCCTCGGTGTAGGCGCGGAAGGGCTCGGCGGCGGTCTCGTCGTATCGCGCGAGGCCCCGGTTGGTGGAGATCCAGAGGCGCCCGTCGTCGTCTTCGAGGATGGCGTAGATGACGTTGCTCGGGAGGCCGTCGCGGGCGTCGAAGTGGACGAACCCGCCGAGGTCCGGGTCGTAGCGGTTCAGCCCGCTCTGCGTGCCGACCCAGAGCCTCTCGCGCGCGTCCACGTGGATTGCCAGTATCGCATCGTCGGAGATGGAAAGGGGATCAGCAGGGTCGTGGCGGAAGAGGTGGAAGGCGTCCTCGGCCTCGTCATAGCGATGGAGCCCCTCCGCGGTGCCGACCCACGCGCCGCCCGGAACGGTCTGGATGCGCTCGATGGCCCCCTCCGAGGCGCGCACGCGGATCTGGCCGGATGGCGAGCGGCGGTAGAGCCCGCCGAGGTGGCCGAACCACAGCGTACCCGTCGAGTCCAGGTGGAGACCATAGGCGATCGGGCCGTAGGAGTCTCGTGGGCGCTCCCCGAACACGTACCGACGGACGGCTCCGGGTGCATCCAGCGCGACGGAGTTGAGCCCGTCCCCTGTACCGATCCAGAGGGTCTCGTCGTCGCTCGCGAGGGACCACACCCAGTCGTGCGAGAGCGTCGCCGGATCCGTCGGATCGTGGCGGTAGCGGGTGACGGTGCCGTCCGTCGCGATGCGGTTGAGGCCACCGCCGAGCGTTCCCACCCAGAGCGCACCGAGGCGGTCGCGGTGGATGGAGAGCACGATCCCGCTGCCGATGGTGTTGGCGTCGTTCGGGTCGTGAGCGATGAGGCGAAACGGGGTGCCGCCGGGCGTGGCGCGGTGGAGGCCCCAGACCGTCCCCGCCCAGAGCGTTCCGGCGCGGTCTCGGTGGAAGCCCGTGACCCAGTTCTGCGTTTCGATGTCGCCGGGAAGGTGAAGGGAGTACCGCGAGAGGTCTCCCGTCAAGGACGGTCCCCCCGTTGAAAAGGCGTAGCGGTAGACGCCATTGAGGCCCGGCATCCAGAGCCCGCTGTCATCGACGAGGAGGTGGTTGGCGCCGAAGCCGGTGCCGTAGCCTGCAATCTCGGGCAGTGGAAGGTCGAGCGTTTCGACGCGGGTGCCGACGATGCGTCCGAGGCGGGAGCCCGCCATCCAGAGCGTCCCGTCCGGTGCCTCCGCGAGAGCGTTGATGTGTCTACTGTTACCGATATCCCCCGTCCACGGAGAGTCGAAGGGGACGGACCGTGCGGGGCCTCGCGAGGGGTACGCTTCCAGCCCCGCTTCCAGTCCTACCTCCAGCCCGAGGTCGGTCGCGATCCAGACGGTTCCGTCGCGGGTCGTGAGGCTGGCCGAGGCGGGGGTGGAGCCGAGGCGTTCGTGGGCGCGCACGAAGGCGTCGCGAGAGCGGTCGAACCGCCAGAGGTGCGTGGAGTCTGCGAGCCACGCCTCACCATCGGGGCCGACGAAGACCTGGGTCGCTGCGGGATGCTCGTAGCGGCGGACCTCGTCGTGGCCGGGGCCGATCAGCCGCGCGATGCCTTTGGGCGTCCAGTCCGTCGCTTCGGCACGCGCCCAGATATCACCCCGGTCGTCCTCGACGAGACGTCGGACGATGTTGCCGGGCAGCGAGGCGGCGTCGAACGGGTCGCGGCGCCAGGTGCGCATGGTGGTGCCGTCCCACCGGCCGAGGCCCTCGCGGGTGGCGAACCAGAGGAAGCCGCGCTGGTCTTCCAGGATCTCATAGACCGAGGACTGGGGCAGAGCCGCCTCCACGCGGGTCGCGCGCTCGAACGCGATCTCCTGCGCCCTCGCGCTGGGGACGGCCGCGAGCGCGATGAGGAACAGGACGACGAAACGAAGCACCCGGAGACACGGTCAGCAAACGCCCGAACCTACGCCGCAGCCCGCAACTGTCTGGTCACGCCGACGTGCTCCGCCTCGGTGCCGAGGCGGGCGGAGTCGCGAGGGCAACTTCTGCGAGACGATAGCATCTTCTGGGCCTCGTTTCCGTCTGCCCTCGCGGACTCTCTCCCTCTCGCCCCGATGCTCCGTTCGCTCGCCCTCATCGCCTGCTCCACCCTCCTGTCTGGCGTTCTCGCCGCCCAATCCATCACCGACCGCGCGGATGACCTGCTGACCGCCTACTACGAGACCGGCCAGTTCGACGGCGTCGCGTTGATCGCGGACGGGGACGAGGTGGTCTACGAGCGCGGCTTCGGCGAGGCGGACCGGTCATGGGGCATCCCGAACGGGCCGGAGGCGAAGTACCGCATCGCCTCGGTGACGAAGCAGTTCACGGCCGCTCTCGTGCTCCAACTCGCCGAGGCGGGCGAGATCGACCTGGACGCGCCGATCTCGCGCTACCTCCCGAACTACCCAGCGGCGCAGAGCGCCGTGACGATCCACCAGTTGCTCTCGCACACGGGTGGCATCCCGGAGCATACGAGCCGCCCAGATTTCCCGAGCATGATGCGCGATCCGGTCGCGCCGCGCGAGTTCCTGTCCGTCTTCTCCGGCGAGCCGCTGGACTTCGAGCCGGGCACGGCCTATCGCTACAGCAACTCCGGCTACTTCCTCCTGGGCGTCATCATTGAGGCGGTCACAGGCCAGCCGTACGCCGAGGCGCTCCAGACGCGGCTGCTGGAGCCGCTCGGGCTGGCAGACTCCGGCTACCAGGACAACACGACCGTCCTCGACCGGATGGCGACGGGGTACAGCCGCGCAGGCGTCCGCGTCCAGCACGCGCCTTATATCGACACGAGCCTGCCCTACTCGGCGGGGATGATGGTGTCCACCGTCCGCGACCTCCACACGTGGACGCGCGCCCTCCACGGCGGCGAGGTGTTCGAGCGTGCCGAGACGCTGGAGCGCATGACCACGCCCGTCCTGAATGACTACGGCTACGGCATCCAGTCCAGTCTCTTCCCCGCTGGTAGCGCGAGGGTGCCTGCCATCGGGCACGACGGCGGGATCCCGGGCTTCACGTCGATGCTGATCTACTTCCCGGAGAGTGAGCAGACCCTCGCGCTGATCAGCAACACCGGGGACTCGATTCGCCCGCTGACCGTCGCTCTCGCGGGTGTTCTCCACGGGCAGCCTGCGGAGATGCCGCGCCAGCCTCTCGAGAACCTCCTCGCCGAGGTCATCGAGGCGGAGGGCGTGGAGGCCGGGGTAGCGCGGTACCGCGCGATGCGCGAGGCGGGCGAGTACGCGTTCGATGAGAACCAACTCAACACGCTCGGCTACCTGTACCTGACCGAGGGCGAGGTGGAGACGGCTATCCGCATCTTCGAACTCAATGTCGAGATGTACCCCGAGGCGTCCAACCCGTACGACAGCCTCGGCGAGGCGTACTTCGTGGCTCGGGACCCCGAGCGCTCCGCCGCCAACTACCAGCGCTCGCTGGACCTCGACCCGAGCAACGACAACGCTCGCCTAATGCTGGGGCGGATCGGTGTGGACGTGGTGGAGCCGGAGCCGGTCACAGTTTCCCAGGACGTGCTGGATCGCTACGTCGGTCGGTTCGCGCTCGCGCCGACGTTCATCATCGAGATCACGCGCGAGGAGGACCAACTCTTCGGGCAGGCGACGGGCCAGGGACGCATCGGTCTGCGCCCGATCTCCGACACGCGGTTCGCCGCCATCGGGGTGGATGCGCAGATCTCATTCCCCGAGGGCGACGGTCCTGCGGAGCGTCTGACACTCCACCAGGGCGGGCAGGACCAGGTCGCGGAACGCGTCGAGTAGCTCCTCGGCTTCCCCCGCCTCGGTAGCCTCCCGGGATGTGCCGAGGTGGGCAGGGTCAGCTTCGAACGTTGTACCGCACGAGCAGGCGAGTGCCATCGTGCCAGCGGATCCAGCCGAGCGGCCCGGCTTCTGCTTCCGTCGCATCCGCGTAGGCCACCCGCGCCCAGGCGTGGCGCGTCTCCAGCACGTGGAGCGGTCGCCCAGATTCTGTCACGCCGACGGCCTCGCGGCCTGGTGCTGCATGGATCGGTGACGTTTCTGGTGTCTCGATGGAGTGGATGTCCAGCCAGTAGTCGGCCCACGGGATCACAGTCACGGCCTCGCGGCGGAGCCACATCGTGCGCGGCGGCCAGCGCACCTCGCGGTCGTGCACGATGACCTCAACGGCATGTCGGGTCTTCCCGATGACGCGGAGTGTGACCGTTTCGCCGTCGAGCATCGCGATCTGCGGGTCCAGCCACGGCGGTGCACTCGCGATCTCGACGTGGTGCGGACCTTCGGAGACTGTCAGGCTGTCGAGTGGCGTCTTCGCGTCGGCAGAGGCGTAGAAGTAGAGCGGCGTCTCCGCGCTGAGGGCGACCGGCTGCGCGATGCCGAGGCCGAGTGGGAGATCGCCTGTTTGTGCACGGGCGCCGCCGACGAGAGAAACGGCCAGAGCGACCAGAAGGAGTCGATGCCTCATCGCGGGCAGTGCAGAAGGCCTCATTCGAACGAGATCGTGTCCTGGACGCTGAACCGTCCCTCGAACACCGCCCCGTCGTAGCCGATCACCGTCACGTCGTACACGGCGCGAGGCGTCAGCGTGGAGGGCGAGACGAGGGTACGGGGCGTCGGAGCGCGAGGTCCTGTCGGGCCCTGAAAAGACGCCCCGTACGTGAGCGGCGGCGTGAGGGGGACGCGTTGTCCCGGCTGGTCGTTCTCTGCCACCTCCCATAGGACGGTGCGACCCCGCCGGACGATTACGCGAGCGGCGACGGGCGCGTCCCATCGGAAGACTGGCGGCAGGTAGCCCGTCTCTGTCAGAGCTAATTCCACGCGGACACCTGGCGGATCGGGAGGCGGGGTGGAACCACACCCGGCTACGGCGAGCAGGAGCGCACAGAAAAGGAGTCGGTTCATCGAGTCTGTCCGCCTCGAGCGGCGTGCGGGGCGGGCCTCTGACGGTCCGATTCTGCCAGACGGGGCCACGCGGACCAGCCAGTCACTTGATGTAGGGCGACTGCGGCGGCGGGCTGCTGATCTGGGCGCGGCCTTGGTTCTCGTCGCACGAGAGCGAGGCAGCGGGCTCGGTCAGTTCGCCCGCCGTACAGAGGTTCCACGGACCGATGCTGACGCTCGCGTTGACCATCCGCCAGCCGTCGGGCGTGTTCATCCGCGCGGCGTTGCCGCCGGAGTCCGCCCGTGTGTTGACGAGCACGATGTAGCGCTTGTCGGGTGTGAGGTAGGCGACTTCGGCCGAACCATAGAAGACGGGCGTCGCGCGGAAAGAACGGAGGTAGGAACTGTTGAGCCGACCGAACTCCGTCACGCGCACATCTGGATCGCCGACTTGCATCCGGTACCGTTCGGGATTGAACGGCCCCCAGCTCTTGCGCTGGTCGCCGCCCTCAGCGCCACGCGCACCTAGGCTGCCATACGAGCGGATGTCTGTGACGCCGCCGAAGTTGCAGACGACCTTGACCTCCAGCCACTGACCGCGTCCCCATCCGAAGGCGAAGTCCACCTCCCCGTTCCACTCGCGATCCACCGGGTGGCGGTCGCTGAAGCTGAATGTGCGGCCTTCGTCGCCCATGCGGGAGAACAGGCTGTCCATGCCCGTCTGAGGCGTGCCGAGGTAATCGTAGTCCGGGACGAGGGCGTTTGTCAGAGCCTGGCGGTGCCAGTAGTTCAGGATGGCCCGCTTGTCCGCGGCAAACCGCTCGCGGTTCTCCGGCGCGTTGCAGTACTGGAGGCTCGCCATCTGGAGCGCTCCGTCGCGCACCTGCCCGTCGAAGGCCTGGAAGGTGTCGCCCTCCCCGGCCTCTGGCGTCTCCTCGTGGTCGAAGGGGCTCGTGCAGCCCGCCTCGGGGTAGTCCGTCGCGCCGTCGCCGTCGTTGTCGATTCCGTCCATGCACGCGGGCGTGAGGTGGGCCGGGTAGGCGCCGAAGCCCTCGGGGAGATCCGCGGGGTCGGTGATGATGGGCGCGGAGGGAAACAGGTCGGGCGTGTCGCCAGAGGCCGTTCTGCCCTCGGTGTACTGCGCGAGAGCCGCGCGGGCGGCCCCGGCCTCTGGCGCCGACTCGTCGGCCCAGCCGAGGCAGTTGGAGCCGAAGGCGACGTCGGCTCCGCACGCCGGGTTCGAGGCGAGTGAGACCGACGGGAGACACGTCTGGCCGTTGAGCGAGAGCTGGCTCTCGCAGGCGTCATCGACGTGCATGCACATCATCGGGGCCTCTTCCATCACGAGGCCAGTGGGGCATGTCTGCGCGTGCGCGGCGGTCGCGAGGAAGAGCAGCGCCAGGGGCGCAAGGAGACGAAACATATGAGGGTGGGTCAGGGGACAGTCTGCCTCGGGGGTGGCCGTGGGGAGACCGAGGTGGGCGGAGGAGAGGGCAGCCGGGCTACATCCGGCGGAACCCGACGCGCCGGTTCTGCGCGCGGCCTTCCATCGTGCCGTTGTCCGCCACGGGGTGACTCTCGCCGAAGCCCACGGCGGTCAGTCGGCTGGACTCCACGCCCCGTCGCACGAGGTACTGGCGCACGGCGCGGGCGCGGCGCTCGCTCAGGTCCTGGTTGAACGCGTCCGATCCGTCGCTGTCCGTGTGGCCCTCGATCTGGACGGGGCCGGTGGTGCTCCCCAGCAGGTCGGCCATCTCGTTCAGGATGCCAGTGCTCTCCGGGCGGAGGCGGTCGCTGCCGAAGTCGAACCGGATCGCCGTCGTCTCGATGAGGTTGTCCTCGCCGAAGGCGTCCGGGACGTTGTTGGGGCCTCCCTCCGCGATGCGGATGTCGTCGAGGTACATCGAGTACCGGTAGACGTTCATGAACACATGGAGCTTGCTCGCCCGGGGGAAGTCGAAGCCCGGCGCGTTCGAGACGCGCTCCTCGTTGACGTACATCTTCCAGTAGTCGCCGTCCATCGAAATGCGCACATCGAGCCACTCGTCAGGCGGGAAGCCACGGCTCGCGCTGGAGGTCCGCGAGCGGTCGAACTGGAGACCTCGGCCCGCGCTCTCCACGAAGACGTGGGGGTCTGGCGGGTAGGTACAGCGGGTGTCCGGCGTGTCGTCCGAGCCGTCCGAGAACATGCGAATGCGGGCGCGATGCTGCGGGTCGTTGGTGCGCACGCGGAACTCGATGGTGGCTTGTTCAGGGAGCGTCTCGGGCAACTCGATGGTGAAGCAGCCGAGTCCACCCGGAGGCGCCTCGCTGGTCCCCTCGCCGATGCGGAGGACCTGATTGTCACCGAGGCGGACCACGTCCAGATTGCCCGCGATGAAGTCCAGCCGCGAGGGGAAGTCGCCGACGCGGGAGCCCTCGAAGTCGTGCGCGAAGAGGACGCGCTCGCCGGGGATGAAGTCATAGTTCGCCCAGACGCCCTCGCCGGGGCTGTCCGTGTCCGAGTTCCCGGAGCCGGGCTCGGCAGGGGTGCCGCCGGGGAGCGAGCCACCACCCGGCAGGTCTGGAAGGTCGACAGAGGGAAGGCTGGAGCACGCCGCCAGCATGGCGACGAGCAGGAGGGGGAGGAAGAGGCGCATCGAACGGGCTGGGGATGGTCTCGCCCACGCTAGGCGGCAGCCCCGATTCGTCGCCTCCCCCGTTTGTGTGATCTGGGGGAGGGGCCAGCCGCGAGGATGCCCGCCTCGGTGCCGAGGCGGGCACAGCCCGCTCCTTGCGTTGCTGCTATCCCTCGGTCCCGAACACCTCTGCCATTCCAGCCTCGAAGAGCCTCGCGCCACCCTGCGAGGGGTGCCGCACGTACCTGCTCTCCACGCCGACAGCCGTGAGCGCTCGCTCCGCGACGCGCCCCAGCGCGACCACGCGTTCCGGCTCTGTCGCGGCGACGACAGCCTCCAGGGCGCCCGCGAACTGACGGATCTCGCGGACGCGCGGCGCGCGAATGGTCAGCGGGTCGCCTGGTTTGTGCGGGTGGAACGGGACCGCGTTCCAGGTCCAGAAGCGGCCCCAATGCGGACGCATCACGCGCCAGTAGATGCCACCGCTGTACTCCTTGAGCGGCTCGCCATGCATCGCGCGGAGAGACGTCGCGCGACCGTCCAGCGGGAAGTCTGGGTCCAGAAGCTGGCTCTCGCTGACGAGCGGGACGCCCGAGAAGCGGCACCCCCACGGCCCCGGAGCCTCGGCGACGACGAGGACCTCCAGCCGGTCCGGCACGCTCTCGGCGGAGCGGGAGAGGTTGTCGCGGCGGATGGCGGCGGCGCCGTCCACGTCTAGCGCGGCGTCCTCGCGCGAGTAGGGGTTGACGAGGTCGTCGGCCTCGGGCGCGTCGAGGACGTGCTCGGTGAGGGCGGACCAGAGGCGGGAGCTCAGCATGGCGCGAAGATCCCTACGTCTCAATGCTCCCGCCGCGCGGCTTCGCCCGTGACCCTCCCGAGGCGGGGCCTGCCGCCAGCGGGCTACCCGGCCACGACGATCCCGCCGCCGTTGTTGAAGCTCGGGTTGACGGCGTTGTTGAAGATGGACCCGAAGGCGAACGAGAGCCCCACGTTGCCGAAGTAGCGGAAGTTGGTGGCCTGCTGCTGCTGCTGCGTGAGGATCTCCTCCGTGGTGAGGCCCCCCGCCGCGAGGGAGATCTGGTTGCGGATGATCGTCACGTTGCCGCCCAGGTTCAGTTGCAGACCCCGCAGGAGGCGCACGTTGAGCCCTCCGAAGACGCCGAGTTCGTACTTGTCTAGCTGCGAGAGGTACTGCTGTGCGAACAGCGATAGGTCCACCGATCCCCAGGGCTGCGCGAACTCTGCCCCGATGCGCCCCGAGTGCTGCGGAAGGATCTCTTCCTTCTGGCCGAAGATGGTCGTGTCCGCGTAGACGGCGGCTTCTACCGCGAGGCCGTAGCTGACGGTCACGAGCCGACGCGTGACCTCGCTGTACGGAAAGACGCTGTACTCGATGGCGGGCCCTGCGACGAGGCGCGCGTCGTAGTTGGAGAACGTGTTCTGCTCCATGTTGACCTCGCCGCCGATGGTGACGTGGTCGCTCAGGCTCTTCGCGGCGAGGGCGTTCGCGCTCGACCCGGAGACGGTGCTCACAAACGTCGTGTCGCCACCACTCGCACTTCCCTGCGGGTCGTCGAACGCGCTGCGGTTGTAGAAGCCCGAGACGCCGACGCGTGTTTTCCAGCCCTCGGTGACGCGCTCAGCGGAGATCCGGCCGTTGGAACTGAGGTTGTTGGACTGCGACTGCCCGTTGAAGAAGCCGGAGCCTCGAAGCCGGAAGACCCAGCCATTCCAGGGGTCGATCTCTGGCTCGGTCTCCGTGGCTTCTCCGCCTGCGGGGGCATCGTAGGCGATGGAGATGCGGTCGGCGGCGGAGGTTTGGGCGACGAAGGGCGCGAGCCCGAGGGCGAGGCGGCTCTTGATGGCCTGCCGCTCGTCGTCGTCGGTCGCGTCGGCGGGGACGGAAACGGTGAGGGTGGACTCTTGGCCCTCGTAGTCCGTGCGCCCCTGGAAGGTGAGCGTGTAGCGCCGCCCACCGCCGCCGGTCCGGTCCCCGGTGATGAGGACGAAGACATCGGCGTCGCCCTGGTCGCGGACGAACTGGACGTAGGGGAGTTCGGTCTGGAAGAAATCGCGGTCGCAGCCGCCGGTCTGGCAGTCGTAGGAGACGCGGAGAGCCTCTTGCCCGTGTGCCGCGCTGGCGGAGAAAAGGAGGGCGAGAACGAGGACGGCGAGACGGGACATGCGAGACGAGGAGAGGACGAGCGCGAGGGTACGAGCCGGATCGTAGGGAGACAGGCGTCCTTCGGTGGAGATTTGCGAAGGAGGAGACTAGCGTCCGGGACGTGGCATCGCGCAGGGAGAGACGTGGGCTCGTATCGTGCGGCGGGCATGCGGCCTCCTGCGGATCCGAGCGGGAGCGGTCGCGTCCCAGACTGCCCTTTCTCGGTCTCCCCCTCGAACGTTCATGGCTCTCTCCATCGCTGGCCAGGTCGCCGAGCGCATCGCGTCCACGGCCCCTTTCGACGCTCTCTCCGACGAGGAACTCGCCGCCCTCACTGGCAAGATGACGCTGGAGATCTACCGTCCGGGCGAGGTCATCCTGCAACAGGGCGAGGACATCCATCGCGCGCTGTACTTCGTGGCGGACGGTCTCGTGCGGCTCACCGAGGCCGAGAACGACAAGCTGGTCAACATGGTGGGAGAGGGCGCCACGTTCGGGTCGTACGGGCTGCTCCAGGGCGGCGCGCTGCCGTTCGAGGCGCGAGCGGTGGAGCAGACGACTTGTGCGCTCATCTCTGCAGAGTCCTTCCAGGCGATCCGCAAGAGCAACGGGGCCTTCGCGCACTTCTTCGATGACGACCTGAAGCGCTACGTCCGCAGTCTGGACGTGGACACGGACGCGCAGGGGGCGTTCCTGCTCTTCGATGTGACGCTCGGCCGTGTGGTGCGAGACGGGACCGTGGCGGTGTCCCCAGAGACGACGATTCGCGAGGCGGTGCAGCAGATGTGCAGGGGGGAGCGCGACGCCTTCGTGGTGGTGCAGGACGGGACGCCGGTCGGTGTGGTGACGGAGGGGGACGTGGCGGAGAAGGTGGTCGGCGGTGGGGGGGATGCGGAGGCTGCAGTGATGACGCTCGTGGAGCGCCCGCCCATCGCGCTGACCTCTGGGGCTCGGCTCTTCGATGCGGTCCGCACGATGATGGCGCACCGGATCCGCCGTGTGGTGGTGACGGACGCCGAGGGGAGGCTGGCGGGTCTGGTGAGCAGCGAGGACGTGGCGCACGTGCGCGGGCTGGACCCGGTGGCGACAAGCGAGCGGCTGGAGCGCTCGCCGAGCCTGGACGATCTGGCGAGTATCCGTGGCGAGAGCCTGCGCCGCCTCGGGCGTCTCGCGAGCCAGGGCGTACAGTCTGAGGATCTCCTCTCGGTCACGACCGAGGTGGACGATCAACTCAAGGAGCGGCTTTTCGAACTGGTGGAGGCGGACCTTCGCGAGGCGTGGGGCGAGAGCCGCCCGGAGGACCTCGTGGATGGTGCCTGGGCGTGGCTGGTGTTCGGTCCGGCGGGTCGCCGCGAGAGCGCCCTCAACGTGGGGCAGGACAACGGCCTCGTCTACGAGGACCCCCAGACGGACGCCGAGGCGGAGCGGGCGGCGGTCTACTACGCGGAGTTGGCCGAGCGCGTGGTGGTGGCGATGGAGCGCTGCGGGTACCAGCCGCCGGACGAGGGGGTGACGGCTCGTGCGGAGCCCTTCCGTCAGCCCCTCGCGGCGTGGCGAGCGGCGTACGCGCAGTGGGCGGCGGCTCAGGACGGCGACGCGACCTCGCGGGCGGCGCTGTGCTTCGATCTTCGGGTCTTGCGCGGGGAGGACGCGCTCGGGGATGCGCTGCTGGAGACGGTCCGGGAGCACCTTCCGAACGAGCGGCTGGTCCGCGTGCTCGCGTCGGCTGGGGTGTCGACGCCGCTCCCGCTCAATGCCTTCAACCGCTTCGAGATCGAGACGGGGCCGGATGGCCGGGAGGGGATGGACCTGCGACGGCGGGCGCTCCAGCCGGTGGTGCAGATGGCGCGGGCGATGGCGGTGGACGCGGGCTTCCTCCGCTCGGCGAATACGTTCGACCGGCTCCGGTACGTGCGCGATGCGGAGCACCCCGCCTCGGAGACGGCACGGGCGCTGCTGCCTGCCTTCGCGACGCTGGTGGACTTTCACCTGCGCGAGCAGATGACGACGGCCGAGCGCGGGGCGGAGCCGACGGACCGGATGGATCCGGGCCGGTTGCACCAGAGCCAGCAGAACTTGCTGAAGGAGGCGCTGAAGACGGTGAAGGAGGCGCAGAAGCGACTCGGGAGGCTGTACGGCGCGTGAGGCGGGTGTGAGGGGGCGCTGCGTGGCGGCAGCGGCGTCCCCGGTGGGGTTGAGGTGTCGCGTGGTCCCGTTGAGGTGCCGTGTGGCCTCGTCGAGGAGTTGCGCCGCCTCGTCGGGGGCTTGCGCCGCCTCGTCGGGGGCTTGCGCCGCCTCATCGAGGGCTTACACAGCCTCTTTGAGGGCTTACACAGCCTCTTTGAGGGCTTACACAGCCTCTTTGAGGGCTTGTGTGGCCTCTTTGAAGGGTCGCGTAGCCTCGTTGAGGACTTGCGTGGCTTTGGTGCACCCCCCTTTGCGCTCGTGGGCTCGTGCCGTTCCCTCTCGCGGTGCACGGGGGGACGGTGCGGGGGTGGGTGTGCTCGCCTCGGTGCCGAGGCGGGGGTGGTGGAGGCTGTTTTCCCTCACCCGGTCTTTCTCCCCAGGGAGCAGGCAGGGCGCCTACGTGCTCCCTTCGCGGTGTCATCCTGAGCGAACGCGACGGATCTCGACCCGAGCGTTGGGCCCGGAATCGCCGGTCCCGACGGCGTGGAACGTCGGCGCCCGGATCCTTCGCTGCGTTCAGGACGGCACAAGGACGAAGGGTGAGGGACTCGTGCTCGGCTGGAGGACACTCCGCTGCGCTCGTTCCTCGCGCGGTCCCCCCTCGCGGTGCACGGGGGGACGGTGTAGAGGGTAGGGCGGACCTCGTGCCGTCCTCTCTCGCTGGACACGGGGGGACGGTGTGGAGAGGGGTGTGGTGGGTGTGGGGACGCGGGCGGGGCACACCTCGCGCGGTTATTCTCGCGGTTCCACATCTGGCCCTGTATCTCCGGCCCTGTATCTGTGCTCTCCCCCGACGCCAAACCCGTCCGCGCCTACTACGCCACGCTGGCCCGCTATGCCGAGGTGGGTGCGGCGCACGAAGGGGCCGTCCAGACGGCGTTTCACGAGGTGCTCCAGGCGGCGGCGGGGAGCGAGTGGACGCTCGTGCCGGAGTTCAGCACGAAGGGGACGACGGGCCGGAGTGTGCGCTACGACGGGGCGCTTCGCGACAGTTTTCGGTACACGCTCGGGTTCTGGGAGGCGAAGGACACGGCGGACGATCTAGACCGCGAGATCCAGCGCAAGGTGGAGCGGGGGTACAGCTTGCAGAACACCATTTTCCAGGCACCGCACCGGGCGGTGCTCTACCAGGACGACCGGGTGGCGCTGGACGTGGACCTTCGCGAGCCTGCCCGCCTCGTGGAGGTGCTGGGGACGTTCCTGGACTATCAGGCGCCGAGGATCGCGGAGTTCCGGCAGGCGGTGCGGGAGTTCAAGACGGTGATCCCGGACCTGGCAGGGGGGCTGCTGGAGAAGATCGAGAGTGCGCGGGCGACGGATCCGGCGTTCCGGGCGGCGTTCGAGGGGTTCGTGGAGACGGTGCGGGAGAGCGTGAACCCGACCATCGCGCCGGGGGCGGTGCAGGAGATGCTGATCCAGCACCTCTTGACGGAGCGGGTGGTGCGGACGGTGTTCGGCAACCGGGACTTTGCGCGGCGCAACGCGATTGCGCGCGAGATCGAGACGGTGATCGACGCGCTGACGGCGCGGCACATGAGCCGCGAGCAGTTCATCGGGCGGCTGGACCGGTTCTACCGCGCCATCGAGGAGACGGCGGACACCATCGCGGACTGGTCGGCGAAGCAGGACTTTTTGAACACCGTCTACGAGCAGTTCTTCCAGGGCTTCTCGGCGCGGGTGGCGGACACGCACGGGATCGTGTACACGCCGCAGCCGCTGGTGGACTTCATGGTGCGGAGCGTGGATGCGCTCTTGCAGCGGCATTTTGGGCAGACGCTGGCGGAGCCGGGCGTGCACGTGCTGGACCCGTTCGTGGGGACGGGCAACTTCCTGGTGCGGGTGATCGAGCAGATTCCGGCGCCGAGCCTGCCGCAGAAGTACGGCGTGGGCGGGGCGCCGGGGGAGCTGCACGCCAACGAGGTGATGCTCCTGCCGTACTACGTGGCGAGCCTGAACGTGGAGCACGCCTACCGCGAGAAGACGGGGAGCTACGCGCCGTTCCAGGGGATCGTGCTGGTGGACACGTTCGAGATGGTGGAGGGGAAGAGCATCGGGATGTTCTCGGCGGAGAACTCCGAGCGTGCGCAGCGGCAGCGCGAGAGCCCGATCAAGGTGATCCTGGGCAACCCGCCGTACAACGCGCATCAGGTCAACGCGAACGATGCGAACCAGAACCGGAAGTACCCGCTCGTGGACGGGCGCGTGAGCGAGACGTACGCGGCGGCGTCTGCGGCGCAGAACAAGAACGCGCTCTCGGACCCGTACGTGAAGGCGTTCCGGTGGGCGAGCGACCGCCTCTCTGTGCGCGAGAAGCGGGACGGCGAGCCCTACCTCGTGGAGAAGCGCGGGATCGTCTCGTTCGTCACCAACGACTCGTTCCTCGATGGGCTCGCGTTCGACGGGATGCGGCGCAAGCTGGCGGAAGAGTTCGACGAGGTCTGGGTGGTCGGCCTCGGGGGGAACGTGCGGAAGGACCCGACGCTCTCCGGCACGACGCACAACGTGTTCGGGATTCAGGTGGGCGTGGCGGTCACGTTCCTCGTGCGGCGCGAGGAGCGCGTGCGGAAGGCTGCGGAGAAGTACCGCGAGTTCGCGCCTGCCGTCATTCGCTACGCCGAGGCGGGCGCGCGCTGGAGGAAAGAGGAGAAGTACGATTGGCTGGAGGCAGCGAGTGAGCGTCTCGCGGCGGAGCGTGGCGGCGCGGCTCCCCCGGACCCCCCGCCCGACGCGCCTGCGACGGCGGTCGGTCTGTCCCCCTCGAAGGGGGACAGTTCCGGGACTGGAGGGGGGCCGAGACGGGGGGCGGATCCGGCGGGACTCGGGGGGCTGGAGTGGCGCGAGTTGACGCCCAACCGCCGCCACGTCTGGCTGACGGGAGACCTCTCGGACGAGTGGGAGGACCTGATGCCAGTTGCCAGCAGCGACGAGCGCCAGTCAGACGAGCTGAACGAGACGACCATCTTTACGGAGTACGGTCGCGGAGTTGAGACGAGCCGGGATGTGTGGGTCTACGACTTCGACCGAGCCCGCCTCGGGGAACGCGTGGAGCAGTTCGTGGACACGTACAACGCGCAGGTCGTCAAGTGGGAGCGCAAAAAGGGAAGGCCTGGCGCGCGTGTAGAGGACGTGGTCACGCACGATGACACCAAGATCAAGTGGAACCGCCAGTTGAGGAACCATCTGAAGAACGGCCGCTTCGCAGATTTCGACGCAGACGCGGCTCGGATCGCGGAGTACCGGCCGTTTCTCGCGAAGTGGCTTTACCTCGAACGTCCGCTCGTCTACCTCCCTGGCGGTTGGCCGGAGTACATGCCAACACCGTCGGCGAATAACCTAGCGATCTGCGCGACTGGGAAAGGGTCAGAGAAGCCGTTCACAACGTTTGCCGTCAACCGCCCACCGGATCTCAACTTCTTCGGGGGTGGCAACGTGCCGCAGTGGTTCCCGCTCTACACGTACCGCCCCCTCGAAGACGGTACCGAGGCGGGCGAGGGCGAGACCGAGGTGGAGCTAGACGGCGTCCGCTACGCCAGGAAGGAGAATCTCACGGACTGGGCCCTCGAACAATTTCGGGATCGGTACGGGGATGCCTCCATCACGAAGGAGGACGTGTTCCACTACGTCTACGCGGTGCTCCACCATCCGGCGTACCGGGCGCGCTACGCGGCGGACCTGAAGCGGAGCCTGCCGCGCATCCCGTTCGCTCCGGTGTTCCATCCGTTCGCCGAGGCGGGCGGGGTGCTGGCGTCGCTGCACGTCGGCTATGAGACGGGGCCGGAGTACCCCCTTGTGCTGGAGCACGTGGAGGGGCGGCCGCTGACGTACCGCGTCGAGAAGATGAAGCTGGACGAGGACGCGGGGACGCTGCGGCTCAACGCGTCGCTGGCGCTCTCGGGGATCCCGGAGGCGGCGCACCGCTACCGGCTGGGGAACCGGTCGGCGCTGGGGTGGCTGGTGGACCAGCTTCGGGTGAAGGCGGACCGTCGGAGTGGGATCGTGCACGATCCGAACGCGGCGTTCGCGGGGGACGAGATCGTGGGGCTGGTGCGGCGGGTGACGCAGGTGAGCGTGGAGACGGTGCGGGTGGTGGAGGGGCTGCCGGGGCTGGGGCTTCCGGAGGGGTGAGGGTCTACTATTAGTAGTAGTAGGTTGTTAGTATGTCGCTGGTCCTGCTCGCCACAGCGCCCGGCGAGTGGGTGGACGGTGACGTACTATTAGTAGTAGTAAACGATTGGTAGCACCATGTCGATTCGGCCTCCCGAGCCTCCCCGTGCGTTTTCTCTTCTCTTCGGACAGGCGCGCGAGAACGACCGACTTTCTTCCATCCTCGCCTCTGGCTTCGACCCTACCCCCGCGGGTAAGTACCTGCCATGGGACACGCTGCGGCGGCACTCGCCCCCTGCCGGCCTGACTGCAGAGGAGTGGTGGCTTGGCGTGAAGTGCGCGCGGGCGCCATTGCTAAAGACCCTGCCGTTGGCGGATTCTCTGGGGCGCCCACTCAAGTTCACCACCCCGGATCCTGTCGCTGAGCGCCTTCAACGAATCGACCGCGACGCGAGCGGCCAGATCCTGCTTTCCGAAGACGCCCCGAGCGCGGGCCACCGCGACCGCTACGTCGTCTCCTCACTGATCGAGGAGTCCATCATGTCCAGCCTCCTCGAAGGTGCCGCAACGACGCGCCGCGAGGCGAAGGAGATGATCCGCACCGGCCGGAGTCCGTCCACGAAGGGCGAGCGGATGGTGATGAATAACTACCGCGCGATGCAGCGTGTGAAGACGCTCGCGGGTGAGCCGCTCACGCCGGACTTGATCCGGTCCCTCCACGCCACGCTCGGCGCGGGTGCCCTAGACGCAGGTATCCCAGGCGAATACCGAGGGCCCGACGCCTCGGAGCGATGGGGCGTGTGGAGCGGAGACCGTCGACTGTACGTCCCGCCGCCGCACGAGGCTGTGCCTGGGATGATCGAGCAGGCGTGCGCCTTCGCGAGTCAAACGGACGGACCGTTCGTGCACCCCGTCATCAAAGCCATCGCGCTGCACTTTTGGATTGGGTTTGTCCACCCGTTCGAGGACGGGAACGGCCGCGTAGCGCGGGCGCTGTTCTACTGGTACCTGCTACGCGAACGGTACTGGCTCTTCGAGTTCGTGTCGATCTCGCTCGTGCTGAAGGAGGCCTATGCCAAGTACGCGCGCGCCTACCTCTACACCGAGACGGACGAAAACGACCTCACGTACTTCCTGCTCTTTCACCTGGACGTGATCGACCGTGCATTGGACAGCGTGCAGGGCTACATCCGCCGGAAGGCGCGAGAGGTGCGTGAGACGCGCGCGGTGCTCCGCCCGTCGTCTGATCTCAACCATCGGCAGGTCGCGTTGCTCCGGCACGCGCTGGATCACCCGGACGCGGTCTACACCATCCGCTCGCACCAAACGAGCCATGGCGTCGTGTACCAGACGGCGCGGACGGATCTGCTCGGGCTCGCCGCCCAGGGGCTTCTGATTCAGGGGAAGCGAGGCCGTGCGCTGACGTTCCGTGTGCCTCCGGACTTGTCGGAGCGAGTCCGCGACGAGGACGCCTGACCCGGTCCGCCTCGGTGT
The DNA here is from genome assembly GCA_038746605.1 of Bacteroidota bacterium. Lineage (GTDB taxonomy): Bacteria > Bacteroidota > Rhodothermia > Rhodothermales > Rubricoccaceae > Rubricoccus. The sequence goes on from JBCDKM010000007.1 coordinate 93,629, forward strand.
CCTCGTGGGCCTACCGAGGCGGGCGGGGCTGAAGCGTCTGTGAGGCCTGCACCCGAGGCGAACACCCCACGGGTCCAGACGTGGAAGGCGTTCCAAACCTTAGAAATCGCCTCGCATGGCTGAAGTCCCGACCGCTCCCAACGAAACCACCGTCCGCCTTCAGGTCGCGGGCGCCCAGAACCCCGACGTTGGCAAGGGCGTCGCGCGCATCGCCGCCGACACGCTGGCGTCGCTCGGCCTCGGCCACGGCGCCATCGTGGCGCTCCACGGCAAGCGTACCACGGCCGCCATCGCCATCCCGCCCTATGCCGCCGACAGCGGGCTCGACATCGTCCGCCTCGACGGTCTCCTCCGTGCCAACGCGGGCGTCGGCATCGGGGACCAGGTGGAGATCGAAGCCGCCGAGGTGCGACCCGCCAAGAAGGTCGTCCTCGCGCCCGCACAGCAGGGCGTGCGGCTCCAGGGCTCTGGCCGCGCGCTGCTCCGCACGCTCATGGGGCGTCCGCTCGTCGCGGGTGATGTGGTGTCCACGAGCGTCTACCGCCGAGGCGCCGGGCCCGATCCTGCCGGGATGCCCGGTATGCCGCCCGACCTCTACCGCCAGCTCTTCGGCCAGCAGCAGGCGTTTGGCCTCCAGGAGATCCGTCTCGTGGTGCAGCAGGCGAGCCCGCGCGGGATCGTGCAGGTAGGCGAAGAGACCGAGATCGAACTGCTGCCGGAGTACGCGGAGCCCGAGGTAGGCGGTGGTCCCGTCGGGATCACGTACGACGACATCGGCGGCCTCGGGGATACCGTGGACCAGGTCCGCGAGATGATCGAGCTGCCGCTCAAGCACCCCGAGTTGTTCTCGCGGCTGGGCATCGACCCGCCGAAGGGCGTGCTGTTGTACGGGCCTCCGGGCACGGGCAAGACGCTCCTCGCGAAGGCCGTCGCGAACGAGACCAACGCGCACTTCGCCGTCATCAACGGTCCCGAGATCATGGGCCGCTACTACGGCGAGAGCGAGGGGCGGCTGCGCGAGGTCTTCGAGGAGGCGAGCGAGAACTCCCCGGCCATCATCTTCATCGACGAGATCGACTCCATTGCTCCCGCGCGTGACGAGACCGGCGAGACGGAGCGCCGCGTGGTGGCGCAGCTTCTCACGCTGCTCGACGGGCTGGAGGGCCGAGGCAACGTCGTCGTCATCGGCGCGACGAACCGGCCCGATGCCATCGACCCCGCACTCCGACGCCCCGGGCGGTTCGACCGCGAGATCGTGATCGGCGTGCCGGATACGTCCGGGCGGCGCCAGATCCTGGACATCCACACGCGCGGGATGCCGCTCGGCGAGGACATCGACCTCGACCGGCTGGCGCGAACCACCTACGGCTTCGTCGGTGCCGACCTCGGCGCGCTGGCCCGCGAGGCGGCCATCTCCGCCCTTCGCCGCGTCCTCCCGAATCTGGATCTGGAGGCGGACGAGATCCCGTCCGACGTGCTGGACGACCTCGTGGTCTGTGACCGCGACTTCACCGACGCGCTCAAGCGCGTGCAGCCGAGCGCCCTCCGCGAGATCCAGATCCAGGCGCCGAACGTCGGCTGGGACGACATCGGTGGGCTAGACGAGGTCAAGATGCAGCTCCGCGAGGGCATCGAGTTGCCGCTCCAGCGGCCCGAGGCATTCAAGCGGCTCGGCATCCGCCAGGCGAAGGGCTTCCTGCTCTTCGGGCCTCCGGGCAACGGCAAGACGCTCCTCGCGAAGGCCGTGGCGTGCGAGGCCGAGGCCAACTTCGTCGCGACGAAATCCAGCGACCTGCTGAGCAAGTGGGTGGGCGAGAGCGAGAAGCAGGTCTCGCGCCTCTTCCAGCGTGCTCGCCAGGTAGCACCGACGGTCGTCTTCATCGACGAGATCGACGCGCTCGCGCCCGCGCGGGGCAGCGGCATCGGCGACAGCAACGTGACCGAGCGCGTGGTGAACACGCTCCTCGCAGAGATGGACGGTTTGGAGGACATGCAGGGCGTGGTGGTCATGGCCGCGACGAACCGTCCGACGCTTCTCGACCCGGCGCTCCTCCGCCCCGGGCGTTTCGACGAGATCGTCTATGTGCCGGTCCCGGACGAGGAGGGGCGCCGCGTCATCCTCGGCATCCAAACGAAGAAGATGCCGCTCGCCTCCGACGTGGACCTGGACGCCCTCGCGCGGAAGACCGAGCGGTTCTCCGGCGCCGATCTGGAAAACCTCGTCCGCAAGGCCGGGCTCCTCGCGCTCCGCGCCAACCTGGACGTGGAGCACGTCACCTTCGCTGACTTCGAGCGCGCGCTGGAGGAGACGCGCCCGAGCGTCACGCCGGAGGCGGAAAAGGAGTACGAGCGGATGGTCCGCGAGCTTCGACAGGAGGACCCGCGCGGCGCCCGCGCCATCGGCTTCCAGATCGCGCCCGAGGACGAGGCGTCCTGACCCGGCCCGCCTCGGTGTGTCCACGGAGGCGCCGAGGCAGGGTCACTCCCCGTAGAGTGCCACCAGCCCGTCCCAGATAGACGACGGGAGGACGGAATGGTGGTCGCCGCCCTCGTAGGCGCGAAGCGTGGGCGAGAGCCCAGCCTCGGTCAGCGTGTCCGCCAGCCGGGGCGTCCAGTTGGTGATGGGCCGGTTTTCCGCCGTGCCGTAGCTGATGAACACGCGCGCTCGCCGGGCCTCGAATCCGGCTTCCACGACCTCGCCCTGATTCCACCAGACAGAGGGGGAGATCAGCAGGAAGCGGTCGAACAGGTCGGGCTGGGTCTGGAGCGCCCACGCCCCGAAGAGGCCACCGAACGAGTGTCCCAGCCACCCCCGGTCCGAGGCTCTGGCGTTGTACTCGGCTTCGATGGTCGGCATCAGCGTCTCGCGGAGGAAATCCGCGAAGGCGGGTGCGCCGCCTGTGTTGGTGGAGTCGAGCATGGCGCCCCAGACGCGAAGCATCACGCCCTCCGGGGGCCGGAAGGGCGAGGGCGTCAGGTCGCGGTTGCGTTGCGCGTTCCAGGCCGCTCCGTCCCCGTCGATGCTGACACCCACGAGGATGACGGGTGTGATCTCTGCACTTTGGGAGATCGCCGCGATGCGGTGGATGCCCGCGACGGCTTCGGTCAGCCACCACGCGTCGGCGTAGTAGAGCACGGGGTAGGGCGTCGCGCTGGTGCTATAGTTCGGGGGCAGGACGACGTGGATGCGGTAGGTCTCGGCTTCAGACGCGAGCGTGAACGTCTCGCTGCCTGGGATCGCCAGCGGCTCCGTCTGGGCATTTGTGCTCGCGGCAGCGAGGAGGAAGACGAGTAGGAGGGCACGCATAACGGGGAGAGAAGAACGTCGCGAGGAGACCGAACCGGGACCTGTCCGTCCCGTTCCATGCCTCGCACAGACTGGTACCCAACATGCTTCGCCGCCCCGCCGACACCCTCAGTTCCACCTACGACCTCACGCCGCTTCGCGGCGAGGCCCGCGAGCGTGCCGTGGAGGCCGCCGGACTCAATGCCGAGGAGCGTCGCATCCTCCTGGACCACGGCACCGAGCGCCCCGGCTGCGGTCTCCTCCTCCACACCAAGGACGTGGGGACGTACGCGTGCAACCTGTGCGGCCTACCGCTTTTCGCGAGCGGGAGCAAGTTCGAGAGCGGCACCGGCTGGCCCAGCTTCTTCCAGCCCGTCCACCCCGACCACATTCGTGAGTTGGAAGACAACTCGTACTTCATGCGGCGCGTCGAGACGCGGTGCGCGCGCTGCGACGGGCACCTCGGGCACGTCTTCCCGGACGGGCCCAAGCCGACGGGCCTCCGCTACTGCATGAACAGCGCCGCGCTGGAGTTCTTCGCCGAGGGCGAGGTACCCGTCCAGCGCACCGCAGACAATCCCACGGGTGCGTAGAGGCCCGGCCTCTACCGGACGGTGATCCGAAACGTTTTCTGCCAAGGAATGGAGGGGCCACCAAAGCCGGAGGCCGTTTCGCTGGCTAGGTTTTTACCGTCGAGCATGAGCTGGAACGTACCCTTCCAGGCCCAGCCTCCTCCGTTGGCAATGCCGACTCTGATGGTGTGCCGACCTCTCGGAAGGTCGAACTCCTCCTGCACCTGCTGAAAGGGCTGTGTGGTGAGCACGTTTCGAGAGTTGATGACCACGAAGCCGGTGTCGTCAATGTCCGATATGGCGACGCTGAGGGTCGCGGGGCCATCCGTTTCGATCATAGAGGCCATCTCAGGCGTGCCTCCGCTCTTCTCTTCGAGAAACGTGTCAAGCGTGGGGCCGTCAGGGACAGAGGCGAACTCATGTCTGAACGCAACGGCAGCGGCTTGGTCTTTTTCGTTGTTGGGGTGCGCCATAAGAGCGAGGGGGATGAGTGGCGCCAAACATAACAGAAGCGATGCATTCTGTTACCTGTACTCCACTGAAAATTGCCACAGGCGTCTGTTCAGGTGGGCTGTCGTGTCGGTCGCGAGGTCGCCCACCTCGGCACCGAGGCGGAGAGAGCTGCGGGGCAGACGAAGTGCCCGGGTCGTCCAGGGCGGAGGTCTCTAGCTTGGCCGCGCACTGCCCGTCGCCATTCCGCGTCTTGCGCCTCCCGTTCGTCCTCATCGCGCTTCTCGCCGCGCTTCCCGCCGCTCAGGCCCAGGTCGGCTCGGTGCGCGGCACTGTTACCGACGCTACCTCGCGCGTCCCACTCCAGGGCGCGACCGTCCGCCTCCTCCCCGAGTCTGCCGAGGCGGACACTCTCGGCGCTGCTACCGATGGCGACGGCCGCTTCGACTTCCGCCGGGTCGCCCCCGGGGCCTACACGATGCGGGTCACGTTCATCGGCTATGTCGCGGCGAACGAGGCACTGACGGTGGCCATGGAGGAGACAGTGGAGCGGAGCATCGAGTTGGTGCCGGACACCACGGCCTTCGGGCGCGTTCGCGTGACGGCCGCGCGCGAGGGCGGAGCCGCAGCGCTCACCGCCGGGCTCCAGACCGTCACCCCGGCAGACCTCGCGCTCGCGCCGGTGCCGGGTGTCGGCGGCGACCTCGCCGCGTACCTCCAGACGCTCCCGGCCGTCACGACCGTCGGCGACCGAGGCGGGCAACTTTACGTGCGCGGCGGCGAGCCCAGCCAGACCCTCACGCGGGTCAACGGGCTGCGGGTGCTGCGGCCGTTCCACATCCTCGGGTTCTACTCCGCCATCCCGACCGAAGTCGTGGACGAGGCCGACGTGTGGGCGGGCGCCTTCCCGGCACGCCACGGCGGCGCGCTCTCGGCCGTGCTCGACGTGCGCGCTCGCAGCGGCAACGCGGACCGGCTGGCAGCGAGCGCAGCCCTCGCCCCTACGCTCAGCGCGGTCCATCTCGAAGGACCGCTCGTGCCCGGCCGCGTGAGCGCGCTCGTCTCCGTTCGCGAGAGCTTGCTGGAGCAGTTCCTCCCGACGTGGCTCGGCCAGCGTCTTCCGTACCGCTTCGGCGACGCCTTCGCGACGGTCGATGCCCGCCTCATAGATGGACTCTCATTCGGCGTGACGGGCCTCCGCTCCCACGATGCGGGCCAGATCGCAGGCACACTCGAATCCTTCCTCGGCGATGCCGTCGAACTCGACCCCACCTCGGACTCGCTGGACGTGCGCTGGAGCGACGAAGCCCTCGGCGCGAGCCTCGGCTGGGCGCCCCGCGCGATCCCGCTCACCGTCACCCTTGAAGGGCACGGCCACCGCGCGACCTCTGGCTTCGGCCCCGAGGATCCCCCGGCGGATCCCACCGCTCTCGATGCTCGGCGCCAGTCGCGTGTGGAGGGCTGGGAGGTGGCAGGGAATGCCGCGCTCGCGGTTGGTCCTGGCTCCGTCCGCCTCGGCGCGATGCTCTACGATGCGAGCGTCTCCTACCGTTTGGCCGACCGGTTCGTCGGGCTCACGGCGGATACGTCGGATGTGCGGGAGGTGGCGATCTGGGGCGAGGCGGAGGCCCGGTTCGGTTCGGTCCGTGCGCTCGCCGGGCTGCGAGCTGCGCAGTTCCAGCCCGTGGACGCGTGGGGAATCGCGCCGTCCTTCCGCCTCGCGTGGGAGGGGCGCGGGGTCTTGCGCGAAGTCTCGGTCGGGGCGGGCATCGCGCACCAGGGCGTCACAGGTGTGCAAGACGGCCGCGACGTGGGCGACGTGTTCACGGCCTATGTCCCCGTGCCCGAGGGGGCCGACCTGCCTCGCGCGGAGCACCTCGTGATGGGGTCGCGATGGCAGGTCAACACGGGAGACGGTGGTACGCTCCGCGTCGCGGCTGAGGGCTACGCGAAGCGGTTCTCCGGCCTCCAGATCGCCCGGCTGGATCCGTTCCCTGGCTTCACTGCCGCTCTGGACCCCGGCGACGGCGAGGCTATTGGTGGCGATCTCCGCGTGGACCTCAACCAGCCCCTCGCGGTGGGCGCCCGTCTCGCGCTCGGCGTCGGCCTCGGCCTCGCGCGAGTCCGCTACGAGACGGATGCGGGCGGCTCCTTCGCACCCAGCCACGACCGCCGGGCGACGCTCCATGCCACCGGTCGCGTGGACTGGAATCGGTGGTCCTTCTCGGCCGTCGTGCAGGCGGGCGACGGGCTACCGTATACGCCCTCTGCCGGATTCGAGCAGTGGATCCCGATCCGCACGCCAGACACCGACGTACGCACGGAGGCCGGGCAGACGCGCGTGCTCTACGGCGAGCGCGGCTCGCGCCGCCTCCCGACGTACCTCCGCGCCGACCTCTGGGCCTCGCGGCGGCTCACCGAGGGCCGCGTCAGCACGACGCTCCAGGCCGGGGTGGTCAACGTCACCAACCGCGCCAACCCGTTCTACTTCGACCTCTTCACGCTCCGCCGCGCCGATCAGCTTCCGGCGTTCCCGTCCATCGGCCTGAAAGTGGACATCCGATGAGGGGTTCGCGACAGCATCACCGGCTCCGCCCGCCTCGGCAACGAGGCGGAGCTACTCAGCGCTTCCTGATTCTGCTCGCGCTGGTGGTCTGCGGGGCCAGCCTGCCCGGGTGTGGCGACACGTTCGTGGACCCGTTCCTGCGCGATGAAGGGTCGTTCTCGATGTACGGCGTTCTCCTCTCCGAGGGCTCGCCGGACGTGCAGCGCCTCCGGGTACAACTCGTCCGCGCGCTCCCGGACCCACCGACGGAACCGGAGGAGGCCGCGGCCCAACTCGGATCGGATGTCGCGAGCGTCGATCTCGTGACGGGCGACAGCATCGCGTGGACGGAGCGCCAGATCCGGTTTCCAGACGGCACGCTGGGCAGCGTCTTCGAGCGGGCCTTCCGGCCGGTCCCGGGCCGTCCGTACCGCCTCTCCGTGACTCGCCGCTCCGACGGCGAGCGGGCGTCCGCGACGCTCACCATTCCACCCACGCCGCGCGCAACGATCTCCGAGCCGGTCGTCGCGGATCGGGTAACGCAGGCCGTAGCCTGGGACGCCGCTCGGATCGCTCGCGCGACGCTGTCCGTCCGCGTGAGCGGTTCGCCGACCATCGGTTTCCAGAGCGTGTTCGTGCCCGTCGATCTCCCGCTGCCCGGCGAGCCGGTCGAAGTGGATCTCGACGCGCTCTTCCAGGCATCGCGAGACGCGCTCGGACCGCTCGTGCCCACGGTCTACGTCTCGCGCCTCACGATGACGGTGTTGGGGGCGAGCGAGGAGTGGCCGCTCCCGCCGGACGACCTCCGCGAGATGGCCCAGCCGGGCGCATACTCCAACGTGGACCGAGGCTACGGCTTCATCGGGGCAGGCACGCAGGGGACCGCCTCGTGGCAACCGGACGCGGTCGCGATGCGGGCGGCAGGCTTCGAACCGATCTACTGAGCCCGCCTCGGGGTATCCGTGGGGAGACCGAGGCGGGGCGAGTCGCTACGCCTCGTGCTCCTGGAACACGACGCAGGTGTTGTGCCCGCCGAAGCCGAACGCGTTCGAGACGGCCACCGTGACCTCGCGCTTCTGCGGCTCATTGAACGTGTAGTTCAAGTCGCACTCAGGGTCTGGCGTCTGGAAGTTGATCGTCGGCGGGACGGTGTCGTGCTGAATGGCGAGGATGCTCGCGATGGCCTCGATGGCGCCCGCCGCCCCGAGCAGGTGCCCCGTCATGGACTTGGTGGACGAGAGGTTCATCTCGTAGGCGTGCTCGCCGAAGACCTTCTTGATGGCCTGCGTCTCGGCGACGTCTCCGAGGGGCGTGCTCGTGCCGTGCATGTTGAGGTAGTCCACATCGGTCGGCTCGATGCCCGCCGTGCGGAGCGCCATCCGCATGGCCTGCGCAGCCCCTCGACCCTCGGGGTGCGGAGCTGAGACGTGGTAGGCGTCGCCGCTCATGCCGAATCCCTTCACCTCCGCGTAGATGGTGGCGCCGCGTGCCTTCGCGTGCTCCATCTCCTCCAGGATGAGCGCGCCCGACCCCTCGCCGATCACGAACCCGTCGCGGTCAGCATCGAACGGCCGCGAGGCCGTTGTGGGGTCGTCGTTGCGCGTGGAGAGGGCGCGCATGTTGTCGAAGCCGCCCGCGCAGACCTCCGTCACGGTCGCTTCCGTTCCGCCCACCACCATCACATCGGCTAGCCCGCGCTCGATGATCAGCGCGCCGTCCACGATGGCGTTGTTGCCCGTGGCGCAGGCCGAGACGGTGGCGTAGTTAGGGCCGCGAAGGTCGTGACGGATGGAGATGTTGCCCGAGACGATGTCCAGGATCATCATCGGGACGAGGAACGGCGAGAGCCGCCGGGGTCCGTGCTCGGCGAACTCGACGATCTGGTCTTGGAGCGTCTGAAAGCCACCGATGCCGCTCCCGAAGATGACGCCGATCATCTCGCGCTGCTCTTCCGTGAGCGTCTCTGTGTCTAGCCCGGCATCCTTCAGGGCCTCGTCTGTCGTCGCGATGGCGTAGTGCGAGAAGCGGTCCATGCGGCGGGCTTCCTTGCGCGGCATGTACTCGGTCACGTCGAAGCCTTTGACCTCGCAGGCGAACTGGCAGCGGAGGCGCGAGGGGTCGAAGTAAGTGATGGGGCCTGCGCCGCTCTCGCCTCGCATCATCGCGTCCCAGTAGTCCGAGACGGAGTTTCCGATGGGCGTGAGGGCACCGAGGCCTGTGACGACGACGCGTCGGGAAGGGGACGTCATGGTGCGGGAGGAGAGAGGGGTCGCCTCGGGAAGGGCTGTGTACGGCGAGAGGAAGAGAGGGCGGAGGCGCGGCCTGTAGCCTGAACCCTCGCTCTCCCTTCCTCTCAAAATGGGGTGTCCGGACGGGCCTGCCTAGGCCGCCTTGCCCTGGACGTAGTCGATGGCGTCGCCGACGGTGGCGATCTTCTCCGCGTCCTCGTCGGGGATGGTGATGTGGAACTCCTTCTCGAACTCCATGATCAGCTCCACGGTGTCGAGCGAGTCGGCGCCGAGGTCGTTGGTGAAGGACGCTTCGGGAGAGATCTCACTCTCGTCGACGCCGAGCTTCTCGACGATGATGGCGGTGACGCGTTCGGCGGTGTTGTCGGCCATGATGGGCGTGGCTGGTTGGGGGGTGCCCGGAGACGAGGCTCGGGGCGAAAGGGAAGAGCACCATGGAGGGCGACTCTACCCGGTCAGAGGGCACCCAAGCTACGGAGAGGGCCCGGCGTGGGCAACGAGACTGGCACGGGGCGTGGTTCGGCTCGGTTCCCGCAGAGGCAGGCCGTGCAGGCTGCGCAGAGGAGCGCGAATCGCCGGGTAGGACGCGGATTCGATAAAGCTGAGGTCCCGGTGTCTACATGCAGGATCGCTGGGTGGGGCTCCCGGTATCTTCGGCGCCTTCGAACGCATTCCCCCGCGCGATGGTCGCGCTCGCCATGCCTACGCTCTTTACCTCTGAATCGGTCTCTGAAGGCCACCCGGACAAGGTCTCGGACCAGATTTCGGACGCCCTCCTCGACGCCTTCCTCACTGAGGACCCTCACAGCCGCTGTGCGATCGAGACGCTCGTGACCACCGGCCTCGCGGTCGTCTCCGGTGAGGTCACGAGCGAGACCTACGTGGACGTGCAGGAGGTCGTGCGCGAGACCATCGCGAGCATCGGCTACACGGACCCCGCGCTCCAGTTCGACGCCCGCTCCTGCGGTGTCCTCACGAGCATCCACGCCCAGTCGGCCGACATCGCGCAGGGCGTAGATGACGACAAGGGGCTCCACGAGGCGCAGGGCGCAGGGGACCAGGGCATGATGTTCGGGTATGCCTCGCGCGAGACGGACGAGCTGATGCCGCTAGCGCTCTCGCTCTCTCACGGCCTCGTCCGCGAGCTGGCCGTCATCCGCAAGACGACGGACCTCATGCCGTACCTCCGGCCGGACTCCAAGAGCCAAGTCACCGTTGAGTACGAGGAAGACGACCGGACGGTGCGGCGGATCCACACCGTCGTGCTCTCCACGCAACACGACGAGGACGTGACGCTGGACCAGATCAAGGCGGACGTGCGCGAACACCTCCTGCCTCGCGTCCTCCCGGCCGACCTCGTGGACGACGACCTCATCCTCCACGTCAATCCGACCGGCCGGTTCGTGATCGGTGGGCCACACGGAGACACTGGGCTGACGGGCCGCAAGATCATCGTGGACACTTATGGCGGGAAGGGCGCGCACGGCGGCGGCGCGTTCTCCGGCAAGGACCCGAGCAAGGTGGACCGGAGCGCGGCCTACGCCACGCGGCACGTCGCGAAGAATCTGGTAGCGGCAGGCCTCGCGGACGAGGCGTTGGTGCAGGTGGCGTACGCCATCGGCGTGCCGGAGCCGGTTTCTATCCGCGTGGACACCTACGGCACGGGCCAGATCCCGGACGCGCGCCTCGCCGAGGCTGTCCGTCAGTCTGTGGACCTGCGGCCGAGCGCGCTCATCGGGCGACTAGACCTGCTGCGGCCCATCTACCGCCCGACGGCGGCCTACGGGCACTTCGGCCGGGACGAGTTCACCTGGGAGGCCCTGGACCTCGTGGACGCGCTCCAGAGCACCGCGGGTCAGCTCGCGTAGCTCCCTCCGCCTCGGTGCTCCCGTGGAGGTACCGAGGCGGTCGATCTAGAAGCCTCGCGTCGTGCGCTGCCCCATCGCGCCGGTGATGCCGACGTGTCCCCTGTCGGATTGTCGGGTCACGACGAGCGACACGTCGTCGAGCAGCGCTCCGAACCGCGCGCCCGGCTGGGTCCCCTCTCCTTCTGTGACCTCGAAGGTGATCGTGTGTGGCTGGCCGTCCGCGAAGGCGGAGAGGTCGGCGCTCTGCCCGCGATAGGTCGGGAAGGAGGCGGCGTCGCCGGAGGAGTAGGTGACGAGGGCGATGCCATCGACCCGAAGGGTGAACGAGCCCGTTCCGTCGCCCTCAGCGTCGAGTTGGAGGGCGTAGGTCAGGAGCGTGCTCGCGGCGTTGGCTGGAATCGTCACCGTCTGGGAGACGGACATGCGGTTGGTGATCCCGAGGCCTCCCAGGAAGGCATACCCAGCGCCGGTTCGGGCCGGTCGTTCGCACAAAGGCGCCGTGCACAGCGGGTCGGCGCCGGAACTGGTGGCGACCTGCCATCCCCGGTCGGTCTCGTGGCTCTCGAACGTGCCGTTGACGATGAGGTCCTGCTGGGCGAGCGCGGCAGGCGCGGCGAGGAGGCAGACAAAGAGAAGCAAGGACGGCATGGCGAGGGGTGCGAGACTGCGGGTCGCCTCCCCCATAGCCGATCCGGGTCCCAACCTGATCATCTCCTTGTCTTGAGGTGCGGAAATGAACGTTGGGTCCCCCCACCACGAAGGGACCCAACGGAGGCACGGCTGCCTCCCGACGAGAGCCAGCCGTGCCAGATGAGAGCAAGGAGTGCCGAGTCAGCGCGTGACGGTGACGGTCTGCGCGCGCACCGCTCCGCCCGCCGTCAGCCGGACGATGTAGACGCCCGCGGGGTGCTCCGTGGCGTCCCACGTCCACTCTGCCTCGCCTGCCGCGACCGGGCCCTCGTGGAGGACCGCCACGCGTTGCCCGAGGGCGTTGAACACTTCCACGTGAGCCTCTGCCGCCTCGGGCACGTCTGCGGAAAGGTGGACGATCCCAGCCGAAGGGTTGGGGTACGGCGTCGCCAGTTGCAGCCCCGGCATCTCGGCGGGGGTCTCCGACGACGTGCTGACTTCGAAGGAGAAGGCTTGCCGGATGGAGCCCTCTTCTCCATCGAAGCCGACAGTGCGGATTACGTACTGCGTTCCGGCCGTGACGGGGAACGTCACCCGAGACGTGGTCACACCGACGCTGACGTCGTCGTTGCAGGCGACTTGCTCGCCGACCCCTCCGTTGGAGGTAAGCGCATGAACGCTGGCGATGGTGTCGAAGGAGGACCCTTCCCAGTCGATGGTCACCACACCATTGACGGGGGCAGTAAGGAGCCGCCAGACCGAGTTGCGACCGTCGCTGCTTTGGTTGACGCACTGTGCGAGCGGCTCGCCACTCTCTTCGGTCGCGCCGACGTTGGTATCGGGGTAGGTAGCGGGAGCCCTGGAATAGGCCAGCAGGCCTGGCGCCGAGGCGAGGTTGTCGTTCGGAGACCCGGCCAGGAACGTGCTGGACAAGCCGCTCAGCCCACCGATTCCGATGAGGCCTTCGCCCTCGTCCCCCTGGAATCCCGTCAGTCGGATGAAGTAGCGAGTACCGGGGGTCGTCGTCAGGGTCAGCCTCGACCCGTCGTCAGGGTCGGCGGTCCGGTCGTCGTTGCAGGCGATCTCGTTCAGGGTTCCGTCGCTGTTGAGCGTGAGCACGGTCAGGATGGTGTCCATCGGGTCGGGTCCGGTCCCCTGAGCAAAGACCTCTACTTCTCCCGGACCAGTCGCGGCGAACATCCACCAGGTCGCGTTGCCGCCATCGCTCCCGCCGACGCACGAGGCCGACGGGTTGAAATCGGGCTCCACGTTTGCTCCGATGGCCGAGAAAGCAAGGCTCGTGTCCGCCGAGACGAAGGGGGACGCGACGATCGGGATGGCCGCGAAGAGGAAGTCATTGATGAGGCCTCCAGGCGGTGGTGGCGTGTTCACCACCAGCGACACGTCGTCCACGAGGCCTGCGAAGAACGCGTTGCCCTGGCTTCCATCGATCTCGACGACGACGAACGTGATGGTGTGCGGCTGTCCGTCCGCCAGGGCAGACAGGTCCACGTTCTGGACGGTGTAGTCTTGGAAGGAGGTCGCATCGTCCTGGGTGTAGGTGGCGAAGAGGATGCCGTCCACCAGGAGGCCGAACTCGCCGGTTCCATCGCCGCCAGCGCCGAGTTGGAGGTAGTACGTGAGGAGCGCACTCGTGGCATCGGCTGGAATCGTGACCGTCTGCGAGACGGACATGTCGTTGGACTCGCCGAGCCCTCCGAGGAAGGCATACCAGGTACCGGTCCGAGCGGGACGGCCGCACGAGTCGTTGCAGATGGGGGTAGTCCCTGAGCTGGTCGAGATCCCCCAGACGGGATTGGTGTCGCCGCTCTCGAAGGAGCCGTCCACGATGAGGTCCGTCTGGGCAAGGGCAATGGGTGCGGCGAGCAGCAGGAGAACGGGGAAGAGGAGTCGCAAGGGACGCATGGGAAAGCGGAAGAGGCTGTGGGTCGCTCCCCCCATAGCCGATCCCGCCCGGGAGTTGATCACCGCGCCTGCGCTTTTTTGCTGCCCGTATCCTGTGGCTCCACCCATGCTCGCTGATGCCTTCCCCGGCAGACCCGTTCGATCCGTCCGTGACTCGCCTCCTCGACGCCGCCAGCCGGGGTGAGTCCGACGCCCTCGACGAGGTGTTTCCGCTCGTCTACGGGGAGCTTCAGCGCCTCGCGCGCAAGGTGCGGAGCGGCCGGGCCGGTGCGACGCTCAACACGACCGCGCTCGTTCACGAGGCGTACCTCAAGCTGGTCCGGACAGACGGTATGGAGTGGGCCGGGCGGCAGCACTTTTTCCGGGTCGCAGCGCGGGCCATGCGCCAGGTCCTCGTGCGCGACGCCACACGGCGCCAGACGGACAAGCGCGGAGGCGGTCAGGCACCGGTCGCCCTCAACGAGGCATTCCACGGGGGCACGATGGCGGATGAGGACATGCTCGCGCTGGACGAGGCCCTGAAGCGGCTAGAATCGCTCGATGCTCGGCAGGCTGCCGTCGTCGAGATCCGGTTCTTTACGGGGCTCACCCTGGAAGAGACCGCCGACACCCTGGGGGTCTCGGTCCCGACTGTCAGCCGCGACTGGCGAATGGCGCGAGTCTGGCTGGCTCGCGCGCTCGCCGCCTGAGCCATGGACGCCGACCGCTGGGCCACGCTCCAGACGCTCCTCGCCGAGGCGCTCGACCTGGACCCCGACGAGCGGGCCGTCTTTCTGGAGCAGCAGCGCGACCCCGAGATGGCGGCCGAACTGGCCGCTCTCCTGGACGCCGCGGATGCCGTCCCAGCCTTTCTTGACGGCCCTCCGGCCTGGGATGCTCACGCGGTTCTCGACGCGGCCGACGGTCCGCCCGATCTCGCGGGGACAGTCGTCGGGCCGTACCGGCTGGTCCGAGAACTGGGCCGAGGCGGGCAGGGCCGAGTCTTCCTCGCCCATCGCGACGATGTGGGCACGCAGGTGGCGCTGAAGCTGGTCCACGGCACGCTGACGGCGCCGGAGGTCGTGAAGCGGTTTCTCACCGAGCGGCGCGTGCTGGCAGGGCTCGTCCATCCCCACATCGCGCGGTTGCTGGATGCCGGGGCCGTCCGCCTCGGTGGGCCGTCCGAGACCCCGTACCTCGTGATGGAGGCTGTCGAGGGGCTGCCTCTGACGGAGTACGTGGAAAAGGGGCAGCCCTCCCTCGCGGAACGGCTCCGTTTGTTCCTCCAAGTGTGCGATGCAGTCTCGTTCGCTCACCGGCGGCTGGTGGTGCACCGAGACCTCAAGCCCTCCAACATCCTCGTGGAGGACGGGTCCGATGGCCCGCACGTCAAGTTGCTGGACTTCGGCATCGCGAAGCTGCTGTCTGATGAGACGGACGGCCTCACGCGGACAGGGCAATCTCTTCTCACGCCAGAGTACTCGGCCCCGGAACAAGTCCTCGGTGAGGACATCACGGTCGCAACGGATGTCTACGCCCTCGGCGTGATCCTGTACGAGGTGCTCGCGGGAGAGCGGCCGTACGACACCTCCGGTGGTCTTCGCGAGGCCCTCCGGGCCGTGTGCGACGAGGAGCCGGTGCGCCCGTCGGCGCGCGCCGGGGATCCAGAGCGGGCGCGGGCTCTCCGGGGCGATCTCGATGCCATCGTGCTCCGCTCTCTCGCGAAAGCTCCTGGCGACCGGTACGCCACGGTCGAGGCGCTCGCGGCGGATCTGCGGCGCTACCGTGATGGTCTCCCCGTCCGGGCACGGCCGCCGACGCTCGGGTATCGAGCCTCGCGGTTCGTCCGTCGCCACGCGATGGGAGTCGCTGTGGCTGGGTTGGCGGTTGCGCTAGTCGGGGCCTTCGGATGGCGTGAGGTCACGCTCCGCAATGCCGCGGAGGTCGCTCGCGATGATGCGCAGGCGACCGCTGATTTCGTCCTCGGCATCTTCGACGGTCACACCGATTCGCGTGGAAGCGAGGAGCGAGTGGACACCCTTCGCACGCTGGAGCTGTTAGACCGCGCCGCGGAGCAACTCGGGGACGACGCCAGACCGTCCAGAATGCAGGCGCTGTTCCACCTTCAACTCGGTCGCCTCTTCGAAGGGCAGGGCTACACGACGCGGGCTCAGCGCCAGTTCGCCGCTGCGGCGGCCTCTGCAGATCTAGAAGACCCGGAGCAGGCGGAGGCTTTGTACCACCTCGGGACAGCACTTCACGCCCTCGGGGATTGCGCGGCTGCTGTCGAGGCCTACGACTCGGCCCTGGACCTCCACCAGACGAGCCTCGATAAAGAACGGGGCCGCATCATCGTCGTGGGCGCGCGGAGTTCCGCACTCGCGTGCACGGGGGCGTATGGACAGGCCGTCGCCGATGCTCGCGAGGTACAGGCCTACCACGCCCGGCAACCGGATGACAACGGTGTCAGCTTGCACGTCCTCGCGGATGTCCTGAACCAGGCAGGGCGCGAGGCGGAGGCCTACGACGCGATGGTAGCCTCCATCGAGGTGGCGGATCGCACACAGCCAGCGGGGCATCCGATCCCGGTTGCCCGCCGATTGTATCTCGCCAGGCTTCTTGACGACTGGGGCCGGGAGGTGGAGTCCGTGCCGTTCGCCCGGGAGGCCTATCGGGACGCGCTCGCTCGGAACGGTCCTCTGCACGACCGCACGCTGGATGCCCAGCAACGTCTTGCCGCCTCTCTGATCGCCCTCAATGAGATGGCAGAGGCGGAATCTCTCGTCGCCGGCCTGGAACGGGTCCTTCCGCAGCTACCTGCCGAGGACTTCCGTCCGCGGTTTTCCGCGTCCCTGCTGAGAGCTCAGCTTGCTTCCCGTACGGACGACCTCGGCACGGCCGAGCGAGCGGCGCGCGAGGCTCTGTATCACGTGGATGCGATCCCCGTCCGGGAAGGGGGGGCGCAGTTCCGCGAGCAGTTCCGGGAGCAGGCCCTGGGCGTACTAGCGGATGTCCTCGATCAGCAGGGCGACCGTGACGGCGCCATCCGGCTCCGGCGCCAAGGGGAGCGCACGCCGGAGGCGGTGTTGTAGAACTCGGTGCTCCCTCCGCCTCGGTGCCCCCGTGGAGGCACCGAGGCGGAAGCGGTCTGGGCTACCGCGCGAGCGTCACGCGCCCTGTCGCGACCTCCCCGTTGGTCGTGAGGCGCCACACGTACACGCCGCCCGGAAGGTCCTCTGCGGAAAACACCGCCGCGTGTGAGCCTGCCGACTGCCTTCCCGAGGCGAGGACGGCCACCTCGCGGCCGGTTACGTCGTAGACCCGCAAGTCGACCTCGGTCGC
This sequence comes from Bacteroidota bacterium, assembly GCA_038746605.1. Lineage (GTDB taxonomy): Bacteria > Bacteroidota > Rhodothermia > Rhodothermales > Rubricoccaceae > Rubricoccus. The sequence goes on from JBCDKM010000007.1 coordinate 110,476, forward strand.
CTCGGCGAGCGTGTAGCGGATCTCTGTCGCGTTCCAGAACGGGTTCGGCGCGGCAGTCGGCTCGGTGGTCTCCAGGCTTGCCGTTGTCGGCAGGGAGGCTGTCAGGCAGCCCACGTTCGCGGTGCAGACCGAATCGAGGTCAAAGGTGAACGAGTCCTGATCGTAGATCGTCGTGCCGAACCGGTCGCTCGCGGCGTAGATCGTTACGGTGTAGGTGCCCGACGGGGCATCCGGCACGAGCGGGATGAAGTTCTTGGACTTCGGGAAGTCCTTGTACAAGAACGTCTCGCCGGGCGCCAACTCCTTGCCGCCGATGTTGCGCTTGTAGGTCCCGAGGCCGGGCACGTCCACTTCGGCGTAGACGTAGACGAACTGGGGGGTGATGCCGAGGTTGGTGACGGGACCGCGGAAGAAGACGGACTCGCCGCGCATCGGGTCGGCAGTGGTCGAGTTGATGGCGATCTCCACGTCTGGTACGATGTCGAAGACCAACTCATCGACGGAGAGGCGATAGTCGGGACCGGTGACAGACTCCCATGCGAAGACTACCTCGAAGACCTTGGTGAAGTCGAAGCCGTCATCGGAGCCAGGGAAAACGCTGTTGTCATCCGTGAACTCGCGTAGCGGGATGGTGACATCGTAGTACGGGCCTGGGCCCGTGATCTCCACGAGTGCCTGGATCTCATCTTCAACGTCTCCCTGGTAGAAGCCGTCACCGTTGAGGTCTTCGTGGAGGTTGACCTCCAGTGTGAGCGGGAGGTTGTCCGGCACGACCTCCGGGCGGATCTGGAAGGTGAACGCGTTCGTGCCGCTCACGTCCATCCGGGGCTGGCGGACGAAGAAGCCCGTGAAGAAGCCCGTGTTCGCGGGCATGATGTCCACTGCGAGGGCAGTGTTGGGAGTCCCGCTGGCGTCGTCGGTGTTGGCTTTGGAAATGCCACCGCCGGTCTCGGAGTAGACGAATGTGGCGTTCAGGTCGCCGTCGTCGAAGTCGTCGAAGACGACCTGGGAGCTGGCAGGAGCGGCGATAAGGGTGAGAAGCGCGAGGCCAGTTGCAAGGGTGAAAAGGGGGCGCATGTGGGGAAGGTGTGAGAGGAAGGGCGCCGTGGGTCGGCAGCCGAACCTAAACCCAGGCCCTATCTCGCGACGCCAGATCGGCCTTCACGCAGTTCCGAAGCCGTCTTGCCGCCTCGCGAGCCATCGTCACAGCTACCTCATTCTCCTCGTGAGTCAAGTCCGGTGCCCGCGTCCAGCCACGTCTCGAATCACGAGACAGAGCGCGGTGCTTCAAGGGGCAACGTCGCCTGACGTGGGGCTGAAGCGACTCCCCTGATGCCTGGACTGACCTGCTCCGCCTCGGCACCGAGGCGGGCACGGTCACGAGCTATGCGCCGGGCACGATCCCCTCGCGGATGGCCTTCGCGACGGCCGCTGTGCCGGAGTGGACGTGCAGCTTCTCGTAGACGTGCTGGAGATGCGTGTTGACGGTGCTCGGGCTCACGAACATCCTCTCCGCGATCTCGCGCTGCGTGCCGCCTCGCGCCATCTCCGCCAGGACCTCCGTCTCGCGCTCCGTCAGGCCGTAGTCCGGCGGCGGCGGCTTGGCGTCGAACGCGCGGCGGATCACGCGGGCCACGGCAGGCTGCATGAGCAGACCACCAGCGTGAGCCGCTTGCACTGCCCCGAGGAGTTGATCCGGGGTGGCATCTTTGGTGAGGTAGCCGCTCGCGCCTGCCGCTAGCGCGGAAGCGATGGTCTCGGCGTCGTCGCGGATGGTGAGCATAACGATCCGGGCTGACGGAGCGCGGGCTTTCAACTCACCGACGCCCTCGACGCCGTCGAGGCCAGGGAGGTTGACGTCTAGAAGGATCACGTCCGGGCGCGGACCGTCCGAGCCCAGCACGTCGAGGCGGGCGCGAGCGTCCTCCACGCTGCTAAAAACGCCGCTGAGGGACACGCTCGGGCCGATAACGTCCTGGAAGGCTTCGCGGAAGCTGAGGTCGTCTTCCACGATCCAGACGGAGACGTGACGAAGGTCAAGGAGAGGAGGCATAGCGTGAACGTAGGGGGGAACGACAATGTCGCGGTGTACACGCGAATATGCATCGGGTCAATGCACGAAGTTGTGACAGCTAGCGTGCGAGTCGGCGGAGACGTGTGGTGGGTACGTGGAGGGTGACGCGCGTCCCGTTGCTCGGCTCAGAGGCAATGGTGAGGTCGCCGCCGAGGGCCTCGGCGCGACGGCGCATGGTGGTCATCCCGCGCCCGTCCCCGCCCGCCTCGGCGGTGAAGCCGCGCCCGTCGTCCCGGATGTCTACGACGAAGGCGTCGTCTGTGTTGGTGATCCGCACGAGGATGGTCTCGGCCTCGGCGTGGCGGACGGCGTTATGGAGAGCCTCCGTTGCGAGGAGGTAGAGATCGCGGCGGGCCTCCATGCTGAGGCGCACGTCGGGCACCTCGCCCTCGCGCTCCACGCGCCCGCGTCCTCCCGCCAGCGCCTCGCCCGCGAATCGCTCGATGCGGTCGGCGACGGAACGGAGTGTGTCTTGCCCGGCATCCACGAGCCAGACGGTGTCGCGAAGGTCGCCCACGACAGCGCGGGTGGTCGCGGAGAGACGCGCGAGGCGGTCGCGCTCCGCGTCGGAAAGTGTGGGAGAGCGGCGGGCGGCATCCAGCCGGAGCGCGACGCTGGAGATCTTGCTCCCGATGTCGTCGTGGAGGTCATCCGCGATACGACGGCGCGCGCGTTCCACGCGCATCAGTTGCTCCACGCGGTACCGGTGTGCGGCAAATCCCACGGCGCCCACGAGTGCGGCGACGAGGGCCCAGAACCAGACGGTCTGCCAGTACGGCGGGCGGATGTGGACGGCCAGTTCGGTCGGCTCGCTCCAGTAGCCGTCGCGGTTGGTCGCGGAGACACGGAGGGTGTAGCGACCTGGCGCGAGCGGCGCGTAGCGCACCTCGGGGCCTTCGGGTCGCCACTCGTCGTCCGCACCGACGAGTCGGACGCGGTAGTGGGTCTTCTCGGGCTGGCGGAGGTCGAGGGCGGCGTACTGGACCTCGAGGTCGTTCTGGTAATAGGGGAGGCGGAGTCCTCCCAGGGCGTCCGCGAGGGGTACCGGCTCGCCGTCTACGAAGATGGTAGTGAGGCGGACGGGCGCGGGCGTTTCGTTGATGGGAACGCGGAGAGGGTCGAAGACGGTGAAGCCGTTCGTGCCGCCTACGAGGATCTCGCCGCCGGGCGTCTGGTCTCGCGCCGAGAAATAGAGCCCGCCCTCTGGGACACCATCGGCTCCAGAGAACGGGGTGATGATGTGGGTCTCCGGGTCCAGCCTCGCGAGCCCCGCGTTTGTGCTCAGCCAGACGTACCCGCGTGCGTCTACCATCACGCCACCGACGCTCTCGTCCGGCACGCCATCGGCGGGGGTGTAGACGCGGCAGGCACCGGTCTGACGGTCGTAGCGGAAGACGCGATTCTCGAAGCTCCCAATCCAGAGCGAGCCGTCAGGCTCGGAGGCAAGGGAGAGCAGCCGGGCATCGAGGTCGCAGGTAGTGGGCGAGACGCGCTCCTGGCGGCCGGTCTCGGTCTCGACGCGGATCAGCCCGCGCGTATCCGTCGCGGCGTAGAGCACGCCGGGCTCGTCGGGCGGCTCGTGGACGGTCCAGACCCAGGTCGAATCCAGGAAAGCAGGTGTGGCCGTTCGGGTAGGGGGAGAGAATCGCCAGATCCCGGCTGTGGAGGTGGTGACCCAGAGGTCGCCGGATGCCTCGCGGCTCGGTACGAAGTCCGTGATGTAGCCCTCGCGACTCTCGTCCAAGGGGACGGACTCGTAGCCGCCGGAGACGAACCGGTGCACGGCGAGGCTTTGCGCACCCAGCCAGAGATCGCCTGTCTCGGTCTCGTGGAGCGCGAAGAGGACCGAGAGTGGATGGTCTGGATCGCCGAACCAGCGGTCGGCTTCACCCGTCGTTCGGTCGTAGCGGTGGAGGCCACCGGAGACCGTACCGACCCAGACCGCCTCGGGGGCAAGGCGGGAAGCATAGACCGACATGACACTAGGGACGCGGAGACCGCCCGGTGTGTCGGGATCGTGGACAACCGACGTGAAGCGAGGCGGGCTCACGTCGGCGTGGAGGAGGCCGTCCAGGGTGCCCATCCAGAGAGAACCGGCCTCTTCGTTGAGGTCTAACATGTGGACCTGAGCCATCTGTCGGTCGTCTCGCACGCGAAGTAGGGGCACGGCCCGTGCACCGTTCCGGTCCACGGTGAACAGCCCGCTGCCTCGCGTCCCGACCCAGACGTGCCCGCGCTCAGACGCCTCCATCGCGCTGATAGAGACGCCAACCTCAATGGGCGCTTGGAGCAGTTCAAGCGTGGCGAGGCTGAGCATGTGGACCGTGCCCTCGCCGTCTCCTGCCCAGACCGCCTCAGGCGTGGCTGCGAGGTGCCGGATGCCTGGAAGAACCGTCCGCTGGATGACCCGCCCCGTGCGGGCGTCGAGGCGGGCGACCTCGTTCCCGACCGCGACGAAGAGGGCGCCGTCGTGAGCCGCGAGGGCGGAGACTAAGAGGGACGGGAGGCGTCGGGGTCGAAGCACGCGACCGTCTGACCGAACGAACCGAAGTCCGCGCGGGGTGCCCGCCCAGGCGCCGCCGCCGAGGGCGAGGAGCGCCTGTACCGGGCCGCCGACGCGGGCGAAGTCTGCGATCTGGGTGAAGGCAGGGGCCTCCGGTTGCCATCGCCAGATCCCGGAGCCTGTCGCGGCCCAGAGGTCACCCGTTTCAGAGGCCGCCAGGCGTTTGACCTTACGGCCTCCTAGCCCGTCGCGCGCGTGCGGGCCGAGGCGGGCGCCGTCGTAGCGGTCCAGAACACTGCCCGACGCGATCCAGAGGAACGCGCCGGGCGACTGGGCGACGGCGTTTGCGCTGAGGCTGGAGAGGCCGTCGTCGGGGGTAAAGTGGCGAACTGGAAGGGGCTGGGCTGCCGCAGCCGCACACCAAAGGAGGAGAAGGAGGCCCGAGACAGAGAACGATTCCACCCGTTGAGAAGGACCGAGAGCAAGAATGTAGAGTCCTTCTTGCTTTCCGTTGCCGGTCTCTTGCCTTTTGTGTTTAGGATGTACTGCAGCTCCGCGGTCTACATCCAGTGAGCGCTCCCTCCGGCCATGGACAGTACAGAGGCACCACGATAGGACTAGCTGATTCTTTCATCGTATTTATAGCTTCTGATTTGCTATCAGTCAATGCCCCGTTGTTGGAGCCAGTGCCGATCTGAAAAGCCAAAATCGTCTGCTCTCCAAACTTGGCGGCTGTCAGGTATGAAGCGTCCCGGCGGAGTACGGAGGATATGGGAAGCGCAGTGAAAGAGCCTATATCTGTGTCGTCAGATGAAGAAATATGTCCAGCGAGTCGGGTTATCCACTCAGATTTAGACGTAATAGGTTGTTTTAGAACATCAACATTTTTTCTCTTGAGAGTAGCGGCGACGCGGAGGGCTGCCTTGTTTATTCCAGAGTCGTTGGAGAGTAGACTTGACCTGCATGTAGCAAGGATGTCCCCTGATGACATAGATGACATCATCCACATGTGGGATATCTTAAGTGCACTCTCTGGAAGATTTGGAGGGCTGATTCCAAGATCAGATACTCTCTTTTCAAATAGGTTGTCTCGACTGATTTGATCCCACGATAGGTAGAGGGTGTCCGGTGTAAGGAGCATTTCATCCTCTCGGCTACGTCCCTGGCTATCAGGCATCTTGACAATCTTGCACTCTAGCTTGTCGAGCGCTCCGGTCTTCCATGGAAACTTCGTGCGTCTAGTATTAGTGACGACTCTCCGAACTGCCTGGAAGAACGGATGTTCACCATTGACTTGGACGTTAAGTATAAACAAGCTACGGACAGAGGCATCGTCCGTTTGGCCAGGATCTCTTAATATGGAGTACAGCTGTTCGGATTCGGTAGGGGCGAGGTTCAGGGAGGGGTAGGCAAGAGAGACGGTGTCTCCGAAGTAGTGCCATTCGAGTTTCATGTCAGGAAGGGTGGGGGAGGTGCATCAGAGTACACATCCGCCGCTAAACGCCCTTCATGTGATCACACGATGTGTGTCGCCTCGATCCTCCCGCGAACCCACCGAGGCGGAGGCAGTCGTAGGGGCCGGGTCCTCATCCCTCGCAGACCTTTGACGAACGGACCGCCCGCTCCGCCGTACACTTTCACTCCAGACTGAAACCAATACCACCTCGGCCGAACGGCCACCCCGACATGGATCACAAGGAAGGACACTACAAAGTCGCCGACCTCGCGCTCGCCGAGGAGGGCCGCAAGCGAATCGAGTGGGCCGAGAGCCGGATGCCGGTTCTCATGAAGCTCCGCGGCGAGTTCTCGCAGACCCAGCCCTTCAAGGGCTACAAGATCACCGGCTGCCTCCACGTCACGAAGGAGACCGCTGTGCTCATCGAGACGCTCAAGGCCTGCGGTGCCGAGGTGGCCTGGAGTGGCTGCAACCCGCTCTCCACCAACGACAGTGTCAGCGCCGCCCTCGCGCTCGGCCCCGACGGCGATGGCGACGGCGTGGAGATCTACGCCTGGTACGGCCAGTCCACCGAGGACTTCTACTGGTGCATCGACCGCACCATCGACAAGACCCCGGACACGACGCTCGACGACGGCGCCGACCTCATCTTCCGCGTCCACAGCGCCTTCCCCGAGAAGCTGGCCGACATCATCGGCGGCTCGGAGGAGACCACGACCGGCGTGCACCGTCTCCGCGCGATGGCGGACGACGGCAAGCTCGGCTACCCCGTCTACGCCGTTAACGACGCCGAGACGAAGTGGGACTTCGACAACGTCTACGGCACTGGCCAGTCCACGCTGGACGGCATTCTCCGCGCCTCCTCCGTCCTCGTGGCGGGCAAGAACTTCGTCGTGGCGGGCTACGGCCACTGCGGGCGCGGTGTCGCGATGCGGGCCGCGGGCATGGGCGCCAACGTCATCATCACGGAGGTCAAGCCGACGGCCGCCCTCAAGGCGACCCTCGACGGCTTCCGCGTCATGACGATGGAGCAGGCCGCGAAGGAAGGCGACATCTTCGTGACCGCCACCGGCATGAAGGACATCATCCGCGGCGAGCACTTCGTCTCCATGAAGGACGGCGCCATCGTGTGCAACACCGGCCACTACGATGTGGAGCTCAACCTCAAGGAGCTCGCCGAGGTCTCGATGGACGCGCGCATGATCCGTGACGACAACCGCGAGTACACGCTCGACAACGGCAAGAAGGTCTACGTCCTCGCAGACGGCCGCCTCGTGAACCTCGCCGCTGCGGAGGGCCACCCCTCCGAGGTGATGGACATGAGCTTCGCCAACCAGTTCCAGGCGCACCTCGAGCTGATCAAGGCGCACGAGGCGGGCGAGGAGATGGCGAACACCGTCCTCGACCTCCCCGAGGAACTCGACCAGCAGATCGCGCGCGTGAAGCTGGACACGATGGGCCTGGAGATCGACACGCTGACGGACGAGCAGGTAGCCTACGCTACGGACTACTCCGCCGGTACCTGAGTCCTCCCGCCTCGGTGCTTCCCCGGAGGTACCGAGGCGGACCGACTGGGACGACCGCCGCCACGGTCGCCCGGAAAAGGCGCGCCATCCCGCTTCTCACGGGGTGGCGCGTCGCTCGTTTGGGGCGGTCTACTTTCCGACAACCACTTGCCTCTCCCAATGCGCCTCTTTCCTCTGCTCCTGCTGATCGCGACCGTTCCATCCCTCGTTTCGGCGCAAGAGGCTCCCGCCTCGGTCTCGAGCCCGGCCCGCATCGTGCCCGACGGGCTGTTCGCAGACTGGAACGGCATCGAGCCTGTCGCGATGGACCCGGCCGACCAGCCCGCCGGGGAGGTGGACCTCCGTGCGCTTTCGCTCTCCCACGACGAGCGCGCTCTGCGCCTCCGGATCGCCTTCGACGAGGTCCTCAATCTCCAGCAGGACAACGACCTCGTGCTCTATCTCGACACGGACGCAGACCCTGCGACGGGGCAGCCGCTCCCGGGCATGGGCGCGGACGTGACGTTCGCCTTTGGCGCTCGTTCGGGCACCGTCGTCACCGAGGCGGGCACCCTCGCGATCCGCCAGGCGGATGTGGGGATCGTCTGGGCGCCGACACATGCGGCGCGTGAGTTCGAGGTGGAACTGGCGCTGGATGCCGAAGTCGCCGGGCAGCCTGTCTTCCCGGGCGACACGGTTGTCGTCGCCCTCGCGACCTCGCAGGGCGAGCGCCTGCCGCAGGCGAAGGGGGGCGTGACCTACGTCCTCGGCTCGGTCACCCTCCCGCCGTACGAGGAGCCGTCTCTCGCGAAGTCCCCCGGCGCCCTCCGCGTGCTCAGCTACAACGTCCTGCGCGACAACATCTTCGAGGGCGCCCCGCGCGAGGCGTTCGTGCGGATCGTGCAGGCGCTCCAGCCGGACATCCTCGCGTTCCAGGAGATCTACGTCCGCTCGGGAGCCGAGACGGCTGCACTCGTGACCGAGGCCCTCGGCGGTGGCCCGTGGTACAGCGGCGATGCGGGATCGGACAACCTGCTCGTGAGTCGCTGGCCCGTCACGCTGGAGCGCGATCTCGGCGGGAACAGCGCGTTCGTGGTAGAGACGCCCGCAGACTGGGACCAGGATCTGCTGATCGTCAACGCGCACACGCCGTGCTGCACGAACGAATCCGGGCGGCAGGAAGAGACCGATTTGTTCATGCGGTTCATTCGCGAGGTGGGTCAAGGCGATGTCTCCGGCGTCGATCCCGAGGCGCCGTTCCTCTTGGTGGGAGATTTCAACATGGTGGGGACGGACGGGCCCCTGAGAACCATGCTCACGGGGGACATCGCAGACAACGCCACCTACGGACCCGATTTCACCCCGGATCTTGATGGCACCGATCTCACGGATGCACTGCCCCTTCACCTCGGCGTGCCCGCCTCGTTCACGTGGTACAACCCCGGTAGCGAGTTCCCGCCCGGTCGCCTGGACTTTATCGTCTACACGGACAGCGCGCTGGACCTCGACAACGCCTTCGTCCTTCACACGCCGCACCTTTCCGACGATGCGCTGGCAGCGGCCGGTCTTCTCGCGATGGACACGCCGACGGCCTCAGACCACCTGCCGCTCGTCGCCGACATCGTGCGCACCCGCGCGACGGGTACTGAGGCAGGGACACCCGACGAGTTCGGTGTCCGCGCCCCGGCGCCCAACCCGTTCGTCGGTCAGACCAGTTTCCGAATCGACATGGCCCGCCTCGGGGACGTGACGGTGGAGGTGTTCGATGTGCTCGGGCGGCGTATGGCGCGTCCGTTCGCTGGGCGCCTCGCAGCGGGCATACACCATCTCCCGTTCGATGGCTCTGCTCTCGCGCCCGGGACGTACCTCTTCCGAGTCACAACAGACGAAGGAAGCGCTGGAGGCCGGATGGTTCGAGGGCGCCCCGCTGTCCGCTGACCTCCTACACGCTCATGATATAGCCTCCCCCTCGCCGCTTCGTGATTGTCTGTTGCAACAGCCTTGACTAGACCATTAGGTGTGCGTGAATGTTGGCGTTCTCGGGACCCACAGGAAAGACACGTGGTTGGATGTGGTCCTGTTCATTCCCCCTCTCCCCCAATGAACCGCTTCCTCCCCCTGTTCGCCCTCCTCCTCGTTTTCGGCCTCGTGGCCTGCGCTGAGGACACCGCCACGACAGAGCCCGTCGACGAGCCCGCCCCGGCCGTTGAGGAGCCTGCCCCAGCCGATACGATGGCAGCCGACGCTGACGCCGCGCCTGCTGAGGTCACGCTCGATGGCACCATCGCCGCCGTCCCCGAGGGTGGTATCACCGCCATCCCCGCCGGTGCCGCGCTGGACAACATCAATGGCTGGATCGCCCAGCTTGACGGTGCAGAGTTCACGAACGCCGCAGAGATTCGCCAGGGCCTCATGGACCTCAGCGATCAGCTCCAGACCGATCCGCTCGACGGTGCCGCTATCGGCGCGACGCTGACGGACCTCGGCACGTGGACCGCTGAGTCGGCTCCAGACAACGAGCAGATCCAGACCCTCGCGGGTGCCCTCTCCGCTGGTGGCGCAGCGCTGACGGGCGGCGAGTAACTCTCGCACACCGTGCTCTCTGGGGCGACCTCTCTCGGGAGGTCGCCCCATTTTCGTTTGGACTCTTCCGCCGCGGCGCCGCGGCGGGCAAAGTGGTTATCTGACCTCGTGGAGCGTGACCTCATAGGTGAGCGTCTCGCCCGCCGGGACGCCCTCGGGCGGCTGACTGTATCCTTCCTCGGGTCTCACTTCGAAGGTCTTGGTCTCGCCCTCGCGCATCCCCGCGACCCCCCGGGCGAAGCCCGCGTTCATCCCTGCGAGCGGGAGGAGGATCCGCTCGCCCCCATCGAACACAGTGCCGTTCTCCAGGCGACCCTCGTAATCCACCACCACGACACTGGCCGCTCCTGCCACGCCTGGCTCGGGCGACTGGGCCAGCGCGCCGATGGGTACATCCTCGGTCTCCGATTCCGATGGAGCGTCCGAGACGCAGGCAGCGAGTCCGAGGAACAGTGAAAGGAAGATGGTAGGACGCATGGCAGAAACCGAAAGCGGGGCTGCAAACTACCCGCGATCCAGATGGGCCGGTTCCACCTCGGTGTCCATGTGGACCTCCCCCAAGCGTGTTTCGCCGGGCCTCCACGTGAGGGCGACTAGCTTCCGGTCCCCCACCTGCGCCGGGCTCCGGCGCGCAGACCCCCCGCCGCATGGGCCGGATGTTCGAGAAGCGCAAGCACACCATGTTCGCGCGCTACGACCGCATGGCGAAGCAATTCACGCGCGTCGGCAAGGAGATCGTGATCGCGGTCAAGGCCGGTGGGCCGGACCCCGACATGAACCCGCAGCTCCGGCGGGCCATGCAGAACGCGAAGGGCGTCAACATGCCCAAGGACCGGGTGGAAGCCGCCATCAAGCGGGCGCTCGGCAAGGACACCGCTAGCTACGACGAGGTGCTCTACGAGGGCTATGGCCCCCACGGCGTGCCCATCCTCGTGGAGACCGCGACGGATAACGTCAACCGGACCGTCGCCAACCTGCGGGCGCTTTTCTCACGAGGCGGCGGCAACCTCGGCAACAGTGGGTCTGTGGCCTTCCAGTTCACCAAGATGGGCGCCTTCCAACTCGACCCCGAGGCAGTGAAGGACCGCGACGAGTTGGAACTGGAGTTGATCGACGAGGGCCTCGAAGAACTAGACGAGGGCACCGCCGAGGATGGACGCGATGTGCTCGTGGCTCGCTGCGGGTTCTCTGACTTCGGAACGATGCAGAAGGCGCTGGAGGCGCGAAGCCTGGAGCCCATCGCCGCGACCGTGGAGTGGGTCTCGTCTACTACGGCAGAGCTGCCAGACGAACAGGCTGACGCGGTGCTGGAACTCGTCGCGAAGCTGGAGGAGGACGAGGACGTGCAGACGGTCTTCCACAATCTGGCCTGATCCGCTCTGCCTCGGTGCTTCCACGAAGTCCCCGAGGCGGGGAGACCTAGCGCAGGATCTCGTGCACGGTCACGTCGAAGGTGAGCGTGGCGTTGGGCGGGATCACGCCCGGGATGCCCCCGGCGCCGTAGGCCTCCTCCGGCGGGATGGAGAGCGTCTTGCTCTCGCCCGCCCGCATCCCGACGAGCGCGTCCTGCATGCCCGGGATCAACTGTTGCATGATGAACCGGGTGTTCTGGCCGTCGTCGAACACCGTGCCGTCATCCAGGCGCCCTTCGTAATCCACGAGGAGAACACTGGTGGTCGTGACGGTTTCTGGAGCCTCGGGAGCGGTGGCCTCTGCGGGGGCCTGCGCAGCAGGGGTCTCGGCCTCGGCGGTGGGGTCGGACTGGCAGGCGGCGAGGGGGAGGGCGAGAAGGACGAACGCGAGTCGGTGCATGGAGGGGAGAAAGAGGTTCGGCGCGGAGAATACCGCCGCTCGCCGGGGCGATCTTCCGCGATGCCGACGCTCTCCCGTCCCGCTGTCCTCGCGCTGACTGCATTCGTGATGGTCGCCTTCGCGGCCAACTCCGTCCTCGCTCGCCTCGCCCTCGCCACGACCGAGACCGGCGCGGCCACGTTCACGGCTGTGCGGCTTCTCGCGGGCGCCCTCGTGCTGGTCGGCATTGTGACACTGCGGACGCGTTCGGACACGGTGACTCCCTCTCGTGGTGGCAACTGGGCCTCCGCTGTCGCGCTCTTCGTCTATGCAGCGGCGTTCTCCTTCGCGTACCTCTCCCTCGCGACGGGCACGGGGGCTCTTCTTCTCTTCGGCGCGGTGCAGCTCACGATGATCGGGTGGGGGCTGGTACACGGTGAGCGGTTTGGCCCGGTGCGCACCCTGGGGCTCGTTCTCGCGATGGGGGGACTCGTAGTGCTCGTCGCGCCAGGCGTCGAGGCGCCGCCGTTGGGAGCGGCGGTGGTAATGGCCCTCTCCGGCGCGGCGTGGGGTGCCTACTCGCTGCGGGGGCGAGGTGCGGTGGATCCGGTCGCGGTCTCAGCGGGCAACTTTTGGCGGGCGGCGATCCTAGGCGGCGGGTTGGTGGTCGCGGTCGTCGCGTGGCCGGGGCCCGAGCTTCGGGCGGATGCACCGGGCCTGGGCTATGGTGTCCTTTCCGGCGCGCTGACCTCGGGCCTGGGCTACGTGCTCTGGTACCGTGTGCTCCCGCACCTACGGGCTGCTAGTGCGGCGACGGTCCAACTCAGCGTGCCTGTGTTGGCCGCGCTCGGTGGGGTGGCGTTCGTCGGAGAAGCCGTCACGTTGCGCCTCGCGGTCGCGACGGTCGCGACGCTGGGGGGCATCGCGCTGGTCGTACGCGGGGAGTGAGCTAGCGACCTGACCGGGCCCGCCTCGAGGCCTCCGTGACGCCGAGGCGGAGGTGGTCAGTCCGTGGAGGCTGTCCAGGCGGCGGTGGCGTTCTGGACTCCCGGGCATGGAGCAGATCCACAGCGCCCTCTCAGCTATTTTCGCGTTTCGCGAAACACGAAAGACGTGCTGAAGCCCCAGGATCTCCTCGTCCTTCTCAAGCTCACGACCCTCTGGCCGAGAGAGTGGACATACCCGATGCTCTCCGAGTCGCTCGGTCTCAGTCTGTCCGAGACCCACGCGGCAGTTAAGCGCTCAGCAAGGGCCGGACTGTACTCAGAGGTCGCGAGAACGGCGATTCAGCCAGAGCTCGGAATGCTTCTCATCCATGGAGCGAACCACGTCTATTTCGCAGAGCGAGGAAGCCCCGCGACGAGAGGTATGCAGACGGGGTTCGCGGCCCCCGGGCTCAATGGTCCCGATGGCTATCCAGACGATGCCCTTCTGGTCTGGCCAGACCCCGACGGGACGGACCATGGTCGCCTCGTTGAGCCTCTATACCGGTCGGCCCCTTTCGCGGCAAGGCAGGATCCTGCGTTGTACAACCTGCTCGCCACGTTCGATGAACTCCGGGTGGGACGCGCGAGGGAACGGGCTCGTGCCGAGGACGCGCTCCGCGAGGCGCTGTGCTGAGATGAACGATCCTGTTGACAGCCTCCGCCAGATTGCACGTGCGCTCGGTCCGCTTCTGAACGAGGTCGTGTTTGTCGGAGGTGCTGCGGCTCCCCTCGTGATTTCGGACCCCGGCTCGGAGGGCATCCGTCCCACGGACGACATCGATGTGATCGTTGAGGCAGAGTCTCGCGTGGACTATGCAAGGTTGGAGGCAAGGCTCCGTAGCCTCGGGTTCCGGCACGATACCTCAGAAGGGGCGCCGATCTGCCGCTTCGTTTACGATAGCATCCCCGTGGATGTAATGCCGACAAACCCGGAGGTTCTCGGCTTCAGCAACCGCTGGTACCCGTACGCCCTCGCATCGAAGCAGCGTGTCTCTCTTCCCGGTGGACCCGAGGTGCGCGTTGCCAACCCCGTCGCGTTCATCGCTACCAAGCTGGAGGCATTCCAGAGTCCTGGCCGTGAACATGCGGGTGACGTGCTGGCGAGCCGCGACCTCGAAGACATCGTCACCGTTCTCGATGGAAGTCCATCGTTCGCTGAGGCGTTCGCGGGTGCGCCGGACGACGTGCGGGCCTACCTCCGTAAGTCGTTCGCGGCCCTCCTCGAAGATGAGACGTTCATCGTCAGCGTCGAGGGCCTTGTCCCGCCTGGCCCAACGCGGGTCGAGCGAGCGAGACGGCTGATCGTTCTCCTGCGCGAACTGGTGACCTGACCCTGCCCGCCTCGGCGCGCCCACGGGAGCCCCAAGACGGGCAGGGTCAGTCCGTGGGCGCGGTCCAGGCGGCGGTGGCGTCCTGGACGTAGGCCGCGATGGTCTCGGCGGGGATGCGGTCCTGAACCATCGTGTCGCGGGAGCGGATGGTGACGGTGCCGTCCTCCAGCGTCTGGCCATCCACGGTGACCGCGAACGGCGTCCCGATCTCGTCCTGGCGGCGGTAGCGGCGCCCGACGGCGCCCTTCTCGTCGTAGAAGACGTTGTGCCCCCCGCGAAGGTCGGCGGCGATGGCCTTGGCGCGGTCGTCCATGCCGTCCTTGCGGACGAGCGGGAAGACGGCCACCTGGTACGGCGCGATGCTGGGATGGAAGCGGAGGACAGAGCGTTTCTCGGTCTTGCCCTCCTTCGCGGTGGGTACCTCCTCCTCGTGGAAGGCGTCGCAGAGGAGCATGAGGATGGTGCGGTCCAAGCCGACGGAGGTCTCGACGACGTAGGGGATGTAGCGCTCCTTGGTCTGCGGGTCGAAGTACTCCTGCTTCTTGCCGCTGAATTCCTGGTGGCGGCTCAGGTCATAGTCCGTCCGGGAGTGGATGCCCTCGATCTCCTGCCAGCCGAAGGGGTACTCGTACTGCACGTCCTTGGCGGCGTCGGCGTAGTGGGCCAGCTTCTCATGGTCGTGCCAGCGAAGGCGGGACGGGCGCACGCCGTTCCATTTGTGCCAGTTCATGCGCTTCTCGGCCCACGCCTCGTAGTGCTCCATCTGGCTGCCGGGCGCGACGAAGTACTGCATCTCCATCTGCTCGAACTCGCGCATGCGGAAGATGAACTGCCGCGCGACGACCTCGTTGCGGAAGGCTTTGCCGATCTGCGCGATGCCGAAGGGGACCTGCTGGCGTGAGGTCTGCTGGACGTTGCCGAAGTGGACGAAAATGCCCTGAGCGGTCTCGGGGCGGAGGTAGATCGAGTCCCCGTCTACGGCGCCGACCTTGGTCTCGAACATGAGGTTGAACTGGCGCACGTCGGTCCAGTCGAACGCGCCGGACTCCGGGGCGCGGATCTCCTCCTGCATGATGACCTCGTAGAGGGCCGTGCTCGGGTCGTCCGCGTTGAGCGCGGCCACCAGCAGACCGTGGACGCGCTCAGCCTCGGCGGTCTTCTTTTTCTTCCCCAGCTTCGCGATGTGGCCCTCGATGAGCTGATCGGCGCGGTAGCGCTTCTTCGACTGCTTGTCGTCGATCATCGGGTCGTTGAAGGCGTCCACGTGGCCGCTCGCCTTCCAGACCGTGGGGTGCATGAGGATGGCGGCGTCCAGCCCGACGACGTCCTCGTGCTCGTAGACCATCGCGCGCCACCACCGCTCGCGGACGTTCCGCTTGAGCTCCACGCCGAGGGGGCCGTAGTCGTAAACGGCGCCGAGGCCGCCGTAGATCTCGGAGGAGGGGAAGAGGAAGCCGCGCCGTTTGGCGAGGGAGGTGATGGTGTCGAGCGTGGCGGCCATGGCGGTGCCGGGTGAGGAGCGGGGCGCGCAAGATCGCGCGGGAACGGGGGGCGGGTGCGAACGCGCGGGGAAACCTCGCGCTGAGTGTGCCTGCCTCGGTGCCGAGGCGAGGGGAGTCGTTACTCCGTGAACGCCCAGAAGACGCCGAACCGCAGGTGTCGCCCGGGCAGCGGCTCGCCCTGGACGGTCCTCGCGCCGTCGTAGACGAGCCCGGAGAAGACATTGGCCCAGGTCACGGCGACCGTCGCGCGGGTGCCGAAGGTGACGCGGGCGTCGAGGTCCAGCAGAGCACGGGCGGGGAGGCGGGGCGCGTCCGTGCGGGCGAGCGCAAGGAGGCCAGTGGCAGGGTGCACGCGGACGCCTCGAAAGGCCGTCCAGCCGCGTACCGTCGCGCCGAGGTCCAGCGCGGCGGTGCCGGTGCCGACCCGGGTAGCGCGGACGCCGAGGCGGGCGGAGCCGTGGAGCGCGGGCAGCGCCTCGGCCATCCGGCCGCTCAGGGAGAGGCCGAGCGAGTCGCTTGCACCGGGCCACGCCGTGGCGGTCACGGAGGAGCGCGCGTAGAGTCCGGCCTCGGTGCCCTCGCGCCAGGTGAGGGTCGTCTGCGCGCCGATCTGCGAGACGGCGTCGCGGCTGTGGCTGTAGCGGAAGACGACGGTGTCTAGCCCTGTGGTCTCCACGTTCAACTCCTCGACAAGCCGATAGGCGCCGAGGTAGACCTTCGCGAAGGGCCGTACGCCGAACCGCAGGTCGCCTGCGCGCGCCCTCGCGCTGATCTCCGCTGCGATGATCTGCTCTGGCTCATCCCGGTCCGCTGTGCCGATGCTCGTGCCTGCCGCAACCGAGGGGGCGGGGAAGAACCCGGCATCTTCGATCCGTCCGGGCACGACGCCAGTCCAGGAAAGGGCGCCGCTGAGGAGGCCCGCCTCGGCGCGGACGGCGAGTGCTGGGCCGATGGTAGAGCCGACGACGTGTCCCCCGAGTGTGGCAGCGAGGCGGGCGGGGCCGAGGGTGAGGGTGTCCGCGAGCGCAGCGTGCGCCTGGAGGCGGTCGCTGGCGTTGCGGAGCGGCGTGCGGGCGCCCCACGGCTCGTCCTCGTAGCCGACATGGGCGCGGAGCGTGGGGCCTCGGCCGAGTCGTTGCGAGAGTCCGGCGGCGTAGCGGTTGCCGGAGAGCGCGAGCGTGTCGGGAGTGGGCACGGCGAAGCTGGCGCCGGGGGAGTAGCGCGAAGTCTGGCGGGTCCACGATGCCCAGAGCGCGAGGGGATGCGCGGAGACGAGGGGGGCGCGGAGAGTCGCGGCGAGTTCGTTGCGAAGGGTGCGGCGCTCGGCGCTCGGATCGAGGACGCTCGCGCGGAAGGGATCGAAGAAGGCGCCATCATCTAGCACGCCACGACGGGCGCCCTCGGTGCGTTCGGCGTAGTGCTCGGTGATCTCGGCGCCCCAGCGAGGCGTGGCGAGGGCGAGCCGCGCGAGGACGTGGGTGTGGCGCAGCCTCGCGCCGGAGACAGCCCCGTCGGACTGCCGGCTGCCGACGTGAAAGGTGGCGGTGAAGCGCGCCTTCTCGCCGCCGAGGCGCCACGGTGCACGATGTGTCTGCGCGTGCGTCCCGGCGATGGTCTGGATGCCGAGGCGTCCGGTGTGGAACCGGAGTTCGGTGACGGGCACGCGCTCGCGGAAGGGCCGGAGCGCCGCGCCTACGCCGATGGGTGCGCCCACCTCGGCGTCTTGGAGGACGAGGCGGTCCGTGGCCTCCCACGGGACGAGGTCCAGGCGCGGGGTGCCGGTGAAGAGGTCGCTCAGCGGGCGACCGTCCAGCGTGACGGCGGCGCGTGTGGGCGCGAGGCCGTCGAAGGAGAGACCCGCGAGGCGACCCGGCGCTCCGAGGCCATACGCGAAGAGAGAGAGTCCGTCGGCTCGCGCGAGGAGGTCGCCGAGATCCAGCGCGGGCGTGACGGCGGGCACGGGGCTCGCCGCGCGCCCCGAGGCGGGCACACTCGGCGCGATGAGGGTGCTATCACCGGCGGTGGTGTCGCGGAGTGCGAGCGTCTCGGGGGCTTCCGGTGCGGCGACGCTCGTGGAGTCTTGCGCGTGACTTGCTGGACCTGTCGTGAGGAGGAGGAGGAGCGCCAGTGCAGCGAAGGCCAGGTGCGTGAACGAGGGACGCCGTCCCTCTCCTGAGGGGAGAGGACACCTCCTGAGAACCGTCCCGCCTAGCCGGTTCACCCCTCGACGGGTGCGGAGCGCTCCGGGAAGAGGCCGTAGAGGCGGCTCTCCACGCGGCTCAGGATCTCGAAGCGGTCTTCGGGCTCGCCCACGAAGTCCAACTCGTCCGTCTCAATGACCATCTTGGGATGTGGGTATCGCTCGATCCAGTCCTCGTAGAGTCCGTTGAGACGCTCCAGGTAGTCCAGGCGGATGCCGGTCTCGAAGTCCCGCCCCCGGCTCTGGATCTGGCGGACGAGCGTGGGGACGCTCGCGCGGAGATAGACGAGCAGGTCCGGCGGGCGGAGGTACGCCGTCATGATGGCGAAGAGAGCCGCGTAGTTCTCATAATCGCGGCTGTCCATGAGGCCCATGTTGTGGAGGTTGCGCGCGAAGATCTCCACGTCCTCGTAGATGCTGCGGTCCTGGACCACGGACTGCGGCGCGCGCTCGATCTCTTTCTGGTGGCGGAAGCGGCTGGAGAGGAAGTAGACCTGGAGGTTGAAGCTCCATCGCGGCATGTCCGCGTAGAAGTCCGAGAGGTAGGGGTTGTCGTCCACGCTCTCGAAGAAGGGCTCCCAACCGAAGTACTCCGCGAGGATGCGCGTCAGCGAGCTTTTGCCCGCTCCGATGTTGCCCGCGACGGCGACGTAGAGCTTGCGCCGGCCCTGGTCGTCGGTGAGGGGGGCGGGGTCGTCAGCGCGAAGGTCGAGGGGGAGCTGCATGTGGCGGCGGAGGCGTCGGCGCGAAGATACCCGAGGGCGGGGTCGGGGCTCCCGGGCTGACCCTAAGCGTGGGCGAAGACACGTCGAGCGTGCCCGCCTCGGGGCGGCGCTGGAACACGAGACGGAAGCCCGCGCGGGTTCGGGCTGAGATCCTAGCTTGCCCTGAGCCCCGCGCCTTCTCATGCTCGACCATCTCTCGGACGCCCTCGCCCGTCTCGCCTTTGCTCGTCTCGCCATCGACCGCGCCCATGCTCGCGTGGATCTGGACGCGCTCCCTCCACTTCTCGCGCGTGTCCTTCGTCGGCGCCTGGACCGAGAGGCCACCGCTCGTCTGGAAGCCGCCGCTCCCTGGGTGAGTCCCATCCCGGACCTGTGGCGTGAGGATGCCCTCCCCGAGGCCCGGTACCCGGCTTCCGCCTGGGCGCCCGCTGTCCGCGAGGCGAGCGCGTGGCTCCTCGGCGCGCTGGTGCATCCGGCGGACATGCTCGGCGAGGTCGCGCCTGAATCCGGGAGCATGCCCACGCAAGAGGTGTTGGACCGGATGTCCGACTTCGGCGCCTACCCCTACCTCGGCGAAATCGTGGCGCGGTACGCGGAGAAGAAGGACTTGGAGGGCTACGACCGCGCGACACTCCAGGGCCTCATCGACCGTGTGGACCGGCGGATCGCCTCCGAACTGGACGTGGAGGGCTGGAAGGCGCTTCTCGGGCCGCTGTACGATGTGGTCGGCGTGTTGCCCGAGGCGCCCGACGGTGTGCCAGGGCGGGTTCTTGCGGAAGTGTTCGCGGCGCGAGGGCGTCCCGGTTTGGGTGCAGCTTTCATCGAGCACGAGGCGGTGAGCCGAGAGGCACTCCCCGAGCGACTCGCCGAGGCACTGGCGCCAGAGACCGGCGGAGCGGAGAACGAGCCGGAGGCGGAGACTCCCGATGCCGAAGCACCCGAGGTGGTCTCGGTCGAACCGGCCGAGCCGCCGCAGAGCGTGCCGGAGGAGGCCGTCGCGGAGGAGGCTGTCATGGAGGAGGCTGTTACGGAGGAGGCTGTCGAGATCACCTCCACGGACGAGCCCTCGCCTGGCGAGGCGTCCGAGTCTGACCCCGAGGCGGAACCAGCCGACCCGGAACGGACCGATGCCGAGACGACCGACGCGGAGACGACAGGGGACGGGCTGACCGGGTCCGAATCCTCCGAAGGAGACGTGCACGCTGAGGTCGCCGCGGATGCTTCCGGCGAGGAACCAGACCCCGAGTCCGCCCGCCTCGGTGAGTTGCTGGACAGCCCCGGAGCCGTCCCCGAGGCGGACCCCCTCGCGTTGGACGTAGACGCGTCCGGCGACGCCCCGGACGCGCTGGCGGAGACGGACGCACCCGAAGCAGGGCAGGGGGTGGAGCCCGTGCCACCCGGGCTCGACGCAGAACCGGAAGCAGCGCCGGAGCCAGAGCGATCTTCCGCACCGGAAGCCACCAAGCCCGATGCAGAGCCTGACGTGCCCGCTGGAGCTCCGGCAGAGACGCAACCGGGCGCTCTCTCCACGACAGAAGAGCAGACGGACGCGGAGGAACCGCTCTGGGCTCGCCTCGCACGAGAGCAAGGCCGATACGATCCTCTGGTAGCTCCGGCCGAACCCGCGGCCGACGAGCAACCCCTGTGGCAGCGCTTCACGTCCAAGGAGGCCCCACCGCAACCCGCACCGGACCCCGCGTCGGCTCCGAAGCCCGCCCCGCCGCCCTCCTACGCGGATGCCAAGGCGGCGGCTCACATCGAAGCTCGTGTCCTCGGAGAGAGTAGTGAGCAGCGGAGCACGTACGTGAAGCACCTCTTTCGCGGCGACGAGGCGGATTATTACCGCGTCCTCGCGCTCCTAGATGACGCGGACTCCTGGGCCGCAGCGACCGAGATCATCGGCCGGGAGGTCTTCCGGCGTTACCAGACGCCGATCTACTCCGAGCCTGCCGCCAGTTTCACAGACGCGGTGGAGCGGTGCTTCGCGAGCGCGTGAGAGGGCGGGGCTAGCTTCCCGCCCCTCTCCCCGCCTCCGCGATGAGCGACCAGCCCTCCGACACCACCACAGACCTCTTCGCCGACCTCGACCAGCGCCGCGCCGAGGCGCGCGCAGGCGGCGGTGAGGCCCGCATCGAACGGCAGCACGAGAAGGGCAAGCTGACCGCCCGGGAACGGCTCGATATTCTCCTCGATCCCGGCTCGTTTCAGGAGATCGGCCCGTTCGTGCGGCACCAGGCGAGCGGCTTCGGCCTCGAAACCAACCGCCCCTACGGCGACGGCGTCGTGACTGGGTGGGGCGCCGTCGATGGTCGGCTGGTGTACGTCTACTCCCAGGACTTCACCGTCTTCGGCGGATCGCTCGGGCTGGCCCACGCGCGCAAAATCGTGCAGCTGATGCAGCTCGCGATGGAGAACGGCGCGCCGGTCATCGGCCTTAACGACAGTGGTGGGGCGCGCATCCAGGAGGGTGTGGCGGCGCTCGGCGGCTACGCGGACCTGTTCCTGCAAAACACCCTCGCGAGCGGCGTCGTGCCGCAGATCTCGGCCATCCTCGGGCCGTGCGCGGGCGGCGCGGTCTACAGCCCGGCCATCACGGACTTCACCTTCATGGCGCGAGGCACGAGCTACATGTTCGTGACCGGTCCAAACGTGGTCAAGACGGTCACGAACGAGGTCGTGACGCAGGAGGAACTGGGCGGTGCGGACACGCACGCGAGCCGCTCCGGCGTGTGCCACAACGCGTTCCCGAACGAAGCGGCGCTGCTGCTCGGCATCCGCGAGCTGCTCGGCTACCTCCCGTCCAACTGTGAGGACCCCGCCCCGCGCGTCGCGACGAGCGACCCCGCTGACCGGTCCGACGCCTCGCTCGACACGATCATCCCCGACTCACCGAGCACGCCGTACGACATCAAAGAAGTCATCGCGAGCGTGGTGGACGACCGCCAGTTCTTCGAGATCCACCCCGACTTTGCGGAGAACATCGTCGTCGGGTTTGCCCGCCTCGGGGGCCGGAGCGTGGGGGTCGTGGCGAACCAGCCCGCTGTGCTGGCGGGCGTGCTGGACATCGACGCGAGCGTCAAGGGCGCGCGATTCGTCCGCTTCTGCGACGCGTTCAACATCCCGCTCGTCGTCTTCGAGGACGTGCCCGGCTTCATGCCCGGCACGGACCAGGAGTGGAACGGCATCATCCGCCACGGCGCGAAGCTGCTCTACGCCTTCTGCGAGGCCACCGTCCCGAAGGTCACGGTCATCACACGCAAGGCCTACGGTGGCGCCTACGATGTGATGAACTCGAAGCACATCCGCGCCGACCTCAACCTCGCGTGGCCCACCGCCGAGATCGCGGTCATGGGGCCGAAGGGCGCCGTCGAGATCATCCGCCGTCGCGAGATCGCCGAGGCGGACGACCCCGCCGCTGCCGAGGCTGCCTTCACCGAGGAGTACCGCCAGCGTTTCGCCAACCCGTATGTCGCCGCCGAGCGCGGCTACGTAGACGACGTGATCCGCCCCAGCGAGACGCGCCGCACCCTCATCCGTGCGCTGGACATGCTCCAGAACAAGGTGCAGCACCTCCCGAAGAAGAAGCACGGCAACCTGCCCCTGTAGGCTCGCCGAGATCCATGCCAGACCTCCGGCTTCCTCTCAGCGTACGAGCGGCCCTGGCTGTCTCCCTCGCGATGCTCGTGGCTACTGGAGCCGCGCGAAGCCAGCCGGTCGGGGCGACAGCGGACGACGGGCGCCGGGTCCTGCTGTTCGAGGACGGCCTTTGGGCCGACACCGCGTCGGTCTACCTCGGTCTCCGCGACGGGCGGCGGATCGAGAGCGCGACAGGCAGCTTCGCGGTGTACGTGACCGATGCCTGGAACGTCCGCGAGCCGACGGGCGAGATGCTGCAGGGAGAGATCGTGTTCGTCCACGAGACCGACAGTACCTACCTCTCGCCTGTGTTCGTGCCCGAACGAGAGAGCGAGCAGGGTCTGGTGCCAGCGGATTTGGTCAACCAATCGGTCGCGGAACTGGCCCCGGGGCCGGAGCACGGGCTGGTGGCGAAGCCGCTCACGGTCGGCGTGGTCGACGGGCGCCGTGTCTTCTCTCGCCGCGTGGTGTCCAGTGACGGCTCGGGGTTCGCTACGATGCAGATCTCTGCCATCGAAGCTGACGGGGGAGTCCTCCTCGTCATCGGTGCCTTCCTGCCCCATGCGGGCGACGCAAACCTGATGGCGCTGCTGCGAAGCATCGAGATCGTGGAGGCATCAGGGATCGGCCGTCCAGAGCGCTGATGCGGGTCTGAACCAAGCAATCTGAGGTGCTTCGATACCCTCGTGAGAAACCGGATAGCTCCGGTCGGGACTGTCTCGAGGCCGCGCCCGAGGCGGAGAGCCCGGATCCATTTTTGGTCGTCGGGATCCAGAAGGTTTGCCACTGCGTGCACCGGACCACCTCCCCGTGCGTGTACGGCAAAGAGGAGAGGCCCGATCTCTGACGGGGTGTACCGCCTGTACCCGTTGGCACGAGAATCGGTCTAGCCCCTTGACGCAGCATGAAGAGCGTGGGTAGCCTCCGTTTCCCCGGTGCGAGAGGTTATCCACAGCTCAGGTGTTGTGGGCCCTGACTTCACGCTCTACTTTAGGTCACTGCCCCCAAGTCGCGCGCTGCGCGGTATTTCCATGCCCCGTCTCCCTCTCGCGGCGGCGCTGTTTCTCGTTTCGGCCCCTGTCCTGGCCCAGTCCGTGCCCTCCGAGGTCGCGGTGCCGGCCCGCCACGCTCAGTTGAGCGAAGCGGACCTGCTCCCCGTCTCAGAGGCTGCGGACGCGCCGCTGACGGAGTCTGAACTGACGCGCCGCATCGCCCGCCTCTACACCCGCCACGCCGATCTTCTCACCGCCGCCGCCGACGGTCAGGGCGACCGCTACGCCATCCTCCTCGACGGACTGGTGGGCGACCTCCAACTCCTCGCCCAGCGCGAGGGCGTGCTCTACGATGCCCGCTTCCGCGAGCTCTACTCCACCGTTCTGACGGAGAAGGAGATCTTCTATGGCGAGGAGCAAATCGACCGCGGCGATGTCTACGCCGTCAACGAGGAGGCCTTCCGCGTCATCTACGAGCCGCACGAGCCGACGCTGGAGTCCGTCGACCTCCCGCAGATCCCGCGCGTGCAAGTAGCCGAGACGGTCATTCCGATGGAGGTCACGCCGAGCGTGGAGCGCAGCCTCCGGTTCCTCCTCCGCAAGCCGGGACACGTCGCCACGCTGCGCCAGCGGGCCGACACCTACTTCCCCATGGTGGAACGCATCATGGCCGAGGAGGGCGTGCCGGATGAGCTGAAGTACCTCGCGATGGTCGAGAGTGCGCTCAACCCGGTCGCGCGGAGTCACATGGCCGCTGCCGGGATGTGGCAGTTCATTCGCCCGACGGGCCGTGCCTACGGCCTGACCGCGAATCGCGAACTGGACCTTCGCCTCGATCCCGAGGTGAGCACTCGCGCCGCCGCCCGCCACCTCCGCGACCTCTACGACCGTTTCGGCGACTGGCAACTCGCGCTGGCGGGCTACAACTGCAACCCGGCCGTCATCGCGCGGGCCGTGCGCCGCCACGAGCAACGCACCGGTGAGCAGGCCACCTTCTGGGACATCGACCACGCCATCCCGCGCGAGACCCGGGGCTACGTCCCGATGTTCATCGCGACGGCGCTCATCCTTTCGGATCCAGATGCGTATGGCTTCGAGGAGCCCGAGGCGGGTCCGCAGTACGTCTTCGACCGCGTCCCCGTCGCGCCCGGCACCCGCCTGAGCGAGGTAGCCCGCGCTATCGACGTGGACCAGTCGGTCCTTCGCGCGCTGAACCCGGCGCTTCGCCAGGGCCGCGTGCCCGGTACCCGAATGCCGCACACGATCCGTGTTCCGTTCGGCTACTACGCCCGCAACGCCGCCGCACTGAGCCGCTTCGCGCCGGACGGTGGCGACCTCGTAGCCGAGACCGTGGATTACGGCCGCCGGATGGTGAACCCCATCGCGCCGGTGGAGCCCGCTGAGATCCTGCTCGTCGCTCAGCGCGAGGCCGAGGAAGAGCGCCAGCGGGAGCAACTCGCTGCCGCCCGAGCCGCGAGACCGGCCGCCGCGATGCCGACGCCCGTCGCCGCCCGTCAGCCGGAGCCTGCTCCAGCCGAGCCCGCCTCGGCAGCGCCACCGACAGAGGCCGTTGCTGAGCCGGTCGCCGTAGCGGAGGAGCCACGCGAGGTGTCTGAGACGCCCGCCGCTCCCCCCGAGGCGGAGCCAGTCGCTGCTGCGGCGCCTGAGCCCGAGGCGACGACGCCAGAACCGACGCCCGCTGCGGCTCCTGCCCCGGAACCCGTCGCGCAGGCAACGCCGCCCGTTCGTCTCGCGGCGGACTCGCGCCCCGCTCGCCCGACCTCCCATCGCGTCCAGCGCGGCGAGCACCTCTCTATGCTCGCCCGACGCTACGGCGTCTCCGTGCGTGACCTGATGGGCTGGAACGGCCTGACCAACTCGACCATCCGTCCGGGTCAGCGCCTCCGCCTGACCGCGCCGGACGGCTACGACGCTCGCGCGGCTTCCCGTGCCCGTGCCGCTGCGAACGCGCCTCGGTCGGTGATGCACCGCGTGAGCCGTGGGGAGAACCTCACGCAGATCGCCCGCCGCTACGGCGTCTCGCTGAGCGACATCCGCCGCTGGAACGACCTCTCCCGCGACACCATCGTCCCGGGCCAGCGCCTCAAGATCGAGCGCCCGCGCCGGGGCGTACGCGGCTAAGCGCTCAGTTCAGGACTCGTCTCTCGCGAGGCTCGGCAGATCCGCCGGGCCTCGCGTACGTTTGGGGGTCACGGCCGCACGCTCCGTCTACCATGAGCCTCGCCCTCCTCCTCTTCTTCTGGATCCTCGCGGTCTGGGCCGTCGTGGGGCTCTGAGTCGCGTTCTGGCAGGCTATCCGAAGAGCCGACCGTCGCGGAGGGAGCCGGACCATCGCCGTGCTTGCGACGATGGTCCAAGTCGTGCTCCCCTGGCTCAGGTAGCGCGCCTCGCGGCCTACAGCCCCGTTACAGCCTCCACCGCCTCGGCCGCGAGGCGGGCGATGTCACGATGCAGCGCCGCGTTGGTCTCCCGGTCTGTTCGGACCTCGATCAGTGCGCTCGTGCCCGACGCGTCCGCCTCAGCGAGCGCCTCGCGTAGCCCGGACACGGTGGTCGGCGTGTGGTAGCGGAGCCCCATCATCTCGGCCGCGCTTCGGAAGGTGAGTCCGTGCGGCGTGCCGAAGTATGGCTCGAAGACCTCCGCCGCGAGCGCTGTCCCCTCGCGTCCCGGTGCGACCGGCAGGAAGTGGAAGATGCCGCCGCCGTCGTTGTTGATCGCCACCACGGTGACGGGCGGTCCCTCGCGAAGCAACGCGAGGCCGTTCAGGTCGTGGAGCAGCGCGAGGTCGCCGATGAGCAGCGTTGCCCGGTGCCCCAGCCCTCTGGCGACACCCGCTGCCGTCGAGACCGTCCCGTCGATGCCGCTCGCGCCGCGGTTGGCGAACACGAAGGCGTCGGTCTGTGCGAAGACATCAAGGTCTCGGACAGGCATCGAGGCCGCGACGACGAGCGCCTCTGGCGTCGCCTCTGCGACGAGCTGCGCAATGCGGGGCTCGCTCAATCCCTCGCCCTCCAGCGTGGAGGCGACGATCTTCGCGACAGCATGAGAGGCGGCCTTCCAGTCCTCTGTCCACCCGGCGTCTGGTCGAGAGGCCGTCGCGGCCACGAGGGCGTCGAGGCTGAGACCGGTGTCCCCCTGGATGCGGATCTGCGGGCGATGTGCGGGGCCGCGCCGCTCAGGCGTCTCGGCAAGTCGCACGGTGACGGGGGACCGGTCGAGGAGAGCCTGGAGACGTTTCGATGTCGGTCGCTCTCCGACGTGGACGACAGCGTCCGGTACGTGGGCGTCGGCCCAGGCGCCGCTGGCGAGGATGAGGTCGTAGAAAGAAACCCCCCTCTCTCCGCGACGGGCAGTGGGAGACCACCGGGCACACGAGAGACCGTCCGCGAGCAACACCCATCCCTGTGTTCCCGCCGCGCGATACACCGCCTCCGGGTCAGCTCCCTCCCCAGCGACCAGGAGCACCCGGCCGCAGCCTTCGAGTGCTCTCGCTGCGCCCGCGATCATGTCTGGCGGGGGAAGCGTCTCCGTCTCGACGGTGTCCACGTACGAGCGACCATCCGCCGCCCATGCCTTCAGATGGGCAGGCAAAGCGCCCGTCTCGTTCTGAACTGGCGCGAGGGGTTCGCGGAACGGAACGTTCAGATGGACCGGGCCGGCGAACGGGCCCCAGGCACGGGCGACCGCGTGTGCCGCCGTAGTGAGCACGTACGCCGGGTCGATCTCTGTCGTGGGCGGAGAGAGGTCGGCGGTCCATCGCGCCACGGACCGGAAGAGCGGCGGCTGGCGGATGGTCTGATTGGCGCCTGTGTCGCGAAGCTCCGGCGGCCGGTCGGCGGTGAGCAGCAGGAGCGGAACGCCGGATGCGTCCGCCTCGACGGCGGCAGGGAGACCGTTGGCGACGGCGGTGCCGCTCGTCGTGATCCAGGCGGCGGGCGTCCTCGTCGCGCGCCCGATCCCGAGCGCGAGAAAGGCCCCGCCGCGCTCGTCGATGTGGACGTGCGCCTGCGCCCGCGGGTTGTTCGCGACGGCGACGGTCAGCGGCGTGCTCCGGCTCCCAGGTCCGATGACGAAGTGCCGCACACCTTGCCGCACCAGTTCCTCCACGAGCAGCGCCGCCCAGAGATGGTTGATATTCGGAGCGTCGGAGAGGGCAGGAGGGACGGGCATTCGGGAGTCGTGCGTGCTGCGCGGCCAGAGAGCAACCGGCGCTGAACGCCTCTACGCCACACGCCGGTGGAAGTCCCTTACCCCTCTAGTCCCAGGGCGTCGGCGAAGCCGCCGAGCTTGGCCTCCGTCTCATGCCACTCCGCCTCCGGTTCGGAGCCGGGCACGATGCCCGCGCCTGCATACAGCGCGAGGTCCGTTCCACAGAGCAGCCCCGAGCGGATGCCGACGGCGAACTCGGCTGCATCGCGCGAGACCCAGCCGACCGGGCCGGCGTAGAGTCCTCGGTCGAATCCTTCCAAGTCGCGAATGGCGGCTAGCGCGGCGGTCGTGGGCGTACCACCGACGGCGGGTGTCGGGTGGAGCGCCGCCACCACGCTCAGAGGAGCGACGCCTTCGCGAAGGGTGGCGCGGAGCGGTGTTTTGAGGTGGCGCACGCGCGCGGCCTCAATCTGGAACGGCGCCTCCACGCAGACGAGAGCCGCGAACGGCGCGAGAGCCTCCGAGATGAAGTCGCGGACGAAGGCATGCTCACGGCGGTCCTTCTCACTTCCCGCGAGTTCGTCGCGGAAAGCGCGGGCGTTGGCGCCGTCGCCCCGGCGCCGGGTACCCGCGACGGCCTCGGTCCAGGCATCGCGGCCCTCCACACGGACGAGACGCTCCGGTGTGGCGGCGATGAACTGGCGTCCGTTTCCATCGGAGAGGAGGACGTGGAAGGCTTGCGGGGCGGCCTCTGTCAGGCGCGACAGAAGAGCAGCGGGATCGAGCGGGTCCTCGAAGCGGTAGGTGGCGCGGCGGGCGAGAACCACCTTGTCCATCTCGCCTCGCCTCATCGCGCTCAACGCGGCGGTGATCGCCTCGTGCCAGCCCTCGCGGTCCGGCCGGTCGATCCGGGCGACGGGGAAGTCGAGCGTTCGCGGGAGCGATGGAACGTCCAGGGCGAGGGCGTCGAGTGCCCGGCGGATATCGTCGGCGGTATCACGCTCGGCGACGAGGTGGACGGCCAGCGTCGCGTCGCCCTCGCGCACGACCATCTCCACGCGTGGAAGTACGAAGCGGCCAGGGCCGAACCCGGACCATTCGTTCTCGGTGTCCGTCGCGCCATCAAACCGAAGACCGCCGAGATAGACCGAGCCCTCGGGGAGTCGGTCCGCCTCGGTGCCGAGGCGGGCGAGGACACCGTCTCCCTCGATCACGTCGGCAGTGCCGACGGCTGCGCGGCAGAGGTCGTCGTCGCGCCCGCACCAGTAGGAGGTCTCCGCGCCGGTTTGGGCGGCGAGCCACGCGAGGGGATCCGGCGCGTCCGGCCACGGCACCTCCACCCGGACCACGCCTGAACTCCTCACGAGAGCGCGAGCGGCTCGGCGTGCGAGGCGCTCGCGGGGGTCAGCGGTCGTGAGGAAGGAGGGGGGCACAGGTGCGGCTGGTAACGGGAAAGGGTACAGGACCCGTATCGGCTGGTTTCAGAAAATAGTGAAAGCTCACAGTGAAGGTCGCGTCGTCGTGTGTTCTTGGCACCGACGCGCCGTCCGTGCGTCTGAGTCCCACCGAATTACCCATTCCGATGACGAAGCCCCCCGTTGGCCAGGCCCCCGGCAAGAAGGATCAGGTCGAGGCCATGTTCGACGAGATCGCCCCACGCTACGACGCGCTCAACCGCCTGCTCTCCGGCGGCATCGACGTGTGGTGGCGCAAGAAAGCCGTTCAGTCGCTCCGCACGGCGCTCGCAGGCCAGCCGGACCGCCTCCTCGATGTCGCCACTGGCACGGCCGATCTCGCCCTCGCTCTCCTCGAAGCCGAGCCGCGCGAGGTCGTCGGCGTGGACATCTCGGACGGGATGCTGGACCTGGGCCGCAAGAAGGTCAGCAAGAAGAACCTCGACGACCGGATCACGCTCGTCCAGGGTGACGCCGCCGACCTTCCCTTCGAGACGGACAGCTTCGACGGGGCGACGGTCGCCTTCGGTGTCCGCAACTTCGAGGACCTTCGCGCAGGGCTGGCGGGGATGCGGCGCGTGCTCCGGCCCGGCGCCCCTCTCGTGGTGCTGGAGTTCAGCCACCCGCAGGCGTTCCCGGTGAAGCAGGCATACGAGGCGTACTCGAAGCACGTGCTGCCGCGCGTCGGAAAAGCGGTCAGTGGATCCTCTGAGGCGTACGAGTACCTCCCGGAGTCAGTCGCTCAGTTCCCGGATGGGCAAGCGTTCGTGCAGGAGATGCAGGCTGCGGGCTACACGCAGTGCACCGCGAAGCCGCTCACGTTCGGAATCGCCTCGCTATATCGAGGGCGCGCGTAGAGGGCCAGTAGGGCAGGTTCACCTCGCGAGAGGCGGTGATCCGGCCCGCCTCGGCCCCGAGGCAGAGAGAGCTACAGTCGCTCGGCGATGTCACGGACGCTGACGCGCGGGTCGGGCATCCGCAGGTCCATCACAGGCTCGTCCGTCGCGACGATCTCCGCGCCGAGCCCGAGGCGGGCAGAGAGGCGGCGTGTGATCTCGTGGAAAGAGAGCCCCTGGTTGCCGTCGAGGTGGTACGTGCCACCCTCGGCCCGCTCCACGAGGGCGACCAGCGCAGCGGCAGTATCGAGCAGCCAGGAGCAGGCCGGGAGCCATCGCGTGCTGGCCTCTACCGGTCCTGCTTCGGCATGGCGGTAGAGCCAGTCGGTCATCGTGTTGGAGCCGGGCGTCTCGCCGATCTGCCAGCCCAGCCGCGCGAGAACGGCGTCCGGCGCTGCCTCCCGGACGAGCGCTTCCGCGCGGGCTTTGTACCGGCCATAGTCGTCGGTCGCGTCCGGCTCCGCCTCGGGCGGGATGGGACCTTCGTTCCGGGGCGCGAAGACGGAGACCGACGAGGTGAACAGCATGCGACGGCCCTGTGCCGCACAGGCTTCCGCGATCCATCCGGCCCATTCTTCGGGACCGGTCGCGAGGTGAAGCACCCAGTCGGGCGCCACTTGGGCGATGGACTGGCGGACGCTCGCGGCGCAGTCTGGCGGGTGCTCGGCGCGGTCCCAGGCGAGAACTTCCGCGCCTGCCTCGCGGAACGCATCCACCACGACGGGCGCGACGGTTCCGTTGGTGCCGGTGACGAGAGCACGCATGGTGTTTCGGTGTGTCCGCCTCGGTGCCGAGGCGGAGGGAGTCAGCGCGTTCGAGCAGCAGTCGCAGCGCGCCGGGTCACGGTTTCCAGGTCAGCGACTCGGTGAGCGCGCGAAACTGGGGAAGCCACTCCTCAGCCCGGTCGGAGCCGACCATCGCGTGGAGGATCAGGTACCCGGTCTCGGTGTAGGGCGCGAGGACAGAGACGACCGTGACGGGGATGCCCGTGTCTGCGTCCCGAGCCTCCGCAGTACCCTCGATGGCCTCGCGCCCATCCAGACTCACGGTGCGCGTCGTGATGGGACCGAAGTCTGTCAGAGTGGCGGTCTGGCGCATGCGGACGGTGAGGCTCGTGTCGAGATCACCGATAAGCGGCGCGGCGCCAAGGGCAGCGATGTAGAGCGGTGCTCCTGGATTTGCCTCCCCGTAGGTCAGCGAGAGCAGCAGGGACGCACCGATCCGATTTCGCTCGGGAAACGCGTCGGGCACGTCGAGCGTGAACGGGAGGCCGTCGAACAGGTCGTTCGAGGGAGCGCCGAGGGTAACAGACTGGAGCGCGAGGCGGAGGGCCTTGGCCTGTGGCTCTGGGGTGCCCACCGGCAGCGCGCCGTTCACCATCACGACGCCCAGCGAGTCGCCCGTGACGAGGATCCACTTGTCGAACGTCTCGCCGTAGGCCGTTTGCTGACCCGTGACGAGCGCCGAGGTCACACCGTTTATTTCGATCTCCTCCATCGCGGCGTCGCGGATGCCCTGTTGGGCCAGGGCCTCGGAGGAGAATTCTGCCAGCACCTCCGCGAGAGGGGCCTCTGGGAGTTCCAGCACCATCAGCGAGCCCTGGAGCGCGTCGTGCTCGAAGCCCGCGAACCGCTCCGAGGCGACGTAGCCCTTGGGTGGGTCTAGGCTCACGCGGGTGCCCGGCACGCCGACAGGCTGGGCCGAGGCAGATGCGCAGGCAAGAAGGAGGACGAAGAAAGAGAGTCGCATTGAGTAGTGGGGGTGTCCGCCTCGGTGGTGTCCGTGGAGGCACCGAGGCGGGCGGGGTCAGTTGGTCAGGCTGCGGATCGGCGCGGGGATACGGCCGCCGCGCCTCGCGAAGACGGCGCTGGAGATCTGCGGCACGGCCTGGATGGGCGCTCGCCCGAGCAGCCCGCCGTAATCCGCCCACTCGCCGACGCCCTTGCCGTGGACCGGCAGGATCCGCACGGCCGTCGTCTTGTCGTTGACCATCCCTATGGCGAACTCGTCGAAGAGGATGCCCGCGATGGTCTCCGCCGAGGTGTCGCCTGGGATGGCGACCATGTCTAGCCCGACGGAGCAGATCGCGCTCATGGCCTCCAATTTTTCGAGCGTGAGGTGGCCCTTCGCCGCCGCCTCGATCATCGCCTGATCCTCGGAGACGGGCATGAACGCCCCGCTCAGCCCACCGACGTGCCGCGCCGCCATCAGCCCGCCGCGCTTCACCGCTTCGTTCAGCATCGCGAGAGCAGCCGTGGTACCGGGGGCGCCCGCGTACTCCAGGCCCATCGCGACGAGGATGTCACCCACGGAGTCGCGCTCGGCGGGGGTGGGCGCGAGCGAGATGTCCACCACACCGAAGGGGATGCGCTGGCCTGTGCGGCGCGTGAGCGCCTCCGCCACGCGGCGGCCGATGAGCTCGCCCGCGCGCGTGATCTTGAACGCGGTCCGCTTGATGGCGTCGGTGACAGCACCGAAGTCCGCCGTATCGCCGAGTTGCTGGACGGCGCGGAGCACCACGCCCGGCCCTGAGATGCCGACGTTGATGGTGGCGCCGGGCTCGCTCGGCCCGTGGAAGGCGCCCGCTACGAAGGGGTTGTCTCCCACGGCGTTGCAGAAGGCGACGAACTTGGCGCAGCCGATGGAGTCGCGCTCGGCGGTGCGGCGGGCGGTCTCCTTGATCATCTTCGCGGTGACGAGCACGCCATCGGCGTTGATGCCCGCCTGCGTGCTGCCGAGGGCGAGGCTGGAGCAGACGCGGTGGGTCGTCGCGAGGGCCTCAGGGAGCGCCTCCACGAGGGCGCGGTCGCCCGGCGTGGTGCCCTTCTCCACGAGCGCGGAGAAGCCCGCGAGGTAGTCCACCCCGACCGCCTCGGCGGCCTGGTCGAGGGTGCGCGCGAGGCGGACGAAGTCGGCAGCAGAGAAGTTGTCCGCCACGAGCGCCGCGGGCGTGATGGAGCACCGCTTGTTCGCGATGGCGACGCCGTAGAGGCCCTCGATCTCTTTCGCGACCTCGACGTGGTGTCGCGCGGTCTGCGTGATGCGGTCGTAGATGTTCTGCCGCGTGCTCTCGGGGTCGCGACTGGCGCACCCCCGCAGACTGATTCCCAGCGTGACCGTGCGGATGTCGAAGGCGTCGGCCTCCGTCATGCGGACGGTTTCGAGGATTTCGTTGAGGGAGAGGGGCAAGGGGGAAGAGGGAAGGGGGCTATCGTCGAAGCGAGACGATGAGCCCTTGCAACTGGCGACGGAGTCGTTCGGTGTCTTCGCGAACCTGGCGCGCGTGTTCGTCGGATAGATAGCCTACGCGCTGGGCAATGACAGCCTGAGTTCGGACTTCGTACAGAGAGCCTCGCGCGATGAGTAGAAACCGGATGTAGTCCTTTCGGGACCCTCGGCCCCATCCCTCCGCGATGTTGGATGCGATGGAGACGGCTGCGCGCCGGATCTGGGAGGTCAGGCCGAACTGCTCATGCGAGAGGAAAGACTCACTGAATCGGTACACAGTCTCGGCAAGGTCGATCGCAGCGTTCCAGACGCGGAGGTCTTCGTAGCTGTTGACAGGACCTCCGTCCGGCTCAGAGACGGTCCAGGAGATTCCCTCCTCCCCCTTCCCATATCCCTCTTCCCCCGTCATGGCCGATGCATCGCCTGAAAGAGTTCCTCGTGCTGCGCGAGCACGCGAGCGCCGAGGGCCTCACCGCGCGACTGGAGGTGCTCGCGAAGGGTAGCGAGGGACGGGCCACCAGCGGGAAGGTCGGCGAAGAGGACGACGGTGAAGTAGCCCTGGAGCACTTTCTGGGAGACATCGAGGACGTTGACGCCGTGGGCGGCCAACTCGCCGGTGAGTGCCGCGAGGACGCCGGGCGTGTCGCGCCCGTAGGCGGTGACGACGAAGCGGGTGTCGCCAGGGGCGGGGCCGTCGTCGGGAGCGGCGGGCGTGGCCGTGGGAGTGCTGCGTTCGGCGTGGAGTACCGCTCGCGCGATGTGCTCCACACGCTCCGGTGTCGCCTCGTCGCCGAGGGCATGGGCGATGCGGTCGATGAGGGCGCGAACGTCGGGCACGGGCAGGGCGGTGAGGGGCCGAAAGCTACGGAGGGCGGAGACGGACGAAGCGGGAATGGGTGACTCCGCCTCGGCACCGAGGCGGGCAGAGCCGCGATCTTCTCGTCCCCAGCGCCCAATCCCGCCAGTGAAACTCGCCCTCGTCCAGCAGCCCGCCACACCGGACCTCGACGCCAACCTCGCGCGCGGCCTCGCCGCCTTCGACCGCGCCGCCGACGCCGGAGCCGACCTCGTCGCCTTCGCGGAACTGGCGTTCCACCCGTTCTGGCCGCAGCGCCACGCTACGCCCGAGACCCTCGCGCACGCCGAGTCACTCGATGGTCCCACCGTCACAGCGTTCCGAGAGCGCGCGAAGGCACGCGGCGTGGTCGTCGTGCTCAACCTCTTCGAGAGGGAGGGAGACCGGACGTTCGACTCCTCGCCGGTCATCGACGCAGACGGATCGTTACTCGGCGTGACGCGGATGATCCACATCACGGACTACGAGGCCTTCCACGAGAAGGGGTACTACGCACCCGGCGATCAGGGGCTGCCAGTTTACGATACCAAGGCGGGACGCATCGGCGTCGCGATCTGCTACGACCGGCACTACCCGGAGGCCATGCGCGCCCTCGCGCTGGACGGGGCTGACGTGGTCATCGTGCCGCAGGCCGGGGCGGTGGGAGAGTGGCCCGAGGGCCTCTACGAGGCAGAGATGCAGGTCGCCGCCTTCCAGAATGGCTACTACACCGCGCTGGTCAATCGCGTCGGACCGGAGGAGCGGCTGATGTTCGCGGGCGAGAGCTTCGTCTGCGCGCCGGACGGCCGGGTGATCGCGCGGGCCGACGAGGGCACCGAGGAGATCCTCTATGCCGACCTCGACCTGATTGCCGTGCAGGAGAGTCATGCCCGAAAGCTGTTTCTCCGCGACCGGCGTCCAGAACTCTACGCGGGTTGGCTCGCCCGGTAGCCCCGCCTCGGCACCGAGGCGGGGAGGGTCAGAGACTCGCGAGGGCCTCCTCCAGTCGGCGACGTGTTTCGGCGTCAGGGTCGGCGGCTAGCGCGGCGCGAAGGTGAGGCTGGGCCTCGATGGCACGGCCTGCCCGGACGAGCGCGAGGCCGAGGTCGCCCCGAACGCCCAGCGTCGCGGCGTGCTCAGCGCCGAGGGACGCAGAGAGCATCTGGACAGCGCGTTCTCCCTCGCGGATGGCGTCTCGGGTCCGGCCGAGGGTTCGAAGCGTGTTCGCGCGGCCTGCTACCGGAAACGCACGGAGGAAGTGACCCTCCGGCATCACGTCCGTGTAGATCGCCTCGGCGCGGTCGTACAGCGCGAGGGCGTCTGCGCCGCGTCCTGGCATCTGACCGTAGAGCGCCGCGAGGTTCTGCACCGTCCCAGCTGTCTCCCGGTGCTGCTCGCCGTAGACCGCCTCGCGGACTTGTAGCGCCCGGCGGTACAGGGGCTCGGCGCGTCCGTGCTCGTCGGCATTGGCAAGCCGGAGAGCCCAGTTGTTGAGAACGGTCGCGAGGGTAGGATGCTGCGAGCCGTAGGCGGTCCCTAAGATTCCGACGGAGCGTGCGAAGAGCGAGTCTGCCGTCGCGAGATCGTCGCGGTCGGCGGCGAGGCCCGCCAACTCCGTGAGCGCTTCTGCAGTCTGGGGATGATTCGCGCCGTAGAGGCCTGCCTTCAGCGCGACGGCCTCCTGCTGGAGCAGCCAGGCCTGCGCGTAGCCCTCGGGTGTCCACTCGCTGGCGTAGCTCGTCGAGAGGTTGTCCAGGGCGGCGGCGAGGCTGCGGCGGGCGTCCTCGCCCTCGCGCTCGCGGAGCGCTGAGATCGCGCGCTGGAGGAGGTCGCGCGCTTCGTCTGTCTGGCCCATCTCGCCTAGGACGACGGCAAAGTCGGCCTGTACGTCGGGGAGGTCCGCCTCGGAGGTTTCCTGGAGGAGGTCGCGGTAGATGCGCTCGCTGGTCTCGTAGTCGTCGAGATAGGTGCGGGTCCAGGCATGCCACCCTCGCGCGAGGGTGCGGGCGGGGTGTCCCGGCGCGAGGCCTGAGGCGGACTCGGCCGCGAGCCCCGCCACGGAGTCGGCGGCGAGGGGATCGCCGAGACCGAGGTGCGACGAGGCGACGACGCTCAGCAACTCGGCGCGAAGCGCGGGGCGGTCGGCGAGGTCGAAGCGGAGCCGCTCAGTGGCGGAGGTGAGGAACTGCGAGACGGTGAGGTCGCGGTCGCCGCCAGCAGTCGGGTCTACGCCTTCGAAGAGATCTACGAGGACACGGTTGAGGGCCTCGGCACGGTCGCGCTCTTCCGCGACGCGCTGCGTCTGGACAGTGGCGGTGACGCCCCACCCCACGATGAGAAGCAGCGCGAGTGCTGCCGCCGCCACGGCACCCCTATGTCTCCTCACAAAGCGCCGGAGCCGGTACATCGCGCCCAGACCTCGCGCCTCCACAGGCTCGCCGGAGAGATGACGATGCACATCGCGTGCGAGGGCCTCCGCGCTGGGGTAGCGTGCCTCGGGCTCCTTGCGAAGGGCCGCGAGGCAAATGTGGTCGAGGTCGCCCCGGAGCCGCCTCGCGCGATGGTGGGGCGCGCCCACCGTCTCCGTCTCCAGCGTGACAGCATCCGAAGGGCGCGTGGGCTCCGTCTCCAGAATCGCACGCTCCATCGCGGCGCGAGCGCGGGTGTCCAGCCGGTAGGGCCGCGTGCCCGTGAGGAGTTCATAGAGGAGCACACCGAGGGCGTACACGTCCGTCGCGGTCGTGATCTCGTCACCGCGGATCTGCTCGGGCGCAGCGTAGGCGGGGGTGAGCGGAGCGCCGTGCGTCTGCGTCAGCGCAGGGTCGGCCTCGTCCAGCACCTTCGCGATGCCGAAGTCGAGGAGCTTCACGGAGGGGGACGAGGCATGAGGGAAGGGGGAAGAGTCGCCCGTCTCCTCCTCTCCCTCGGTGACGAGAACATTCGCAGGCTTCAAGTCCCGATGCACCACGAGCCGGGCATGGGCGAACTGGACGGCTTCGCAGACGCGCGCGAAGAGAGCCAGTCGCTCCTCCACGCTCAGGCGGTGGCGCTCAGCGTAGGCCGTGATCGGCTCGCCCTCCACGAACTCCATCGCGAAGTAGGGTCTCCCGCCGGGCGTGAGGCCGCCGTCCAGGATCCGCGCGATGGCAGGGTGATCCAGCCGCGCGAGAATCCGGCGCTCCGCGAGGAAGCGCCGCGCGTCGCCGGAGCGGAAGACCTTCAGCGCGACGATCTGCTCGAAGGTGCCGTCCTCGCGCTCGGCGCGCCAGACGGTCCCCATCCCGCCCTCGCCGATCCGCTCTGCGAGCACGTACGGCCCGACGCGGCTACCCGGGCGGAGGCCGTCCGTGGGTGCGATCTCGTCCGAGAGGGAGCGGAAGAAGCCGGTCGCTTCCGCCTCGGCGGCGAGAAGCGTCTCCACTTCGAGCCGGATCTCCAGGTCGGGTTCTTCTGCCAGCCGGACGGCGCGGTCCT
This sequence comes from Bacteroidota bacterium, assembly GCA_038746605.1. Lineage (GTDB taxonomy): Bacteria > Bacteroidota > Rhodothermia > Rhodothermales > Rubricoccaceae > Rubricoccus. The sequence continues at coordinate 147,817 of JBCDKM010000007.1, forward strand.
CGAGCGTGAGATCGGCCACAGCCTCGAAGAGGGCGTCGATGCGGAGCCAGCGGTCGGGATCGGGGGTCATGCCGGAATCACGCAAGCGGCGCGCGCGAGGGATCAGCCGCCGGGTGTGTCCGCCTCGGGACGGTCGGAGGGGATGCCGAGGTGGGCCGGGTCATCGGAGAGCGCGCGGTAGAGCCAGGCCTGCGCCATTCGCCAGTCGCGCTTGACCGTCGGCGTGGAGACACCGAGGGCGGCGGCGGTTTCCGCCACGGTCATGTCGCCGAAAAAGCGGCATTCCACGACGCGCGCCTTCCGCTCGTCCAACGCCCCGAGACGGTCCAGCGCGGCATCCAGCGCGAGAACCGTCGCGTCATGGTCAGCGGTGCCAACGAAGCGGGCGGCATCGGTCAGATCGATCCGTGCGAGGTCGCCGCCACGTTTCTGAGCGCCGCGCTTCCGGGCATGGTCCACGAGGACGTGCCGCATCGCCTTGGCGGCCACGCCCAGAAAGTGGCTCCGGCCCTCGAAGTCCGCGAGTGCACCGTCTGCGAGGCGGAGATACGCCTCGTGTACGAGCGCGGTCGTGTTCATCGTCGCGAGAGACGGACCTTGACGGACCTGCTCTGCGAGCCGTCGCAACTCGGCGTAGACGAGCGGGAAGAGCCGGTCCAGGGCGTCGTCGTCCCCGGCGTTGAGGGCACCGAGGAGGCGAGTCACCTCGGAGGGTTCGGGCGTCATGATCCCCGGAAGGCGAGGGCTGCGTGGTGGAAGAGAGGCCGCCTTCTGCGGCGTTCCTAGAGTATAGCTGCTCCCGCGCCGTGCCCCGATTCCTCGCGCTCCTCCTCGTGCTGGCGGCTCCCGCCACGCTCGCCCAGACCCCCGACGACCTCCAGGCGGCCTACGCCGAGGCGGAGGCCGATCTTCGGACCATGCTCAGCCTCCGCCAACTCACCGACGCGGAGACGGAGTACGTCGTCTCCTGTGTCCTGTACGAGCGGCCACCGAGCGAGAATGAACCGTGCGACCTGAGCCGCTTGATGGAGCTGCTGTCGCGAGACGAGGTGGCCGACCTCGATCCGACCGAGCGCGAGCCCCAGATTCCCGACGAGGAATCGAACGACATCCAGCCGCTCGACCCTGCCTCGTTCCCGAGTCCATTCGACCCGAATGCACCGATTCTGCGGCATACGCTCGCGGCTCCGCGCGTGACCGTCGCCTACGCGCCTTCCGGCGAGTGGGCCGTCGCATCCGGCCGACCCGCCCTCGACCTTCGCCGCGCGGATGTGGTGCTCTCGGACGGACTGCGCGAGGAGGTGCGGGCATTCGTCGGTAGCCTGTCGGGACGCCGGACGCTGGCGTTCGGCCCCGAGGGCGTCGCTGCCGGGTTGGACCAGAGCGGCAGGCTGCACGTCGCCTCCCACCGCTCTCCCGAGGCGGTCTCCTGCACGGCTCACCTGGACGCCCTCGCCGAGCAGGCGCCCGATGCAGACCCTGACGCTATCCTCGCGCTCCACCCGCAGACGTGCGAGTGGGTCCTCGCCTCCGCAGCCGAGGCCACGGCGTCCGGCACGCGGTGGGCGAGCTTCGCGCGCGTCGTCCAGTCTCGCCTGGAGGCGGGTGAGCGCCCTGCGATTGCGTTCACGCCCGATGGCGAGAGCTACGTCGGGATCACCGGCACACGCGTGATCCGAGGTCCGGGGATTCCCCTCGCGTTCGAGGCGTTCGTTCGCTCCGCCCAGCGCGATTCGTTCTCCGTCACCAACCGAGGCACGCTCGCGCCCATTGGCGAGGTGCAGGCTGTCGCCTTCGACCCGGCCCGGTTTTCCACCGAGGCGGGCGAGGTCACGGGCGTCGTGATCGTCGGCACGCGAGGCTACCGGGCGCGAGGGGTGGAGAGTGCCGTCTGCGATGCGGTGGAAGCGGTCCTCGGCCTGGACCCCGCCACCGTCTGGCGCGAGGCCGTCTGCTCCGACGCCGTCGCGAGTCCGCCCGCCTCGGCAGCGCCGCCGGAGGCGCCATTCGCATTCGCGCCGGAGCGCCCCCGGCTGGCGGTCGTTGTGCACGGCATCACGCCCGGCCCCGGCGACGACCCGGCCCACAACGTCGGCACGGTGCACCACACGACGTACTACTGGGGCTGGGATTTCCTCAGCAGCCTCCTCGGACAGAGCGGCGGCACGGGCTACCTGATGCAGCCCGACGGTTCGACGCGCGCCATCGGCGGTCAGCAGTGGCGCGACTGCTCCGGCGAGATGCCCACCGTGAGCAGCGATTACTCCGCCTACGAGGCCTGTCAGGCGCAGACGCCCTGGCCGTATCACCTCTGGCAGATGCAGACCGCCCGAGGCACAGCACCCGCGCCCGTCGTGCTGAACCAGTCGCGGATCCCGGATTCTGGCGGATACCTCGGTGCCCTCGTGACCTATCGCGATGGCGCTGTCGCCTACGAGGAGCAGGTCGCCGCGACCGTGGAGCAGGTCTACGCGCGCTATCAGCACGTCTTTGGGCACCTCGCACCTGAGCGCCAGCCCCAACTCTACTTCGTCGTCCACAGCTTCGGAGGGATCGTCGCCCGGACGCTCCTCTCGCTTGGCGACGACGACACGTTCGCGGCGCTCCAGACCGCCGCGCCCACCCTCTACACAGACGATCTCCGTCAGCGTGCCGCCTTCCTGCGGGATCGCACCGTGCTCCTCGCGACGATGAGCACGCCCCACAAGGGCTCGCCACTGATCGACTTCTCGGCTGACCTCACCGCGTCCATCCGGCAGTACGACATCGTCGGTCTGGACGATGTCCGCGATGCGTTCGATGGCGTGGCCGGGTTCATCGGCGGAGAGCGGGCGGCGTACGACAACATCCGCGCCCTCGCGCGGGACGACGATGCCGTCAACCGCACCCTCCTCCATCCCGCGAAGGCCCGGCGCGGCGACGGCTCCCTGGTGCCCATCTACACCCTCGGCGGGCGCAGCCCCGGCGGCTCCTTCTTCGTCACGCCCAAGCAACTCTTCGACCCTGCCCAGACGCGTGCTTCCATCGCGGACGTGTTCCTCTCCGGGCGGCACGGAAAGGAAGCCGCGGCCCAGTTCATCTTCGACCGCCTCCTCGGCCGCTTCCGCTACGGTGCTGCCGATGCCGCCCCCTGGGGCCATGCGCGGGAGCCTCTCGGCGATCTCCTCACCGTGCCGCATCGCGGCCCTTCGCCGGACGTACTAGCGGGGCAAGCGAGCGTGGATCAGGAGATCGCGAACGAACTGGTGACACTCACGGGTCCGAGTCGCTACGGCTACCGCTGGGCCTCGGACGGCGTCTACGACAGTGACGGGTTGGTCGGCTTCGCGTCCGCTCACGGGCTAGACCTCGTGGGCAGCGGCGAGCGCGACTACTTCGAGCACGGCCAGACGTGGAGCGTGGCGGATTCCGTCGCGGACGGCTCGTGGTACCGGCTCTTTCGCTCGAAGTACGGCGATCTTTTTCCGTGGGATCGCGACAATCACGGCTCGCTGATGTTCAACGTCGGCAACGGGCTCTTCCTGCACAACACGCTGCTCCTGCATGCCGGGCCACGTGTGGGCGGATCAGCATGGAGCGGGTGGGACACCGGGTTCAGCGCGCCGCTGCCCCAAGAACGGGTGGTGGAGGTCGAGGTGACACGGCTGAAGGCCATCGGGGAGACCGCAGAATCCGAGATCAACGGCGGTGCGGAATGGCGGGTCTACCTCCAGACCGGGCAGAGGATCACGGTCCGCGAACCTGGAAACGGAAACGACTGGCGAGGGAGCGCGCTCTCCGCGCAGCGGGTCCGCACGAGCGTCGTCCCGATTCGGGTCTCGGTCGTTGAACTCGACGGAGCGGTAGGCGACCCGGACGATCCCGTCCACCTCTCTCCCGAGCGAGGCCGCGAGCCGCTCATCCTGTACCTCGATACGCGCACAGGCCGTGTCCATGGCGACGCCGAGGCCGCGCTCGGGCAGAAGATCACAGCCGCAGGGCCCGCCGGTGCCGACAACCGCGCGCAGGTGGAGTTGACCGTGCGCGTCCGGTGATCCCGTCGAGCGCGCGCCTGCGTGATGGAAGAGAACCTTCTCTATCTAGGATGCCCCGCCTCGGTCTTCTCGCGCTCGCCCTCGTGGCTGCGCCCCTCGCTGCCCAGCCTACTGTCATCGTCGCACACAGCTCGCTCGAGGGCGAGACCCTCCGCTGGCTGGACCGTCACCTCCACGTCTACGCCGAGGCGGACGAACCCGGCCCGCGTGAGATCGTGCTGGTCGCCGTAGCTATCGAAGACGGCGAGGTGCAGCGGTCGGTGGAGATCGAGACGGTCGCCTACGGACACCCCGAGGCGGAACGCCTCGCGAGGCGCCCTGCGCGCGATCTCCCGGATTGGGACGCGTACCTGGAGGCCCGCGCCGAACTGGCGGAGCCCGTCCGCGAACTGTTCCCCGGCAACATCTTCTTCCCAGGCGATCTCTTCTTCCCAGGCAACATTTTCGACGAGTGGAGTGCGCTCCTGGCGGCGCGGGAGGCCGCCCCTGAGGCCGTCGATTCCAGCCAGCCGCTGATCGTTTTCTTCGCGGGCGAGGGGAGCGGCGCTGTCTTCGTGCTCCGAAAAAAGCCCGCGCGCTAATCGCGGATGACGCCTGCACCCCTCCGTTTCTGTAGAGAAGACCGAACCCCCACCTGACCCCACCATGACTGATACTCCTCGCTGGCGCCTCACGCGCGCTCTCCTCTTTACGCTCCTCGTGAGCGTCTTCGCTGCTGATGTAGCGGCTGCCCAGGGCATCTTCGGCCGCGCCCGTCGCGCAGCGGAACGCGCCGCCGAACGCGAGGCCGAGCGCCGTGCCGAGCGCGCCGCAGAGAACGCGGTCAAGGCGCTCTTCGACGCAGGCGAGGATGCCATCGAGTGCCTCTTCACGGATCCGGAGTGCATCGCTGCTGCCCAGGAGAACGGCGAGGACGTCGTGCTCGTGGACGATGACGGCAACTACGTGGACCGCAACGGCGACCGCGTGAACCAGAACAACGCCGAGGACGCCGTCATCCGAGGCGCTGCCCCAGGGCAAGGCGCCCCTGGTGCTGCGGCCAGCGCGAGACCCGGCGAGGGCGCCTGGGCCAACTACGACTTCGTGCCCGGCGCCCGCCCGCTCTACGTCGAGGACTTCGAGAGTGACTACGTCGGCAACGTGCCGCGCCGGGTCGACTTCCAGAACGGCGTGATGGAGGTCGTGAGCGAGAACGGCAACCAGATGCTCCGCTTCGCCGACGCAGGCACGTTCGCGATTCCGCTCCCGGAGACGCTCCCGGAGCGCTTCACCATCGAGTTCGATATCTACCACGGTGACACGTGGATCTACACCACGCTCGGCACCGGTCCGTTGGACAACCCGGATGGTGGCTACAGCATCTTCCACGGCGACCTCCGCAACCACTCCGCGTCGGAGTTCACGGTCTCGAACCAGTTCACCACGGGCGTGCGGGCAGGCGAGACGGGCGGCTCGTCCTTGCAGCGCACCACGAGGGTGGACGAGGCCATCACGCCCATCCGCATCGCCGTCGATGGGTCCTACGTCAAGATGTACGTGGATGAGGAGCGGATCGCGAACATCCCCAACGCGGACATCCGGCGGACCGACCGCATCCTATGGGGCACGGGGGGCGAGATCGGCGCCGAGGACGACGGTCGCGTGGGGCCGGTCTTCGTGGACAACATCCGCATCGCAGCGGGCGGGCGCGAGATCCTCTATGACCAGCTTCAGGCCGAGGGCCGCGTCGCGACGAAGGGCATCCTGTTCGACACAGGCAGCGCGACGATCAAGCCGGAGTCCACGCCGACGCTGGGCGACATCGTGCGGATGATGAACCAGTACGGTGACCTCCGCCTGCGGATCGAAGGCCACACGGACAACACCGGATCCGCTGACACGAACATGAGCCTCAGTCAGCGTCGCGCCGAGGCCGTCGTGGCCTACCTCACGGGCCAGGGCGTGGACGGCTCGCGGCTGGAGGCGGCCGGGATGGGCCAGACGGCCCCCGTCGCGGACAACGGCACAGCCGAGGGCCGGCAGCAGAACCGCCGCGTGGAATTGGTTCGGCTCTAGACCGGATCTGTCTCGCCACTTCGCCCGCCTCGGTGACTGTGCCGAGGCGGGCGGTGTCGGTTCTGGAGGGTGCGCGGGAGCCGCGAGTCCATCGCGGGGTGACAGGTGGAGTCTGATGCTCCGGTAGTTCTGAGTGTCCTCCGCCCCCACCACGATGCGACGCGCGCTCCCTCTCCTCCTTGTCCTCGCCACGCTCTGCGCCTCGGTCGCTGTCGCCGAGCCTCTCCGTCTCGATCCGTCCCTCCTCGCGGGCGAGTGGACGCGCGCCGCGAGCGGAAACACAGCCATCGATTCTCCATCCCCCAGAAGCGATGGGGCGGTCGGGCGGATGACCGTCGAGGTGAGCGGAACGGAGGGAATCGTCGGGCAGGGCGTCCAGTGGGCGACCTCCGGGATGCTTCTCTGGCGCAACATCCGCGATGGCGGCGGATGCACCTACGACTTGGAGGTGCGGGGCTCGGATGGGAACTACTACCCCGCGACGCTCTCCCTGGAGACGCTCTACCGCGTTACGCTCGTCATCGATCATGTTGGGGCGGGGAACACGCAGACGTGGGTCCGTCAGCGGATCGACACGCGGCCCCCGCCACCGGTCGATGGAATCTGGGTCCGCACGGAGAGCACCAACCCGGGCCTCGACGGGATGCGGGTCAACGTCGACGCAGGCCGTGCGACCGTTTCCCTTGCACCCGAGACGGGCACCTTCGGACGGGGGGACGTTCTGTGGAGAAACCTCGTCCCGCTGGGCCCGAGTGGCTACGAGTTCGAGGTGCTCGGCTCGGACGGGCAGTATTACAGCGCCTCGCTCACCTTCGAGCAGCGCAATCGCATTCGGGTGGATATCGAGTTTGGCTCTGCAGGGTCATCGCAGACGTGGGTTCGTCGCCGGGCCCTCACCAACGCGGCGCTAGACGGTCCCTGGACGCGAATCGAGAGCACCAACCCCAGCAACGACGGGATGGTGGTAGCGGTCGGCGGCGAAGTGGCGACCGTCGCGAACCCGGCGGGCTCCTCCTACTCCGTGGGCAATGAACTGTGGCGCGGCCTCGAGCGGCAGAACAACGGCGTCGGGTTCGACCTCGAGGTCCTCGGTTCTGATGGGAACTACTACCCCGCAACGCTCACCCTCGTCGATACCGACCGGATCGAAGTGGACATCGCGTTCAGTAGCGCGGGGAGCGATCAAGTCTGGACACGAGGCGGCGAGGCCGCGCCCGCTCCGCCGCCTGCCCCAGCGCTGGATGGCTCGTGGACGCGAGTGGAGAGCTCCAACCCTCAAAATGACGGGATGATTGTCGGGGTCACGGGTGCGACGGCGAGCGTCGAGAATGCCGCGGGCTCCAGCTACTCGGCGGGCGCCACGCTCTGGCGAGGGCTGTCTTCAGAAGACACGGGGTATGCTCTGGAGGTTCTCGGCTCGGACGGTGCTTACTACCCGGCGACGCTCACCTTCGTCGGGGCGGACCGGATCGAGATCGACATCGAGAGTAGCGGAGCGGGCAGCGATCAGGTGTGGACGCGAGGTGCCGAGGCGCCGTTCAACCTCGATGGCCGCTGGACCCGGACGGCTAGCAGCAACCCGGGGAACGACGGGATGCAGGTCGCCATCTCCGGCACCGAGGCGAACGTCCGCTACCTGCCAGGAAGTGCGTCTTCCTACCGTATCGGAGACACGCTTTGGCGCTCTCTCGCACCGAGCGGTGACGGGTTCTCCCTGGAGGTGCTCGGGTCCGATGGCAACTACTACTCCGCGACGCTGACCGTCGTGGGGCCGGACGAACTCTCGCTTCAGATCGGCTTCTCCAGCGCAGGATCGGCGCAGACCTGGACGCGTCGCCCGTGAGGCTCTCCGCCTCGGTGATCCCGCCGAGGCGGGCGGTGTCCCATCTCGCGGGCGGATCCGGTGGAGGGGAATGAACATCCTCTCCTCGTGCCATGAGACGCCTCCTTCCGCTTTTCCTCCTGCTCGCCACTGTGACCGCGAGCGCACAGCCCCTCGGTCTCCGCCTCGGTTCCGACACCGAGGGCACGTTCGAGGATCTCGTCGAAGACCTCCACGTCCTCGCGCCCGGCGGGGCCGACCTGGAATCTGTCACGTTGTTCAGCGCGCTCGTCTCGCGCGAGGGGGTTCACGCCATCGGTCGGGCCGAGACGGCGCCTCTCGCCATCGACGACGAACTCCCGGAAGGGATCACGCTCCGCGACTCTGGTGTGGAGTTGCCCCGCGACTACCTGGCCGCGCGCGAGCGGCGCGCGATCCGCTCTCGCGACCTGTTCCGTGGAGAGGTCGAGATCCCCGGCGGGGACCAATTTATCCCGGGAGGCGACCAGTTCATTCCAGGCGGCGACCAGTTCGTCGGCGGAGTGGAGGAGGTGTCCGCGCGAGGGGTAAGTGAACAGGCTCTCCTGCGGGCTGCCGAGCGGGCGGATGCGCAGGCGTTCGAGTCCGGCGCGCTGCTGGTGGTCTTCTTCGCGGCCCCCCCGGATGGGGGCGAGAGCGAACTGGCCGTTCTGCGGAAGCGGCCCGGCCGGACGAAGTAAAACAGAAACGAGTCGGTCCGCCTCGGTGCCGAGGCGGGCAGGCTCAGCGCGGCTCCGCCACCGGAAGCCCGGCCCGCGCCATGATGATGAGCGCGTTCGTCGTCGGGCACGGGCCCTCGTGCAAGCGGTAGTCGAAGGCGAGGCGGTTGTCCTCGGCGTGCTCGCGGAAGTGCGCGTTCGTGATGCGAGCGTCCTCCGCTTCCAGGTCCGCTAGCGCGAGGTCGTGCGTGGCGACGAGGCTGGTTGCGTTCGCGCCGACGAGCGCTCGGACCACGCCCTGCGCGCCTGCCAGGCGCTCGCGGTTGTTCGTGCCGCGCAGCATCTCGTCGATCAGCACGAGCGCAGGTGGCCCTCCAGCCTCCACGCCATCGAGGAGGAGGCGGAGACGGCGGACCTCGGCGTAGAAGGTGGACATGCCCTCCTGCAGCACGTCGCCGATGCGCATGGACGTGAACGGCCGCAGTGGACGCACGGCGAGGGAGCGCGCCCAGACTGGTCCGCCCGCCCATGCCAGCACCGTCGCGAGGCCGATGGACCGGAGAAAGGTGCTCTTCCCCGACATGTTGGAGCCGGTCACGAGGATCACCGCACCGCCGCCCAGCGCCACGTCGTTGCCGACGGCCTCGGCGAGAGGAATCAGCGGGTGGCGGAGGTCGCGTGCCTCCAGCGGCGGAGCGTCTTCAGCGAGGAGGTCCGGGAAGACAACGCGCTCAGGGCGGAGGTCGGCCGCCTCGGCGAGGGCGCCGAGGGCCTCCAGTTCGTAGAGCGCGTCCAGCCACGCCGGGAGACGGTCGGCCAGTTCACCGCGCACGCGCTCCAGCGCGAGCGTCAGAATGAGGTCGTACGGCAGCAGCAGGTTGAGCACCACCCGCCCGATGTCGTTTCGCGTGATGGCGGCGGCGGCGGCGATCCGACGGAGGCGTCGCATCCGCTCGCTCGGTGCCTCCGCGCCCGTCAGCGGCGCCACGACCGGCGCGAGCACGTCCCCGAGGCGGGGCGCCTCGCGCTCGGCGAACGCGAGAAGGGGGGTGACCTCGCGGAGCGCGCGCTCCAGGTCGTACGTCCGGTCGAAGACCTGGGCCACGCGTCCGTACTGCGAGAGGTACAGCAGGATGTACACCGTCAGCGAGTAGCCCCAGAGGGAGGGCCCGCCCGTGAGCGCGAGGACGACGAGTGCGGGCGTGAGCACGGCCAGCGCGCCGAGCATGAGGGCCCAGGTCCGCAGCGAGCGGTCCGGCGGCGGTGCGTCGATCCAGGTGCGGACGGCGGCATCGCTCCAGCGTGCGTCGATGTCTCCGCTGGCGGTGTGCGCGAGGAGCGCGAGGCGGTCGCGGAGGCGGCGGCGGGAGACGAGTGCCTGTACGCGTGGCTGGCGGACGCACGCGGCGTCGGGGTCGAGGTCCAGGAGCCACGAGCGGAGGCGGCGAGAGGCGCCCTCGGTGGCGGTCGCGTCGAGGAGGTGGAGGAGCGAGCGCGGACCGCAGAGATCGAGGTCGGCGGCGTAGGGGTGCTCGGGTGGGGCCGCCTCGGGAGCCGGAAGGAGGGAGTCCCAGTCGAGGTTGCGCCGGGCGAGGTGGCGGGCCTGGATCTCGCGCCAGAACCGGATGCGCGTGAGGGCGCGCTCCACGCGCTCATGCAGGCGGACGAGGACGGAGAACACGAGGAGCGTCCCCAGCGCGACGCTCCAGCCCACGCCCGGCCCCACGGCGCCGCCCAATGCCAGCGCTACCGTCAGGCCAACGAGCACGGCCACCAGGCGGACGCGCGAGAAGAGGAGGCTGCGGCGGGCGAGGGTCGCCTCGCGCCCGTCGAGGCGGGCGAGGAGGGCGGGCAGGCGATCGGGGTGCATCGCCGCCGGGACGCGGCGGGAGGGTGCGCGGTTGCATCTGCTCCTCCGGCGCCAGTCGGGCCCCGCCTCTGGCTGGAGGCTCTTCGCTGGTGACTCCCTCCGCCTCGGTGCCGAGGCGGGAGGGGCTAGAGCCACCCGGCGCGTTTTCCTCCTCCTCCTTCGCATCCCGAGCCCCGGAACCGCGCCACGGCACGCCGGGTGCGAGGACGCGAACTTCCAGCGCACACTCCCTCCGACCTCGATATGTCCACCGTCCACGACTTCCTCACCTTCTCGCGCGATCTCACCTCGCTCCCCGGCGGCATCTACAGCGGCCCCCAGCAGACCGCCCCCGCCAACGCGCTCGTCCCGATGGTGATCGAGCAGACCACGCGAGGCGAGCGCTCGTTCGACATCTTCTCGCGGCTCCTCAAAGACCGCATCGTTCTCTTCGGCACACCCGTCAACGACACGACGGCCAACCTCGCCGTCGCACAACTCCTCTTCCTCGCAGCGGACGACCCCGACAAGGACATCAACCTCTACATCAACTCGCCCGGCGGGCAGGTCTACAGCGGCATGGCCGTCTACGACACCATGCAGTTCATCAAGCCGGATGTGGCGACGATCTGCGTCGGTCTCGCGGCGAGCATGGGCAGCGTGTTCCTCGCGGGCGGCGCAGCGGGCAAGCGCGCGGCGCTCCCCAACAGCCGCATCATGATCCACCAGCCGTCCGGCGGTTCACAAGGCCAGGCATCGGACATCGAGATCGCGGCGAAGGAGATCCTCTACATCCGGCAGCGGCTCAACGAGGTCCTCGCGCACCACTCCGGCCAGCCCGTCGAGACCATCGAGAAGGAGACCGACCGCGACAACTTCATGAGCCCGCAGGAGGCCAAGGACTTCGGCCTCATCGATGTGGTGCTCACGCCGGGCGGCGGCGAGCCGCAGAAGTCGCCCGACGAGCAGGAGGACTGATCCGCCCCCTGTCTCCGCTGACCCCGCCCGCCTCGGTGACTGTGCCGAGGCGGGCGGTCTCGTGTCGCGCTGCCGCGACTCTCGCCGCCGCGACCCATCAAGCAGGCAGAGGTCCGCCACTTCCGCTCCATACCGGAGGGTGTCATCCCGAGCGGAGCCGAGGGATCTAGCCCCGGACGCTTCCTGTTTCCCACCGGCTGCGTACGCTTCCAGTATGAAAACGTACTACGTCTACCTGCTCGCGAGCCACAACCGGGTGCTCTACTGTGGGATAACGAACGATCTGCGTCGGCGGCTCGCAGAGCACGCCAGCGGTGACACTCCCGGATTCACGTCCCGGTACAACGTGCACCGCCTCGTCCACTACGAGACGTTCGGGGAGATTCGCGACGCGATCGAACGTGAGAAGCAGATCAAGCGATGGCGCCGCGAGAAAAGGGTCCGGCTGATCGAGTCGCACAACCCAGATTGGGCCGATCTCAGCACCGTGTGACGAAGAAGCTGGGTCTAGCCGGATCCCTCGGCTGCGCTCGGGATGACACGAAGAGAAGAGCGAGGCGATACGACGTGGGGTGCGCTCGCTGACTGTGCCGAGGCGGGCGGTCTCGTAGTGGACGAGGACTTAACGAATGATCCACCGACGGCGCGGAATATCCGGCCGGATTGCCCCGTAGCCGCCTCATCTCTCACTCACGTTTTCGAGCCATGCGCTTTCTGACACTCGCTCTCGCTGGGCTGGCGGCACTGCCCGCGTTCGCGCAAACGCCTGTCGCGCCGACTGCTCCCGGTCTGCAGGGGGCGGACCTTCCCCCACTTCTCGACCGCGAGGTCTTCTTCGGCAACCCCGAGATCTCCGGCTCCCAGCTCTCTCCCGACGGCCAGTACCTCACGTTCCTCCGCGATTACGAGGGCGTCCGCAACGTCTGGATCAAAACCATCGATGAGCCCTTCGAGGACGCCCGCCCGCTGACCGCCGACGAGCGGCCCGTTCCAGGCTACTTCTGGAGCCAGGACGGCCAGTTCGTCCTCTACGTCCAGGACAAGGGGGGCGATGAGAACTTCAACGTCTACGCCCTCGACCCCGATGAAGCAGTGGACGGCACGGTCCCCGAGGCGCGCAACCTCACCGACGTGGAGGGCGTCCGCGCGCTCATCTACTCCGTGCCCGAGGACGACCCGGCGCACATCATCGTCGGTCTCAACGACCGTGACCCAGCGTTCCACGACGTGTACCGCGTCAGCCTCGCGACGGGCGAGCGCGAGCTGCTCATCGAGAACACCGAGCAGGTCGGTGGCTTCGTCTACGATGACGGGGGCGACGTGCGCTTCGCGGTCAAGCAGGCGCCCGGCGGTGGGACGGATCTCTACGCCGTCAATGCAGAGGGCGCGCTCGGCGAGGTGCTCTACTCCTGCACCTTCGAAGAGGCCTGCTCCCCTATCGGCTTCCACGCCGACGGTGAGCGCGTCTACATGAGCACCAACCGAGGCGACCGCAACTTCAGCGAACTCGTCCTATTCGATCCTGCGACACAGACCGAAGAACTCATCGAGCGCGACCCCGAGGGCCAGGTTGACTTCGGCGGCATGGTCTACTCTGACGTGCAGGACAAGATCGTTGCGACGTATTACAACGGCGACCGCCTCCGCATCTACACGCAGGACGACGAGTGGACCGCTGACCTCGCGTTCCTTCGCGCCGAGCTTCCCGAGGGCGACGTTCTCCCGGGCTCGATGACGAAGGATGAGCGGAAGATGCTCGTCACCGTCACGCGCGCTGAAGACCCCGGCGCTGTCTACCTCTTCGACCGCGATGCGGACACGGTGGAGTTGCTCTACCGCTCTCGCCCGGACGTGCCGGTGGAGCACATGGCCTCTATGCAGGCCGTCCGCTACACCGCCCGCGATGGCCGCGAGATCCCAGCGTACCTCACGCTGCCCCAGGGCATCGAGGCGGAGAACCTGCCCGTGGTCATGTACATCCACGGCGGTCCGTGGGCGCGCGATTCCTACGGCTACGAGCCGTACGCGCAGTTCATGGCGAATCGCGGATACGCCGTGCTCCAGCCCAACTTCCGGTCCTCCACCGGCTACGGCAAGGACCACCTCAACGCGGGCAACCGCGAATGGGGCATCGGCGCGATGCAGCACGACATCACCGATGGCGTCAACTGGCTCATCGAGCAGGGCATCGCGGACCCGGAGCGCGTCGGCATCTTCGGCGGGTCGTACGGAGGCTACGCGACGCTGGCGGGCGTGACGTTCACTCCGGACTTGTACGCGGCAGCGGTACCGTACGTCGCGCCGTCCAGCCTGATCACGCTCATCGAGAGCTTCCCGGCGTACTGGCGGCCGTTCCTAGAAGGCACGTGGTACCGGCGCGTCGGGGATCCTGAGGTCCCCGAGGACCGCGCCGACCTGGAGGCCCGGAGCCCACTCAACTTCGTGGATCGCATCACGACGCCACTGCTCGTGGTGCACGGCGCCAACGACCCGCGCGTGACGCAGCGCGAGAGTGACCAACTCGTCATCGCCCTCCGCGACCGAGGCATCGGCGTGGACTACATCGTCGCGCCGGACGAGGGCCACGGGTTCCGTGGCGAGATGAACCGCCTCGCGCTGGCAGCGGGCATGGAAGCATTCCTCGCCGAGCACCTCGGCGGTCGCTATCAGTCCGACGTGCGCGAGGAAATCGGTAGCCAGCTAGAGGCCATCACGGTGGACCCCGCGACGGTCACGCTCCCGGATGCCTCCGAGGCCGCCGACGAGGTCTCGCTGGACGGCTCTGGCGTGGAGCTTTCTGAGTCCACCTACGCGATGACCATCGCGGTGATGGGCCAGGAGATTCCCTCTGAGGTGACGCGCACGATCACGTCGGACGGTGACGTCTTCATGCTCGTCGAGGCTGCCTCTACCCCGATGGGGGCCGTCTCGGATTCGCTGATGCTCGACAAGTCCGACCTCCGGCCCATCTCGCGCCGCATCGCGCAAGGTCCCGTGACCATCGCGTTCGACTACGGCGCTGACGCCGTGACGGGCGAGATCAACGCGCAGGGGCAGCAGATTCCCGTCAATGCTGCGTTGGACGCGCCGCTCGCGACGGACGGTCCCGGGCTCCAACTCGGCATCGGGTCGCTCCCGCTGGCTGAGGGCTACCGCGCGCAGCTTCGCGGCTTCGATGCGCAGACCCAGAAGGCCGCAGCCTACACCATCGAGGTGACGGGTGTGGAGTCTGTCGAGACGCCCGCCGGGACGTTCGAGACGTACGTCGTGGAACTGACCATCGGCGAAGGAACGGGTGCAGGCAATGGCACGCTGTACGTCGCGCAGGACACCGGGGTCGTGGTCAAGTCCGTCCTCGGCCTCGGGCCGCAGGCAGGCAACGGGACGGCCACGAGCGTCCTGACCGTCTACACGCCCTCGGCGCCATAGCGCCTTACTCGTCCGCTTGACTCCGCCCGCCTCGGTCCCCTCACGGAGACACCGAGGCGGGCGGTCTCGCGTCAGCGCACGACGGTCAGCCGTTGCGTCCGCACCGCGCCATCGGCTCGCGCGACGACCACGTAGACGCCAGGTGCGAGGCCGCTCACGGGAGCGTCGAGGGTCAGAGGGGAGGCCGATGGGCCGTTGTGGAGAACGCGAACCTCGCGGCCGAGGGCATCGTGCAGGCTCACGCGGATCGGGCTGCGCGATTCGTGCTGAACCTCAATGGAGGTCGCATCGCGCACCGGGTTCGGCGTGGGCAGCGAGATCGCGAGTCGGGCCGCCTCGGGCGTGCCCTCGGTCGGGATGACGACCGCTGCCCCAGCTTCCACCGCGCCGATGTCACAGTCGGCGCCTTCCGGACGGGCACCGCCGCGCTGGTCCTCGTTGATCCCGGTGCAGTCGCCGGTGTCGATGAGCGGGCTGCCCATGAGCGGGAGGCGAGTCGCTGTAAAGCCGCCGTTGTTCCCTAGCGTGCCGAGCATGGGGTCGAGTGGTGCGGCCTCCGTCCCGACGAAGTCACCAGTAGCGTTCGGCGTCCCCGCCGGAAAGATGGACATCGCGCCCCGCTCGTCGCTGACGAAGTTGGTGCCGCCACTGGTCCAGACGTTCCCTACCGAGAGATCGGGTGCGGCGCTCCCGCCTCGGTCCTCGTTGCCGGTCACGGCCGAGTTGACCAGCGTGACGCCGCTGAAGCCCCAGATCCCGCCGCCATCGCCGTCGCCGTCCGAGTCCGCATCGGCCACGTTTCCAGTGATGGTGAGCGAAAGGAGGTCCGCGGTGGCCGAGCCGACGTAGATCCCACCGCCCGAGCGCGTCGCGCGGTTGTCCGCGAAGGTGGAGACGCTCACGGTGCCGGTGCCGCTGTTGAGGTGGAGGCCACCGCCCGTCTCCGCCTCGTTTCCTGAGAACGTGCTCTTTTCCACAACGAGGGGAAAGTTGTTGGTAAAGAAGACCCCGCCGCCCTGGCCGGGGGACACGTTGTCGCTGAACTCGCTCTCGCGGATGGTGACAGAGGAGTTGATGGCGTAGAGGCCGCCGCCGCTTCCGAAGCCCGTGACCCGGTTGCCGAGGAGACGAGTGCGGACGAGTGTCAGGCTGTTTGCGCCCGACGCGACGATGGCCCCGCCGTCTCCATCGTTCGAGACGTTGCGGATGACGACGTCTTCGAGCGTGACGTTCGCGCCAGCGAAGAACAGGAAGGCACCGTCGGTGATGGGCGTCGCGCCCCCGCCCTCGATGGTGAGCCGTTCGAAGCGGGCCGTCGCGTTCTGCACTTCCAGAAGCTGACTGGTGACACTGCCGGTCAGGATCGTCCCGGACGGAGACATCCCGCGAAGTGTGACCTCCGTGGTGAAGCGGAAGCCGACATCGAGTGTGAAGGTGCCCGCGACGGAGAAGGTGATGACATCGGCGCCGCTGCCCGCCGTGCAGGCGTCGATGGCCTGATCGAGTTCGGCGGAGAGCATGGCCTCGCGAAGAGAGCAATCGCCGTCGGTGTTGTCCTCGGTGTCGGTCGTGTTGACCGTGATCGTGGCGGCGTGTGCGGCGCTGGAGGCGAGCACGAGGAGAGCGAGAAGGAGCAATCGGGGCATGAGCAGGGGAGGAGGTTCACCCGGTCTCTCGCAGAGTGGCGCGAGAACGGGCCATCCGCTCCTCCCGCCGGTCCACTCCTTCCGTCTCGGTGCCGAGGCGGGCAGGGTCAGAACGGGGCGTCGGTCGCTGGCGGCGAGAGAGGGGGCCGGAGCCATCGCCGCACGTCGGTAGCTGGAGTGGGGCGCGACCGACTCGGTGGCCTGGTTCCAGATCCGATGGCCCCTGTTTCGTCGCGAGCGCGATCGGTCCAGTATCGTTCCCCCTCCTTGCCCGTCATGGCGTACCGATTCCTTCCGCTCGCTCTCCTGCTCCTGGCCCTGATCCCCGCAGCGGCCGCTCAATCTCTCCCGGACATCGAACGCGCCGCCGCCGACGCAGGCGCCGACGCGGTCACCGCCCGCGCCCTCGCGCAGGCGGCCACTGTGGCTCTCGGGGAGGACCAGCGTCTCACGGTGAGCGGTCAACGGTTTGGCTTCTACGGTGCCTCCGTCTCGCTCGATGGCACTCGAGCTCTCGTTGGAGCATCAGGCGAAAGCGCCGGATCTGCCCTTTCAAGTGGGGCTGTGTACGTACTCGAACTCGTCGGGGGAACCTGGACGCAGACCGCACGACTGACGGCGAGTGACGCCGCAGAAGACGACCGATTCGGTTTCTCGGTGTCTCTCGATGGCGACCGCGCCCTCATCGGCGCCTTCCGAGACGGCCACGGCGGACTGACGAACGCAGGAAGTGCCTATGTCTTTGACTTCGGCGGCGGGATGTGGACCGAGACGCAGAAACTCACTGCCAGCGATGCCGCACAGGACGACTTCTACGGAGAAAATGTCTCTCTCGACGGCGACCGAATCCTCATCGGGGCTCCCGTGGACGACCACAGCGGGCTAAGCGACGCGGGAAGCGTGTACGTCCTTGATCTCATGGGCGGCACATGGACCGAGACCCAAAAAATCACCGCCAGCGATGCTGCACAGGATGACACCTTTGGACAAAGTGCTTCTCTCGATGGAAACCGGATTCTCGTTGGGGCGCCCTTGGACGACCGCGACGGGTTGAGTGATCTCGGGAGCGCATACATCTTTGACCTCACAGGCGGGACGTGGACCGAGACGCAGAAAATCACCGCCAGCGATGCCGCAGATGGCGACGTCTTTGGGCAAAGTGTCAGCTTGGATGGCGACAGGGTGCTCATCGGCGCCCGCTTCAACGACCACAGTGGATTGGTCAATCCCGGAAGCGCGTACGTCCTCGACCTCATAGGCGGGACGTGGACCGAGACGCAAAAAATCACCGCCAGCGATGCCGCAGATGGCGACGTCTTTGGGCAAAGTGTCAGCTTGGATGGCGACAGGGTGCTCATCAGCACGACGGAGGACAGCCACAGCGGGTCTTTGCGTGTGGGAAGTGCCTACGTCTTCGACCTTACGGCTGGGGTGTGGAGCGAGACCCAAAAAATCATCGCCAGCAACCCGACAGATACCGATTTCTTTGGAGTGGCGATCTCTCTCGAAGGAGACCGAGCCCTTATCGGTTCTTTTGACACCCACAGCGGTTTGCCCGGTGCGGGAAGCGCGTATGTCTTCGACGTGTTCGGAGCGCTCTGGTCCGAGACCCAGAAGACCACCGCCGTGTCGGCCGAGAACACCGATAATTTCGGTACCTCCGTTGCCATGGATGGCAACCGAGCCATCGTAGGGTCTTTCCGACGCAATCATTCTGGATTCACCTTGGCCGGGACCGCTCACATCTTCGAACTGGTAAGCGGCACATGGGTCCAGACCGCCGAGTTGATCGCCAGCGACGCCGCCAGCTTCGATTTCTTCGGGTCTTCGGTCTCCCTTGATGGCGACCGGGCCCTTGTCGGCGCCTATCTGGCGGAGGCAGGCTCCATTCCAGCTGCTGGAGCGGCGTACGTGTTCGACTTCTCTGGCGCGAGTTGGAACCAGACGCAGAAGCTCACCGCCAGCGACGCCGCCAACTTCGACGCATTCGGTTGGTCCGTGTCCCTTGACGGAGACCGAGCACTCATCGGCGCTTACGATGACGACCACAGCGGAGGAACCGACGCTGGCAGTGCGTATGTGTTCGACCTCTCGGGTGGAGCATGGAGCGAGACCCAGAAACTCACTGCCAGCGACGCCGCAGGCACGGACCGATTCGGCTTCGACGTCTCCCTCAGTGGCGACCGGGTTCTTGTCAGTGCCACCAATGACGACCATAGCGGCCTCACGGATGCGGGAAGCGTCTATGCCTTCCATCTGTCCGCCGGAGCCTGGGGTCAGACCCAAAAACTCATCGCCAGCGATGCGGTTGACTTCGGTGCGTTCGGATGGTCCATCTCGCTCGATGGCAGCCGGGCCTTGCTTGGAGGTTTCAATGTCGTTGCGGGCGGCGGCGCGTACATGTTCGACCTCTCTGCCGGAACGTGGAGCGAGACCCAGAAGCTCACCGCCAGCGCTAGTGGGGGCGTGTTCGGGTCCTCCGTCTCCTTGCAAGGCAACCGGGCTGTCATTGGCGATGAGCTCGAGAGCCGACCCGGACTCCTGTCTGCCGGAACTGCGTACGTCTTCGACCGCGCAGGCACCACCTGGGTCGAGACGGCCAGGCTCACCGCTACCGACGCCAGTGCCGACGACAGACTCGGGCGCGCCGTCGCGATCTCTGGCGACCTCGTCCTCCTGACGACCCAGAACGACGACCACAGCGGCGTCACGGACGCAGGCAGCGTCTACGCCTACACGCTCCAGCCCGCCCTCGTCGGGACCACCCTCTCCGCCACCGGCATCCCCGGCAATGGGTCCGCCTATCGCATGCTCGCCATGCCCTCCTTCGGCACCTACGACGACCTCCTCGACCCCCTCTGGACCCAGGGCTTCCCAGGCTCCGACGATCCGGCTCCTGCCAACGGGTTCTGCTCCGCCTACACGTTCGACGAAACACTCGGCTCCTTCTCAGCGGGCTATGCGTGCCTTCCAGGATCCAGCCAACCCTTCGCGCGCGGCACGGGCGTCTTCACCTACGTCTTTGCCGACGACGACCTCAACACGCCCGGCCGTCAGGGCGGCTTCCCGAAGACGCTGCTCGTGCCTGGACCGGGTGGCCTCAACTTCGGCGCCCCGTTTAACGGCTTCCCGATCACCTACACCGACTCGCCGACGGTGCCGAGCTATCTAGAGGGCTGGAATCTGCTCGGCAACCCGCTCAGCGAGGCCTTCGACTGGGACCTGGTGACGCGGACGGGCGGTCTCTCGGGGACGATCTACGTCTATGACCCGGCCTACCTCGGGGGGGATTACCGGTCGTGGTCGGCGGGCATCGGGGGCGACCTGCCGGATGGCGTGGTCCCGGCGATGCAGGGGTTCTTCGCGAAGGCGTTCGCGCCCTCGCCGGGCCTGGAGATCGACCTCAACGCGGTCGTGACGAACCGTGTGCCGGTGTACAGCCGCTCGGCGGAGCCAGATCCGCTGCGCCTGGCGCTCACAATGGGCGCAGACACGGTTTCGGTCGCGTTCGTGGCTCCCACGGACAGCGCGGCGCTCGGCGCCGACGACCGGGACGCGTACCGTCTGACGCCGACCGCGTGGCCGCGCACAGTCCTCTCTACCGCCTCCGAGGTGGACGCGACGCCGCTGGCGCTCAACGCGCTGCCGCTCGACGCCTCCGGTGAGATCGCGCTGCCGCTGACCGTCGCTGCGGAGGGGCACGCGCCGGGCGTGCTCGACCTCGCGCTGAGCTGGAGCGGCGACCTCCCTGAGGGCTGGACGGCGACATTAGAAGACACCGAGACCGGCACGCGCACGCCGCTCGACCCGGGCACGCGCTACGCCTTCACGCTCGACGTGCCCGCCCCCTCGGCCAGATCGACGTCGGGTGCGTCCGCCTCGGGCAAGCAGTCGGCCCGGCCAGCCAGTCTCGGGGTAGACCTCGCGCCGCCCTCCCCGCAGTCCACCGAGGCGGGCCGTGGCGACGAGGGCGACCCCGTGACGACGGGCGAGCGCTTCCGCCTCCTCCTCGCGCCGCAACGCTCGACGGCCTCGGAGGGAGCGGGGGGGCTTGTCTTTGGTCTCGGAGCGCCGTCGCCGAACCCGTCGCGCAGTCGCACGGTGCGAGTGCCGTTCACGCTGGAGTCGCCGGGCGTGGCGCGGGTGTCGGTGTACGACGCGCTGGGGCGCGAGGTCGCGGTGCTGGCATCCGGCGCGATGGCAGCGGGGGCCCACGAGGCGATGCTGCCAGGCGAGGACCTAGCGCCGGGCGTGTACGTGGTGCGGCTGGTCTTGGGAGAGCGGTCGGCCATCCGACGCCTCACCGTGATCCGATAGCCGCGCGAGGTGTCCGGGCCAGGGCACAGCGGCTACCTTGGAGCCGTCCTGCCCTGGCCCGCGATGCCTGACACCACCGCGCTCCTGCTCGACGTCAGCGCCGACGCCCCCGGTGCAGTCGAGGAGTTGTTCCCTGTCGTCTACGACGAGTTGCGCCAGATTGCGCGCGCACGGCTCCGCGCCCATCCTGCCGTCGCCACGCTGGACACCGTCGCGCTCGTCAACGAGGCATACGTGCGGTTGGTCGATGGCACCCGCGTGACGCTCAAGGACCGGTCGCACTTCTTTGCGCTGGCGGCCCGCGCGATGCGGTTCACGCTCGTGGACTACGCCCGGCGTCGCGCGGCAGAAAAGCGGGGAGGCGGAGCCGTCCACGTCACGCTAGACGAGCGGATCAATGGCACCGCCGAGGAGGAGCGGGCCGCCGAGGTTCTCGCCCTCGATGAGTCCCTCCGTCGGCTCGCCGAGGTGGACGAGCGCGCCGCGCGCGTCGTGGAGTGCCGCTTCTTCGGCGGGCTCACCGTGGAGGAGACGGCTGAGGCAATGGACCTCAGCCCGCGCACCGTCAAGCGGGAGTGGCAGAAGGCTCGGCTCTGGCTCACTCGCGAGATGCAGGCGACGGACGGTCCAGACGCCCCCTAGCCTGTTGGCCCCTCGTGAGGCCCCGATGCGAGTGACCGGTACTCCCCCCGCCTATGGCTGCTCTCGACCGCTGGACTGATATCTCGGCCGCCCTCGACCGAATCCTCGACCTCACAGGCGACGCCCGCGCTGCCGCTCTCCGCGGCCTCGATCCCGAGGTGCGAAAGGAGGTAGAGGCGCTCCTCGCGCTGGACGGCGAGGCCGACCGGGTCTTTGGGGCGTCCGCTACGGCCTTCGCGGCTCCCTTCCTTCAGGGACTGGCGGGAGACCTCGACCGCGCAGAGGAAGAAGACGAGATCGGGCGCCGCATCGGACCGTATCAGGTCGTCGGGATGCTGGGGCGGGGCGGGATGGGCACCGTCTACCGCGCCCGCCGCGTGGACGGCACCTTCGACCAGACGGTCGCGCTGAAAGTGCTCCGCCGTGGTCTGGAGACCGACGATCTCCTCGCGCGATTCCGCGCCGAGCGTCAGATCCTCGCCGCGCTCCACCATCCGGCCATCGCGCAACTCTACGACGGAGGCCGCACCGAGGACGGGCGCCCGTACTACGCGATGGAGCTCGTCGAGGGCGAGCCCATCACGGACTACGCCGACCGCCACGGCCTCGGCACGCGCGAGCGCCTCCGTCTCTTCGCGACCGTCTGCGACGCCGTCCACCACGCGCATCAGCGGCTCGTCGTGCACCGGGACTTGAAGCCGAGCAACGTGCTCGTCGCCTCTGGCGGCGCAGGACACGAGGTAGAGGGCATGGGGCATGGGAAGGCGCCCGCTGTCAAGCTCCTCGACTTCGGCATCGCGAAGTTGCTGGACCCTGAGGCCGAGGTGCCTCTGACCCGAACGGGGCTTCGGCTCCTCACGCCGGAGTACGCAGCGCCCGAGCAACTGGCAGGCCGCGCTGTGACGACCGCGACCGATGTGTACGGCCTCGGTGCGTTGCTCTACGAACTGGTCGCGGGCGAGCGGCCCTTCGCCGAGGCGGGTCGTCGTGCCGTGGAAGAGGCGGTGCTCTTGCGCGAGCCGGACCGCCCCAGCACGCGTGCCGCCGAGACGGCGCCCACTCGCGGCGTCCCCGCCGACCGCCTCCGGCGCGAACTCGCGGGCGACGTGGACGTGATCTGCCTGAAGGCGCTCCGCAAAGAGCCCGAGCGCCGCTACGCCTCGGCAGAGGCTCTCCGCGACGATCTCGTGCGCCATCTCGACGGTCGCCCGGTGACGGCCCAGCCGGACACGATGAGCTATCGCGTGCGGACGTTCGTGCGCCGAAACCGCACCGCCGTGGGAGCCGTCGCCGCCATCGCGCTGCTCCTCGTCGGGTTGGCCGGAACCGCGACGTGGGCCGCCGTCACCACGAGCCGCCAGTCCGTCACCATCGCCGCCGAGCGCGACCGTGCCGAAGGACTCGCGGACTACCTCGTGGGGTTGCTCGGCGAGGCGGACCCGTACGAGACATCGTCGGACACACTCTCCGTGCCGGGTCTCATCGCGCACGGCATTGCGACGATCGACGAGGCGTTCCCGAACGACCCCGTCGCACGGGCACGAACGCTGGCAGCGTTCGGCGCCATCGAGACGCGTTTGGGGCACTTCCCGCGCGCAGACTCCCTGCTGACCCTCGCCGAGGCGACCCTCGCGCGAGAGGCCCCCGATCACCACGAGGCCGCGGTCGCGGTGGCTCGAGGCCGGGGCGCGTACCACCGGGGCCTCGGCGCGTTGGAAGACGCGGAAGTGGCCTATCGCGAGGCCCTTGCTCGGTTCCGCCGCTCTGGGTCTGCCGACCTCGGCACCGAGGCGGAACTGGTCAACCAGCTCGCGGTTACGCTGCTGAGCCAGGACCGTCTGCCCGAGGCGGATTCTCTCTTCACCGTCGCGCTCGGCACCGTGCGCCGGCTGGAGCGCCGGAAGGAGGAAGCCGTCGCCCTCGCGAGCCTCGCGGAGACCGCCGTCCGCCGGGGCGATGCCGACCGGGCCATTGAGTACGTGGAGGAGGCTCTTCCGCTCTACCGAGACCTCTACGGTCCCGCGCATCTCGCCCGCGCGCGAGGTCTTTTCACGCTCGGATCCGCACTCGCCAGCGCCGAGCGGTACGACCGCGCCGAACCGCTCCTCCGCGAAGCTCTCGATGTGGAGGTGCGCGTCCTCGGACCGCTGCATCCCGACGTGGGCCCGTCGCGCAATAACCTCGCCTACACCCTCCAGCACCGGGATCCGCCGGACTACGACGGGGCTCTCCGCCAACTCGCCGCTGCACGCGAGGTCTACGAGGCCGTCCCCGAGGGGGCCTACATGGACCTCGCGATCCTCGAAAACAACATCGGGTCCGTCCACGAAGATGCGGGTCGCATGGGCGAGGCGCTGGAAGCGTATCGCCGATCCGTCGGCATCGCGCTGGACCGAGGGTTCGTCCTCGACGAGGGGATCGCGAGGCGCAATGTGGGGGGCGCGCTGTGGATCACGGGCGACCTCCCCGGCGCGGAGCGCGAGAGCCGCCGCGCCCTCGATCTCGTGCGTGCCGAGGTCGGCGACGATCACCCGATCACGATCATCATGGAGTCGGGCGTGGCGGCGGTCTCCGTAGATCGCCGACCGGCGGAGGCGGAGCCTGCGCTTCGCCGGGCGATCTCCCGGACGGACAGCGTCTTCGGGGAGGGCCACTGGCGCGGGGCCGTCGCCCGCTTCCACCTCGCGCGACTCTTCCTGGAGGCCCGCCCGGAGGAGGGACGTGAGTTGCTTCGCGAGGTGGCCCCGGCGCTCCGCGAGCGGTACGTGGTCACGAACGGATTCCGCCAGCGCGTCGAGGCCATCCTGCGCGAGGCTGGAGTGTGAGCCGTGGCCCCCTTCGGGCGCAGGCTGCGAGAGAGGGGTAGATCCTCCTGACTCCGCCTTCCATGCGTGTCCTCTCGCTTCTACTCGCCCTCGCGTTCGTTGCTTCTCCCGCCGCTGCTCAATCCCTCGTCGGGACGTGGCACGAGGCGGCGACGGGCCTGACCTATGCGTTCGCCGACGATGGCACCGGCCAACTCGTTCAGCCGGGCGTGGGCGCTCAGCCGTTCGCGTACGCCCTCGACGGTACGACGCTGACTGTGCAGCAGAACGGCGGTACGGTCGCCTTCTCGGTGCAAGAACTCACGGCCTCCCGCGCGACGTTCGCTCTCGCCAACGGCGCCACGTTCACGCTCACCCGCGAGGGCACCGCCAGCACCTCCGGCGGTGTTTCCGAGGCCGACGTGATGGTCGCCGTCCGGTTGGCAGAGTTCGTCGTCGGTGAGTCGCTCGGCGAGAGCGAGATCGATGGCATCCGCCGGGAGGTCCACGCGGACCACGTCAGCGACGCAGCGGGCACCGCCGAGTCCCTCGGGATGTTTCGGACGGTGCTGAACGCCGCCGCTCAGGCGACGGACCCGGTCGCGGTCGGGGTTGCGCGGCAGCAACTCCTCGTGGGGCTCCTGGACATGCGTCGCCAGATGCCGAACGAGCCCTCACCGTTCTTCGACTCCATTACGAACCGCGTCCGCCTCGTCGCCTTCGACGCCGCCTCCGGGACGGGCGCGACCGACCGTGATGTCCGCGCCGCCGCCGACTTCCTCGCCTGGCAGGCCCAGATGGCGGGAAGCGCGTCTCCTGCCGCGAGCTACGCCGAGTACGAGGCGTACGTCGCGCAGAACTTCGCGGGGTTGAGCCAGGACGAGAAGGAGTTCCTCTCCGCCGCCGCCGTGATCTGGCCGTTGGTGCAGGCGCAGTGGGCCGCGCTCTCCGCACAGCAGCAGCAGCAAGCCCAGACTCAGATCGCAGGACAGTCTGCGGACGATCTCCTCGCCCTCCAGGAGCAGACGCAGCAGTCCGACGCGTACTACCGGACCATGAGCCAGATCTCCGCGATGCAGCATCAGACCTCCATGTCGATCCTGAACAACATGGGGGGCGGCAGCGACTACGAGATGTGGCGCACGGACGCCTACGGCAACCCGACGTATCAGGTCTACTGAGAAACTGTTTGGTGAAGGAGCGGGCAGCCGAGACCGAGCGAAGACGAATGCGGCAAGGAGCGCGAAGCAGGCGATGTGCAAGCATCGACGATGCAGCGCGACGTAGCAGTAGGTGGCTGCAGCCGGTCGCAGGCCGCGACTTTCATTCGCCAGACAGTTTCTGATAGCTCCGCCCGCCTCGATCTCTCCATGGGCGCACCGAGGCGGGCAGACAGAGGGTCGTTTTCGTGGCACGCCCTCGCACCTCGCGGTACGTTCGCGGCCTCGTTTCACCGGCCCGTTCTGCCCGATGCGATTCGCCGTCTGCGTCAATCAGGTCCTCGATGTCACGGCTCCCGCTCAGATCCGAGGCGGAGCCCTCGTGCTCCCCGAGGATCGGCGCGTGCTGGATCACTACGCCGCGTGCGCGCTGGAGGCCGCCCTCACTCTGCGCGAGACGCACGGCGACGACACGTGGTCCGTCGAGGCGGTCCTGATCGGGCCGGAGGAAGCGGGATCCGCGTTGCGCAAGGCCCTCGCGATGGGCGCCGATTCCGGCACTCACCTCGTCACAGACACCCCACTGGACGACGCCTCCACGGCCGCTCTCCTCGCCGATCAGTTCCATGAGGACCCGCCCGACGCCATCTGGCTCGGCAAGCAGTCCCAGGACACCGACGCCGGGCTCGTCGGGGGGCGGTTGGCGGAGCGCCTCGGCGCGGCGTTCGTCGCCAACGCGGTCGGTGCGATGGTGGAGGAGGAAGCACTCGTGATCGACCGGCAGGGGGACCGGGGGATCGAGGTGGTGGAGATGCCTGCACCGTGCGTGGTGACGGTCTCCAACAACATGAACGACCCCCGCACGCCGAACCTTCGGAGCATCATGGCGGCCAAGCGGAAAGCCGTCGAGACGCGCGAGGTCGCGCCTGATCTGCCGCTCGCAGTGGCCATCTCGGCCAGCGCGCCGCCCGCCCGCCCGCCGGGCCGCACGCTGGAGGGTCCGCCGGAGGCAGCCGCCCGCGAGGTGGTTCGCCTTCTCTCCGACGACCTTCGCCTGATCTGACGGCCCTCTGCTTTCGCGCCCCGATCCCATGCCTACCGTCCTCACCTACGTTCCCCTCGCTGATGGCGCCCCGACCCGCGCGGCACTCGAAGCCCTCGCTTGTGCCCGTCGGCTCGCGGTGGAATCTGGCAGCACGCTCGCAGCAGCAGTTCTCGGCGACGGGTCTACTGCGACGGATGCCCTCGCGAGGCAAGGCGTTGCCACCCTCGTCACGGTGCCGGATGCGCCCGCAGAGCCACCGGGGTCCCGCGCGCTCGATGCGCTGAGTGCGACGGTCTCGCGAGTTCGCCCCGAGATTGTGGTGCTTCCGTCCACCGAGGCGGTGAAGGATCTCATCGGGGCGCTGGCGGAGCGGACGGGCGGCGTCGCGCTGACCGATGCGTACGGGGTTTCGATCGCGGATGGAGCCGTGGAGGCGATTCGTCCGGCGCTCTCGGCAGCGTTCCGCTCTCGTGTTCGTGCCCCGTTCTCCTCGGACGCGCCCGCGATTGTAACCCTCCGAACGGGCGCAGCCGAAGTGGCCGAGCTGGAAACACCGACGGAGCCAGAGATTGTTGAGGTCGCCAGTCCTGAGCCGTCGCGTTCCCAGCCGGTTCTCCGGGAGCTTCGCGAGGATGCCACAGGCGAAGGCCCCGACCTCGCGAGCGCGTCCATCGTCGTCGGCGCGGGGCGAGGCGTCAAGGACGAGACGGGCGTCGTGCTGATCTACGAGCTGGCAGAGGCGCTCGGTGCGGCGGTCGGGACGAGCCGGGGCGCAGCCGAGGCCGGTCTGTTTCCCGCGAGCGCGCTCGTTGGACAGACGGGCAAGGTGGTCGCCCCCGAGGTCTACATCGCCGTGGGCATCTCGGGCGCGATGCAGCACCTCGCGGGCATGAGCGCCAGCCGAACCATCGTCGCGATCAACAAGGACGCGGCAGCGCCCATCTTCGACGTGGCGAGCGTCGGGATCGTCGCGGACTTCCGGGACGTGCTCCCACCGATGATCGAGGCCGCCCGCGAGGCCCGAGGTCAGTAGCCGGTGACTCCGCCTCGGTACGTCCGTGGACCTACCGAGGCGGGCACGATGGGCGCGCGCGCCGTACGTTCCGCGCCGTGACGCCCGAGCCGCCCCGCACCTACCGGATCCTCCGCGCCCTCGTGCGCGGCATGCTGCGGACGTTCTTCCGCGAGATCGCCGTGGAGGGCCGTGAGCACGTGCCCCGGGACGGCGGCGGGCTGCTCGTTGCGTGGCATCCCAACGGCGTCATTGACCCCGGGATCATCCTGGCCGCGTTCCCCCGGCAGGTCGTCTTCGGCGCACGCGACGGACTCCTGCGCTGGCCGCTCGTCGGCTGGTTGTTCCGCGCTCTCGGCACCGTCCCGATCTACCGCGCCGGAGACCATGCAGGCGACGACGAGTCCGCTCGCCGCGAGGCCAATGCGCGCAGCCTCGATGCCCTGGCAGAGGCTGTCGCCAGTGGGTCGTTCTCGGCTCTTTTCCCCGAGGGTCAGAGCCACAACGAGCCGCACGTCACGGGCGTCCGCAGCGGTGCCGCCCGGCTCTACCTCCGCGCGAAGGAACTCGGCGCCAAGGTGCCCGCCATCGTGCCCGTCGGCCTGCACTACGACGCCAAGAGCGTCTTCCGCTCGGATGTGCTCGTCGTCTTCCACCCGCCGCTGAAGGTCCCGCCCGAGGCGAGCGTACCGGAGATCAGCGCGCGCATTGAGGAGTCGCTCACCCGCGTCGTCCACGCCACGGACGACTGGGACCTGCACCGGACGATGCTTCGTGCCAGCGCGCTCGTCCGCGCCGAGCAGACCGCACGCAAAGGCGATCCGGCAGACCGCGCGCCGTTCTCCACCCGCCGGTCGGACTTCGAGCAGATGTGGCTCGGCTACCACGCTCGCCGCGAGACGCATCCCGACGAGATCGAGGCGCTCCGCCGCGAGGTGGCCGCGTACCGCCGCAAGCTGGCGCTTCTCCAGATGGACGATGCCGACCTCGACAAGCCGCCGCGCTCTGCCCCGGCGCAAGTCGCCGTCACAGCGCTCCTCGGTGCCCTCGCGTACGTCTTCCTCCGGCCGCTCTTTTTGATCGGGCTGCTCGTCAACGCGCCGCCGTATTACGCCCTGAAGCCCGTCGCGAAACGGCTCGCGCGTGATGAAAAGGATCAGGCCACCATCAAGCTGCTCGGCGGGTTCGTGCTCTTCCCACTCGCGTGGATCACTGTGTCGCTCTTGGCCGTCGCGGGGCTCGCGCCGCTCCGCGAGATCGCGCCGTGGGTGCCGGACGCGCCCCTCGCGATTGGTCTCGGAGCGTTTCTGCTGAGCGTGATCGGAGGCGTCGTGGCGCTTCGATCAGCGGAGCTGACACTGGAGACGTGGCAGGTGGTGCGCGCGCGGCGGATGCGCAGGAGGCGCCCGGAAGTGATCGCGGACCTGCGCCGCCAGCGGAGCGACCTGACAGACCGTCTCCTCGCCATGGCCGAGGGATTGGAGGAGGTCCGCGTGTGAAGAAAGCTTCCCGCTCGGTTCATTGCGGGTTGAAAACTCTTGGCACGTTAGCTCGTCATACTACCACGCCAGGCAACTGGCGAGCATTCACGTTCAGCGACAGCTCATACCCCTTTTTTCCATGTTGACGCTTTCCACTTCTACCCTCACAGGCACCGACGTTCGCAACCTGCAAGGCGAGACTCTCGGCGACATCAAGGACTTCGTTCTCGACATCGAGAGTGGCCGTGTGCAGTACGCCGTACTCGACTTCGGCGGCTTCCTCGGCATCGGCAACAAGTACTTCGCCGTCCCGCTCGAAGCCTTCCGCGCCGACACGCAAAACGAGTATCTCATCCTCGACGTGGACAAGACCGTGCTCAACGACGCGCCGGGCTTCCCGCAGGACAACTGGCCGACCGTCGCCGACGAGCGCTTCATCGAGAATGTCTACACGCACTACGGTTTGCGTGATGCGTGGCAGCGTTCGCGGATGACGCGCGAGGCCGTCCTCAACTAAGGGGGCATTCCCTTTCTCTCGCTCGCGCGGGAGACGACCCGCCGCTTGGAGTGTCTCCAGGCGGCGGTTTTCATTTGTGCGTTTGCTCTTGGGCCCTCACGTCTCCTGCCTCGGTGCCGAGGCGGAGGGAGCCGCAATCAGCGGGACGGCCCGTGCGTCTCTCCGGCCACAACCAACCCGTACACCGATGCCTACCTCTCGCCGCGCGATTCTTACTGCCCTCGTCGCCATCGGGGCGCTTATGCCACTGACCGCCTTCACGCCATTCATGGCGCAGGCCGTCCAGCCGAAGGCCCAGACCGCCGAGCAAACGGAGGTCCTCGCGCTCGTCTTCGCCGCCGACTGGTGCTCTGCCTGCAAGGTCCTCGATCCGAAGCTTCGCGCCGCCCAGGCGTCGTTAGAGGACCTCCCCGTCACGTTCGTCACGCTGGACCAGACCGATGCCGATGCGCGCCGACAGGCCGCCGCGAGCGCTCGCGAGGGAGGCTACACCGAGGTCTACTCTGCCCATGAGGGCAAGACCGGCTTTGTCCTCCTCGTCCACGCCCAGACCCAAGAGGTCCTCGGCCGGATCACCTCCTCTGACTCCGAGTCTGAGATCCGACGGAAGGTGCGCCGCGCCGTCGCCTCTGCCTGATCCGCCCTCGCGCCCGTCTGCCATGTCCGCCGTTCTCGCCACGACTGCCCCGCTTCGACGTGTGGCTGCGCCTCCGCCGGAGGGGGCTGCTCTCGACGCGCTCCTCCAGCGGGCCTACCGCTACGCGCTCTCGCTCACGCATGACGCCGACGCCGCGCGCGACCTAGTCCAGGACGCGAGCCTGTCTGTCGCGAGACGAGGCGGCCCCTGGCACGCGGGGTACCTGCTGACGGCGGTCCGCAACCGATTTCTAGACCTCCGACGCCGCCCGCTCCTCTTCGACCACGATGTGGACGAGGGCGCCTTGGATGATCCCTCCGATGACGCCGCGCCGGACGATCTCGCGCCCTTCGCAGCCGAGGCCCTGAACGGAGCCCTCGGTGAGTTGCGCGAGGCGGAGCGCGAGGTGCTCTACCTCCACGCCGTTGAGGGGCTGACGGCCTCCGAGATCGGTGCGCTCACGGAGCGCCCACGCGGGACCGTCCTCAGCCTACTGCATCGAACCAAAAAGAAGCTCCGTGCCCGCCTCGGTGCAGACTACGACCCGAACTCATGACCGACCGACGACTCGACGAGGCCGTCCGGGACCACTACCGGGGCCACGCCCTCGACACTGAAACACTCGCCGATCTCCGCCACCAGATCGCCGAGGCGGCCCCCACGCCTGAGGCTTCGGCCACTCGCCGTGCCCCCGACCGTGCCGCTGCGCCGCGCGCGCGCCAGATCCTCCGCCGAGGTTCCTTCGCTGCACTGGCAGTGATCGTCAGTGTCGGGCTCTGGCTCGCATGGCCTACCAGTAGCATCTCCGCTGAGGCCGTCGCACAGGAGGTCGCGCTCAACCACGCGCGCGCGCTCGATCCTGACGTGCGCGGAGGCTCCTTCGATGAACTCACCGCCGACCTCGACAAGCTCGACTTCTCCGTGATGCAGCCTGCAGGCATGGCGATGGAGGAGGTGATCGGCGTGCGCTACTGCTCGCTGGGTGGACAGATGGCCGCCCAGATCCGCTTCCGCGATGCCGCTGCGCGTGTCTGTACACTTTACCAGGCGCGTGACACCGAGGCGTTCGAGAACGTCCGCGAAGGAACATTCGAGATGGGTGGTGTGCGCGTGCGTGTCTGGCGCGAGGGGGGGCTCGTGATGGGCCTCGCGGAGCCCATCGCAGAGGCATGAGTCTTCCCGCCTCGGTCGGTCCGCGAGGGTACCGAGGCGGACGGTAGAGGGATCGAACGTGTCGTCTCCGCAGCCTCTGGAACGCCAGTCGGCCGCTTCATGACGTGGCCCGGTGATCGAGCCAGAGCACTTGCGTTCTGCGAGGAGCCGCACCGTAGATTGCACGCATGGCCCGTCTCCGTCCCCTGTTTGCCTCGGTCTTGCTGGCTGTCGCCCTCGTGGGCACCGTCATCGCACCCGCGGTGCACTGGGCCGGGCACGGCATGGAGGGCGCACACGCCCACGATGGCTTCGGGCACGTCGCCTGTGCCCACGGGAGTCACGAGCCTTTCGCTGGGCACGAGCACCGGGCGGCCTCTGAGGTCCCTGACGAGGTCCCTGATGGACTCGCGCTCATCACCAACGTCGAGGCGGCACAAGAGGGCGAGTGCCCCGGATGTGCCCATTTCCAGAGAGTCCTCGGCTCCGAGCCGACACTAGCCTCCGTCTCCCTATCTGTCGGTGGGGACGAACCGCCATCGTTGCAACCGGAGGAACCGGCGACCCATTCGGATATCGCCACCCCAGAGGAGCGTGGGCCGCCCATGGCATAGCCCGCCATCTTCCTCGAATCTGGCCGTGAGAGCCAGAGAGCTCCCGGACCGCATCGCGCGACCGGTGCGAGGTAAAGACGGCGGATGACGCGTGCTCGCAGACTCGACTGCGGACGTACGCGCGTGACGTTCGCCTCGGCTCGGCGCGAAGCTCATACTTCGTGCTCATCGAGGTGACCCTCTGACCTGTGCTCTGGTTGAGTTTGACTCCGGCCTCCACGTCCGGCGTCCAGAGCGCGCTCTCTCGGCTTCGTGCTCGACTGGCTCCTCATCGGGGGCGGCATCCATGGCACCCACCTCTCGCTCGCGCTGACGGCCCGCCTCGGCTGGCCTCGCGACCGGGTCCGGGTTCTGGATCCTCACCCCGAGCCTTTCGCCCTCTGGTCTCACCAGACGGCCAACACCGGGATGACCTTCATGCGGTCGTCCCTCGTTCATCACCTCGCCCTCGATCCGTACGGGTTGAAGCGGTTCGCGAAAGCGCCGGAGGCGTCAGCCGTCGCCCGGTTCGCGCCGCCCTATCGACGGCCGTCGTATCCGTTGTTCCAGGCGTACGCACAGCACATCGTTGCGGAGTATGACCTCGACGCCCTCCGCGTGCAGGGCCGGGCTGAGGGGCTTCGACGAGTGCCTGGGGGGTGGCGGGTCGAGACCGGCCGGGGGCGTCTCGACGCGCGCCGTGTGGTTCTCGCCATCGGCACTACCGAGCGTCCGTGCTGGCCCGGGTGGGCGCACGCGCTCCGCGAGGCAGGCGGACGCGTGGATCATCTCTTCGACCCTGCATTCGACCGCGCCGCTGTGCCGGATGGCGAGCGTGTGGCTGTCGTGGGCGGAGGCATCTCGGCCGCGCAGGCGGCGACGGCTCTCGCGCGTCGCGGCCCGACGCTCCTGATCTCTCGTCACGCCGTGCGAGTCCATCAACTCGATGCAGACCCGGGATGGTTGGGGCCGAAGTACATGACAGACTTCCTTCGCGAACCGTGCCCTGCCGCTCGTAGGCGGGCGATCACGGAGGCGCGGCACCGAGGCTCCGTTCCGCCGGACGCTCTCCGTCACCTCCAGCGGGCCGTCCGTCTCGGTGGGTTGGCCCGGCAGACCGCCGAGGTGGAAACCGCCGAGGCCGGCCCCCTCGAAACGGTCCGCGTGACGCTTCGCCGCCCCGATGGCTCCCAGTCCACGGCTCTCGCGGATCGCGTCGTGCTCGCGACCGGATTCGAGGTAGGGCGACCTGGCGGACAGTGGCTCGACGAGGCCATCGAGGCGGGGGGGCTGCCTGTGGCGCCGTGCGGCTTCCCCCGCCTCGGGCGCTCGCTGGAGTGGGTCCCGGGGCTTTACGCCACCGGCCCGCTTGCGGAACTGCTGCTCGGTCCCACGGCCCGAAACATCGCCGGAGCACGCGCCGCTGCTGATCATCTCCCTGCTGCCTAGCTCGCCATGACCCCAGACGTTCTCATCGTGGGCGCAGGCCCCGCCGGTCTCGAAGCCGCTCTCGTTCTCGCTCGGGCGGGTCGTTCGGTCGTCGTGCTAGACGGCGGGCCAGGCCGAAACGCACCCGCAGCGCATGCCCACAACGTGTTCACGCGTGACGGGACGCCGCCGGCTGAGCTGCGCCGGATCGGGCGTGAGCAAGCGGAGGCGTATGGCGCGACGTTTATCGAGGCCGAGGCCACGCACGCCGAGGCGGACGAGGAGGGCATTCGCGTTCAGCTGGCAGACGGAGCGGAGGTGAGCGCGCGCCGACTCCTCCTCGCGACGGGCGTCGAAGACCTCCTGCCTGAGGTCCCCGGTGTGGCTGAGGCCTGGGGCGACACCGTCGCACACTGCCCGTACTGCCACGGCTATGAGCTTCGCGGTCGCCCAACGGCCGTGCTCGGTTCCGGCGAGATGGGCACCCACCTCGCGGGTCTCCTCCTCGGCTGGACGAATCAGGTCACACTCTGCACGAGTGGCGCCTCCCTATCCGACGATGACCGAGACCACCTCGCCCGCCTCGGCGTCGGCGTGGACGACCGTCTGGTCGCCGCGCTCGATGTGGAGGGCCGAGAGGTGCGCGCTGTTGTCTTCGAGGGCGGTGCGCGGCTGGAGGCGACCGCCGTCTACGTCCAGCCCGGTCAGCGTCCGCGCGGTCCGCTCCCCGACGCCCTCGGCCTCGCACGCACCGAGGCGGGCCATGTCGAAGTAGACGAGTTCATGCGCACCAGCGCGCCGGGCGTCTGGGCCTGCGGTGACATGACCACTCCGATGCAAGCTGTCCAGATGGCCGCTGCGGCTGGATTCACGGCCGCCGCGTTTCTCAATCACGACCTCATCTCGACCGGCGTCCTCTTCGCCGCCGAACCAGCCTGATCCCCTCCATGCGACGCGTTGCACTTGCCCTCCTGGTCGTCCTGGTCGCCCCGCCAGTCCTCGCGCAGACCGCCGCCGACAGCTCGTCCGCCGATGCCGCGTGGCTCGCCTCGGCCAACGCCGCCCGGACCTTTGGCGCCGGGCCGAACGGTTCGTTTGACCCCGGGGTCCCCACCATCCACGAGTTCGCGGACCTCGCCTGCCCCACCTGCCGCCGCGCCTTCGAGACCCGCATCGACTCCGTCAAGTCCCTCTTCGTGCAGACCGGCCGGGCCAACTTCATCGTGCACGCCTTCCCGCTGCCGCGCCTCATGCGAGGGCCGCACGCCGCCGAGGCCATGCTCTGTGCCGGGGCCATCGGTGGGCGCGAGGGCTTCAGCGCCCTCCAGCGCCACCTCTACGCGACCCAGCCCGACTGGCGCTTCTTGCGAGACATCGGCCCGCACGTCTGCCGCGCCGCCGCCAAGGCGGGGCTGGACCCCGTGGACTTCGATGAGTGCATCGCGCGAGACGCGATGGCCCCGCTGATCGCCGCCGACCTCCGCCTCGGCGCGTCCCTCGGCGCGAGCGGCACGCCCACGTTCGTGTTCATGGCCCCCGGTGCACGGGAACCGTCGGACGTTTTCTATGGAACCGAGCCTCTCGCTCGCTACGAAGACGCCCTCGCACTCACCCTCTCCACCGACTAATGGCTTCCGCTCCTAAATCTGGCCTCGACGCCGCAGGCATCGCGCTCTCCGCGCTCTGCATCCTCCACTGCCTCGCTATTCCTCTCATCGCGACCGGTGCGCTGGCGTGGGCTGCGTCCGAGAGTATCCACATCGGCCTGACGGTCGCGCTGGCGCTGATCGTGCTGCTTGTGGCGATCCCGAGCTACCAGCGGCACCGACGCCTCGCCGTGCCTGTGTTGCTCGTGGGCGGCGTCGCGTTGCTCGTCGCGGGCCTGACCATCGGCGAGGCGATGGGCGAGACCGCCGAGATCCTGCTGACGGTCCTGGGATCGGTCGTGCTCATCACCGGGCACGTTCTCAACATTCGCCTCCGGCCCGCCGCGCGATGATGCTCCGACCCCTCGGCGGTTTCCTCGCGATAGTGCTGGTGGCCTCCGCCTGCGCGCCTACGGTGTCTCTCTCCGAGGGGCACGCTGCGGACACGTGCTTCGCGCTGTCCTCGCTACCCGAAGACGACCGAGCGCTCGCCGATTCCATCCTCGCGGCCGGACTAGACCACGAGGGGCTGTTCACGCTCGCGGCCGGACTCAAGCCGATGTCCACGCTCCACCAGGAGTCGCTACCGCTCGCGCGGCCGGACTCGATCCCAGCGGGCGTGCGCGATGCAGCCCCGGTCGGATTCGAGCCTGCCGCTACCCGCCTCGCGCAACTCCACCGCGTAACGAGTGCCCTCCGGTGCGGCTCGGTCCAGGCGGTCGCCGTTCCATTCCGGCGCCCATTCGAGGGCGCCCGGACGCTCCAGATCGTCGCCGTGGATCGCCAGCGGCTGAGCGGTATCCTCGCGCGAGACGCCCGCTTCTGGGCCGCACTCGGCATCGCGCCCAGTGCTGACCCCTCCCTCGTCGTCTCCGTCGTGGAGCACGCGCAGGCCTACGAGCGGTGGCGGGGCTACGGCTACCTCTTCGGCTACCCCGAGGCTGCCGTGACCTTCTTCGTGGAGGCCGGGCGCGAGCAGGATTCCACGGGCCAGTTCGTCTCGCGAGAGTTCATCAGCGCGCCCGTGCACGCCCGCGAGACGGGTCACTTCACCTGGGCCGTGCCGAGCGGCCACACGCGCACCAGCGCCGACTCCCTCCGCCTCGGGGCTGCCGCCGACCTCCTCGCCGCCTACCGCGAGCGGCGCAGCGCCTACCTCCGCGCTGACTCCACCGTCCGCGCCGCCGACCTCCTCCGCGACTGGTCGCGCGAGCCCCGCCGCACCTACGAGTTCTAACTCTGAGCGCCATGACTCCCGTCCCCGTCACTGTTCTCTCCGGCTTCCTCGGTGCCGGAAAAACGACGCTCCTCAACCACGTCCTCGCCAACCGCGAGGGTCGCCGCGTCGCCGTCATCGTCAACGACATGTCCGAGGTCAACGTGGACGCCGCGCTCGTCCGTCAGGGCGAGGCCGCTCTCGAACGGACCGACGCGCGCCTCGTCGAGATGTCCAACGGGTGCATCTGCTGCACACTCCGCGAGGACCTCCTCGTGGAAGTGAGCCGCCTGGCACGCGACGGCCGCTTCGACGCCATCCTCATCGAGTCGTCCGGCATCTCGGAGCCGCTGCCCGTCGCGGAGACGTTCACCTTCGAGGACGAGACCGGCCACTCGCTCAACGATGTCGCCGCGCTCGACACGCTCGTGACCGTCGTGGACGCGGGCAATCTCTTGGACGAGATCGACTCCGTGGAGCGTCTCCGCGACCGTGGCCTCCAGGCCACCGATGGCGACATCCGCTCCATTGGCGAGTTGCTCCTCGACCAAATCGAGTTCGCGGATGTCATCGTCATCAACAAGCTCGACACCGTCACCGAGGCGGAGGCGGCCACCGTGGAGGCGGCCCTCAAGCGCCTCAACCCACGGGCGCACCTGCTCCGCACCTCCCACGGCGAGGTCCCCCTCTCGGAGGTGCTGGAGACCGGCCGCTTCAGCTTCGACGAGGCCGCCGAGGCGCCGGGCTGGCTCGTGGAAATGCGCGGCGAGCACCTGCCGGAGACGGAGGAGTACGGCGCGACCTCGTTCGTGTACCGCGCGAGGATGCCCTTCCACCCGACGCGCCTCTGGCGCTTCTTCAAGAGCCGCTGGCCCGCCGTGCCGGATGGGCCGGGCGTGCTTCGCTCCAAGGGCGTCTTCTGGCTCGGCTCGGCTCCGCAGACCATGTGGATCTGGAGCCAGGCCGGGAAGCACCGCCGCTACAACCCTGCGGGCTACTGGTGGGCAGACGTGCCGCGCGAGCGCTGGCCGCAGGACCCCGACCTCCGCGCCGAAACGGAGCGCGTCTGGAACGAGCGCCTCGGCGACCGCCGTCAGGAGATCGTCTTCATCGGCATCGGTCAGGACGAGCCCGAGATCCGAGCCGCCCTCGACCGCTGCCTGCTGACCGAGGACGAGATCAAGGCCGGACAGTCCGCATGGGACGAGTGTCCCTTCACCGATATCGACGCCCGATGACCCCGAGCCCACCCGTTCCCGTCACCGTCGTGACCGGCTTCCTCGGAGCCGGGAAGACGACCCTCGTCAACGCCATCACGACGAGCGCCGCCGCGCAGGGGCGCCGCATGGGCCTGATCGTGAACGACTTCGGTCAGGTCAACCTCGACGCCTCCGAACTCGACACGAAGGGATCGACGGTTCTCGCGCTGGAAGGCGGGTGCGTCTGCTGCTCGCTCTCGGCCGGATTCACCAGCGCTGTTCTCGCGCTGACCGGGAGTGACCCGCGCCCTGAACACATCCTCGTGGAAGCCTCCGGCGTCTCGGATCCCCTCGGGATCGTCCTCCCGATGATGGCGGGCGGGATGCAGCCGCTCGTCCGCCTCGCGGCCGTCGTGGCCGTGGTCGATGTCGGGCAGGTCGGC
The DNA here is from genome assembly GCA_038746605.1 of Bacteroidota bacterium. Taxonomy (GTDB): domain Bacteria; phylum Bacteroidota; class Rhodothermia; order Rhodothermales; family Rubricoccaceae; genus Rubricoccus. Next base: position 185,620 of record JBCDKM010000007.1, read on the forward strand.
GCGTGGCCTTCGCCGGATGCCGAGGCGCTGGCCGAGGCGCAGGTCGGTGGCGCGAGCATCGTCGTGCTGACCAAGGTGGAGGTCCACGGAGAGGCCGCGCGATGGGCGGCGGAGGACTGGATCCGCAGCCTCGCGCCCAAAGCTCGCCTCCTCGACGCGGACGATCTCGACCCGTCGCTTCTCCTCGATCTCGACGATGACGTGCTCGTCGGGCTCCTCGATCCCGCTGCCCGCGAGCGCCCCGAGGCGCGCCACCTCGACGCCTTCGACACCTGGACGTTCGAGACGGAGACGCCCTTCGCGTCCGTCGCGTCGCTTCGCCGCGTGCTCGCGGACCTGCCCACCGAGGTCATCCGCGCGAAGGGCCTCGTGGCCGTCGCCGATAGTTCTCGCCCGCTCCGCTTTCACCTCGTCGGGCGGATGCTCGCCAACCGCCTCGTGGACGACTGGCCCGCTGGCTGGCCGCCTGGCACGGGCCGCGTCGCCGTGCTCGGCGCCGCCGGAACGCTGGACGAGGATGTGCTCGATGACGCTTTCCGCTCGCTCCTCCCCGCGCCCCATGCCTAAGCTGGACTGGCTCATCGTAGGGGGCGGCATCCACGGCACGCACCTCTCGCTCGCGCTCACCGCCCGCCTCGGGTGGTCGCGCGACGGGGTGCGCGTGCTGGACCCGCACGCCGAGCCGCTCGCCCTCTGGAATCATCAGACGGCTAACACGGGGATGGCCTTCATGCGGTCGTCCCTCGTCCACCACGTCGGGCTGGACCCCTACGATCTCAAACTGTTCGAGCGCGAGCGCGAGGACGCGACCGTCGCGCGGTTCGCTGATCCGTACAGCCGTCCGTCGTACCGGCTGTTCCAGGCGCACGCGCGGCACGTCATCGCAGAGCACGATCTCGATGCGCTCCGCCTGCGAGGCCGCGCGACCGGGCTCCGCCGTGCCTCCGACGGCTGGCACGTGGAGACCGACCGGGGCGCGATCCGTGCTCGGCGCGTTCTCCTCGCGATGGGCAACACGGAGCGGCTCTGCTGGCCCGGGTGGGCGCGCACGCTCCAGACTCACGGCGGGCGCGTGGATCACCTGCTCGATCCCGCGTTTCGCCGGACCGATGTACTCGAAGGCGAGCGGGTGGCCGTCGTAGGCGGCGGGATCTCTGCGGCTCAGGCGGCCATCGCCTTCGCCCGGCGCGGGCCGACCGTGCTCGCCTCGCGCCACGCCCCGCGCGTCCACCAACTCGACGCCGATCCCGGCTGGCTCGGTCCGACGGAGATGGAGGGGTTTCTCCAGGAGCCATGCGTCATCGCGCGGCGCCAGGCCATCACCCGGGCCCGGCACCGGGGCTCCATCCCGCCCGACGTGCTCCGCAGCCTCCAGCAAGCCATCCAGTGGCACGGGCTGTGCCACGTGACCGCCGAGGCCGTGCCCGTCCAGGTCGGGCCGAGCGGTGCTGTCCGGCTCGCGCTCCACCCGCAGGACGACGACCCGTTCGCTGTGACCGTGGACCGGATCGTGCTCGCGACGGGGTTCGAGGCCGCACGCCCCGGCGGCGAGTGGCTCGACACAACCACCGAGGCGGAGGGGCTGCCCCTCGCACCGTGCGGGTTTCCCCGCCTCCGGCACTCCCTCGCGTGGGCCCCCGGCCTCTACGCCGCCGGGCCGCTGGCAGAACTCGAACTCGGCCCGACCGCCCGCAACATCGCGGGCGCCCGCGCTGCCGCTGCTCGCCTTCCTGCCGCTGACTAACCCCTCTCTCCACCATGCGTCCCTCTACTCTCTTCCGCCGCCGGAGCGTCCTCCGGTTCCTGTTCGCAGGCACAGCCGGAACCGCCGCTCTCGCCCTCGCGCCCGGCTGCGCCTCCGGCCAGGGCACCGCGATGACAGTCCGCCGCCCTGGCGGCGCCCGCCGGATGGTGCCCGCAGGCCCCGGCGTCGCGTTCGACCTCGCGACCGCCGCCCCCTCCGCCTCGTCGGTCTACCCGTACACCCTGCCAGATCTGCCCTACGCGCCGGATGCGCTAGGCGCCGCCATCGACACCGAGACGATGCGGATCCACCACGGGCGGCACCACCAGGGCTACACGAACAACCTCAACCGCGCGCTCGAAGACTACCCCGGGCTTCAAACGCGGTCTCTCGTGGACCTCCTACGCGATGTCTCTGCGCTGCCTGAGGCCATCCGGCTAGCCGTCCTGAACAACGGCGGTGGCTACCTCAACCACGCCCTCTTCTGGCCGATGATGCGGCCCGACGGCGGCGGCACTCCGACGGGCGCGCTCGCGGACGCTATCGACCGCGACTTCGGCTCGCTCGACGCGCTCAAGCAGCAAATGAAGCAGGCCGCGACGGGCGTGTTCGGGAGCGGCTGGGCCTGGCTCGTCCGCGACGGCGCGGGCATGCTCCAGGTCATCCAGACCACCGAGCAAGACCCGCCGCACGCCTTCGGCTTCGTGCCTGTCCTCGGTGTGGACGTGTGGGAGCACGCCTACTACCTCCGCTACCAGAACCGCCGCGGCGACTACGTGGACCGCTGGTGGAGCGTCGTCAACTGGGAACAGGCGGCGCGCAACTTCGCGGCCTGACACCACCCTCGGCTCAACCCCAACCCCATCATGTCTGATCTCAGTCCCCTCACGCGGCGCGTTCTCGCGCGATGGCTCGGCCCCTGTTTTCTCCTCCTCGGTCTGCTAGCAGTCGGCGCTACCAGCCCGGCGAGCGCGCAGATCGCCGCAAGCGAGATGGCGGGCGCCTGGCAGGTCGTAGACGGCACCCGGATGGAGGTCGAGTATGCCCGGCCGCGCCTCCGAAGCCGCCCGAACCCCTACGGCACGATGGAGCGATGGGGCATGACGTGGACGCCTGGCGCAGGCGACGCCTCGACGTTCACCGTGGACCGCCCGGTGACGGTCCTCGGGGAGCCCCTCGCGCCCGGGACGTACTCGCTCTGGCTCGTCCTCCGCGAGAACGGCCCGTGGACGCTCGTGATGGATCCCACCGCAGACCGCTTCCACCTCGACCCACCCGACTCGACGGGCGTCGAGGGTCAGCTTCGCGCCGATGTGACGCCGGAGACGATGCCTCACACCGAGGCGCTGACGTGGGAGTTCGCCGAGGTCTCCGCCACTGGCACGACACTCGTGATGCGCTGGGGCCCCCTCGGCGTCCGCATTCCCATCGAGGTCGAGCCCACGTACCCGCTCGCGGTCTCCCAGGTGGACGCGGCGCTCGTCGAGGGGGTCTACGCGTACGAGTGGGCGGAGGGCTACGGCTGGGCCGACCGGGGCGCGACGACGTTCACCATCGCGCGGAGGCCCGATGGTACGCTCGTCGGCGAGTGGGACCCGCCGCTGTACGGGTCCATGCGCGAGACGCTGCTCGTCCCGGCGGACTCGGGCCGGTACCTGCAGACGCTCACGCGGCGCGGCGAGGTCTGGGCCATCTACGAGAACTCCGGGTTCACCTTCGATTACGACGCGGCCGGACAGGCCCAGGGCTTCCGCCTCGCGTACGGCGAGGACGAGGTGGGGCAGGCTACCCGCCGAGGTGACGTCCCGGACGGGTTCCTCGCGCAGACCGATAGCGCAGCGGCGGTCCGCTGGAACGTGCTCACGCGCGATCTCTGGATGCGAGCCCGCGACAATGCCCGCCTCGCGGACTACGCGCCCGGAACGCCCGAGCAGCGCGCCGTCCGGCGAACGCTCGACCGGGGCCTCGCGCTCGCCGCCGCCGTCGCGTACGACGCGGCCCTCGCTGCCCGTGCGCTTGCCGAGGCGGACACGCTCGATGGGCGGCGCCCGACTCCTGAGCCTGTGATTCGCGCCGCCATCGCCTCGGCCAGCGCGGCTGTCCTGGCAGACCAGTTCGCGGCGCGTCTCGGCGATCCCGAAGCACAGCGCATCATCGAGGCCGCCCTGGACCGGGATGCTGCGCGAGCCGCCCAGGAACTCGGCGGGGAGCGCGCAGCGGCGGCTCTAGAGGCGGGAGAGACTGCTGCCGCGCGCCTCCTCGCATGGGCCGAGGACGACGGGACCGACATCGTGTGGGAAGGCACCGTCCCGACCGGCCCCGCGATGTGGGTCAACGCCCCCGGCCAGGAGCCCGATGGTCCCGCCCGAGCCGTCTGGCGCCCGTGGGCCATGACCTCGCCGGATCAGTTCCGCCCCCCCCAGCCGCCGACGCTGGGCGACCGAGCCTTCGACGAGGCCCTGGAGGAAGTGCGGCAGGTCGTGGACGCGCGGACTCCGGCGCAGGCAGACCTCGCGCGCCGCTTCGCGAACGAACCCCTCAACGTGACCTTCCACGAAGCCGCTACGAACGCCCTCGTGGAGTCTCGCTGGGCGGGCGAGTACGACGCGGCTCGGACGCTCGCGCTGCTCGCCATCGCGATGTACGACGCCAACGTCGCCTGCTTCGACGCCAAGTACCGCTACTGGCTGCTCCGCCCGACCCACGCCGACGACTCGATCCAAATCGCCGAGGGCGTTCGGCTCCCCAACTTCCCGGCGTACCCCTCAGGCCACGCGTGTGGGGCCGGAGCGGCGGCGGGGATCGTCGGTGCGCTCATCCCCCAGGCCCGCGAGACCGTGGACGCCATCTCCGACGACGCGGCGATGTCGCGGCTGTACGCGGGCGTCCACTACCGCTTCGACAACGACGACGGGCTCGCGCTCGGCCGCGAGGTCGCGGAGTGGGTGCTGGAGATGGACGTGCGGAAGCGACTCGGTGCATGGCGCACGGCTCCGACACCCTGACAGACTGCTCACTCCTTCCTCTCGCCCTCCCATGTCCGACCCGATTCTCCACGCTAGAGGCCTCACCAAGCGCTTCAGCGGCACGACCGCCGTCGATGCCCTCGACCTCGCGATTCATCCGGGCGAGGTGTACGCCCTCCTCGGCCCCAACGGCGCAGGAAAGACGACGACGATCAACCTGTTCCTCGGCTTCCTCGCGCCCGATGGCGGCGAGGCTCTCGTGGACGGCCTCGACGTGCAGGCCGAGCCGCTGGAGACGAAGCGTCGGCTGGCGTACCTCCCCGAGCAGGTCGCCCTCTATCCGTCGCTCTCCGGCGCCGAGAACCTGAAGTACTTCGCCGCGCTCGCCGGGCACGACCTCACCGAGGCGGACCTCGCGGGCTTCCTCGACCGGGCCGGGCTTCAGCGCGAGGCGCACGCCCGCCACGCTGGGACCTACTCGAAGGGCATGCGCCAGAAGGTCGGCATCGCGCTCGCGCTCGCGAAGGGAGCGAAGGCGCTGCTTCTCGACGAGCCGACGAGCGGTTTGGATCCGTCCGCCTCGGTGGAGTTCTCGGGCCTCGTCCGCCGACTCGCCGAGGCGGGCGCAGCCGTGCTCATGGCGACGCACGATCTCTTCCGCGTCAAGGACACCGCCAGCCGTGTGGGCGTGCTGGTGGGCGGTCGGCTCCGCGAGGAGGTCTCCCATGATGCCCTGCCCACGACGGACCTCGAAGCGCTCTACCTCGGTCACGTCCGCGAGGCGGAGGCCCCTGTTCTCTCCTGATCCCATGACTGGTACCATCGCACGCAAAGAAGCCGCTGAGACGCTCCGAGACGGACGTTTCCGGTGGGCCGCTGCCGCCGTCCTCGTCCTCCTCACGGGCGCCCTCATCTCGGGGTGGATCCACACGGACCGTCTCGCCGATCAACATGCCGAGGCGGCCCGTGCCGACCGCGACGTGTGGACCGGGCAGGAGGAGAAGAACCCTCACTCGGCCGCTCACTTCGGGAACTACGCCTTCAAGCCCGTCACGCCCCTTCTAGCCGTGGACCGGGGTGTGACGGCGTACACGGGCGTCGCACTGTTCATGGAGGGCCACGCGATCCAGGACGCCCGGTACCGGCCCGCCGAGGACGCATCTGCCTCGGCCCGCCTCGGGGAGCTGACGGCAGCGGCCGTGCTCCAGTGGCTCGTACCGCTCCTCGTCGTCCTGCTCACATTCGGGGCCTTCGCGGGGGAGCGGGAGCGCGGGACGCTCCGCCCCTTGCTCAGCCAGGGGGTGTCGAGGCGTGCGCTCGCGGGAGGCAAGGCCCTCGGGGCCGCGGCGCCCCTCGCGCTGATTCTGATTCCGGCCGCGATCCTCGGCGCGGTCGCGATGGCGCTGTTCGCGCCGCCGGAGGCCGCCGCGTGGAGCGCTCCGCGCGTGGGGCTCCTCGCGCTCGTCTACCTGGCCTACTTCGCCGTCTTCGTCGGGGTCTCGCTTCTCGTGAGCGCACTGGCCCGGTCGCCCCGGTCGGCGCTGCTGATCCTGCTCGGCTTCTGGTTCGCCAACGGATTCATCGCGCCGCGGCTGGCGGCAGATGTCGCGGAGAGAGTCCATCCCGGCCTGACGGCCGAGGCGTTCGCCGAGGGCGAAGCGGCTGTCGGGGACCTGTCCTGGGACGACCTCACTGTGCGCGTCACCGAGCAGATCCTGACCGAGGAGGGTGTCTCGACGCTGGACTCCGCCTCGGTCAACATGCCTGCTGTGCGGCTCTACGAGGGCGAGAAGATGGAGACGGAAGCCTACCGAGCGCTCTTCGAGCAGCTGGCCGATGGGTTCGAAGGTCAGGGCCGCGTAGCCCAGGCGGGCGCTATCGTCGCGCCCCTGCTCGCCGTCGCACCGCTCTCGACCGCGCTGACAGGGACGGACTACCGCCACCATCGCCACTTCGCCGATGCTGCCGAGGCGTACCGTTACGGCTACGTCCAGGCGCTGAACCAGAACCTGATCGACAACGCTGCGCCGGGGGCGACGTGGGACCGCGAGTACGTCGTGGGGGAAGAAGTCTGGGCTGGAATCCCCGCCTTCGACTACGAGGCCCCGAGTGCCGGATGGGCGCTCGGCGGACACGGTCTCGCCCTCGGCTTCCTCGGCCTCTGGCTCGTCGGGCTGGCCTTCGCCGTGCCTGCGGCCGTCGCCCGGATGCCGCTCGATCCCCGATAGCTCCCGCCGCCGATGCCTTCTCCTCTCTTCACCGTCGCCCGTACCGAGGCCCGGTTGCTCCGCGCCGACCGCACAGCGCTGTGGTCCACTCTGATCTTCGCCGCCGCGACGGCCTACGCGCTCACGGTCGGCCTCGACCTGCGCGCCGAGCGCACCGAGGCGGCCCGTGCCATTCTCGCGGCTGACGTGGAGCGGTGGACCGAGGGCCAGGCCGAGGCCGACTCCATCGAGCAGGCCATGCGCGCCGAGGGCCTGCCGCTCGACAGCTACGAGTGGGGGCCGCGCTCGCCCTACGCCGTCGGTATGTACTACGGCCGCGATGTCACGACGGAGCCGACGCCGCTCTCGGCCCTCGCCGTTGGTCAGGCAGATCTCTACCCAGCCTCGCACCAGATCACGGCCGGGAACCGGGTGGCGACCGGGACGAGCGACGCGCTCACGAGCCCGCTCCGTCTCGCGGCGGGGTCCTTCGATCTCGCGTTCGTGCTCCTCTACTTGCTGCCGCTCCTCGCCCTCGCGCTCGGGTATGACCTGACTGCCTCGGAGCGTGAGCGGGGAACGCTGCGGCTTGTGCTCGCGCAGCCCGTCCCGAGGCGGACACTGGTCGCCGGAAAGCTCCTCGCGCGGGGGGGACTCTTGGCAGTGCTCGTCATCACTGCGACGGTAGCGGGATTCGTGGTCGCGGGAGGAGGTCCGGGCCGGTGGGCGCTATGGACCGTCGCGACGCTGCTCTACGGTCTCTTCTGGCTCGGCCTCGCGGCGGCTGTGGACGCGCGAGGCCGGTCGGCTGCAGCGAATGCGGTCGTGCTGGCGGTCTGCTGGCTCGGCCTCGGCGTCGTGTTCCCGGCTGCCGTCACGCTCCTCGCCGGCCAGGTCCACCCGGCGCCGACGCGGGCCGCCTTCGTCGCCGCTACCCGAACGGCTGAGGCTGACGCCAGCCAGCGGGGCACGGAACCGCTGTCGGAGTTCCTCGCCGACCACCCCGAGATGGCCGAGGCAGTGGGGGATGAAGAGGCTGCGGCCGAGTCCTTCGCCGTGATGGCGATTGCCCGCGACGCCGTCGTCGCCGAGGCGGTGGAGCCCGTCGTGGCGCAGTTCGCCGAGCAGCGCGCCCGACAGACCGCCTTCGTGCGCACGGTCGGGGCGCTCTCGCCGTCGGTCCTCGCGCACGCGGCCTTCCTCGACCTCGCAGGTACCGGCGATGCCCAGCAACGCCGCTCGCTCGATGCCGTCGAGGTCTATCAGGACGAGTGGCGCGCCCACTTCGAGCCGCTGGTCTTCGCGGACACCCCCTTCAACGCAGCCGACTACCCAGAAGCGCCCCAGTTCACGCCCGCCCCCGAGGCTTCGGGCGCGCGACAGACGGGGGGACCGCTCCTCGGCCTCGCGCTGGCAATGGCCGTGGTCCTTGGCCTCGCCGTCGTCCTCCACCCCCGCGCTCCGGCGCCCTGACCCACTGTGATGAGACTCTTCTTCCTCTCCCTCCTCCTCGCCGTGTCTGCCAGCGCGCAGACCGGTACCATCGCGGGACGCGTCACAGACGCAGCAACGGGCGACGCTCTCCCCGGCGCCACTGTGGCGGTCGTTGGGACCATGCTCGGAGCCGCCACGGAGGCCGACGGTCGGTACCGCATTGAGCGGGTCCGGGCAGGCTCCGCATCCCTTCGCATCTCGTTCGTCGGCTACGTCCCGCGCGACACGGTCGTGACGGTTCGCGAGGGCGAGACGATCCGCCTCGATGTTGGACTCACCGAGGCGGAAGGAGCCCTCGGTGAAGTGGCCGTCGAGAGCGACGCCGAGGCGCAGGCCATCCGCGAGAGCCCGTTCGCAGTCACAGTCATTGACGGGCAGCAACTCGCCGGACGCGGTCTCACCGTGGACGAGGCCATCGCGCGCGCGGCGGGCGTTCAGGTGCGCCGGTCGGGCGGGCTCGGGTCTGCGTCTGTGTTCTCGATCCGTGGCCTCGAAGGGCAGCGTGTTCAGATCTACGTCGATGGCAACGCAGCCGACGCGGCGGGCGACGCGTTTACGCTCGACAACATCCCGCTCCAACTCGTGGAGCGCATCGAGGTCTACAAGGGTGTCGTTCCGGCGCAGCTCGGCGGTGACGGCCTCGGCTCGGCCATCAACGTGGTCACGATCCACCCGCCGGCCGGCTACCTAGACGCCGGGCTCACGCTCGGCTCGTTCGGTCAGCAGCAGTTCTCGATCACCGGATTGCGCCCGCTCGGGCTCGGGTTCGAGGCAGGTGCCTCCGTCAATGTGGACCGGGCCGAGAACGACTACGTGATGGAGAACCCGTTCCAGCCGGGGCTCGTCGTCCGGCGCGACCACGACCGGATCGCGCGCACGCTCATCGGTGGGAAGGTGGTCAACAACCGGGCCTGGTTCGACGAGTTGGGCGTCGAGGGGGCGCTCATCACGGAGCGACGCGAGGTCCAGGGCATCCAGACCAACATCCAAGAGGCCGAGTCCAAGTCCGACCTCGGCGTGATCGTCCTCACGGGCGCGCGCGAGGGCGCGCTCGGAGGGCGGCTCGCGCTGCGGACGGCGCTGATCGGGGTGTGGGCGCGCGGGTCGCTCGTGGACACCTCGGCGGTTCGATTCGGCTGGGACGGCACGACGCGGCCCAGCCCGAACGGGCGTGGTGAGATCGGCTTCTACCCCTCCGACTCGGACAACCGGACGACGCTCTACCGCTACCGCTTCGCCTCGGCGTTCCGTGCGAGCCCTGCCCACACGCTCAACCTATCGGGCATCTTCGACTGGGTGACCTTCCGCCCCTTGAACCCCATCGCGAACGAGTTCGCGGGCCGCAACGTGGCCGACTTCCCCGGCGACCAGTCCTCAGCCGTCGTCGGGCTCTCGCACGAATGGCGCCCCCTCGGCGAGCGCTTTGTCGCCGTGACAGGTGCGCGTGGGTACGCCTTCTCTGCCTCCGGGACGCCCTCGTCGCTGTTCAACCTGACCACCGAGGATCCCGATCGGGTCGAGAGTCAGTCCACCGAGGCGGGCGTAAGTCTCGCGCTCCGCTACCGCTTCGGCGGGGGCGTGCTGGCCAAGGCATCCCTGGAGGACGCGCGCCGGCTGCCCACCTCGGCCGAGCTCTTCGGCGACGGCCTGCTCGTCCAGGCTGCGCCTGCGCTCCAGACCGAGCGGGCGGTCAACCTCACGCTCGGCGCCCAACTCGACCGGAGGATCGGCTTCAGGCGTGTCCAGGCCGAGGTTAGCGGCTTCTACCAAGAGATCCGCGACCTCATCCGCCTCGGTGTTGGGATTGGCGGGACGGCGCTGCACACCAACCTCGGCGCGGCCCGCATCGCGGGCATTGAGGCCGAGGTCCAGGGCGACGTGACGCCGTGGCTCTACGCGCGCGCCTACGGTACCTACCTCGACGCTCGCGACGTGCTGGAGGTCCAGCCCGGCACGTCAGCGCCCAACCCGACCAACGGGCTCCGCATCCCCAACCTGCCCTACCTGTTCGGCGGACTCCAGGTGGAGGCCTACCGCGACGGTCTCCTCGGCCGGAGCTCGCGTGCGAAGGCCTTCTACGAGGGGCAGTTCACGGGCGAGTACTTCTACGCCTTTGAGGTCAGCCGCCTGCAGGAGCGGCGGATCCCCCAGGCCCTCACCCACACCGTCGGCGCGGAGGTGGCGTGGCTCGACACCGGGTTCACGCTCTCGGCCGAGGTCCAGAACGTGGCCGATGCCACCGTCCTCAACCAGTTCAACCTCCCGCTCCCGGGCCGGGTCTTCCGGCTCAAGCTCCGCTACACCCTGGTCGGCTCCCGCTGACCGCCTTCACCCACAACCACCACCCATGACTCGATTTCTCCCCGCGGCCCTCGCCGCCCTGCTCGTCCTCAGTGCCTGCGACAGCGGGACCGATGAGCCCGAGCCTGAACCGGCTGTCCCCGATGTCCTCCTCGTGACGACCGTCCCCGACCAGACGGGCCAGAGCGGATCCTCATTCGTCCAGACGATCTCGCTTGACCAGGGGACGGTGACCAACGCCAATGCCTTTGAGCAGACGTTCTTCGTCTACGCACACCGCCGTGGGGACGAGGTCATCACCACGCAGAACATCGCGGGGGACGAGATGACTCGCTACGTCCGCGGCGCCGACGGCGCGCTCACCGAGACCGGTCGGCTCACGCTGCCTGCGGGCGGTTCGGGCTCGAACGTCGTCTGGGCCAGCGACACGCGCGCGTATGTGAGCCTGCCCTTCACCGGGCAGATCATCGCGTTCAACCCGCAGTCGATGACGCCGCTCGATACGCTCGACCTCACGACGCTCGGGATCGCGCGCAACCCGGCCAATCCCCAGGACACCAACCCGGAGCCGGCCGTGATGCTCGTCTCCAGCGGCAAGCTCTACGTTGGTCTCCAGCAGTTCGTCGCCCCGTTCGCGTCGGCGGACGGCATCGACATCGCTGTTTTTGACGCGGCCACAGGCACCTTCGAGCGCGTCATCAGCTCCGGTAACTCGGGAGGACCCGGCCGCTACGGATTCAACCAGACGATGTTCGTGGACGAGAACGGCGACCTGTACGTCTACGGCATCGCCTCGTTCGGATTCGTCCCGGGCCAGCGGCCGGGCTTCCTGCGGATTCGCAGCGGCGAGACCGAGTTCGACCCCACTTACTTCTTGGACACGTCGACGATCTCGCTTCCCGTGGAGGGGGGGGACACCGGAACGCTCAACGGGATGGTCTACGGCGGCGACGGGTTCGTCTACGGCACCATCGAGGTGATCGCGGGGCGGTCCAACCCGCCCAACTTCCTTACCGACTTCAACTGGCAGCCGGTCCGGTTCAACCTCGCGCAGCAGACCGGCGAGGTGCTCCCGGTCCCCATCGGCAACGGGTTCTCGACGGGCGTGGGCCTGATCGACAACCAGATCCTGTTCGGTCTTAGCACCGAGGCGGCGACGGGCATCTACGCCTACGACCTCGCCACGGGGCAGGCCACCGCCGACCCCATCGTGACCGTGTCCGGTCAGCTCCAGGCCCTCATCGGCTTCGACGACTGATCCGGTCCCCGTCCGCTGGTGGTCTTGGTTGCCAGCGGACGGGCCATTACGCCTTCCCTGGTTCCACTTTCCCCGCAATCCCATGCGATTCCTTCTCCTTGCCACACTCCTCGTGGCGGCCCCCGTCCTGGCCCAGGCGGGCACCCTTGAAGGCTCGGTCCGCGACGCGGACGGCGCCCCCCTCCCCGGCGCGACCGTCCAGGTCATCGGGACGGATCTCGGTGCGGCCACCGATGCCGACGGTCAGTACCGCCTCACGAGCGTGCCGAGCGGCACGCAGACCGTCGAGGCTCGGTTCGTGGGTCTCACGCCCGTTCGCCAGTCGGTCTCCATTCCCGCAGGCGAGACGGCTCGCCTCGATCTCGTCCTGCGCGATGCTGCCGTCGTCATCGGCGACGTGACCGTGACCGGCGCACGCGAGCAGGGGTATCGCGCCTCCACCGCCCTTCAGGTCAACCGCTCCTCGGCGCCCATCAAGGAAACGCCGTTCTCCGTCCAGGTCGTCACCGAGGACCTCATCGAGGACCGGGGGGTGACAGAGTTCGGCGAGGCGCTCCGGTACGTGCCGGGAGTCACGGCGCGGATCGGCTTCAGCGACAGCAACGACCGGTTCAACATCCGGGGGTTCCGAACGGATTACTTCTACCGCAATGGGTTCCGCCGGAGCGGCTTCACCGCGAGCGATCAGGTCGCCAACATCGAACAGGTCGAGATCCTCAAGGGGACCTCGTCGGCCCTCTACGGACAGGCCGAGCCGGGAGGCGTGGTCAACGTCGTCACCAAGCGTCCCGAGGCGGAGCCCTTCGCGGAGGTCAGCGCCTCCGTGGGCTCCTTCGCGAGCTACCGCGCGACGGTGGACGCCAACGCGCCCCTGTCGCCCACGCTCGGGGTTCGTCTCAATGCCTCCTTCGATGACCGCGACGGGTACCGCGATCTCGCCTTCGCGCAGGACTTCTTCGTCGCGCCCGTCGTCGAGTGGCGCCCGACGCCCCAGACGAGCGTTGTCTTGGAGGGCGAGTACAACGTGCTCCGGTCGTTCCCCGACCGAGGCTTGGGGAATGACCCCCGGTTCCTGAATGCCTCCCGCGAGGCGCAGTTCGCGGGGGACGACGCCGAACTGGACCGGGACGGCGGTCTGATCTCCGGCATCGTCACTCATCAACTCTCCGACGCAGTCACGCTTCGCGCGGCAGGCTCCTACTCGGAGTCCACCATCAACTCGCTGTTCTACGGGCTCGGATTCCCGGCCCTCGGCGAGGGCGAAGTGAACCCGGATGTCACGCTCCGCCCGACCGACTCGTTCGACAACCAGAACAATCTGGTTCTCCAGGCCGAGGCCATCGGTCGGTTCGCGACCGGTCCGGCCCGGCACACCGCGCTCGTCGGTCTTGAGCGTGGGGATGACAAGTTTTCCTACGTCTACAACCGAGGCGCTGCGGTCGTCGTCCCGTTCGACAACCCGCGCCCGATGATGCCCGCACAGGGGCCGTTCGAGCTGTTCTTCGAGGGCCGCACGGACGCGACCACGAACGCGGTCTATGCGCAGAACGAGACGGCTGTCGGGCCGGTGCGTGTTCTCCTCGGCGCGCGGTACGACGACAGCTACTTCCTCAGCGAGTTCTTCGGCTCGAACGAGAAGGAGGAGGGGGCGCTCTCGCCTCGCGCCGGGATCACGGTGACACCCGTCCCCGAGGTCTCGGTCTATGCCAGCGCAGCGCGTTCCTTCGTCCCGCAGGCGTTCCCGCTGCTTGAGGGCGGGATCACGGACGCCGTGCGAGGGACCGGCTACGAGGCCGGAGCCAAGTTCTCTCTCCTCGGCGGGCGCCTTGCTCCGACCGTCGCCGTCTTCGAGATCACGCGCTCGAACGTGGCCCAGGTGTCGCCGGACGACCCGACGTTCTCGCTCTACATCCAGATCGGCGAGAGCCGCTCGCGTGGCATCGAGGTGGACGCGCCGCTCGCCATCACACCGCGCTGGCGGGCCGTCGCGACGTACGCCTACCTCGACGCGGAAGTCACCGAGGACACCTCTCTAGAGCCCGGCACGCCCCTCCTCAACACGCCCGACCACAACGCGGGGCTCTGGACCAGCTACGATGTGCCGGGTGCGCTTGATGGGCTCACACTCGGCGCGGGCGTGCTCTACATCGGCGAGCGGGCCGCCACAACGACCGGCTCGCTCCTCATCCCGGCCTACACCCGCTTCGACGCGAGTGCCTCGTATGCCTTCGAGACGGCCTTCGGAGCCGTCATCCGCACGCAGCTCAGCGCCACCAACCTCGCCGACGAGTTTTTCTACGAGTCGGGAGGCAGCAACTTCCTCCCGCTGCTCCCTGCCGCGCCGCGCGCCCTCCGGTTCGGCGTCGCGGTCTCGATGTGATGAACGCCGTGTTCCCCACCGAGACGGTCCGCCTCGGGCTGCTCGCCGTCAGTCTCGTGCTGGCGGCGTGCGGCCCTGCGGACCAGCGCGAGGCGCCGAGTGGCGAGGCGGCCGGGACGCCCATCCCGATGGCACACGCCAGAACGTTCACTGTCACCGACCTCGGTGACGGGGTTCGCATCGTCGAGATGCGAGCATCCGTGTCGAGTTGGGGCGGCGTGGCCGAGGGCCCCGAGCAACGTGCTCGGATCGTGCTCGTCCCCCGCGAGGCGGAGGTCCCAGACCTCACCGGCCCGCTCGCGGGCGCGACCGTCGTGCGGACGCCTGTCCAGCGCGTCGCGACCAACTTCGCTCCCTTTGAGGTCGCCCTGAGGGCACTCGGCGTCGCGGACCGCCTCGTGGCCGTCGGCGGGACGACCTCCTACGACGACGCGGTCCATGCGCGCGTCACAGCAGGCGAGGTCGCGCAGATCGGCTACGGGTGGCACCGGCCGCCCCAACTGGACGCGCTCGCCGCCGCCGAGGCGGACGTACTCCTGATGGCGCTCGCCGACCTCAGCCACGCGGAGTCCATCCCACGCATCGAGGCGCTCGGCACGCCCGTCGTCCCTTCGTTCATGGCCGCCGAGCCTCACTACATGGGCCGTGTCGACTACGTCCGCCTCGTGGGCATGCTGACCGGCCGCGAGGCTCTGGCGGACTCGTTCGTCGCGAGGGTCACGGACGAGGTGGACCGTCTGAAGGCCCTCGCCGCGTCGCAGCCTCAGAAGTCCGTCCTGTTCGCGTGGTACAACGGCAGCGACCGCTGGGGCGTCACCGTGCGCAACGACGACGCCCGCCTCCTTCGCGACGCCAACGCAGAGGTGGTTCTCGGCCAGCCCGACGATGCCCGTCTCGACGCGATGGCCTTTCTCGGAACCGAGCGGCTGCTCTCCGATGCGACCGACGCCGACTGCTGGGTGATCCAAGAGTCCGGCACGGAACTGTACCCCAACGAGGCCATCCTCGAACGCTTCCGGGCATGGCAGGAAGGGTGCATCTACGGCGCGACCGGCCAGGCCAAGCCGAGCCGGAACGCCTGGGAAATCTTCCAGGACGGCGTGATCCGCCCGGACTACATGCTCGGCGACATCGTCAAGATGCTCCATCCCGAGGTGCGGCCGGAGCCCTTCCGGTACCTCGTGCCCGTGGGCCCCACGGTGGCCGCTACCAGTCCTACCGCCCCATGACGACGCTCGCCGTCCCCACGACGTCCTCGTCGGCTCGTCCGGCGCGATGGCTGCTCGGCTCCGTCGGCCTCGGTCTCGCGGTGGTGGCTGCGGCGCTCGCCTCGCTCAGCTACGGCCAGGTCTCGATTCCGCTCCGTGAGGTCATCGCCGGGCTCCTTGACCCATCGATCGACAGCACAACCACCCGCATCCTCCACGATCTCCGGCTACCGAGGGTCGCGACGGGGATCGTGGCGGGGGCAGCGCTCGGCGTCGCGGGCGTGCTCATGCAGGCGCTCCTTCGAAATCCCGTGGCGGATGCCTGGTCGCTCGGCCTCCTCGCCGGAGGCCAACTCGGCGTCGCGCTAACCGTGGCCGGTGCTGCCTTCGCCGGTCCGGCCACGCTCCAGTTTCTAGAGGTGTTCAAGGGGGTAAGTCTTACGCTCGGTGCGGCCGTCGGCGTGGCCGTCGCGGCAGCCGTAGTGTTTTGGCTCGGACGGCGCGTTGGGGCCGTGACGCTCCTCGTGGTCGGGCTGATGCTCTCGTTCACGGTGCAGGGCATCGTGAGCGTGGTGGTCCACTTCGTGAGCCGGGCGGGCGGGCGCGTCTTCGGCGGATGGAACGACGGCAGCTTCACGAGTGTGGTGCCGTCCGACTGGGCCCTCCTGGCTGCCGTCGTCTTCGTGGGCTTGGTACTGGCGGGTGCATGCGCGAAGCCGCTCAACGCGCTTCTGCTGGGCGAGACGTACGCCAAGAGTCTCGGGACGCACGTCGGTCGGCTCCGTGGGTTCGCGCTCGCGGCGACCGTCCTGCTGGTGGCGCCCGTGACCGCATTCTGCGGTCCGGTCACGTTCATTGGCCTCATCGTCCCGCACGTGGCGCGGGCGGTCGCCAAGACGGCCCGGATCGGCCCGCTCCTCCCGCTGGCAGCGCTATCCGGCGCTCTCCTCGCTGTCCTGGCCGACTTCGTGGTGCACCTCCCGTGGCAGCAGCACTTCCTGCACCTCAACGCCGTGCTCGCGCTCGTCGGGGCTCCGGTCGTGATCGCGCTCCTGTTGTTCTCCCCCGTCATGCGCGGTCTCCGATGACGATGTCTGCTCCCTCGCTGATTCTGGATGGGCTCACCGTCGGATACGGGGACACGCCCATTCTTCGGGACCTCCATGCGCGCGTCGAGGCGGGCGGGTTCGTATGCGTGCTCGGCCGGAACGGCTCGGGCAAATCGACGCTGCTGCGGACGGTCGCCGGGCTCCAGCCGGCGCTCGCCGGGCAGGCCCGCCTCGGGGACGACGCCGTCGGACCGATGCCTCCAGCCGAGCGGGCGCGGCGGATCGCCGTCGTGCTGACGGAGCAGGCCCACAGCCCGGGGCTCACGGTCGATGACGTGATCGCCCTCGGTCGCCAGCCGTTCACCGACTGGCGCGGGGCGCTCTCGGCAGAGGACCGTGCGCATGTTCGCGAGGCGTTCGCGCTCACTGGGGCCACGCCGTTCGCGGGGCGCCTCTTCGATGACCTCAGCGACGGCGAGCGCCAGCGCGTGATGATCGCGAGGGCGGTGGCCCAGCGACCATCGCTCATGGTGCTCGACGAGATCACGGCCTTTCTCGATCTTCCCGGACGCGTTGAGGTGATGGCGCTCCTGCGGCGGCATGCTCGCGAGACGGGCACCGTGGTCCTGCTCTCCAGCCACGATCTCGACCTCTCCCTTCAACTCGCCGACGCCGTCTGGCTCCTCGCGGATGGGGCCTTGCACGTCGGTTCGCCGGACGCCCTCATCGCTGAAGGAGCCGTAGGCCATGCCTTCGATACGGCGGATGTCGCGTTCTCTGCGGAACGAGGACGGTTCGAACTCCGCCAGGGGGCGGCATCGTCCCCTTCTTGACGGTTGCAGGGCGTGCATCCGCAGTACCTATCCGCCGTCATCTTCCCCGCCTACATGCGACTCTCTCTTTTCCTCTCCGTTCTCCTCCTCGTCGGCTGCGCTGAGTCCTCCGACGCGCCCATCGAGGCGGACCCGTCCACCGAAACGACGATGGACGACGGCGCGTCCGGCGTGCCCGGGGACCTCTCCGCGCTCGGCAGCGACACCGTCGAGTTCCCCGGCGACGATGGGACGCGAGAGCAGCGCTTCGAGGCGGGCCAGGCCCACACGCACGACGCGGGCGACCACACCGTTGAGAACGAAGGCGCTGCGGTCGCCGAGTTCCTCGTCGTCGAGGTCAAGCGATAACCCCATGCGTCACCAGTTCCTTTCGTCTCTCTTCATCCCGCTGGCGGTCGTCGCCAGCGGTGTGCTCGGGGGCTGTGAGGAGCCCGTCGCGGGCGGCACTGCCGTAACAGGGGCGAAGACGGAACTCGACTGGAACACGTTGGACGAGGTGTATGTCGGCAGCGAGGACCGCGTGGTCTATCCCGAGACCGTCCGCGATCTCCACGGCCAGCCGGTCGGGATCACGGGCTACCTCATCCCGACCGACGCGCACACATCGCCGAGCCAGTTTCTCCTCTCCGCACTCTCGTTCGCGGAGTGCTACTACTGCCAGCCCACCGGCCCTGGCACGACCGTTGAGGTTCGTTCTGCCCAGCCGGTCCAGATGCAGACGACGGAGCAGGTCCACATTGAGGGCCGCCTCGTGTTGCTCGCACGGCGCGGTCCATACGAAGACGGTCTCGTCTATCGTCTCGACCGCGCCCGCGCTACCCGCTGATTCCCCAGACCCATGCGTTTTCTCCCACTCGCGTTTCTTATCGCCTTCTTTGCTCCGGCCGCTTCTGGTCAGACGCTCCTCGAATGGAACGTCTTGGAAGCCGCCCAAGTCGTCCCCGCGCGAGGCGGCGGTTGGGCCGTCCGTCACCCGATGGCCGCAGTTCGCGCCGAGGGTGAGACGGTCCGAGTCTCCGGCCACATGGTCCCGCTAGAGACCGGCAGCCGGGTAACGCGCTTCGCCGTCTCACGGATGACAGCCGAGGAATGCTTCTACTGCATGCCGAGCGCGAACGCGTTCGTCGAGGTCCAGACCGACCGGCCCGTCGCCATGACCACGGGGCGTGTGGTCGTCACGGGCACGCTGTCCTTACCCGCGCGGGGGCGCAAGTACGCAGGCGGGACCATCTACCGCCTCAGCGATGCTCAACTGACTCGGTCGCGACGATGACCGAACGCGTCTTCGTGCTTCTCTGCAGTCTCTGCGTCGCCTCCGTGCTCGGATGCGGAGCTGGGGAGGATGGGCCTGGTGAAACGTCGGTGACGCTTCCCGCGAGCATGACGGGGACTCCCGCTAGCCCCGGTGCCTTCGGTGCTGCGACGACCCCCCGTCCGACCGTCGAACCGGTCGCGGGGTGGGACACCCTGTGGACTGCGCTCGGTGAGACGCCCCTCGGTCTCGATGGGATGACGAGGTCCGGCCCGTTCCCAGACGACGTGTCCGCCCTCGACAACGCCGATCTGACGGTTACAGGCTACATGATGCCCCTCGACGCCAGCTCTGCCCCGAGTCGCTTCTTGCTCGTCGGCGTGCCGCTCGCGGACTGCGCCTTCTGTATCCCGCGAGGACCGGCGGGCGCCATCGAGGTGCTCGCGCCTGAGGGCGTGCCGGGGACCTACGAGCCCATCACGCTCCGGGGCCGCTTCCACGTCCTCGACGCCGACCCGAACGGCCTGCTCTTCCGCCTCACGGACGCCGCCCTGCTATGAGTCCGCTCGCTCTCACGCTCGCCCATCTCCGTCGCCGTCCTTGGGGGACCGCCCTCAACATCCTGCTCCTCGCGCTGGGCGTCGGATCCATCGTGGCGCTCCTGCTCGTCGGCAGCCAACTGGACCGCGCCCTCGCGCGCGACGCAGAGGGTATCGATCTGGTCGTCGGCGCGAAGGGGAGCCCGCTGCAACTCGTGCTCTCGTCCGTCTATCACGCGGACGCGCCGACGGGCAACGTGCCCGAGGCGGAGGTGGAGGCCCTGATGAACAACCCAGCCGTCGCGAGCTGGGTGCCGCTCGCGCTCGGCGACTCGTACCGAGGGCGCCGCGTCGTCGGCACGACAGAAGACTTTCCGGCGCTGTACGGCGCCGACCCCGCCTCGGGGCGGCTGTGGGACGACCTGGGAGAGGCAACCGTCGGCGCAGAGGTCGCGCGAGACGAAGGGCTCGCCATCGGTGACGAGTTGGTGACGAGCCATGGACTGACGGCAGGGGGCGAAGCTCACGGGGACGATCCGCTTCGCGTCGTCGGGGTGCTGGAGCCGACCGGCACCGTCATCGACCGCCTCGTGCTCACGTCGGTAGAGACGGTCCGTGCGGTCCACGACGACCATGAGCACGAAGAGGGCGAAGACCACGACCATGCCGATGATCACAGCGAGGCGGACCACGAGCACGGCGACGACCACGAGCACGGCGACGATCATACCGAGGCGGAAGGGCACGATCACGCCGATGATCACGCGGAGTCTGCCCTCGATGATCCCATTCTCGCGGAATCGGACCTCGAAGATCCTGCCCTTGATGGCCCACCCCCGCCGCCCGGAGCCGCCACTGGACCACCCGGATTCGGCCTTCCCGGGATGCCTGGAATGCCCGCGCCGGGCACCGAGCCGCAGGACGACGACGGCCCTGAGATCACGGCAGCACTCGTCCGATTCGCATCTCCCCTCGCGGTCGTCAGCTTCCCTCGGTTTGTCAACGCGGAGACCAACCTCCAGGCGGCATCGCCCGCTCTGGAGGCGCAGCGGCTCCTGGGGCTGCTCGGCGTCGGACTCGGGGCGCTCCGCGTCTTCGGGTTCATTCTCGTCGCGGCAGCGCTTCTCGGCGTCGCCGTCGGTCTGTACAACGCGATGCGTGAGCGTCGCGCGGACCTCGCGGTGATGCGCACGCTCGGTGCGACACGCGGGCGACTCGTGGGACAGGTGCTCCTCGAAGGCATTCTCCTCACGACCGCCGGGACCGCTCTGGGCGTCGCGCTCGGTCACGGGGCGGTCGCGCTGCTCTCTGCGGCCTCGGCGGCGACTCGTTCCCCGCTTCCAGTGACAGCGTGGACCGTGACGCCTGCCGAGATCGTCGTCGTTGCGCTGGCGGTTGCGGTGGGTGCGCTCGTCGCGCTCATTCCCGCCATCCAGGTCTACCGCGCCGATGTGGCGCGCACCCTCGCGCGGTCGTGAGGCGCCGATGGCTCCGTTTGGGTCTCGCGGTAGCGTTCGTGCTGGGCACGGGCGCGTTCCTTGGGCAGACACAGCCCTCTACGTTCGATGACGCGTGGGCCGCTCTTCCATTGCAAGCCGACTCCCTGCAGGGCGCGGAGGGGCGCGAGGTCACACTGACCGGCTACGTCGTCCCCCTCGGTGTCGGGGAGCCCGAGCGGTTCCTCCTCTCGCCATATGCGCCAGGGTGTCCATTCTGTGAGCCCGGCCTCGCGTCCGCCGTCGAGGTGGTCGCCGATGCGGCGCCTCCTGCGGGCGGTCCCGTGGTCGTGCGCGGGACCCTCTCGGTCTCTGCCGACACCGAGCCTCGGTTCAGGCTCCTCCACGCGACCGCTCGCTCCGCTCCGAACCTGTGACCACGTCCCCAGCCATGCCCGCCCTTCGGTTCCACGGTGTCCGTCACGCCTACGAGGCCCAGACGATTCTCGACCTCAGCCTCTCGGTCGAACCCGGACAGCACCATCTCGTGCTCGGTCCTTCGGGGAGCGGCAAGACGACCCTACTCCACGTAGCGGCGGGGCTCCTCCGCCCCGACGAGGGTCGTGCGGAAGTGGCCGGGCAGGATCTGTTCGCTCTTCCCGAGGCCCAGCGCGACCGCTTCCGCGGACAGCACATTGGGATCGTCTTCCAGGGATTGCATCTCGTCCGGGCGCTGACGGCCGAGCAGAACGTGGCGCTCGCCCGGTCGCTGGCGGGTCTGCCCCCGGACCGCGACCGGGTGCGTAGCCTTCTCGATGCCCTCGACGTGGACCATCGGCGGCAGGCGCTTCCCGAGGCTCTGTCGCAGGGGGAGCGCCAGCGTGTGGCCGTCGCGCGTGCTCTCGTGTGTAGCCCCACGCTCCTTCTCGCCGACGAGCCCACGAGCGCTCTCGACGATGACCGCGCCGAGACGGTCGGTGCACTCCTCCTCCGTCTCGCCGAGGCGGAGGGAGCCACGCTCGTCGTCGCGACGCACGACGCCCGCCTGCTTCCGCTCTTCGACCATCGCCTCTCGCTTTCGTGACGCGCCGAATCGCCCTCGCTGCGCTAGCGGTTGTGCTGGCCGCGACTGCCAGCGCACAGACCACGCTCCCCGGGGAAGACGACCGTCCCACCGTCCAGGCCATCCGCGTATCGGACGGGTCCGTCCGTCTCGATGGTCGCCTGGACGAGGCCGCGTGGGCGGGCGTGCCCGTCGCGGATGGGTTCCGCCAGGTGGATCCCGAGGCGGGGGAACCGGCAGAACTCGCCACCGAGGTTCGCGTCGCGTTCGACGGCCGTGCGCTCTACATCGGCGCGGTGATGCGGGACACCCTCGGAGCCGAGGGGCTCCGCGTGCGCGACCTCCGCCGCGACTTCGATTACTTCGACAACGACCACTTCGCGGTCACGCTCGATCCGTTCGGGGACCGCCGCAACGCGGTCGCGTTCCAGGTCTCGCCCTACGGCGCGCTCCGCGATCTCCAGGTCCGCGACGGCGTGGACTTCAACCGCGACTGGGACGGCGTCTGGGACGCGCGAACCGTCCGGTCGGACTCCGGGTGGACGGTCGAGATCGCTATCCCGTGGGCGACGCTCCGCTACCCGGCCTCCGGCGTGCAGGCGTGGGGGCTCCAACTCTCGCGCAACGGTCGTCGCGTGAACGAACTCAGCGCGTGGAGCCCATGGCCGCGCCAGTTCAACACGTACACGATGGCGTTCGCCGGAACGCTCACGGGCGTCGAGCCGCCCCCTCCGGGCCGCAACCTCCGCGTCCAGCCGTACGCGCTCGTCGATGCCGGACGCCTCGGCGACGACCCGTTCACGGACGACATCGCACCCCAGATCGGCGGAGACCTCAAGTGGGCCGTGACGCCCACCACCGTGCTCGACCTCACCGTCAACACCGACTTCGCGCAGGCCGACGCGGACCAACAGGTAGTCAACCTCACGCGGTTCTCCGTCTTCTTCCCCGAGCGACGAGCCTTCTTCCTGGAGAGTGCCGACGTGTTCGATGTGGGCGCCTCGGACAACTTCACGCCGTTCTACAGCCGCCGGATCGGGCTCGACGCCGGGCGACCGATCGGGCTCGACGGTGGCGCGAGGCTCGTGACGGGTGGCGCCTGGGGCCGGGCGGGCGCGCTCGGTGTCCGCCAGAGATCCGCCGATGGCGTTCCGGCCGCGTGGTTCGGGGTCGGGCGGGCCAGCCTCAACGTGGGCGCCGAGAACCGGATCGGCGGGATGATCGTCGCGCGGCACAACGAGGCGCTCGACGCCGCTCTCTCGGATCCGGGGTCGGGACCAGGCTCTGGCGAGCCGAGCCGGACGAACACCGTAGCCGTTGTGGACGGGTTCTCACGCCTCGGGCGGACCGGTGCTGTGAGCGGGTACGCCGCCGCCTCGGCCACCTCGAGCGATGGCGGCGAGGGCATCGCGACGCAGGTTTGGGTTCGCAACAGCGCCACGTGGGGCTACGTCGGGTTCATCCAGCAAATCGCCACCGCCGACTACGAAGCCGCGACCGGGTTCGTCTTCCGCCGCGATGTGCTCTACAACAGCCCCGCCGTCTTCCTTGACCTGCGGCCCAGGTGGCTCCCAGCCTCGGTCCGCTCCTACGCGCCCCGATTCGTGGCCGACGTCTTCCACCGGCCGAGCGACGGCGCCTTTCTGCAGGCCGATCGCTATGACGATGTCAAGGGCTTGGACCGCTAAATCATAGGCCTCACGCTCACGTGGTCCGCCTCGTACGGTCGCCCGTCCCGCAGCACCGCCGCCGCGACCCGCAGCAGCTTGTTGCCCACGTTGTTCAGCACC
>JBCDKM010000008.1:0-165447 GCA_038746605.1 Bacteroidota bacterium
GAGGAGCCCTCTCGATCCGAAACGAGTGGCGCCGATGCTCCGAGAGCAGAGCGCTCCGTGACACATGGAGCGCTAACCCGACATGCGCCTACTCCACGTTTCGGAGCCTACTTGACATTCTCCTGATTATGGGGGTTCTACCGCATCTGGACGCCAGTTATCGCCCCGTCATTGAATAGCATGTCTACGACGATCAGCACCCCCCACAGTAACATGATTGCGGCCCAGACCGCAGATGCCCGGGCGAACCAGTAAAGCCCCGGTTCGTCGTGTCGGTTGTAAGCACGGTCAGGAAAGCGCCCCTCGCACTTGCGCACCTTGTCGATTGCGAAGACGCTCCACGGAACGCCCACCATAACGATGAGCGCTACGATCTCGCTTCTTCCAGCCAGCGTTCCGATCACAACTGCCGCGAATACACCCCAGATGGTGCTGATGAGGCCGAAGCACGGAGGAGCAGACTGGACCTGCTTTGGGGCGTTTGGCTCCATTTGCTGGAATGCGGTAGAACCAGTACTTCAGCCGATTGTCTGTCGGCATAAGGGCGGGATTGGAAAATATACACGCCTCCATTCGGTATAAGAGACCGGAGGCGCTCATATGCGGAATCGGCCGCCCCCCGCCTTTAACCTCTCCGCGACCGACTGGCGAATACTCTCGGTGAGGGCGACCGCCAGCGCCGCGCCAGTTGCCACGTAGCTGGCAGCGGCCGTCTCTACCTTCCGTGAAACGACGAGAGACCTCCCGTGTCCGACCAGAACGACCTCTTCCTGAACGAAAAAGAACGCCGCCGACAGAAGAAGACGCCGCTCATGCGGCAGTACTGGAAGATCAAGGACCGCCACCCCGGCACCCTCCTGCTCTTCCGCATGGGCGACTTCTACGAGACCTTCGAGCAGGACGCCGTCATCGTCTCGGACGTGCTCGGCATCACGCTCACCAAGCGCGGCAACGGCGCGAGCGAGGACACGCCGCTGGCGGGCTTCCCGCACCACGCCATCGACCAGCACCTGCCGAAGCTGGTCCAGGCCGGACATCGCGTGGCGGTCTGCGAGCAGCTGGAAGACCCCAAGATGGCGCGCAAAATCGTGAAGCGAGGCGTGGTGGAGGTGGTCACGCCGGGCGTGGCCTTCCGCGACACACTCCTCACGCCGAAGCACGCGACCTACCTCGCGGCCGTCCACTGGGGCGAGGGGCGCGACGCCGGGCGCGCGGGTGTCGCCTTCGCGGACGCCACCACCGGCGAATTCTTTGTCGCCGAGACCGAGGCGGCCCGCCTCGGGCACGTGCTCGGCACCATCGCGCCCGCCGAACTCCTGGTGGACAAGCGCCGGAAGGGCGACGGGCAGCGCCTTGCGAACGGCTTCGGCGCCGCGCTCACGCCGCAGGAAGACTGGGTCTTCGGGCTGGACTTCGGGACGGAGACGCTGCTGCGCCACTTCCAGACGCACAGCCTCAAAGGCTTCGGCGTGGACGACCTCGACCTCGGGACCGTCGCCGCCGGGGCCGTGCTCTACTACCTCGGCGAGACGCAGAAGGGCCGCCTCCCGCACATCCGGCGCATCCGCCGCTACCGCGCCGAGGACCACCTCGCGCTGGACCCTGCCACGAAGCGCAACCTGGAACTGACCGCCAGCATGGCCGATGGCCGCCGCGACGGGTCGCTCGTCAACGTGCTGGACGAGACGCAGACGCCGATGGGCGGTCGGCTTCTCCGCCAGTGGCTCGTGCGTCCACTCCGCGATGTGGGCCGCATCCGCGCCCGCCTGGATGCCGTGGAGGCGCTCCACACGTCCGGCACGCTGCGGCGGAAGGTCCGCGAGTCGCTCCGCCACGTGGGCGACCTGGAGCGGCTGGCAGGCAAGGTCTGCACCGGCCGCGCGACGCCCCGCGACATGGTGGCGCTGCGCCTCACCCTCGCGCAGATCCCCGAGATCAAGGCCACGCTGGAGGAAGAAGGCGCCGAAGCCCTCGCCGCGCTCCGTGACCGCCTCGCCCTCTGCGCCGACGTGCGCGACCGCATCGCGCAGACCCTCGTGGACGAGCCGCCCGCCAAGATGGACGGCGGCAACTACATCCGCCCCGGCTTCAGCGCCGAGCTGGACGAGTTGCGACAGATCGCGAGAGGTGGGAAGGAGTACCTCGCGGAACTCCAGGCGTGCGAGAGCAAGCGGACCGGCATCCCGAGCCTCAAAATCGGCTACAACAAGGTCTTCGGGTACTACCTCGAAGTGACCAACGCGCACAAGGAGAAGGCGCCGGAGGACTGGATCCGCAAGCAGACGCTCGTCAACGCCGAGCGCTACATCACGCCGGAACTCAAGACGTACGAGGAGAAGATCCTGACCGCCCAGGAGCGGAGCGCGGAGCTGGAAACGAGTCTCTTCGCGGAGCTTCGGATGCGCGTGGCCGAGGAGGTGGAACCGTTGCAGGCCAACGCCTTCGCCCTCGCCACGCTCGATGTGTTCGCCGGGCTGGCGGAGACGGCCGAGCGGCATCGCTACGTCCGCCCCGAGGTGGACGAGAGCGCCGTGCTGGAGATCGAGGACGGGCGGCACCCGGTCGTGGAGACCTCGCTGCCCGCAGGCGAAGCGTTCGTGCCCAACTCGGTCCGCCTCGCGGCGCCGGTGGGCGAGGAGGCTGCGCGCGCTGAGAGCGACGGCCAAGTCCTCGTCATCACGGGGCCGAACATGGCGGGCAAGAGCGTCGTGCTGCGGCAGACGGGGCTCATCGTGCTCCTCGCCCAGGTCGGCTCCTTCGTGCCTGCTCATCGCGCGAGGGTGGGTGTGGTGGACGCGCTCTTCACGCGCGTCGGCGCCAGCGACAACCTCGCGGCGGGGGAGAGCACGTTCCTCGTGGAGATGAACGAGGCGGCCAACATCCTCAACAACGCGACGGCGCGTTCCCTCGTCCTGCTCGATGAGGTGGGTCGAGGCACGAGCACCTTCGACGGGCTCTCGATCGCGTGGAGCATCGTGGAGCACCTTCACGAGACGCCCGAGGTGCAGGCACGCACGCTCTTCGCCACCCACTACCACGAACTGAACGCGCTGGCCGACCGGCTGGAGCGCGTCAAGAGCTTCTCGGTGCGTGTCCAGGAGCACGAGGGGCGCATCGTGTTTCTCCGCACGCTCGTGCCGGGTGGCACGGACCACTCGTTCGGCATCGAGGTCGCGAAGATGGCGGGGCTGCCGCAGGCGGTGGTGCGCCGCGCGAAGGAGGTGCTCCGCCACCTCCAGGCGCACGACGTGGCAGGCGAGGTCGGCGTTCGCGGCCATTCGGATCCCAGCGGTGAGACTGCCCGCCTCGGCACCGAGGCTGGGGGAGCGGCGGAGGTAGCGGGCGATGGGGCGGCCGGTGTCCCCACCCTCGCGCCCACCGCCGCCGCCAGCGTGCCCGCGCCGGGCGTCGCGGTGGAGGTCGTGCCGGATCCCGTCGGGGAGTCGCTCAAGGACGCCGTGGCAGACCTCGACCCGGATCGGATGACGCCCATCGAGGCGCTGGTCGCCCTCTCAGAGCTACGCCGCCTGCTGCGGTAGGCGTCGCCTCGGCAGCGACGACGGGTATCGGGTCCGTCCACCTCGGCACCGAGGCGGGCAGGGCGGGAACAGAGCGTGGGAATGACACAGGGGGAGACCCATGCCCTCCCGAGATGCCGTTGCATGCAACAGCGCTACAGGAAAGGCTGGATGGAGGTCCGGAGACCGGTTTGCTTCCAGAACCCAGAACCCAGAACCCAGAACCCAGAACCCAGAACTCCACTTCTCGCCTGCCCTTCACTCTGCTAGAGCCTGCCCCCGGCTAGCTTTCGCGCGATTCCTCTGATTCTGACCCTCCTATGGCCTCCACCTCTGACTTCCGTAACGGCCTCGTCCTCAACTGGAAGAACGACATCTGGCAGATCGTCGAGTTCATGCACGTCAAGCCCGGCAAGGGCGGGGCGTTCGTGCGCGGCAAGCTCAAGAACGTCCGCAATGGCAAGATCGTGGACACCACCTTCCGCGCCGGGGAGAAGGTGGAGACGGTCCGCGTGGAGCGCCGCCAGATGCAGTACCTCTACGAGGACGACCTCGGCCTGCACTTCATGAACACCGAGACCTACGAGCAGCGGACGCTCCGCTCCGACCTCGTGACCGGCAAAGAGTTCATCAAGGAGGGCGGCATGATCGACGTGCTCTTCGACGCGGGAACGGACGAGCCGCTCAACGTGGAGTTGCCGCGTCAGGTGGAACTGGTCGTCACCAAGACCGACCCCGGCCTTAAGGGCGACACGGCCACGGGCGCGACGAAGCCCGCCGAGGTGGAGTCTGGCGCGACGGTCAACGTCCCCCTCTTCATCAACGAGGGCGACGTGATCCGCGTGGACACCGAGAGCGGTTCCTACCAGACGCGCGTCTCGGCCGCCTGACCCTGCCCGCCTCGGTGTCCCCATGGACGGACCGAGGCGGACCGACCCCGAACCGCCCCGCTGGCTCTCGTCCGGCGGGGCGGTTCTCGTTTCGTCACCGCACGACGGTGAGGCGGGCTACGTCCGCGCGTTCCCCTGCGATCACTCGCACGAGATAGGCGCCCGGCGCGAGGGTGCCGCTCTGGAGCCTGACGGTGTGGGCACCCGCCCCTAGCGGCCCCTCGTGGAGCACGGCGACTTCGCGGCCGAGCGCGTCGAAGACCGACACTCGCGCGGCGGATGCAGCGCTGTCCATCCCGAGGTGGATCGCGGCCGTGCCGCGCGTGGGGTTGGGCGAGACGGCCTCCAGCCCGAACGCGACGCCGACCGGCGCCTCTTGGCCCGCGACCGCGAACGCGCTGCCGATGCTGACCGAGAGCGGGTCGGCCGGGACCGAGCCAGAGGGTGTGCCGAGCGTGAGCCGCGACAGGCCGACCGTCGCCGGGCCCGCCATCAGTGAGGCCACGCGGAGCGTGACGACGACGAGGTCCCCCGTGCCTGAGAGCGTCTCGGCGCCCCGCTTCCGGGTCGCGGCGGCGTCCACGCCGCCGGGTACGGCGGCCCACAGATCGAGCACGTCTCCGTCGTCCAAGAGGGGGCTGGCGGCAGCACCCACAGGCTCCAACTCCGCCGGGAGAGCGAGCAGCGCGGCAGCGCCGAGCACGTCCGTGGCGCTGGCGGAGACCATGACGGGAATCTCGGTCCCGACCGGCTGCGGCGCGAGGACGACCTCGGCGAGAGGCTCGGTCGCGCCCTTCGCCGCGACAGCCCCCGCCTCCGCTCCCCTCGCCTCGGTGCCGAGGCGGGCAGACCCGCGCGAGGCGACGGACCGCACGCCGGGACGGGTGGCCTCGGGACGCGGCGCGGTCTGCGTCCGGCCGAAGTTGAGACCCACGGCGAGCACATCGGCATTGTTGATGGTGCCGTCGCCGTTGGCGTCGATGTACGTGTCGGAGAGCGCGGGCCATGGTGTGGCCGTTTTGGCCTCCCAGGTGATGCCTTGCTCGGCGGCGTCTCGCGCGGGACCCGTTACCCCGAACCTCGCGCCGATGGGGAGCAGGTCCTGCGCGTCCACGAGGCCGCTGTCGTCGGTATCGCCAGGCCACACGACCAGAGTCGGGAGGAGGGTCAGCGTGAGGTCCTGCGGCCCCAGCGCGAGAGGCGCGCCCTGGCTGTCGTTCGCGGTCGGGGCAGAGAGGTCGAGGACCTGATCGCCGTTGAGGTCTGCGGTGAGCGTCAAGATGGCGACGGGGACGCGGCCATCGAGCCCAGTGGCGCACACGTCGCCGCGAAGGGAGAACGCCATCGCGAGGGCGTCGGTGGGGGTGCCGCTCTCGAACGTCTGGAACACGGTCGCGTCGGGCTGACCGTCGCCGGTGCAGTCGGTCTCCGGCGCCCTCGCGGAGACGACGCTCACACGACGGGTGCCATCGCCGAGCGCGTTGCTCAGGTCCACATCGAAGGCGACGCCGAAGAGGTCCGTCACCGAGTCCTCGGCGGTGCCTGCGTAGATCGTGACCTCGAACGGCCCGTCGCCGATGCGGATGTCGTCTGCTGGTCCCTCAGCGTAGAGCGGCGGCATGCCGCCGGAGGAGACCGGGCCGCTCAGCACGACGCTGTCGAGCGAGACGATCTCGGGATCGAAGATGGGCGTCTGGCTGGCGGCGATCTGGAGCGCGTCGAACGACCCGAGCAGCGTGGTGAAGGCCGTGCGGCTGACAGGTGTGTCGTCGGATGCGAGCCACCCGGCCTCGGTGAGTGGGACGGTGTACGTCTGGAAGCTCCCCGTGGGCACGGGCTCCACCTCGTAGGCGAACCGGTTGCCTTCGAAAATGAGGACGACTTCCGGGTTCTCCACCGGGGTCCCGTCGATGACCTCGACCGCCAGATTGAACGTCAGCGTGCCGCCGTAGAGAGCGTCGGCGGTCTGGCCGAGGTAGGCCTCTGGTGCCTCGAAGACGAAAACGTCGGGTGAGCCCTCCTCGTTGCCCTGGATGAAGCCGCCGCCGTCTGAAAGCCAGTCGAGGAACTGGGCGGTGGGGGCGGTCCAGCACTCGGCGTCCGCGTCGAAGGTGGATACGATGGGGAGTGTCCCGCCGGGAGGGGCGCACGAGGAAGCAGCGGACGAGGCGTACCAGAAGCCGCCTTCGAGTGTGAGGTCGCCAGCGGTGGAGCGTCCCGGCGCGACCCCGCCCACGCTGCTGCCGAGGCGGAGGCTACCGGACGGTGTCGCGGTGGTGCCGCCTGCGGCGAAGAGGCCCTGGAGTTGCGCAGGGGCTACGGCCGCCCGGCTGCCGGACGGCACGGGCGAGGCCGAGCGCGAGGTGGGTTGTGCGGACGCGGGGAGGGCGAGAAGCACCGCCAGCGCGGCGAGGGAAACGCGTGTCATTGTGCAGGGGGCGAAGGGTTAGCGGTTGGAGCGGCGCTGGGCCTCGCGGCGGGCCTCTTCCTCAGCGACTTCCTGCTCGCGCTGGAGGCGCTCGGCCTCACGGGCTTCGCGCTCGGCGGCCTCTGCCGCCAGACGGGCGCGTCCCTCAGCCGTCAGCTCGCTCGGTCCGTCCGCCTCGAGCGCGATGGCGAGCGAGGCGTCGAGGCCGAACGCTTCAGGGTGGACATACCGGCCGGGTTGTGCTTTCTGCGCGACGGCCTCGCGGGCGTTGGTCCGCGCCCACGCATCCTGCCGCACGCCCTCCACGCGCCACGAGACCTCCACGCCAGGCTCGCTCGTGCGGATCGTGAACCGGCCTCCCGTCATCTTCTCGCCGACGATGGCCTGCGCGAAGCTGCCGATGGCGGTGAGCTGGTAGCGGAAGTCGCCTGCGAGCGCCTCCGCGTAGGCCGGGAGCGTGACCGAGGCGGACCCGCTCGCGTCCGTGACCACGTTCCCGCTGAAGGCGACGAGGCGCTCGTCGGAGATCGCGGCGGGGAGGGTAAGGGTGCGGGCCTCGGGCGCGGTGGGGTCGTCGAGGTGAGCGGCGGCCTCGCCTACGAGTGCCGGGCCGGTCAGCGAAGTGACGCCGCTATTATCAACGCGGAAGACGGGAAGACCAAGTCTGTTGAAAACCCGGAACTCGCTCAGATTTCCCCCTGCAACATCGATAAATACATCCACATTGTCTTGGGATCTGAGGAGCAGGTCACTGCTGGAGTACGAGGGATCACTCGCGAGAATGCCGTCGTCCCCAGTTGAGCTCGCATCGATCGCACCGAGCACGAGATCAGCTACACTAAAGCCATTCGAACGGAGATAATTGCCGTCGGAGCCCGTCGCTTCGATGCCGTGTTCCCGCGCTCCGACAACTTTGACGCCGTCGCCGCCCGCATCGTCGACTTGAACACCGCTCCGCGAAACATCCGGTCTTCCGTCACCGTCGGTGTCACCGCTCGTACCAATGAGAAGACCATCGCCTGCAGTCCTGGAGACCCAGACGCCGTTTCCGCCCGTGTAGTCGACAAAGACGCCATCCAAGCCCGCACGGAAGACGTCAATACCATTTTGATCTGATGTTCTGATACGTATTCCGTTATTGGAAGCGTAGTCAACGAAGACGCCGTCTTCGCCCGCGCTGCCGATGCGGACGCCGTCTTCGCCCGCGCTGCTGACGCGGACGCCGTCTTCGCCCGCGCTGCCGACGCGGACGCCGTTGGCGCCCGCGATGTCGATGCGGAAGCCGTCGTCGCCCGCGGTGTTGACGAAGACGCCGTCGCTGCCTGCGTTGATGACTCGAACGCCGTCGGCGCCTGCGTCGTTGATGTAGACAGCGCTTCCCGATGTGCGGTCCGCATAGAGGGCAGCCGAGACGGAATCTGCGACGAACCCGAAGGAGGCAGAGTCCGCCCGGAACGCGACGCTGAGGCCAACGCCGAAACGGTTATACGTTCTCCCGATGCTAGCTCGCGCCGTCGTGTAGCCGAACACATCGGTCGGCACGTCGAGGCGGCCGGAGAACGGAAGCGTGAGCGTGCCGCCGTCGCCCTCAATCGCGCGGTACGCCGTCGGCACCGCGCCGAGTGGAACGGGCCCAAACGTCCGTGGTGTGCCCGAGGGGTCGAGCGTAACCGTCAGCGTGGGCGCGTCGGCGAAGTCGATGCCCGCGATGGTCGCGACGGAGCCGAGGTAGTGCGTGAACACGCCGCCGACCGTCTGCACGGTGGCGGTCTCCGTCCACGTCCCGCCAGCGGCATCGGCGAGGACGAAGGCAACGGTCTGGGGACCGTCCGGCACAGGATCGCCTGCAGCGTCGGTGAGGCGAGCCTGGTAGGGGATTTGCTCAGTGGCGGAGGACTGCGCGAGCGCGGGGCTGGCAGTGACGAGAAGGGTCGCGAGGGCGAAGAGGGAGCGTCGCATGGGAAGCGAGAGAGTTCGTGAGAGCGAGGCATGGGGCCTCCGCCTCCCGAGACCCCCTTCCGCCTCGGGCTCCGTCACGGCTCCGAAAAAAGTGAGAACGGCTGCGCTCCGGTCGATAGGTTCGGGCGTCCGCTCCCCGCCCCGATGGACGCTCCCGCCGCGCTCGACGCCCCCGCCCGAGACCTCACGCGCGCCCTCCGCGACGAGGCCACGCGCACGGGTACGCCCTCGCCCGACGCCCTCGCGCGGACGCTCTACGGCGACCTCCGCCGCATTGCGCGCGCGCACCGCGCGAAGTGGCGCGGCAACGCGACCATGAACACGACAGCGCTCGTCCACGAGGCCTACCTCCGGATCGCCAACAGCGATCGGTATGCCAGCGGCGAGGGCTACGCCAGCGGCGACCACTTCCTCCACGTCGCCAGTCGGGCCATGCGGCAGGTACTCGTCAACTACGCCCGCGAGCGCTCCGCCCTCAAGCGCGGCGGCGGCACCCCAGACCTCGCGCTGGACGATGCCCCGGCGCTGATCTCCGTGGACCAGGCCGACCGGTTCCTCGCGACGGATGAGGCCCTGGGTCGCCTCGGCGCGATGGACGCTCGCGCCGCCCGCGTCGTGGAACTGAAGGTGTTCGGCGGGTTCACGCTGGACGAGACCGCCGACGCGCTCGGCGTCAGCGAGGCCACGGTCACGCGCGACTGGCGGCGGGCACGGGCGTGGCTCCGCGGCGAGCTCGGTGGCGACCTCCCGACGGCGCCGCCTGCATGACGGGATCTCCCGTGCGTCCGTGTCTCTCCCCGCGTCACCCCACCGGATCCCATGAGCCCCAGCCGCTGGCGCGAGGTCTCCGATCTCTTCGACCGCGCCGCCGATCTCCCCGCCGCCGAACGCTCCGCGTTCCTCGACCGCGAAGCCCTCGGCCCTGATGGCGCGACCGACGCCGCACTCCGCGAGGAGGTGGAGCGCCTGCTCGCGCTGGACGCGGAGGCGGCGGTGATGGAGCCTGTGTCCGAGCCTGCGCCGCCCGAGGCGGGGCCGTGGGCGTTGCACGAGCGCATCGGGAGGGGCGGCATGGGCGAGGTCTGGCGCGCGTCCCGTCTCCTCGCCGACGACCTCCGCCAGTCCGCCGCGGTCAAGCTCGTCCGGCCGGGGCTCTCTGCGGATCTCGCCGAGCGCTTCCGCGCCGAGCGTCGCATCCTCGCCGGGCTGGACCACCCTGCCATCGCGCGGCTCCTCGACGGCGGCACGGCCTCGGACGGGCGGCCCTACCTCGCGACCGAACTGATCCTCGGCGAGCCGATCACGGCCTACTGCGACCGCCGTCGCCTCTCCGTGAACGAGCGGCTGGCGCTGTTCAGTGAGGTCTGCGAGGCCGTCGCGTACGCCCACGCGCGGCTGGTCGTCCACCGCGACCTCAAGCCGAGCAATGTCCTCGTCGCGGAGGGGGCTCCAGACCTAGAAACTGGGGAGTCAGGCGTGTCTTCTCCCCAGTCTCCTCGCGTTAAACTCCTCGATTTTGGCATCGCGAAGCTACTGGAGGACGATCCCGATAGCGTGCAGACCCGGACCGGTCGGCCGCTCTTCACCCCAGCCTACGCCGCGCCGGAGCAGCATGCCGGAGGCTCCGTCACGACCGCGACCGATGTGTACGGCCTCGGCGTGCTCCTCTACGAACTCCTCGCCGGTCGCCGCCCGAGCGCGGACGACCTCACGCGCCCCTCGGAGGCCGTCACGACCTCCTCGTCGACCGGCGGGCGCGTCCCGCACAGCCCCGCCCGCCTCGGTGCCGAGGTGGGGGTACCCGGCGCAGACACGGGCGCGCTGCGCTCCACGACGGCGGAGCGGCTTCGCCGACGCCTCCGCGGCGACCTCGACCGGATCTGTCTCAAAGCGCTCCGCGAAGATCCGGAGCGGCGGTATCGAGGCGCGGCGGAACTGGGTGCGGACGTCCGGCGCCACCTGGACGGGTTGCCGGTGGAGGCGCGGCCGGAATCTCGGGCGTACCGCGTGGGGAAGTTCGTGCGGCGGAACCGGGCGCTGGTCGCGACGGCAGCGATCGCGTTGCTGGCAGTCGTCTGCGGGGCGGGCGCAGCGCTGTGGCAGGCCGCCGAGGCCCGCACCCAGCGCGAGGCCGCGCTCGCGGAGGTCGGCAACTTCGCCGACGGCCTGGATGCGTTCGCGGTCGCGTTCCAGACCGGCGACCCCGACGAGATGGGCATCGACGCCCTCGCCGCGCAGGCCATGCTCGACCGGTTCCGCGCCACGGCGGACACGATGAGCAACCCGAGGGCGCAGGCTGCGCTCTTCGGCGCGCTCAGCACCATCTACCTCAACCGGGGTCAGTTCGCGATTGCGGAATCGCTCGCGACGGTCGCCGTCGGCGTGCCCATTCCTGCCGTGCCCTCCGTGCTCTCCCAGCGGACGAGTCACCTCACCACGCTTGGCACTGCACGCCTCATGCTGGGCAAGCAGGAAGACGCGGTGGAACCGTTGCGTGAGGCCGTCGCCCTTCTCGATGGTCCGCTCGGCCAGAGCGGTAGCACCATGCACGCCTATACCCTGGGCGAACTCGCCAAAGCGTTGGACCACAACGGGCAGACCGAGGAGGCCATCCCGCTCATGACGCGCTCGGCCGACATGGCCCGCGCTCTGGATGCGAACCCGGATCCCGATCATTACATGTGGCTGTCGTCCCGCGCCTACGCCGACCTCGGCGCGATGTACAACAGGCTGGGCCGCACTGAGGACGCGCTACCCGTGCTGGAGCGCGCCTTCGCGATCTCCGAAGAGCCCGGTCGAGATGCCGCCAAGTCGGTCGTGGACCGTCTGTACGCCCAGGTGCTCTCCGCTGCGGGAGAGCCTGAGCGGGCCGTCGAGGTCGTCACTCCGGCCCTCGAGCAGGCCGTGGCTCAGTTCGGCCCGGACCACTACACCGTTCTCGGCCTCCGGCGCATCCGCTCCGGGGCGTGGAAGGAGATGGGGGACCGCCGCGCGATCACCGAGATGCGCGAGGTCGTCGCTGCGGCTCGGCGCATCATCGACCCCACGTCTGGGCAGATGGGAATCTTCCTGGTATCGCTCGCCGATGCGGAGGCGATGGAAAGTCCCGCCCGCGCGCTCCCCATCTACGAGGAGGCGTTCGCGCTCTTGGGCGGCGAGGTGACGGACGTCGGTACGGCCACTGCGGCCGCCAAGCTCGCCGCCACGCTCGCGCAGACGGGAGGCGCCGCCCGCGCCCGTGCCCTCGCACAAGATGCCGCCCGCGTGTACCGCGAGGCGGGGCGTGACGATCGGGCAGACGAGGTCCTCGCGTCCGTCCGTGCGGCGTCGTAGCCCCGCCAGCGAGCAGCCGCTCCCGCCGGGCGTGAACCGACCTGGGGCGTCCTCCGCCGTCGGGGCGGGGCTGGGTCGCGCCTGCACGGGTAGCCGTCGTACTTTCTGGCCTTCCCCTCTGACAGCCCCTCCCCATGGACCTCGACAAGATCGAACGCCTCCTCGCCATCGTCGCCGAGAGCGGCCTAGCGGAGGTCAAAGTCGAAGAGAAGGACTTCAAGCTGACCGTCCGCGCGACGGCGCCTGCGCCGGAGCCCTCCGCCTCGGGGCAACCCACGGTTATCGCGATGCCGAGCTACGGCGGAGCACCCGCGCCTCCTGCTGCGCCAGCACCCGCTGTGGCCGCGTCGGCCCCGGCTCCCGCCGCTCCGGCCACTGCTCCCGCCGAGGCGACCGAGCCCGGCTCTGGAGCGAACGAGACGCTCGTCCCCGCGCCTATCGTCGGCACGTTCTACGCCGCGCCCTCTCCAGACTCCGACCCTTTCGTGACCGTCGGCGACCGGGTGGAAGTCGGGCAGACGCTCTGCATCATCGAGGCGATGAAGCTGATGAACGAGATCGAGGCCGAGACCGCCGGGACCATCAAGCAGATCCTCGTCCAGAACGCGGAGCCGGTCGAGTTCGACCAGCCGCTGTTCGTGATCGAAGCGTGACGCGTGACGCGCGAGGTCGCCCGCCTCGTGCCTCCGCTCGTCCCCCCTCACGTATCACGCATCCCGAGTCATGATCCGCAAGGTCCTCATCGCCAACCGAGGCGAAATCGCGCTCCGCATCATTCGGACGTGCCAGGAGATGGGCATCAAGACGGTGGCCGTCTATTCCACCGCCGACCGCGATACCCTCCCCGTCAAGTTCGCTGACGAGGCCGTCTGCATCGGTCCGCCGCCGTCTGCGAAGTCCTACCTCCACGTGCCGAGCATCATCGCCGCAGCCGAGGTCACGGGCGCCGACGCCATCCACCCGGGCTACGGTTTCCTCGCAGAGAACGCCCACTTCGCGCAGACCTGCGCAGACAACGACCTCGTGTTCATCGGGCCGCGCCCTGAGACCATCACGAGCATGGGCGACAAGAGCGTCGCCAAGGAGACGATGCAAGCGGCGGGCGTGCCCGTCGTGCCCGGGAGCGATGGCGCCGTGGCCGATGCGGCTGAGGGCCTCCGCGCGGCTACCGAGGCGGGCTTCCCCGTCATGATCAAGGCCAGCGCGGGCGGCGGCGGCAAGGGCATGCGCATGGCGCGAGACGAGGCCGAGTTCGAGAAACTCTTCGTCGCGGCGAGCAACGAGGCGCAAGCGGCCTTCGGCGACGGCCGGATCTACATCGAGAAGTTCGTCGAGGAGCCGCGCCACGTCGAGATCCAACTCCTCGGCGACGGCACGGGCAACGTGATCCACTTTGGCGAGCGCGAGTGCTCCATCCAGCGCCGCCACCAAAAGCTCCTCGAAGAGGCCCCCTCGCCCATCGTGGATGAGGCGCTTCGCGAGCGCATGGGCCAGGCTGCAATGGCGGGCGCTGAGGCTGTGAAGTACACCGGCGCCGGGACCGTGGAGTTCTTGGTGGACAAGAATCGGGACTTCTACTTCATGGAGATGAACACCCGGATTCAGGTGGAGCACCCTGTCACGGAGGAGGTGACAGACACCGATCTCATCGAGTGGCAACTCCGCGTGGCCTCTGGCGAGACGTTCGAGAGCGGCGCGCGACAGCTCCACGGCCACAGCATCGAGTGCCGCATCAACGCCGAGGACCCGTTCCGCAACTTCGCGCCGAGCCCCGGCACCATCACGGGCTTCCACAGTCCCAAGGGCCGCGGCGTTCGCTGCGACACGCACGTCTTCGGTGGCTACACCATCCCGCCCCATTACGACTCGCTCATCGCCAAGCTCATCGTGTGGGATGACACGCGCGAGAAGGCGATCCGCAAGATGCAGCGCGCCCTAGACGAGTTCATCGTCGAGGGTGTCAAGACCACCGTGCCGTTCCACCAGCAACTCCTCCGCGACGAGCGATTCCGCGCCGGGGACTTCGACACGAAGTTCCTGGAGCGCTTCGAACTCACACCGGAGGCGTAACGTCCGAAGGTGTGGAGGTGCGAAGGTTGAAACGTTGTCGTCTCCGGCGCTGAGGCGATACCAAGACCTCCAGAACCTTCCCACTTTAGAACCTTCTCACCTTCCAACCCGCTATGACGACCCCCGCAGATCTCCGCTACACCAAGGACCACGAGTGGGTCCGCCTCGACGACGACGGCCTCGCGGTCATCGGCATCACGGACTACGCGCAGGATGCCCTCGGCGACATCGTGTACGTGGATGTGGAAACGGGCGAGGGCGACGAGGTGGCCGCCGAAGAGCCCTTCGGTAGCGTGGAGGCCGTCAAGACCGTCAGCGAGCTGTTCGCGCCCATCAGCGGCACCCTGGAGGCGATCAACGAGGCCCTCGAAGACACCCCCGAGACGGTCAACGCCGACCCCTACGGTGAGGGCTGGATGATCAAGATCCGCCCTGCCGATCCTGCCGAGGTGGACGGCCTCATGTCCGCCGACGCCTACACCCACATGATCGGCGAGGACAGCTAACAGTTCGTACTGCGTACTGCGCAAGGGTGCCCGAGCGGAACAGCCGCAACCGGGCACCCTTGTGCGTTTCGCAGTATGCAGTACAGACGACTCATGCAGCACCAGCTCATCCTGATTCTGGACTACGGGAGCCAGACCACCCAGCTCATCGCGCGGCGCGTCCGCGAGGCGGGCGTCTACTGCGAGATCCACCCCTGCACCGTGGATCCGGCAGAGGTGATCGCGATGGCGCCGACGGGCCTCATCCTTTCCGGCGGTCCCATGTCCGTCTATGACGACGGCGCCCCGCAACTGGCCCCCGCGCTACTGGAGATGACCCAGCCCGCCTCGGCACCGAGGCCGGGCGAGCCGGTGCCGGTGCTCGGCATTTGCTACGGCCTCCAGGCCATGGCACACGCGCTCGGCGGGATCGTGGAGCCCAGCGACCACCGCGAGTTCGGTCGCGCCGAGTTGGTGGGCCACGCCGAGACGCCTCTCTTCGCGGGGATCCCGATGCACACGACCGTCTGGATGAGCCACGGCGACCACCTCACGAAGCTGCCCACGGGCTTCCAGTCCATCGCGGCGACAGAGAACGCGCCCATCGCGGCCGTCGCGCACGAGGCGCGCCCCATCTACGGCGTCCAGTTCCACCCCGAGGTGGTCCACACCGACGACGGCGCACGGCTCTTGCAGAACTTCGCCCTTGAGGTCTGCGGTGCCTCCGGCGACTGGACCACCGAGAGCTTCATTGACGAGAAAGTCCGCGAGATCCGCGAGACCGTCGGCGATGATCACGTCGTGCTCGGGCTCTCAGGCGGCGTGGATTCCAGCGTCGCGGCGGCGCTCATCCACAAGGCCATCGGCGATCAGCTGACCTGCATCTTCGTGGACAACGGGCTCCTCCGAATGAGCGAGTTCGAGCAGGTGCAGACCACCTTCCGCGAGGGCTTCGGGCTAGATCTCCGCGCCGTGGACGCGAGCGAGCGTTTCCTCTCCGAGCTAGCGGGCGTCTCGGACCCGGAGCAGAAGCGCAAGATCATCGGTCGCGTGTTCATCGAGGTGTTCACCGACGAGACGCATGCGCTGGAGGCCGAACTCGGCCACCGGCCACGCTTCCTCGCGCAGGGCACGCTCTACCCGGACGTGATCGAGAGCGTCAGCTTCAAGGGCCCGTCCGCGACGATCAAGAGCCACCACAACGTGGGCGGTCTCCCGGAGGAACTGGGTTTCGAACTGCTAGAGCCCTTTCGCGAGCTGTTCAAGGACGAGGTCCGTGACGTGGGGCGCCAACTCGACGTGCCCGAGGCCATCATCCGGCGCCACCCGTTCCCTGGCCCTGGCCTCGCCGTCCGCATCCTCGGCCCCATCACGCGCGAGGACGCCGATCTCCTCCGCCAGGCCGACGCCATCTGGTTGGACGAGCTGGAGACCTCCGGCACGTACGATGATGTCTGGCAGGCGTTCGCGGTCCTTCTGCCTGTCAAATCCGTCGGGGTGATGGGGGACTACCGGACGTACGAGCAGGCGGTCTGCCTCCGCGCCGTGACCAGCACGGACGGGATGACGGCAGACTGGGCGAAGCTGCCCTACGAGGTCCTCGGCCGCGCGAGCAATCGGATTATCAACTCTGTCCGGGGTATCAACCGAGTGGCGTACGACGTGAGCAGCAAGCCGCCCGCGACCATCGAGTGGGAGTAGGTGCGTGATGTCGCTTGCCTCGGGTGCTCCATGGGCCTACCGAGGCGGATCGGTTACAAATCGATGGGGCCTGCCTGCGCTCTCTGAAGCAGACCGTCGATCGCAGCATCGGAGCCAGGCGCGGTGCCTCCCATCTGGGCGCGTGCGACGGGCGTGGTGCCGCAGTTCGTGCATCCCACAAAATAGTCGCGATACTGCTCGGTGTAGGGGATGGAACGGACTGCGAGTGAGTGGCTCAACTCGTTGAGCCCTTCACGCTCCAGAGCTTCGAGGGTCTGGAGGAACGTCACGACTTCAGGGCTCCCATTCTCGATCATGGACTCGGCATAGGCGGACACGATGTCGGCGTTGTCTGGCGAGAAGTCGCTCTGTTCCGGGATGACGTGACCCTTGAGGATGGTCGCGGCGGCCATCTGACGGCACATCCGGTTGGGTTCTACCGTGCCCGCCTCGAAGAACGTCTCCACCTCAGCGTGTGCGTCGGCGAGATCCTCCGCGAAGATGACAGCCTTCACGATGCCTCGCTGGCAGGCTCTCCGAGTGGCCTTCATCTCATCCCGCTCGACCTGAGAAAGAGACGCGTAGGAGGGATCATAGAAGTGGAGGCTTCCGATGTCATCCAGCACAGCCTGGGCGGTGGCAGGCAGCGTGGGCGGAGGTTCCGGTTGGAAGGGATCTTGACAGCCAGCTGTCACGAGAACGAGGGCGGTGAGAGCGAGAGCGAGCGGTTTCATGGCAAATGGGGGTGGGGCGAATCAGACCAAGCAGCAGAGGTCGCATGCGGTCGCATAAGAGATAGGCGACGATGTTTCCCCGCTTGGGCAGTCCGTCTCGAACCAGTGTTGGTCTAGGGAGGCGTCGTACCACACATCCCATGTGCAACTCCCCTGCGCTCCATCGCACTCGAACCCAGGGCGGGCTGCAGCAGCGGGCGCCAGAACGGACCAGAACGCGAGGGCAAGAAGCACGAAGACGATTCGACGGGAGGAGGACGGGCGAGTGCGAGAGGGCATGAGGGACGGGGAAGGAGAAAAGAGATGGGCTATCGGCACCATTCGATGGCTTCCATGTGAC
Source organism: Bacteroidota bacterium (assembly GCA_038746605.1). Taxonomy (GTDB): domain Bacteria; phylum Bacteroidota; class Rhodothermia; order Rhodothermales; family Rubricoccaceae; genus Rubricoccus. The sequence goes on from JBCDKM010000008.1 coordinate 17,459, forward strand.
TGATGGGCGTCCAACTCCCTTCTCCATTAGGACACGTGATCGTGAGTTGGTAGTCGGGGGCTCCACAGACCTCCCCATCGCACGGCTCGACCTCGAAGTCGCACCCTCCGATGGGACCCTCACACATCGGAGGGATTGCAAGGGCAGAGGGGGCTGCGAATAAGAGGACGAGAGAGAGAAGGCGCATGGAGTTGTGTTGTGTCTTCCTTGAGCAGAGAGTAAAGAGATTAATACAGGGTGTCAAGTACGCTAGGATTATTTTCTAAAGAGAGGGGTCTCTGTATGGCAGGAGAAGAGTAGAAAGTCATGCTAACGAGTTGAGAAGAAGCGGGCGCCTCCATTCCCGTGTTGGGGCGGGCGACGTAACCTCGCCCGCCTCGGTATCGGGGTCTACCTTCGGAGCGTCCTTCTCGTGGTCTCACTCGCGTCCTCATGCGTGTTCTCCCACTCCTCCTCGTTCTCTGCATGAGCTGTGCCTCCCTTCAGCGTCCGCAGGTGGATCCAATGCCAGCGACGCTTGCAGAGGTGAACCGAGCACTGGAGGGCCGGAAAGCACAGGTCCATTTCACTGATGGACGGGTCCCGGTCCGAGGGTATGTGGCCGTCGGGTCTAAGGTGACAGTCGTTGACGTGCGGCGGGTGCGGAGGATGGAGGTCGAGATCAGTACGAGCGAGGTGAGTATCCCCACGTCAGAGATCGGCTACATCGAGGCAGACGCCAGCCTGTCGTCTGGGCAGGGAGTTGCACGAGGGACGCTCTACGGTGCCCTTTCCGGCGTTGCACTGGGTGTTCTCTGGTGGGTCTCGGAGAACCCGGACGACGATCAGGTAGGGATAGGCTCCCTATTTATCGTGAATGGCGCAGTCTTGGGGGCTGGGATCGGTCCCATAGCTACAAGCGGCCAAGACTGGGTACCGGTCTACGAAGCGCCCATCACGCGCTACCCGGATGCCGCATTCGCGCTGCTGGAAATGGAGGAGACTCCGGTGGGCTCGCGCTGACCCCGCCCGCCTCGCTCGGTCCCTGCGTGCACCGAGGCGGAGCGCCTCGCACAACAAAAAACCGCCGGAGGCCATGAGGGCCTCCGGCGGCAAGGCTCGGGAGGGAGGGTACCCGCTCCCCGCCACTGGCTCGGCCCCCCTACAGGCCGGACCACTGGCTCGCCTTGATCGAGAACGCCGTCCTACATGGGCCTCGATGGAGAGAGGGCTCGCCTGCGTCTGAGCGACGGAGGAGGCAAGCAGGAGAGGCGCGCAGGACGAGAGGGAGAAAGGCCACGAGTCGAGAGGGGCAACGCAGAGAGGTGCTCCAGGGACGCGAAGAACGGGTGGTCAGTTACATCTCGTGCTAAAAAAACAGCACGCTTGTAGCGAGCCGGTTTTACTGCGGCACGGAACGGTGTTTTCCCTCGCGCCACCCGGCCTCTGGGTGTGGCGAGCAGAAGACTGGAGATAGAAAAAGGGGGCACGCCGTAGTCGGCATGCCCCCTTGGGATTATCTGTAGCGCCTAGGTAGGCTCAGTTGCCGCCTCGGCGGCTAGAGCGTCCGCTGGACCGGCTCGACGAGCGCGACGGGCGGCTGGCGCGGCTGCTTGATGAGCGCGATGGCCGGGCGCTGCTGCCCGACGAGCGGGACGAGGACCGGGCGCGCCCACTGTCTCCGCCTCGAGAGCGGCGCGGGGCCGGACGGCTTTCCCGCCGGGGTGGCGGACTCGGCCGACTCTCACGACGCGGCGGCGGGCTCGGTCGGCTCTCGCGTCGAGGCGGAGGACTCGGACGGCTCTCGCGCGGTGGAGGGCTCGGCCGCTGCGTGCGGCGCGGTGGGGGGCTCGGGCGTGAAGACGGCTCGCTGCGGCGTGTGCGCGGCGGTGCAGGCTCACTCCGCGGTGGAGTCTGACGGGTACGTGGTGGCGGAGCGGGCTCGCTCCGCCGGGTGCGTGGCGGTGGCGCAGAACGGGGCGTCTCAGCGCGGCGAGTTTCTGTTCGGGTCGTCTCCGTGCGTGGGCTCTGCGTTCGCGTTGGAGGCGTCGCGCGCGTTGTTCCAGTGCGCGAGGTGCCAACGCGCGGCGTGCGTGGCTGGGTAGTCACGGGTGCGCCCGGCGTCGCGGCGGTCGGTGCGCGCGGACTGCTGATCACAGGCGTCCTCGTCGTGGTAGAGGGCTGCTCCGGGACAACGCGGCGCGTGACGCGTGGGTCGCGAGGGTCACGCGTCGGGTCCACGTGGTCCGCAGGCTTGCGGACGCGCGTCGGCGTGCCGAGGCCGGGAGTGCGGGCAGTGGGGATGCGGTCCGGTCGCGGTGCGCGTGCGATGCCTCCGGCCACGGGGCCACGGTCGCCGTCATCGTAACCGCGACGGTCCCGGTCGCGGAAGCGACCGTCGTCATAGCGCCAGGCGCGGCGGTAGCGGTAGCGCCCGTCATGGTATCCATCCCAGTATCCGTCGTAGTAGCCCCGGCCGAAGAAGCCCCGATGACCGAACCCGAAGGCCAGGTTCACCCCTCCGCCGTAGAAGAACGGGTCATAGAAGAAGGGGTCGTAGAAAAACGGATCGTAGAACCCGACGCCGTGGAACCCGGCGAAGAAGCCGCCCCCGCCGAAGCAGCGGTTGCGTCCGTAGAAACCGAGGTGCCCGAAGTAGCGAGCGCGGCACCAGCCGTAGCGGAAGTAGGGGCTGTAGCTGGTGTAGGGCTGATAGTGGGTGTAGGGGGAGGCGTAGTAGAACGGGTCGTCGTAGTGGTAGTAGTCCGCAGCGTAGGACGAGTATTCGGCGTCCTCGTCATAGACAGCCGTGCCCTCCTCGTCGTAGTAGTAGGTACCGTCGTCGTCGTAGTAGTAGCGTGAGACAGTGATGTCTTGGAGGGCTGCCTCGGTGGTGTCGTCGGCCCACGGGAGGCGGTCCAGTGGCTCCGCGCTCTCAATGGCGAGCTCGTCGCCGTAGAGGCCCTCATCGAACTCGAGAGAGTCCGTATCGGCGTCCATCACGGCGGTCACGCCGATGCGGGGCGAGACGGAAGAGCGCGGGGTATCGGTGGTGGGCGCGGCCTGTTCTTGGGCATCGGCGGGGCGGACCTCGATATCGGAGGTCCGCGCGGTTCGCTGGCTAGAAGAACAGCCCACCAGCGCTACGGCGAGCGCGAGAGCAGGGAGGAAGCGAAGGCGGGACGTCATCGCGGGAAGGGGAACGGGCGGCGTGAAGGCCGCGCGAGGATCGGGTGCCGGGGAAGGCGGGGCGGGAGGCGAGCCGTCTATCTTCATGCGGCTCTCCTCTCGTGCCGCCTCGCGCGCGTGCGAGGTAACGCGGGAGCGCAAGAATGCGCACCGCATCATAACGCCCAGACTCTCTCTTCGTTCACTCTCCGATTATGGCCGAGCGCATCACCCCCCGGGACCAGGACTACGCCCAGTGGTACCAGGACATCGTCCGCGCCGCGAAGCTGGCAGAAACCTCGCCGGTACGCGGCTCTATGGTGTTGCCTCCCAATGGCTACGAGTTGTGGGAGAACATGCAGCGCGGCCTGGACGGGATGTTCAAGGCCACCGGTCACCGCAACGCCTACTTCCCACTCTTCATTCCGAAGAGCTTCCTCGCGAAGGAGGCGGAGCATGTCGAAGGCTTCGCGAAGGAGTGCGCCGTGGTCACGCACTATCGCCTCAAGGAGGAAGACGGCGACCTCGTGGTGGATCCCGCCGCAGAGTTGGAAGAGCCGCTCGTCGTCCGGCCGACCTCCGAGACCATCATCTGGGACACGTACTCGAAGTGGATCCAGTCCTGGCGCGATCTCCCGATCCTCATCAACCAGTGGGCGAACGTGGTCCGGTGGGAGATGCGGACGCGCCTCTTCCTCCGCACCGCCGAGTTCCTCTGGCAGGAGGGCCACACGGCGCATGCCACCGAGGCGGAGGCGGTCGCGGAGACGCGCCAGATGCTCGATGTCTACGCTACCTTCGCCGAGGAGTGGATGGCGATGCCTGTCGTGAAGGGCGTCAAGACGGCCAGCGAGCGCTTCCCGGGCGCTGTAGACACGTACTGCATTGAGGCGCTCATGCAGGACGGGAAAGCACTCCAGGCGGGGACGAGTCACTTCCTCGGGCAGAACTTCGCGAAGGCGTTCGACTGCACCTTCCAGAACAAGGACAACGAGCCCGAATACGTCTGGGCGACCTCCTGGGGCGTTTCCACGCGACTCATCGGTGCACTCATCATGACGCACTCGGATGACCAGGGGCTCGTCCTGCCGCCTCGCCTCGCGCCGACGCAGGTCGCCATCGTGCCTATCCTGAAGAAAAACGGGGACAACGAGGCCGTCCTCGGCGCGGCTCGCGAGATGCGCGACGTGCTCATGAACGCGGGCGTCCGCGTGATCCTCGACGACCGCGACCAGTACCGTCCGGGCTGGAAGTTTGCCCAGTACGAGGTGGAGGGCGTCCCCGTCCGCCTCGCCATCGGCCCGCGCGATGTGAAGAACGGCAGCGTCGAGATGGCCCGGCGCGATACGGGCGAGAAGCAATCCGTGCAGCGCGACGCCATCGCCGAAACGGTCCGCGAGACGCTCGATGCCATCCAAACAGACCTCTTCCAGGTCGCCCTCGACCGTCGTGCAGAGAACACGCACGTCGTGGACAGCTACGACCGTCTGAAGGAGGTCGTGGAGGCCGGGGGCTTCGCGCTCGCGCACTGGGACGGTACCGCCGAGACAGAGGCACGCGTCAAGGAGGAGACCAAGGCGACGATCCGCTGCCTCCCGTTCCCCGGCCAGTTCCCGGGCGTGGACACCGAGGAGGCGGGCACGGACCCGGTCTCAGGCGCGCCTGCCGCGAGCCGCGTCGTCTACGCGAAGGCGTACTAGAGGTGCTTCAGGGTTCGAGGTCCAAGAGTCTCACGGGCTCATCTACGACGTCCCCTCTCCCCCGAGGCCAGGGGAAGGGGATGTCTGGCCCAGTGACTCCCTCGGCCTCGGTACCGAGGCGGGCGGAGTTGTGAGCGGCGCCGTCCCCGTCTCGCGCCAGACGCGGCCCCGCGCAGAGCGGCTGGCCGACGCGCTCTCGTACTTCCTCAACCCGCTGGCCTTCCCGCCCATCGCGTTCGCGCTCGTCTCGTGGCACTTCGGGGCGCCGGGCGGCGAGGTCGCCTGGGTGTTCGGCGTCTCCGTGGCGACGTTCACCGTGGTCCCGCTCCTCGCGCTCCTCTGGATGGTCCGCGATGGCCGCGTGGCGACGCTGGAGGTGCGCGACAGGTCCCGCCGTACGCTCCCAATGCTCGTCTGCGTCGGCTCGTACGCCGCGGGCATCGCGCTCTTGGGCGCGACGGCGACGACCGCTGTGCCCGTGCTCGTCTCCTTCGCGGCGATCTACCCGGTGAACACGCTCGTCCTGATCGCGATCACACGGGTCTGGAAGATTTCGATCCACATGGCCGGGCTGGCGGCGTTCGTGAGCGGGCTGCTCTTCGTCGCGCTCGTGGCGTGGGAGAACCTCCCGGCGGACTGGGAGGCCGCGCTGACGGTCGCGACGACGGCGCCGCTCGTGTTGCTGCTGCCGGTGCTGATGTGGGCGCGGGTCCGCGCGAAGGCGCACACCGTGGCGCAGGTGGTGGCGGGCGCCGCGTTCGGGCTGTTCGTGCCTCTAGTGGAGTTGTACTGGCTCACGTTCCACGTCCTCGACCTAGCTTAGTATGCCCAGGGAGTCTGGAGATCGGCGAGTGGCTACGTTTGGTTATACTCTTCAGACAGAGTCACGCATCCCGGCCGGGGACGGGATGCAGGCGTGCTATAGAATGCAGGAGAAGATCTCCTAATTCTTCTTTGTCGCTTATTAGGACCCAAGGTGCGCGTACAGGCCCCTCTTCAGCTGCAGGCAACGAATCGAGTCGCCTCGTCCAACGCGCGATCCGCATCGCCTTCGCAGCGGGCGAGTCCTCTTATCGTGAGGTCATCGCGGGATCGATACGAGCAGGAAGCGGACCGAATCGCGGAGCGGATCACCGTTCGCCCCGATCTGCCTTTGAGCACGTCTTTGGGTCAGGGGAGAGGTGCCGCCCATCGCAATGCACCCCTCCCGCTCCAGCGCGTGCCTAATTCCTCTCCCGGCCAGGGGCAGGCGGTCCGATCTGAGGCTGTTGACGGAGTCTTGCGTTCTTCTGGGCAGGTGCTGCCTCCGTCGTCCCGCAAGTTCTTTGAACCGCGTTTCGGGCACGATTTCAGCCAGGTCCGAATTCACTCCGGCGCACAGGCCGCGAGGGCGGCGCGGGCCATCCACGCAAAGGCGTTCACGGTCGGGGGGGACATCGTGTTTGGGCGGGGTCACTACGCTCCTCACACGCTAGCAGGACGACGGCTCCTCGCTCATGAACTCGCTCATGTCGTCCAGCAGAGGGGCACTCGTACAGTGGTGCAGCGAGCGGAGACGGACACTGTACCCGGGTGCTCCGCGCTCGTAGACTCCGCAGCAGATGTAGACCAGGAGGTCAACCGGTCGATCAAGGATGCGAGGAGCGCTGCCGGTACGGCCCCCAAGGGGATAGACGTAGCGATCGGCGTGGCGAATGATATAGGCGCGAACAGCAAGGCCAGTATTGGTCGCACTGTTATTGAGGTGTGGGCCGAGGGGCTCTCGGCGAAGAAAATCTCAATGCCATCGAAGGCTTCGACTAAATACGACGGGGTGCAGTATGGCCTATGGAGGCAGGTTATGTTTCCTATTCTGAATCCTACGATGAAGATTGCGGGTGTGTGTATGGGCAGTGACAAACTGGGGCACTTCTTTCAGCAGGGCGCGACGTACTTCAATACCGCTGGCAAATCTGGCGTCAAATCGGCAGAGGAGGAAAGCTCTGGAACCGAGATCGAAGGTTTTGGCCTCGCGACGACCGGGGTATACTCGAATGCGGACCAAGAAGCCAACAGGAAGGGAGGTGATTTCTACAAGGATCTGATCGCTTCTCCGTCCATGTCGTTTTCGATTACTTCGTATGTCTCCTCTAAGTGGAGCGAGGCCGAGAACCCTAATTTCTACGAGGAGAGCGTCGGAAAACAGGTTTGGTCCAATCTGTTGACAGGCTCCTGGTTCGGATTTGTCTTGCCTCCAACCCCTTTGAAGGGTCAGGCCGCGACGTTCGATCTCAATGTTGCTGCTACTGGGAGTGTGATTGGCACCTTCTCTCTCGGTACCTCGTTCGCACCGTGGGGCACTCTGACAGGAACCGTTTCGTACTTGACGACGCCCGTAACTGGGACAAAGAGTCAGAGCGCGACGCCCATCTCTGGTGTCCAAATCGACTTCAAGTGGAGCGATGCTGTGGAGTTGGGAGTTGGACAGCTGAAGTCGAATGGGGAGCGACAGCTGATCGGGACATGGGGGGCAGGCTCGTCTGGTACTGACAAGGGCAAGCTCCAACTCGACCGAACCTGAGGCACCAGCGATCCTACGCGACCGCGTGCAGAGCCACGAGATTCTGCAGTGGCCTCACTCCAGACGTCGCAGTGCGCGCGTTTCCTATTGCTCAGGGGGCCGCCAGTCGCCGAAGGTTCCGAGGCTAACCCCGCCATGGTGCGTGCTCTGGATTGGAGGCGAGTGAGAACGAACCCTCCTCTGGCCGCCGGTCTCCCCGACGAGGAGGTGTCGGGCGAGTGGGTCCTCAATGACCCCGAGTCGGACCCGGTCGTGCAGCAAGCGCGGGAATGGATCAACAGCCAGTGAGTCCGTCCGCCTCGGTCTCCCTGCGGACGCACCCGAGGCGGGCAGGGTCGTCTCAGTTGCCGATGTAGTTGGAGGTCGCCTGGAAGTGCATCGCGTCTGTGCCGCGCACGCGGGCGAAGCTGGTCCAGCCCTCGGCCTCGAAGCACTCGATGGCCTCCACTGGCATCTTCGCCTCGCTCGGCCACGGCGTGCGGAGCCCGTTCCGCTTCGGATCCAGGTCGATGGCAATGCCCCAGGAGTGGCGCGAGATCTTGGTCCGCGAGCCGCGCATGTGACGCACGTTCGTGATGCCGCCGAGTTGGTCGAGGCCGTGCTCCCGGATCCCGTCGCGGCCGAACACGTCGAGGATGCGCTCCAGCACGGCCTGGAGAGATTCGTGGATGGCCTCGTGGGCCCATCGCTGCGTGGTCCAGACGCTGGGCATCCAGGCGATCTCCATCGGGTAGGGGAGCCGCATGACCTTGGAACGTGGTGCGCGCCCTCGCGCGATGTCCGGGCGACCGTAGAACGCGTTGAGCGCCTGAACGTCGTCGGTCGGCCACTGGGAGACCGGCGCAGTGCTTTCCACAGAAGCCACGTAGGCGTCATACGCGGCTTGCGACTCCGCGCCCCAGTCACCGTCTGCGCCGAAGCGAGGGAGAGGGAAGCCTCGTTCCATGAGGCCGTGTTGCATGAGGGTGGCGATGTGGGGTTCGGCGCGTGACATAGCGGGAGGAGAGGGAGCTACAGGAGGCTACGCGGTTCGTGCCGAACTCTGGTCACGCCCGCCTCGGCAGGTGGCGGGAGGGAGTCGCGTGATCCCTCGCGAGGCAGCGCTGCGTGATGGGAGCGACGATCTACCTCCAGCCTCATGCTCTCACGCGTCTCCGCTCTGCTTCTCTTCGTCGGTCTCGCGGGCGTCGTCCACGCTCAGGCGGTCCGCATCGCCGATATCCAGCCCGGCTCGCAAGGCTCCCTCCCGCAGGACTTCGAGGTCTACGCGGGCGCGCTCTACTTCTCCGCGAACGGACCCGGCGTGGGTACCGAACTCCACCGCTACACCGAGGCCGACGGTGTCACGCTCGCCGCCGATGTGCTCCCAGGCGGGCTCGGCTCCTTCCCGACCAACCTCGTGGTCTTCAACGGCGCGCTCTACTTCTCTGCCGATGTGCCGGAGACTGGGCGCGAGCTCTACCGCTTCACCGAGACGGGCGGAGCCGTCCGCGTGACAGACATCCGGCCCGGCGCGGACGACGGGCTGATCGTCGGCCCGAGGCCGGAGGATCCGGCGATCTACGACGGCGCGCTGTTCATCCGCGCGGTCGGCACGGACACCGGTCGCGAACTCTATCGCTACACCGAGGCCACCGGTGCGCAGCTCGTCGCGGACCTTTGGCCGGGCCCGACCAGTTCGGCGCCCAACCTCGGCCCGGAAGCACGCTTCGCGGTCTTCGGCGGCGCGCTCTACCTCGCCGCGAACGACGGCGCGACCGGTACCGAACTCTACCGCTACACCACTGCGAGTGGTCTCGTCCGCGCCACCGATGTGCCCGGCTCGCTCAACCCTTCCTGGCTCACCGCGTACGACGGCGGTCTCTACTTCCAGGGCCTCGTGGACGGTTCTAACACCACAGTGGGGGCCGAACTGGTCCAGTACAATGGCGTCGCGCTGGGCCTCGCGGCGAACGTCAACACCCGGTCGAGCCCGGTCATCCCGAGCAACGACCGGAGCAGCAGCCCGGCCCACCTCGCGGTGGCCGAGGGCGTGCTCTACTTCGCGGCGGACGACGGCCTCAGCGGCGAGGAACTGTGGCAGTACACCTCGGCGGGAGGCGCCGGGCAGGCGGCGGACGTGCGGCCGGGCGCGAGTGGCTCGCTGATCGACTTCACCACATCGTTCGCGGGAGGGCTCTACTTCCGCGCGAACGCGGGCACGGCGGCGGGCAACGAACTGTACCGCTACGTTCCCGGGACCAGCGTCGAACTGGCAGCCGATATCCCCTCGTCCTCGCAGGGCTCCTTCCCCGCCGACCTCGCGGTCTACGAGGGGGCTCTCTACTTCCGCGCCGATGGCTCCCCGGGCGGTACCGAGCCATATCGCTTCGCGCTACCCTCCGTGGTCGTCAGCGACGAGGCCGGGTACCGGATCCTCGCGGCACCGGGCGAGGCCGAGACCGTCGGCTCTTTTCTCGGGCCGCTCGTGACCTCCGGCTTTCCTGGCTCCGACGTGCCCACCCAGCCACCCTCGGTCTTCTTCTACGACGAGACGCTGGACGGCAACGCAGGTATCGGCTACACGCCGCCCGTGAGTTCCGAGGCAGCGATCAACCCGGGCACTGGGCTCTACGCGTTCGTCACGGCGGGAGGCGGGACCCGGCTACCGCTTCTCGGCGATGAGCCCTCGCTCCCGTTCCGCTTCGAGGTCACCTACTTCAACAACGTGGACGGCGGCACCGACGAGGGCGACGATGTGGCGGACGATGGCTGGAACCTCCTCGGCAATCCCATCCGCGATGGCCTTCTCTGGGACGCTGTCTGGCACGATCCTGTCACCGCCGATGTCTCCTCCGTGGTCCACGTCTACGACCTCACACTCCCCGGCTTCCGCACCTTCGACGCCTCCACGGACGTGGGCGATCTCCCGGGTGGCGAGATCCCGATGGGCGCCGGGATGTGGGTCAAAGCGACCGGCGTCAGTTCCGCCCTTGAGGCACCCGTGACCTCGCGAGCACCCGCCGCCAGCCGGGCCAACCCGGCGCCGCACCTCGCGCTGGAACTGAGCGCCATCGGCTCGCAAGGACAGTCGCTCGGAAGCCACACGTTTGCCGTCGTGGGCGGGACGGATGCTCCCGCGATGCGTCCGCTGGCCGACGAGTTCGTGCTCCTCGGCTCGCGCGACGACGAGGGCCGCCTCTTCGCGCATGCGGCCCTTCCCACCCTGGCTGAGGGTACCGAGCCGTTCACCGTCCCGCTCCGCATCTCCGCCACGACGGCCTCCGCCGACGCCGTGCTCCGTTGGACCGATGCTCTCGCCTCGGCGGACTGGCGGGTGCTCCTGCGCGATGCCGAGACGAGCAACGAGGTAGATCTCTCCGCCGCCACGGAATACGTCTTCGCGCTAACCGAGGGCGCGTCCGACCGCTTCTCTCTCGCCTTCGCGCCGCGCTCCACGGTGGACGCTGAGCCGGAGGCGGAGGGAGCGTTTACCGTCTCCGCACCCTGGCCCAACCCGACGGCCGGGGCCGTCCGTCTCGCCGTCACGCTGCCTCGCGCCGAGGCTGTCCGCGCGGAGGTTTTCGATGCTCTCGGCCGGCGGGTCGCGAGCCTCCACGACGGGGCGCTCGTGGCGGGTCGCCACGTCCTCGCGCTGCCCGCTGGAGTGCTCGGCGCGGGTGTCCACAGCGTCCGCGTGGCGGCAGGAGACCGGACGGAGATCCGCCGCCTCGTGGTGACGCGATGACGAGTCTGCCCGCCTCGGTGATGGTACCGAGGCGGGCGGAGCCGGGCTACTGCTTGTACACCCAGTAGGCCACGCCGCCGCCGTCGATGCGGCGCTGCGGGTCGGTGTCGGCGGACTGGCGCCCGGTCATCACCGGCATCCCGTCGCGCACGGTCACGGGGTACGTGCCGTACAGCTCCCCACCGATGGAGAACTCGATGCGGTACTCGCCGTCCTCGGGGAGGAAGTGGTCGTAGGAGAGGTGCGAGCGCATGTCCCACGCGCCGGTGCTCGCGAAGTACTCGACGGGTTTGCGGAGGCGGAAGCCGGTGCGGACCCAGTTGCCGTTGTTGGTGAAGCTGGCACCGCTCTGGTAGCCGAGAACGGGACGGCTCTGGCCCTCACGGTAGACGAAGACCTCGAAGTCGCCGGTCACGTCGTAGCGCTCGCTGCGGGTGAAGTCGGCGGCGTGGAGCCAGAGCTTGAAGTCCCAGGCGCCCTCGCCGCCCTTGTCGTGGAGGAGGTAGGCGTGATCGCGCCAGGGGCCCTCCAGGCGGTAGGTCACGTCCGGGTTGTAGGGGTCGTCTCCGCCCTCGGCAGTGATCTCGAAGGGCATGCGCCAGAAGGGCTCACCGTTCGCGCTATAGACGAGCTCGTACTGGCCGGGGGCCTCGATCTCGTAGCCGAGCGGATGGAACTCCGGCCACGAGAGTTCCAGCCGACTGATGTCGGAGAAGGGTGGGCGCGAGGCTGTCACGGTCCAGGTGAAGCCCGCCACGCGCTCGCCATCGCGGAAGAGGTCGGCGGTGCCCTCGTCGTCCTGCCTGACGTCGAGGAAGACGAACTGGTTGGGCGCGAACTTGAGGTACGGAGCGCCGAAGTCGGCGTCGATGTCCATGTGATTGAGGTGGATGCCGTAGACCGGCGCGGGGGTCGGCGTGTTGGAGCGCCGGGCGGGGCGTGGTGCCTCGGAAGAGGCGGTGTTGGCGGTGGCGCCGGAGACGGCACGGCGGGCGCGGTCGAGGATGCCCTGCGCGTCGGCGACGCTGTGGACGGTCAGGCTCAGGACGAGAGCGAGGAGGAAGGAGCGCATGTCGGTGCGGAGTAGGGATACCACATGGGGACACGCAGGACGCGCGCGCGAGGGGACACGGCCCCCCTCGGTAGCTCCACGGACGGCCCGAGGCGGGCGGGGCTGGACCTGCCGGTCACTCCACCGCCTGCCGCGCCTGCTCGATACGCCAGTGCCCGGCGGGGAGCGTCCGCTCTAGCACCTCCAGGCCGCGATGCGCGAGGGTGTCGGCCTCGGTCCCCTCGCGGAGAGACGCCAGCATGACGAGTGCCTCGCCGTGGGCGTAGTGGTCCGGGTGGTGCTCGCCGAACCGCTGGACGGTCTCTTCGAGTAGCGGCTCGGCATCGGACGGGCGGTCGGCCGCAGCGAGGGCTCGGGCATAGTCTAACTCGTAGCTGAGGCGAAACGGGTTGTTCGGGCCCCAGGTCTCGGTCATGAGCGGGAGAAGCTCGGCATAGACGGCCTCGGCCTCCGCGAGACGTCCGGTTTGAGCCAGCGCGCGTGCCCAGAGCCCGTTCGCGATGAACGCGTTGGCGACGGTCTCCATCGGCCCCTGGGCCGCGAACCGTGCCACGGACTCGCGCAGGAGTGACTCTGCCTGAGAGGCGTCTCCGGCCTGGAGGAGCGCGGCAGCGAGATTATTCCGGGCGTACAGCACGAGCGGGTGGTCCGGCCCGTAGACGCTGCGCCAGACTTCGCGCGAGGTCTCATAGTGCCGCGCGCCCTCCCGAGGCCGACCGAGAGCCATTCCCAGTGCTCCATCCTGAGACGCTGCCCAACCCCTCGCCACGGGGCTCTCCGACCACGGTCCGGCCATCGCGGCGCGCGCCTCGCTCCAGGGCTCGACGGCCGGGACATCGCGCACGTTGAAGGCCAACTCCGCGATACGATAGAAGAGCTGATAGCGCTCTGGTGAGGGCGCCGCGCCGTCTCGCGTGAGTGGGCGCGCGAGCGTTTCCAGAGAGTCGCGGCAGGCATTCAGGGCGGTGGGCTCGGTGCGGTAACGGAGACTGTTGCAGAGGTCCACGCGTGCGAGAAGCGTGAGCGGATGGGCCTCGCCGAGGCCACGGGCGCGCAGGGCGTGCGCCTGCTGGTAGTGCGTGACGGCTGCTTCGTTCTGGTTCAGGTTCTGCTGAGTACGGCCGAGGAGTCCGAGGACGGCGGCGCGCGAGGTGTCGGCGCGGATGGCAGCGTAGAGGGAGTCGGCGCGCTGGAGGGTGGAGACCGCTTCGCCGTACAGGGCGAGTTCGTAGTAGGCCTGCCCGAGGGCATGGCTCAGCCCGGCGGCGACGCGCGGGTCGCGGAGGTCGGCGAGTCCCTCGGCGCCTGCGTCCAGGAGGTGACGCGCGAGGAGCGTGTCGGCGCGAGGGCGCTGGGAGGGATCGGCGCCTGCGAAGAGGGACTGGACGTAGGCGAGGGAGACTTCGGCGCGGTCGCGCTCAGCGGCGGCGCGGTCCCGCTCCACCCGCAGCGAGGCGACGTAGAAGAGGGAGACGAGCAGGCCGAGGAGCGTCGCGGTGACACCGACCCGGTTCCGTCGCGCGAACCGGCCTGCGCGGTAGCGGAGGGAATCGGGCCGGGCCTCCACGGGGAGGCGGTCCAGATGGCGCCGCACATCGCGCCCGAAGGCGGCGGCGGAGTCGTAGCGGCGCTCGGGCTCCTTGCGGAGCGCCATCAGTACGATCTGGTCGAGGTCGCCCGCGAGGCGGCGGCGGAGACGAGCGGGCTCGGTCTGGCGGGCTGCGGCGACCTCAACGGCAGGCGTGGCCGGGTCCGCCTCGGTGAGGGCGGTGGAGGGACGCGTGGGCTCGGTCTCTAGGATTGCGCGCTCCATCGCGTGGCGGGCGCGCTCTTCCATCGCGAAGGGGCGGCGTCCAGTCAGCAGCTCGTAGAGCAGTACGCCGAGGGCGTAGACATCCGTCGCGGTGGAAGGCGGCTCGCCCCGAACCTGCTCGGGCGCGGCGTACGCGGGGGTTAGCAGCCGCTGCTCCGTGACGGTTTCCACCATCGACCCGTCGTCCTCCAGCAGCTTCGCGATGCCGAAGTCGAGGAGCTTGACAGTGGGTGAGGAGGAAAGGGGGAGGGGGGAAGAGGGGCCCGCCACTTCCCCCTTCGCTCTTGCCCCTTCCCCCGACACCACGAGGATGTTGCTCGGCTTGAGATCCCGGTGCACGACGAGCTGGCGGTGCGCGTAGGCGACGGCATCGCAGACCTGCTCGAAGAGCGCGAGGCGGGCGTCCACGTCCAGCCCGAGGCGGTCGGCGTAGGCGGTGATGGGCTCGCCGTCCACGTACTCCATCGCGAGGTACGGGCGCCCGTCGTCGGTCTGGCCGCCGTCCAGGAGGCGCGCGATGCCGGGATGGTCCAGCCGTGCGAGGATCTGGCGCTCGGCGCGGAACCGTGCGAGCACGCCGCCCGCCAGCCCAGGGCGGACCAGCTTCAGCGCGACCTGCTTGTCGAAGGCGCCATCGGCCCGCTCCGCCAGCACGACGGTTCCCATCCCGCCCTGCCCGATCTCGCGCACGACCCGGTACGGCCCGATGGCGGTACCGGGTGGGATCGTGTCTCGGTCCGCCTCGGTGGCCGCGTCGAAGAGGACGCCGAGGCGCTCGGGGGCGTCCAAGACAGACGTGCTCTCGGCGTCGGCGGCGAGCATCGCTTCGGCGTGCTGGCGGAGGCCCGGCGGCAGGTCCTGCGCGTCGAGGTAGGCCGTCTGCGCGTCGCGCGGGAGGTCCAGCGCGTCGTCGAGGAGGGCGTCGAGGCGGTCCCAGTCGGCGGGGGTCATGGCGAGATGCGTGATACGGGATGCGTGAGGGCAGCCGGCGGAGACTCACGCATCACGCATCACGTGCGGAGTCTGGCCGCGAGCCGGGGGCTCAGTCAGAGAAACGCGCCGCATGTGACTCAGGGGTCATCCCTCTGCCAACTCGACCTGCAAAAATGCGCGGGCCTTGCGCCAGTCGCGCTTGACGGTACGGTCCGAGACACCGAGCACGTCGGCCACTTCCTCCACTTCCATCCCACCGAAAAACCGCATCTCGACCACTCGTGCGAGGCGGGCGTCCAGCGCCGCGAGCCGGGCGAGGGCGTCGTCCAGTGCGAGGACATCTTCGGCGCGGGCGTCCACGGTGAGGGCCTTTCCGCTAAGGGTAGTCGCATGAGCGCCGCCGCCGCGCTTGAGGGCCGTGCGCCGCCGGGCGTAGTCCACGAGAACGTGCCGCATGGCCGTGGAGGCGACGGCAAAGAAGTGCGCGCGGTCCGAGACGTGGGCCGGGGAGCCCGCCAGCCGGAGGTAGGCCTCGTGGACGAGCGCCGTGGTCTGGATGGTCTCGGGGCCGCGTCCGCTGCCGAGGTGGCGGCTCGCGATGCGGCGCAGCTCGCCGTAGACGAGCGGCAGGAGTTGGTCGAAGGCCTCGGGCTGGCCGTCGCGGTGGGCGTGGAGGAGGTGGGTGACCTCCGGGGTGGTGGGAGCCATCGGGGAAGGGGGCCTACCGGAGGCTACGCAAGCTACTGGGTTTTTCGCTCATGCCCGCCTCGGTTGCCCCGTGGAGGCCCCGAGGCGGGAGGAGACAGCCTCGCGAGGATCACTGAAGCCTACGCCGCCCTCGGTTGGCCCGTGGAGGTGCCGAGGCGGGAAGAGTCACCGACCGCCGCGTCTGTCTTTGGGACTGCCGAAGGCCGCGCGCGGATGCGATTCGGGTAGCCGAGCACCGCCGCGGGATCGTCCTGATCTTCCGCAACCCGATTCACTGTCCCTGTACTCATGCCACTGCTCCGCCGCCTCGCTTTCACCGCCCTCGCGATGGGGGCCGTCGCGCCCGTCCTCGCGCAGCCCGCAGATCTTTCCGACGAGGTCCGGGCGAGCATCGAGGCGCGCCTCGCCGTGGGCGACCAGCCCAGCATCGTCGTCGGGATCGTGGACGCGGACGGGCCGCGCGTGTATCCGTTCGGCGTGCTGAGCCCGGCGGACTCCACGGCGCCGGACGCGAACACGCTCTACGAGATCGGCTCCATCACGAAGGTGTTCACGGGTCTCTTGCTGGCTGATGCCGCCGAGCGTGGGACCCTGGTCGTAGACGATCCAGTGGGCATCCTCCTACCGGACAGCGTGCAGGTGACGGACGCGGTCTCCCTCGCGCATCTCGCGAGCCACGTCTCTGGCTGGCCGCGAATGCCGACCAACCTCGGCATGGCAGACCCGGCCAACCCGTACGCCGCCTACGGCGCGGACGACCTCCACGCCTTTCTACACCGCCTCGATCCCGCCGCGATGCCGGGTGAGCGGTACCAGTACTCCAACCTCGGCGCCGGGCTGCTCGGGCACGTCCTCGCGAGACAGGCTGGGACGAGCTACGACGCCCTCGTGCAGGAGCGCATCGCGGGTCCGCTCGGTCTCGCCGCGACCAGCATGACCCCCAACTCCGCGCTCACGCTCGCGCCGGGACACAGCGGCGGCCGGCAGGTCTCCAAATGGACGTTCGACGCGCTGGCAGGTGCAGGCGCGCTCCTCTCCACGCCCGCCGACCTGCTGCGCCTCCTCGCCGCGCACCTCGACCCCGCTGGATCGCCACTGGAAGGCGCGATGGCGCTCGCGACGGCGCCGCGCGTCTACACCGGCCTCGCGAGTGGCGATTCCGTCTCGGTCGGCCTCGGCTGGCACGACCGGCAGACCGAGGCGGGGCGGATCGTGTGGCACAACGGCGGGACGGGCGGCTACCGGAGCTTCGCGGGCTACCTCCCCGAGGCCAGGCGCGGCGTCGTGGTGCTCACCAACGGCGACACGAGCGTGGACGACCTCGGCTACCATCTCCTCGACCCGAGCCTCCCGCTCTCAGAGATCGAGCCGGTCCCGGCCGTCGCGCCGGAGGTGCTGGCGGGGTACGTCGGCACGTACCGCCTCGCGCCGGGCGTGGACGCGACCATCACGACGGAGTACGGCAGGCTCTACGCGCAGATCACCGGTCAGCCTGCCTTCCGCATCTACCCGCGCTCCGACGCGCGGTTTTACTACACCGTCGTGGAGGCGGAGATCGAGTTCACCCCGGTCGAGGGAGGGCAGGCGCCGAGCCTGACGTTGTTCCAGAACGGGATGGAGCTTCCAGCCCCGCGCGTGGAGTAGCCGGTCACTCCTCCCGCCTCGGCACCGAGGCGGAGGGAGCTAGCCCCCGGCAGAACCGCTGGGGCCCGTGCCGAGCCGGTGGATTCGGCTCCGGCTGCGACTTGCCAGCCGGACCAGAGGCGCGTGACAGGTGGCAGGCTGCGCTCCGGTTAGGAGAGTGTTCCACCTCTCCCATTCCCATGCGTGCCCTTCTTCTGCTGGCTGCTCTCGTCGGCGCCAGCGCGTCGGCCCAGCCGTTCCGCCTCCTCGATATCAACCCGAACGGGAGCGACCGCGTCACGGCGACGCGCGGCTTCGGAGCCTACACCCAGGGCAACGTCAACCGCTCGCTGCGCCATCGGAACGCCTTCGTGCAGTTCAACGGCGAAGCCTATTTCACCGCCGATGATGGGACGACCGGCGAGGAGCTCTGGCGCACCAACGGGACGCCGGAGGGCACCGCCCTCGTCGCAGACCTCGCGACGGGCACGCCGAGTTCGTTCCCGTCCAACCTCGTGGTGTACCAGGGGGCTCTGTTCTTTAGCGCGAGTGTGGGCGGTACCCCGAGCCTCTGGCGCTACGACGGGTTCGAGGTGCGGCAGGTGGTAGACCGACCGCTCTCCCCTCGCGGGATCGCACCTGGCAGGGTGGGCCTGCTGCTCGGAGGAGAGGGCGCGCTGCACGTCCTCGGTTCTTGCGACGAGGGCGCGACGGGACCGTTTTGCGCCATCGAGCAACTCATCTCCGGCAATCTATCTGAGGCCGTCGGCCTCAACGATGCGTCGTACTTCGTCCGCACCTCGTCGGGCAATGGCGTGGCCTACCGGTCGCTGCTCACGCCGGAGACCACGGGCGAGATTTTCCCGCAGCGCGACCAGGGACCGGACAACATCGCGACGACCCTCGGGAGGTTCTACCGAGTCGGCGGCGCGCTGCTCCAGACATGCTTTTACGAGACAGGCCCGAGCGACGAGAACGGCGGGGAGATGTGTCGGTCGCTGGGTGGATTGGACGACATCGCGCTGTTGCAGGACCTCGTGCCCGGACCTCAGAGCAGCGATCCGAGGCCCATCGGGGTGTACGGGGGGGAGCTATTCGCCGTCGCGCGGAATCCCGCCCAGCCCAGCGAGTTCCTGGTCTTTGCGACCTCCGGCGCGAACTGGCGGCAGGTCTCCGCGAGCGCTCGGGACTTCTATCAGCAGAGCACCGCCGATGAGGTGTTCATGCTCCCGGCCTCCGGCGCGATGGGCTTCCTGACCACCCGCGCGCTCTCGGACGGTCCCTTCCCGGAGACTGAGTTGGCGCTGTTCGCGTCCAGCGGCTCCCAGGTCACCGCCGATGGAACGGGCTGGCGGGTCGCACGAACGGCGGAGGCAGAGGGGTACTTCGTCGCAGCCGAGTGATCCGTTGCACCCGGACGGCTTTACCAGTGGAATGGAGCATCCGGCGTGACGGAACTAGGCGAGCTTCCCATCGGCCTCGGGCCGCTGCGGACCTACAACGGCGGTCTGCTCATCGAGGCCGGAAGCGAACTGTGGGCGCTCGCGCCCGAGGTCCGTACGATCCGGCAGCCGCTCACATCGACAGGCCCCGTCACGTTCGCGCTTACACTGGACCGTGACGATCTCCCGGTCACGCTCGATGTCAGCGCGCTCCGGTCCGCGAAACGTGGCGCGACAGAAGTGGCGGTGAGCCTGCTCCGCCGGTCGGACGAGAGCGCGGATCCGGCGCCGGGCTCGCCGGACGGTGCGACGGCGCTGCTCGACCCGTTTGTGCGCATCGGCGCCTCGGATGCGGAGGGGCTCACGGCAGCAGTGACGGTGAGCTACACCGAGGCGGCCGTAGCGGCGGCCGGGATCTCTAGCGAGGACGACCTCGCGCTCTGGCTCTCCGACGGCGACGGCGGTTGGACGCTGCTCCCCGTTGCCTCGCGTGATGCGGACGCGAACACGATCACGACAGCGCCCGTGGGTCCGGTCGGCGATCTCGTCCTCGGGACCACGATGCCGGTCGACTCCGAGGTCGCCCCGCAACGGCAGGCCCTCGCGCTGACGGCCCTCGTGCCCAACCCGACACGCGGCGACGCCTCCGTCTCGGTCACGCTCCGCGAGCCGTCCGCGCTCCGCGTCTCCGTGGTCGATGCGCTCGGCCGGGAGATCGCCGTGGTGCACGACGGCCAACTGGCGGCAGGCACTCACCGTCTGGCTGTCCCCTCCAAAGAGTTCGCGCCGGGCGTGTACGCCCTTCGTGCCTCGGCGGGCCAGCAGAGCGTCGTCCGGTCGTTCAGCGTGGTGCGGTAAGCCTCGACTCCCCCCGCCTCGGTGCCGAGGTGGAGGGGGCTGGACCTGCAAAGCCCGGGCGCCAGGTCAGGCGGCGGGGCCGAGCGCCCAGGCTACGAGCGCCTCAAAGTCGCCGAGGTGCTGCTGTACAATGGCACGAACGATGGGCAGGCTCATGGCCTGATAATCGTGAATCGCCACGTTCCGAAACCCGACCATTCGCTGCATTTGCTCAGCGAGGGGAGTCGGGAGAGCGCCTGCGTCCGCCAGCATCGCGAAGGCATCGCGGCTGGTCTGCGGGACCCCGAGACCGTCCGTGCGGACGCGCCGCATCGCGAGATCGATGGCCGCCTGGCACGCTCGCTGGAGGTTGAGCACGACCGCGTCCTGGCGGGTTTGGTCGGTCAGTGCGGGATCGCGAGCGTGTTCCTCACGGATTCGCGCGAGGCACCGCTCGATGGTCGCGGCCTTGTTGAGGATCACATCGTCAGGCATGGACCCGGCCTCGCGCGGAAATGTCAGCGAGGATCCCGGCGCGCTCCTCGTTGAGCAGAGCGTAGGCCGAAAGGGTTCGCACCTCCCACGCCGCCCGTTCCGAGGGCGCGAAGTCCAGCACGACGATGCCCGAGCGCAGAACCTCAGCGCACATGACGGTGGAGGCGGCGGCGAGGTCCACGAGGTCTACATCCGCGCCGAGCGCGACGGCCAGCGCCTCCTGCACGTCGAACCGAGCGAGAGGACCGAGCGGGCGCGATGACAGAACGGCAAGATCGAGGTCGCTCTCCGCCGTGCTCGCTCCATCGGCACGCGATCCGAAGAGGTAGACGGCCCGGAGGTCCTTCACGCGAGGGGCGAGGAGGCGTCGGAGTAAGGGGCGGAGAGCGTCGAGGTCCACGCCGCAAGGTAGGGCTCGCCCGGCAGGCGCCGGTTGCCCTCGCTCGGTAGGCCCGCCTCGGTACCGAGGCGGAGGGAGCCACCGGGGGAGGGAGACCGCGCAAGATGAGCAGACTTGCGCTCATGTCGGCCTCAATAGGGTCTATGAAGGTGCCATTAGTGGGGCGGTGCTGTCGCTACATTTGCCAGTGAGGCACAACGATGCCGAATACCTGTTAGACGGCGGTTCGATGCAGCTTTGCAACTCCTTGGGAGGGGTTGGTGTACCTTTATCTGCTGCCGAGTACATTCCCATGCCCGCCCCAAGCTCTGCTAATGTTGGATTGGATACCCGAACTGGCGCAAGCCATCGGCTGGGAACGGGCGCTCTTCTTTGCGGTAATCCTAGTTCTTCACTTCGCCCTTTACAAGATCTACTCGGGCCGCCTGCAGGACAGGCAGGCCGAAATCGACCGTCTCGCAGAAGAGAACAGAGATTACAGAGAACGATTCGTAGCCATTCTGGATCAACATCACAAGTACACACCTAGGAAAACGCCTGAACCGCCTGCTACTCCTCCTAGGCGCCGAATCTGGCCATTCAGATGACCTTCTACGTCGCGGCCCTCTCGCTGGTACTCTTCCTTTCATGGTCCATCAAGCGCATGCTTGATTTGCGTCGCCATGACACAATTCTATTTCGGTTCTGCGATATTCGGCGGAACGCGATGGAGATCGCTCGGACGCAGGGCAAGGATCTCGACCTCCAGAGCTACGCTGAGCTTCGTGAGTTGATCGATATGCTAGGTGATATCATTCACTACTTTGACAGTTACAAGAGACACCTGTTTAACTTGAGAAGGCTAGTGAAAGACGCAAGGCATCTCAAGAGGTCTGTTACTTACGCTAAGAGAAAGTCGTCGGGTATCGAAGTTATAGACGCTTTGTATGCTAGAACTTCGGATGCTATGCTGCTTGGGTTCTTTGCATACACTCCTTTCCTCTGGGTCATAATAGTTCAGGTGGTTGCAAGTATACTGGCATACACTGGTGTTCAGCTCTTCGGAAGAGCTGCGAGTCAGCTAGACGATTTTGTAAGTTGGTCGAGACCGCAAGTTGACGGTGGCGTTACTGGGCTTCACTTAAAGAAACCCTTTGGCCTCTAGCCTGTAGGATCCGGTACGAGTGGTAACACTCAAGACCGGGACGATGGGTAACACGTCGGAGGCGACAGTCTAGGTCTTGAGTTGGTAGTCCCGCTCGTCGAAGCGACCGAGTTCGAGCGTGTAGAAGTGGAGCGCCCACATCCCGTCGGCCACCTCCTCGAACGCGATCGTCTCCCCGGCTAGCGCCTGGCTCAGGAAGCGCTGACGGCCCTTCATCTTGAACGTCCCGCACCGCGAGACCTTCCGCACCTCGAAGTGGCCGGGGTACTCCGGCTCCGGCGGGCGATCTGGCATCGGCCGCGGCGACGGCGCGTAGCGGTCGGCGGGCACGTCTCCGCCCAGCGCGTCGTGGGGCCGCTCGGTATTGAACTCGGCGCGCCAGCGGTCGAAGCGCCGCTGTTGGGCCGCCATGTCGGCCTCTGGCGGGCGCGCCGTCTCCGCCTTCAGCGTCCGGTGCATTCCACCCCACCGCGGTGGGGTGGCTCGTGCTGACCGTTCTGCTGCGGCCGCCCCGGCTCGATCCGGTCAGG
Source organism: Bacteroidota bacterium (assembly GCA_038746605.1). Classification (GTDB taxonomy): domain Bacteria; phylum Bacteroidota; class Rhodothermia; order Rhodothermales; family Rubricoccaceae; genus Rubricoccus. The sequence goes on from JBCDKM010000008.1 coordinate 39,590, forward strand.
CGTGATGCCGAGCTTGATCCACCACACCGAGAGCCGGGAGAGCCCGCAGATCGCCTGCGTCGCGAACGGCGTCCCGTTGTCGATGCGGATGGACCGAGGCAGCCCGTGCTCTCGGAAGAGGCGGTCGAAGGCCCGGAGCGCGCCGTACTGCTCCACGGACTCATGCCCGTCGCAGCAGAGGATGAACCGGGAGTGCGCGTCGCAGACGGTAAGGGGGAAGCAGTAGGCGCCGTCGCCGGTCTTGAACTGCCCTTTGTAATCGGCCGTCCAGACGTCGCCGGGCGCGTCGGCCACGTGTAGGAGCCGGGACGAGTGGCAAAACTTCAGGCCAGGACGGTAGGCGGTACGACCGCACCCCTTCCACCTCGGCACCGAGGCGAGCAGAGCCAGCCCCTCGCGAGAACCGCTGAAGCCCGCGCCTGGCCCGCCGATATCTTCCGGCGACTCCCACCACGGCCAGGAGGCCGCCCATGTACCTCAAGCGCCTCGCCCTCCACGGCTTCAAGAGCTTCGCCCAGAAGACTACCGTCGATTTTTCCGAGGGCGTGACAGCCATCGTCGGGCCCAACGGGTGCGGCAAGAGCAACGTCGTAGATAGCATCCGCTGGGTGCTCGGCGAGCAGCGCGCGCGGCTGCTCCGCTCGGAAAACATGGCGGGCGTCATCTTCAACGGCGCCGCGGGCAAGAAGGCCCTCGGGATGGCCGAGGTGCAGCTCACCATCGAGAACACCCACGGCGTGCTGCCGACGGAGTACGGCGAGGTCCAGATCGCGCGGCGCCTCTACCGCTCCGGGGACAGCGAGTACCTCCTCAACGGCACCACCTGCCGCCTCCGCGACATCCTGGACCTGTTCATGGACACCGGGATGGGCGCGGGCGCCTACTCGGTCATCGAGCTCAAGATGATCGAGGACATCCTGAGCGACAATGCGGCCGACCGGCGGCGCATGTTCGAGGAGGCCGCGGGCGTCACCAAGTACAAGGCGCGGCGCGGGCAGGCGCTCCGCAAACTGGACGCCACCCAGGCCGACCTCACCCGCCTCGACGACATCCTGGAGGAGGTCGAAAAGCGCGTCCGCAGTCTCTCGCGGCAGGCCCAAAAAGCCGCGCGGCACCGCCGGTTCACGGACCGTCTCCGCGCGCTGGAACTCGCGATGATCGCGCACGACCACGCCCGGCTGGCCGAGGCTCGGCGCGAGGCGCAGCGCGAGATGCAGGAGGCGCGAGACGAGGCCGAAAAATTCGGCGCGCAGGTCGCGACGGGTGAGGCGGCGCTGGAAGAGGAGCGCACGGCGCTGGTGGCGCGAGAGGAGGCCATGGGCACCCGCCGCCGCCAGCTGGATGCCCACATCGAAGAGGTCCGCGCGCTGGAGGCCGAGATCCGCGTCGGTGCCGAGCGTCGGGCGGCGGACGCCCGCGCGCTGGATCGCCTCGCGGCGGAAGACGAGGCCGACCGCGCCCGCCTCGGGACTCTCGCGAGCGAGGCCGAGACGCTGGCCGCGCGTCAGACGGAGGCCTCCGAGGCGCTGACCGCCGCCGCCGCCTCGCGCGATGACGCCGCCGAGGCGGGCAAGGCGGCCCAGGAAGACGCCCAGCGCGCCCGCGTCTCTCGCGACGACGCCCGCCGCACCCACGCGCAGGCGCAGCAGGCGACCCAGAACGCCCGCCGCGCCCTCGACCGCCTCGGTGATCGTCGCGCCCTCCGCGACGCCGAGCGCGCCCGCCTCGAACAGGAGCGCCAGTCCCTCGAAGCCACTGACGCCGGACCTGCCGCGCCCGACCTCGCGCCACTGGAATCCGCCCACGCGCAGGCTGACCAGCAGTTCGCCGCCGCCCGCACCGCTCGCGACGCCCGCCAGTCCGACCTCGAAGCTGCCGAGGCGGCCGTCCAGACCGCCCGCGCCGCTCGCGAGGCGGCCCGTGCCGAGGCCTCGCTCCTCGCTGCGCTCCAGGAAGAGGGCGTCGGCGATGTCGCCATCGAGTTCTTGCGGGAGCACCCGGACTGGAACGCGCCCACCGTCGCCGACGTGATCGGCTGCGCCGAGGCGGACCGGCTGGCCGTCGAGGCCGCGCTCGGGCCGTGGGCGAACTGCCTCGTGGTTGCCACCGAGGCGGAGGCGGATGCCGCCATCGGGCGCCTCCGCGCCAGCGACAAGGGCCGCGCGACGTTCCTCGTGCTCGATCGGCTGGGCCGTGCGCCGCAGGAGCGCTCGCCTACGCCGCCCGGCGTCACCCCGCTCGCCGACCGTGTTCGTGTTGCGATGAACGCCTTCGAGCCGCTCGTTCCGTTCCTCTTCCCGAACACCTTCCTCGCGCCGTCGCTCGCGGAGGCCCGCGCGAAGCGCGAGAGCTACCCCGTCGCCCGGTTTGTCACCCGCGAGGGCGCCTGGACCGATGGCTCTGGCGCCGTCCACGGCGGGAGCGCGCAGGCGCAGGTCTCGCGCCTCGGCACGCAGGAGCGCCTTACGAAGGCCGAGCAAGACCTGGAGATCACCTCCGCCGCGCTGGTGGGAGCCGAGGCCGAACGCGAGCAGGCCCGTGTCGACCGCGACGCCGCCCGCGTGGCCGTCCAGCGCGCCGAGCAGGCCCGCGAGGCCGCCCGTGCTGCCCTCGCCGACGCCCGCCGTCAGTCCGACCGGATCCAGGCGCAGCGCGAGGCCGCCGACGCCCAGGCCGCCCGCCTCGGGGCCCGGTTGGAGGCCCTCGCCCGCGAGGCCGCAGGGGAACCTGACGAGTCGGAGTTGCAGGCCGCGGTGAACGACCTCCTCCGCGAGGAGACCGAGGCGGAGGCGGCGCTCCAGAGTGCCGAGGCCGCCGCCACCGCCGCGGATTCTGTCCTGCAGGTCGCGCAGCGCACGTGGTCCGACGCCCGCCTCGCGCACGCCCGCGCACAGGCCGAGGCCGACGCGGCCCGCACCGCCGTGGAGCGCGCCGACGCCGCTCGCGAGGAGATCTCTGCCCGCCAAACCACCCGTGCTGAGGAGCGGACGCGCCTCGAACAGTCGCTCGCGGAGGCCTCCGGTGTGGATACCGAGGCACAGGCCGGGCTCGACACCCTCCGCCAGGACACCGACGCTCTCCGCCAGCGCGCCGAGGCGGCCGAGACGGAGGTTCTCCAGGCGCGCGCCCGCATCTCGGACGCGGAGGCGGCCCTTCGCGAGGTCCGCTCGTATCGCGAGAAAGCAGCGGACCGCGCCGCCTCCGCCGATCTCCGCCGCACGGAGTCCGCCACCCGCCTCGACGCACTCGACGAGCGCCTCGCGGAAGAACATGGCGTCACGCTGGACGAGGCGGACCACCACCTGGAAAAACTCCAGGCCGAAGAGCTCTTCCAGCCTGACACCGCCCGGCTCGAAATCCCTCGCCTCCGCGACAAAGTGCGCGGCCTCGGCGCCGTCAACGAACTAGCGCTGGAGCAGTACGACGAGGAGAAGGAGCGGCTCGGCTTCCTGCAGGAGCAGCGCGAGGACCTCGCGAGCGCCGAGGCGACGCTCCTCGAAACCATCGACGAGATCAACACGACGGCGGCGCAGCGCTTCGGCGAGACCTTCGAAGCCGTCCGCGCGGCGTTCTCCGACCTGTTCACGGACCTCTTCGGCGCCGATGCTGCGGCTGACCTCTCGCTCGAAGGCGAAGACCCGCTGGAGGCACCCGTCGAGATCCGCGCGCGGCCATCCGGTAAGCGGCCCGTCTCGCTCGGCCAGCTTTCCGGCGGCGAGAAGACGCTCACCGCCATCGCGCTCCTCTTCGCGATCTACCTCGTCAAGCCCAGCCCGTTCTGCATCCTCGACGAGGTGGACGCCCCGCTGGACGACGCCAACATCGGCCGGTTCATGCACCTCATCCGCCGCTTCGCGGACCGGACGCAGTTCATCCTCGTCACCCACAACAAGCTCACGATGGAGGCCGCCGACCGCATGTACGGTGTCACGATGCCTACGCCGGGCGTGAGCCGTCTCGTCGGCGTTCGTTTCGATGAGGCCTCCGGGGATGGCGCGGATGAGCCGGTGGCACCCGCCGCCAGCGCGTCGTGACCGCTCGCGACACACGGGTGGCGTGGATCGGTGCATCGGTGCTTGTCGCGGGCGCCCTCGCGATCTGGCTCTACCCGGCCGAGTTCGAGGTTGGTGTGTTTCCCGGTCGCTCGTTCGAGACGGAAGGAGGCGCGGCGGAGCCTTGGGTGCCTGAGATTCCGGCAGGCGTGTTCGGGATCGCCGGGCTGGTGGGCGTGCTGGGGCTGGGCCTCGCGTGGTACCTCCCGTGGCTCGGGCGCCGCCTCGTGGGGCGGGCTGCGCGGTTCGCGCTCGGGGCCGCCTGTGTCGCGCTGACCGCTGTCGGGCTGGGCGGAATTCCTGCCGTGATGGCCGGGATGCAGTCTGGCGCCGTCGGCGCGCAGAACGTCGCGACGTTTCTGGTCCTGCTCGGCGGGGGTCTCTTGATCGGGGCCACGGCGGGCATCCTCGGGCTGGTGGCGGTCGTGCGCCGGTCCTCGTGAGGATCCCGGAGAAGAACCCGCCCGCCCGACACCTCGCGCGCCTTCGCGCGTAGCCCGCCGCGATGAACGCCCCGATCCCCGAGACGCCGCCCGTGCTCGCCGACCCCGGCGGCACTCACTTCAGCGGCGACGGCCTCGCGAGCGATCCGCCCCCGCCCGCCTCGGTAGGAGTCCCGGTCGCCCCGCCCCGCGCAACCCCCGAGGCGGGCGTGATCGAGATCGCCCGGCCGCCCTCCCGCCGGTTCCGGCTGACACGCGCGTACGCCGCCGCGCTCCGCATCGCTCTCAGCTACTTCGTCTTCGATGCCATCGCGCGAGTTCGGGGACCGCGTTGGGCCGCGAGGCGCAAGCCCGCGCTCCATGCGCGGAACGGCCGACGCGCCCGCAACGCAATCCTCCGCCTTCGGGGCCTGTTCATCAAGGCCGGGCAGCTCGCGAGCGCGCTCACCAACTTTCTCCCGGAACCCTTCCGAGACGAACTGGAAGGTCTCCAAGATCAGGTCCCAGCCAACTCGTTTGCCCTCGTCCGCGAGCGTGTAGCGGTAGAACTGGGCGGGACGCCCGAGGGGCTCTTCGAGGTCGTCACCGAGGCGCCTGTGGCGAGCGCGAGCCTGGCGCAGGTCCATCGCGCAAGGTTGGACGACCGCGATGTCGCGCTCAAGGTGCAGCATGCCGACATTGAGGCCATCGCGAACCTGGACCTCCGCGCGATCCGGACGATTTTGCACTGGGTGGGGCGGTACTTCAAGATCCAGGGTCTGAATGCCCAGATGGACGAAATCGAGGCGGTCATCCGAGCGGAGCTGGACTTTCGGCAGGAGGCGGTCAACGTGGAGGCCGTCGGAGCAGCGATCCGCGACCTCCCAGGCGTGGAGGTCCCGACGGTGGTCTCGAATCGCTCGGCGCAGCGCGTACTCACGACGGAGTGGGTGGACGCGATCAAGGTCAGCGATCTCGTGGGCCTGGATACTGCAGGTATCGACCGGACAGCCCTCGCGACTCGCATCCTCGATACCTACGGTCGGATGGTCTTCGCCGAGGGCGCCTACCACGCAGACCCCCACCCGGGCAACCTCCTCGTCCGCCCGGACCCCGAGGCGCCGGATGGCTTCGCCCTCGTCTTTCTCGACTTCGGCGCCGTCGCGCGGCTTACGCCCGCCATGCGGAGTGGCCTCGCGGAGATGATCGCGGCCACCATCGCGCAGGACACCGCCCGCGTGACGAAGGCGATGTCCGACATGGGCTTCGTCGTGACCAACGCGAGCCTCTCCGGCGAGACCGTCGCGGAGTGGGTGGAGGCCGTCAATCGTGAGATTTTGCAGGGCATTGACCCCTCGCAGTTCACACTCGGCGATATCGGACTGGAGCGGTCGCTGGAGCAGCAGCGGATCGCCTTCGAGCAGATGAACCAGCTTGGCGTCTCTGTGACCGATCTCTCGACGGCGTTCCGCGTCCCGCGTGACTGGATCCTACTCCAGCGGACGGCGCTACTCCTCGTGGGGGTCTGCACGGCGCTGGCGCCGGGTCTCAACCCGTTCACCGTGGTCTGGCCGTATGTGCAGCCGCTCGTCGGCGAGGCCACTCCGGGCGTTCGCCGCGCGGTCCGGGACCGCGCGCTGGAGGAGGTGAAGCTGGTCGCGGGTCTCCCGCGCCGCGTGGACCGGGTCCTTCGCCAGGCCGAGTCCGGTGCCCTCTCGGTCCGCTCGCCGGACGTGCTGGCGGCGAGCGACCGCGTGGCCGCGAGCGTGGACCGCCTCACGCTGACCGTGGCCGCGCTCGGCCTCGCCGGGCTGGCGGTCGCGACGAGCGGCGTCTGGGCCTGGGCGGCCGGGATCGGCGCGGGCTTGGCCGGGGCGACGGCGCTGCTTCGCTGATAGGCCCGCCTCGGTGCCGAGGCGGACCTATTCGGCCTCTCGGATGGCGAGGGGCGGGGCGTACACCTCCTTCAGTACATCCATGACATTCTCCCGGACGGCGCCCCTCCGGTACTGCGGTCGGCCGACGTAGAGGACTTCGGCGTTGGCGTCTGTCGCGATGGTGATCGGGACGCCCGTGAACCCCACGGTAGACTGGAAGGCCTGCTGGGGAATGGTCGTAACGGCTTGAGGAAGAGCAATGTCCCGCTCGGAGAAGAAGCGCTCCGCCTTCTCTAGATCGAGATCGCTTCGAAGGATTAAGAGCGGATAGAGCGAGAGACCTAGCTCCGACCGCAGATCGCGTGCGTACCGATCCAACTTGGGCAGCGTCTCATAGCAAGGAAGACAATCCGTCGTCCAGGCATAGAAAACGGTTCGTTCCGGTTCAAGTTCGCCGTCGATCAATTGGACGTGATCACTAATGTGAATCCTGTCTTGCTGCGAAGATCTGGTGGGCTGTGACTCGTGTGTAAGATCCTGTCCTAAGGTGAAGCTGAACAGGGTGCTCAGCGTGACGACAGCGACTGTCGTCCTGACGGGTGAGACGCCATGCATGGCAAAGGCCAGCCCGACAGCAACCAACGGTGCCAGTGCGATGTGGTAAACGTGGCTGAGAGAGTTCGAAAAGACATGAGAAGCGTATATTAGGAGCCAAGGCGCCACGAGGACCGCCGCCCAGATCCACGCCGGGCGAGGATCTAGACGGCGGCGAATGAGGCTCGCACTGATGAAGTATGCGGAGACCACGACGACGAACTGCACTGCCCAGCCGAGTGTACCCGAGCTAATGGCGCAGATTGTCACCAGCACGGTGAGAGCTGCAAGAGAGACTGCCTTCATGGGTTCAACCACAACCACCATTGCAACGTGCAGTCCAGAGCCAACCGCACCCTATGCTACTCCCATCGCATGGAATATCTTGACTGCAAGCGGAGTTCGGTTCGCCGTTAACAGGATTGTCGCAGAAGTCCTCAGAGGTATTGCATTCACAAGACTCAGGCGGTCTCCTTGTCTGCGTAGCCGGCAGTTCGTCATGGGGGTTACTCAGCGATACGAACAGCTTGTGGAAGAGCTGGTCGCCGAAGAGGATTTGTAGTTCCTCAGAAGACCCTGTGTTTGCCTTGAGCTGAGAGATGGCACTCTTTTTTTGCCCGTCGTTCGGTGAACCACTCTCGTAGAGTTCTCTGGAAAGGGAGTTGGCCACGAGGTCTACCATGACTTGTTGCTCATCGCTGAGGCTTGAGGCCTCGGCCGCATAGTCGAGGTGCTGACGCACGGTAGACAGAGCCTCGTCAGGAGTGAGTCGATTAAAAATCTGCATCCTGAATCGCTTTGGTAGTGAGTACAAGTCTGTGACCTCGCTGCTGATCACAGACGGGTTTTCATCGATCCACTCACTCACCTCGGCACAAGAGAGGCTTTCATGATCAGATGGGAGCAAGGAGGCCACGCTTGGCTCCGGGGTTGGGCTGACGGCTTGGGAGATGCCACCGTCGCAGGCTGTGAGGGCGATTGAGAGCGCGACCAGGGACAGGCCGACGACCGTTGTCTGGATCCTATGCATGACGCAAAAGGCTATTGGAACAAGAGGCAAAGTCACGGGTCGGCCTCGATCCATCATACGGGTCGGGCGTCGTAGTCTCAAATCTTTTTTTGTTTGCGATCGAACGGCTCTACTCCGTCGCGTCCTCGTCGCGCTCGCGGGGGGCATCCAGAGCGGTCAGACCTCGCGCGGCGAGAGCCTCCGTGAGATCCGCCAGCGCAGCCTGGCGTAGACCCGGCGAGAGGAACGGCTGCTTGGACCGGCTCCCGAAGATGTTGCGACGGATCGCATGGACGTAGACCCGCACGAAGCCGCCGCTGATGGGCGCGAGGTCCAGCGAGGCATCCACGTGGGAGAAGACGCCTGTGTCGATGCGGCGCGGGAGCGTCGAGATGACGTTGGGTGCGTCGGGTTCGGTCTCCTCCCAGCCCGCGTCGGCGAGGGCCTCGCGGAGACGTGCCTCCAGGGTCTCGGTCGTCTCGGGCGCGGTCTCATCCGCGCTGGCGACGAGCGCCGTCGGGACACGGTAGTCTCGGTAGGTAGGGGCGAGCGATGGGGCACAGCCGCTGGCGAGGAGGAGCGCGGCGAGAAGGAGGGCGAGGCGGGGCACAGCGGTGGGGCGGTCTCCCGAAGGGTAGAGCCAGGAGCGACCGGCGGCAGGGCCAAAAAAAGGGCCGGGCGGACACGCTCACCCAAACGTGTCCGCCCGGCGATGCGTGGGCCGAAGCCCGTTCGCATGTGTCGCTCGAGCAATCTCAGGGGCCTGTTCTTCCACCTGAGGTGCTTGTATAGCCTCCTCTAACAACGCCCGTGCCAGAGGCCTCGCGGGAGGTCTCTGGCCGCTTTTCCAGACGGAGCGCCTACGGCGGTGGACACTGCCTTGTGCGGTCTGTCCGCGATGGAGGACACGTCCGCCCTTGCGAGGAGATCTCCCGTGAAGCCGATACGCAGAACGTGCCCGGCATTGGGATGTGCGGGTCTCGCGCCCTACCTTCTATGTCCCAGGCTCCAAACCCACTACACCCGTACCGACTATGCCCTGCGGCCGGAAGCGCAAGCGTCACAAGATCGCCACTCACAAGCGGAAGAAGCGGCTTCGTAAGAACCGCCACAAGAAGAAGAACCGCTAGCGCCGCGCACCGCGCCGCTGACAGGCGACCGGTTCCGAGGCCGCGTCCGAGGTGGGCGCGGCCTCGTCGTGCATCCACGCGGGACGAGGGAACGCCGGATGTCGCTACGGACTATCTTCGATTCGCCTCTCTTCACCCATCGCTCATGAGCCGCCGCCGTACCGCCCGCGCTACTGCCTGGGGTTTCCTCGTCGGTGGAGCCGCTGGATTTTCTCTCGGCCTCCTCCTCGCCCCCGATGAGGGGCGCCAACTCCGCCGTCGCGTCGCGTACCTCCTCGACCGCTGGGCCGCTGATCTCTCGGGTGTCCTCGACCGCCTCGAGACGCCCTCCGCCGAGTCCAGCATCGCCCGCGCAAAGGCCGACGCCCTCGTCGCGGATGCCCGCGAACAGGCTGCCCGCCTCCTCGATGAGGCCGATGCCCTTATCGCCGACGCCCGCTCGCGTCGCCCGGCTTCGGACCGGCCGGCGGATACCGGCGCGGCTGCCCCCCCCGCCTAGGCTCTCCCCTCCGCTGCCCCGGTGCAGCGCCGTCCGCCCAGCTTCGCCCTCGCGAGGCTGGGCGTCTCTCGTCCCGACCCCTCCTCTCTCGTGCGCTTTTCCATCCTCCTGCCCAGTTCCGAGGGCAAGCAAACCGGCGGCAATCCCCTCGCGCCGGACATGTTCGACTATCGCTCGTCGAACACGTTCAACTACTTCCACGATCTCAACCCTGAACGTCGCGCGCTCATCGATGCGCTCCAGTCCCAGGTGCGCGATGGAGGCGAGCAAGAGCTATCGAAGTTGTTCGGCGTCAAGGGCGAGACGCTCCAGGCGGCCGTGGACGCTACTGGTGAGATCTACCGGAGCCCACTCATGGCAGCCATCGACCGGTACAACCCGGGCGTGATGTATGCCGCGATGCAGTTCCCGGAGCTACCGACGGGCGCACAGCGTCGGCTCCTCGAAAATGGCGTCATCCTCTCTGGACTCTTTGGTCTCCTCCGCCCAGACGATCTGATCCCCAACTACCGGCTCAAGATCGACGCCAGCGTGGACGGTGTCGGGAGAGCGTCTACCTACTGGAAGCCGGTCATCTCCCCAGTGCTGAACAAGCTATTGACCGGGCAGGTGGTTTGGAATCTCCTCCCCAGCGCGCATGCCGCCACTTGGAGCGATGAAGAGACCTACGCCCGGATGTTCATCCTCAAGTTTTACAAGGAGGACGAGAGCGGCGAGCGGAAGTCGGTCTCGCACGGAGTCAAGGAACTTCGCGGCGCGCTGGTGCACCACATCGTGATCGAACTGCCCGAGACGGTGGAGGACCTCATGGAGTGGGAAGCGCCGGACGGCTACGAGGTGGACCTGGAAGCCTCCGAGATCGACGAGGAGACCGGTGGCGGTACCATCGTGATGGTGTCGCGTCCGGGTTGGGAGCAGCGCCGTGCCGCTCGCCGCAAGGCTCGCGCGGAGGCCGAAGCCGAAGCGGAGGCTGCCAAGCGCGCTCGCGAGGACGACGACGATGACTCCAGCGACGAGGAGGAAGAGTAGAACACCTCTCCAGCCGTCTCCACCTCGGGGCGACCACGGAGCTACCGAGGCGGGCACTGTCACCTGTTACGCACCATGTCTGTCGTCATCGGAATCGCAGGGGGCTCGGGCTCCGGGAAAACCACCGTGCAGCGTCGCGTGATGGAGGCCTTCGGTCCGCGCCGCATCGCGCTCCTGGACCACGACGCGTACTACGTGGACCTCGCGCACCTGGACCCCGAGGCCCGCGCCCGGTTCAACTTCGATCACCCAGACGCGCTGGAGACCTCACTCATGGTGGAGCACCTCGACGCGCTCCTTCGCGGCGAGACCATCGAGAAGCCTACGTACGACTTCACGACGCACAGTCGTCGGGCAGAGACGGAGACCATCGCGCCCCGTCCGGTCATCATCGTGGAGGGCATCCTCGTGCTGGCAGAGCCAGCGCTGCGCGAGCGGATGGACATCAAGCTCTACGTGGATGCCCCGGACGATGTACGCCTCATGCGCCGCATCGAGCGGGACCTCCACGAGCGCGGCCGCTCCATCGACTCGGTGATCGGCCAGTACCGGCGGACCGTCCGCCCGATGCACTTGGAGTTCGTGGAGCCCTCCAAGCGTACCGCCGACGTGATCATCCCGCGCGGCGGCCAGAACAAGGTCGCCATCGACATGGTGCTGGCGCGCGTGCAGACGCTCCTCGCGGCGGACGGATAGCTCCGCCTCGGTGCCGAGGCGGAGGGACTCAGCCCCGCGAGCGCTAGCCGACGGCGAACGTCGCGACGGCCGACGCTGCCAGGAAGGACCACACACCGAAGGCAAAGTGCCGCCGCGAGCGGCTGTACGTCTCCCAATTGCGGATGTCCGCGGCAAGCGACAGGCCGAGCCATGCGAGGGTCAGTACGCGGAGGGCGATGAGACCCCCGACTGTGGAGACGACGTGCCCGAGTGGCGTGACGGCGAGCACAACCAGACCAGCGAGAGCGAGCGCGATGGTCCCGAACGCGTAGGATCTCGAAACGGACGGGCGTGGAGACGACGGCGCAGAAGCCATACCAGACAGGGCGAAGAGGAAAGACAGGGCGCTACGGGGGCATCAGAGGCGCGTGGCGAGTCCTCGTTCAGTTCGCCGGTTCGTCCCACGTCGTTTCCCCGAGCGCTGGCGAAACGCCGCGAGCCTCCCCGCCTCGGCGCCGAGGTGGGCGGACTCAGCCTTGCAAGGCGAGCAGCCGCACCCCGTCCAGCACGAGATGATGTGCGACGTGGTCCACGACCTCCAGCCGCTTCGCGAGCCACCCGCCCCAGCCGCCCGTCGCGACGACTACTGGGGGGGCAGTGAGCGCCTCGGCCGAGCGGCGGAGGAGCCCCGCCATCCCGTCCAGCACGAGCGTCGTGAGTCCGGCCTGGATGGCCTCGCTCGTGCTCGTCCCGATGGCCATCTCCGGGCGCTCCCACTCTACCTCGGGAAGCTGCGCCGTGCCGCGCGCGAGCGACTGGCGGAGCGTGTGCGGACCCGGCAGGATGGCGCCGCCCCGGTAGACCGGACCGTCCGCGACGAGGTCGACCGCCTCCAGGTTGATCGTCGTCCCGGCGTCGAACGCGAGGACGGGTCGGTTCTCCCTCGCGCCGAACTGGAGCCAGGCGGCAGCAGCGGCGGCCACGCGGTCGGTGCCGAGGGTCTGCGGTGTGGCATAGCCCATGTCGAAGGGAAGAGGACCATCGGTGCGGACGACGAACGGGTCCGCCTCGGTGACAGCGCGGAGGGCCTCCACCAGACGTGGCGTGAGGGCGGGGACGACGGAGCAGACGGCACCCGTCCTCGCGCCTCGTGCCAGCTTTTCCAGTCGTGGCGCCCAGACATTGACGGGAGCTTCCACCGCCGACTTGAAGCTCGCGACCTCACCCCACTCGCCGTCCCATCGCGCCACCTTGACGGCCGTGTTGCCGATGTCGACTGCGAGAAACGGGGCGTTCATGCCAGGACCGTCGTCTCGCCTGCGAGAACGCGAACCTCACCTGCCTCGCCTCCTCCGGCGTCGGTGCCGAGGCGGAGGGAGCCGTCCGGTCCGAGCCCGAGCACGGTACCCGCTACCGGCGTCCGTTCCGTGCCGGGAAAGCCGACCTCCAAGCGTTGACCGAGTGACCCGAGCCGGGCCTCAGCCTCGCGGACGAGCGCAGCATCGGAGAGCGAGAGGGCGGATTCGAGCGCGAGAAGGAGATCGGCGAGGACAGCGGCGCGGTCGTAGGTCTGGCCGGTCGCGAGGGCGAGCGAGGTGGCGCGGGCCTCCAACCCCGGCGGGAACGTCTCGCGTCCCACGTTGAGGCCGATGCCGAGGAGGACGGTCGGGCGGTGGCCGCCGCCGCAGGCCGTCCAGCGCGTCTCGGCCAGCACGCCCGCCGCCTTCTTCCCTCCGATCAGCACGTCGTTGGGCCACTTCAGCGTCACGCCGGGCGTGCGCGCATCCAGCGCCTCGGCTACGCCCAGTGCCGCCGCGAGGCCGACGAGGCCGAGCCTCTCAGCAGGCAACGCAGGACGGAGGACGAGCGAGAGCGCGAGGTCGCGACCCGGTTCGTCGCCCCAGGTGCGTCCGAGGCGACCCCGGCCGTCGGTCTGCGTGTCGGCAGTGACCATCGCGCCAGTGGAGGCCCCGGCCTCGGCCCAGGCAGCGGCCTCAATCTGTGTGCTCCCGACGCTCGGGAGGTGCCGGTGCGGACGGCCCAGGCGCCGCGTCTTGAGACGGGCGCGTAGCGCGAGGTCGAGCGCGGTCATGGGTCTCGGCGCCAACTCGTTGTTAGGCCGCGCGTGGGGCTCGCAGGGACATTCGTCCCGGTGACGATGTCGGCCCGTCCGGGCACGAGCACGCCGTCCACCTCGGCCAGTGTGGCTCGGACGAAGCTGCTCTCGTCGAAGAGGACGGAGTCGGATTCGCGGATCACTTCCACCCAGAGCAGCACGCTGTCCGCGACGGCTGCGCGGACGCGTCGGATGGCCTGCGTGCGCCGCTCGTCGGCCACGAAGCGCGCTTCGATGAGCGTCGCGGAGCGCCCCGCGACGGTCGTGTCGCCGAGGATGCGCGTCGCGTACTGTTCGCGTGCGGCGGTATCCAGGTAGGGCGGCTCGTCTGAGAGGAACGCGGGAAGCGGGTTGGCCGGAAGGCCGTCCAGTGCCTGCCGCGTGGCGCCTCCCGAGATCGGGTCGAGATCTTCCAGGGTCTGGGTGTACCGCGCGGCTCCCGAGGCGGAGGTACTCCAGACGGCATCCCAGGCATCGCCCGTGACGTGCGCGAGGAGTCGGTCCGCCTCGGCGTCGTGCGGGGGCATCTCCGCGGGGGGCTCAGAGCAGGCCGCGAGGAGGACGAGGAAGGGGAGGAGGCGTCGCATCGGGAGGCAAGATCGCGATGGGAGAACCCGCCCGTCGCGCCCCGGTTCACGCCGCCCTCTCGCCTCCTGCCCATGCCCTACGAAGACGAACTTGCGGTCGCACTCGGTGCTGCTCGCGCGGCCGCCGACCTCATCCACCGGCGCGCCGCCAGCTTTGACCGTCGCGACGCGCGCACCAAGACCACGCACGATCTCGTCACCGACGTGGACGAGGCGGCGCAGGCACTCATCGTGGCCCAGCTTGCAGAGGCCTTCCCGGAGGATGCGATCCTCGCGGAAGAGGGCGGAGATGCGGGCGTGGAGCCTCTCGCGGAGGGTCGCCGCTGGATCGTGGACCCGCTCGACGGGACGACCAACTTCGCCCACGGCGTGCCGCCTTACGCGGTCTCCATCGCACTGGAAGAGGCCGGACAGATCGTCGTTGGGGTAGTGGAGGAGGTGACCTCGCGCGAGACATTCGCAGCCACACGGGGTGGTGGATTGACCGTCAACGGAACGCCAGCCTCAGTCTCTGCCCCGCTGGACCTGGACGCAGCGCTCGTTTCGACCGGCTTCCCCTTTCGCGACTACTCCTACGCTGAAGGCTACCTCGCGACGTTCGAGACGCTCATGCGCGGCACACGTGGGCTGCGCCGCCACGGGTCGGCCGCGATGGACCTTGCGTGGACCGCAGCGGGCCGCTTCGATGCGTTCTTCGAGGGGGGACTCGCGCCGTGGGACGTGGCGGCAGGCGTGCTTCTGGTGGAGGAAGGCAGAGGCCTGGTCACCGGGCTCGACGGGGCAGCGCATCCGGTCTTCTCCGGTGGCCTCGTGGCAGCCCCTCAGGGGCTTCACGGGGACCTACTCTCCGCCTGCCAGCCGCTAGCCGAGGCTTTTCATGTGCGACGGGGTTAAGCACGTTCCCGAACGGTCGATACAGGAAGTCCCACCGCTGCCCCCTTTTCTCGTGTTCTCCGCCCCGCGTTCGGCGCCTCTACCTGAGGCCGCCCCGCCCGCTTCTCGTCCCCTCGTGCTCGTCGCTGACGACGTGCCGGAGAACCGGCAACTGTTTTCGCTCTACCTCCGGGCTACCTACGAGGTAGTGACGGCTGCGACGGCAGAGGAGGCCATCGAGATACTGCGGTCGCGCCCGTTTGATGCCGCCTTGCTGGACATCAACTACGGCGGCGGCATGGACGGCTTCGACGCGATCCGCGCCATCCGCGCCGACGAGAGTATCGCGGCGTTGCCGACCGCCGCTCTCACAGCGCATGTCGCGCCCGAGGACCGTGACCAGTGCCTCCGCGCCGGGTTCGACCTCTTCCTCGCGAAGCCTGTCCGGCGCGCCGAAATGAAGAACGCGCTGGAGACACTGCTCACCCGTGAGACCGCCTGGATCACGCGCGCCGCGTAGCGCTGGGTTGCTTCCAGCAGCGACGTCTAGAAGAGGGAGTAGATGAACGGGGCGAGCGCTGAGCCCTGCACCAGGACGACGACCAGTCCGAGGAGTACGAGCACGACGACAATCGGTGCGAGCCAGAACTTTTTGCGCTCGCGGAGGAAGCGCCAGAACTCACCGAGGATGCGGAGTTTGGACATGGGGAAGCGGCTTTTCAGAAGCTAGCGATGGGAAGGAGCAGGCGGCAGCCTCCGGATTGTTTCTCGCTCGGCTGGCGAGTTCGGCTCTGGAATCGCACCTTGTGCTGTGCCCACCGCCTCGTCATGCCCGTCCGTCTCGCCGCTGTTCTTTTCTTCTCCAGTTCCATCCTGTCTGCCTCGGCGCAGGTCCCGACAGACTGGGCGCCACGCGAGGACGTCAACGCGGAGCTCTCGGAGAGCATTCGTGTCTTCGAGACGACCACGCCTGGTGCATCCGCGTGGTACGTCCGTGCCGATCCCGCCGATGCGAGCTGGCGCCTCGCGGCAGAACTCTCACCGATGGGTACTGAGACGGTGGCGTCGTTCGCCTCACGGAACGAGGCGCTCGTGGCGCTGAACGGAGGCTACTTCGGTGGGAGCCAGTCGTTTAGCCTCGTGCTGGACCGAGGGCAGGCGGTCTCGTCCAACATCGCGGCGCTCACGCGAAGCGGGCAGACCTACTATCCCACACGTGGCGCTTTCGGACTCCTCACGAGCGGCCAGCCCGACGTAGCGTGGATCTACGACGTGGGCGGTGTGCAGACGGCCTACGACGTGCCGAATGCGAATAGGGAAGGCGAGGCGCCAGAGCCTCAGCCGACCGCCAGCTTCCCGGCAGGCGCGCAGCCCTGGAGCGCCCAGACGGCTATCGGTGGGGGGCCGGTGCTGGTGGAGAATGGGCAGGTGCGGCTGACATGGGAGGACGAGGTCTTCTTCGGCGGCTCCGGCGTGGATACCACCTCTGCTCGCGCTCGTACCGCCGCGGGCTATGACGCGGACGGGCACCTCCTCCTCTTCGCCGCACGGGAGACCCCCGGCCTTACGCTCCGCCAACTGGCCCAGGTCCTGGTTAGCCTCGGCGCCGTAGAGGCCGTCAACCTCGACGGCGGCGGGTCTACCGGCCTCATCGCGGGTGGACGGGACCTCTTAACGTCGGTCCGGCGCGTGGCCTCGGCGCTGATGATCGTCCCGCGCGAGAATGCCGAGGGGCGCGTCTATGACACGGGCGACCCGGTCTCTGGCTACCGCGAGGAGAGTGCGTGGTTCGGGAGCGCGAACACGCCGTTCTTCGGGGCGACGCCCTCGCGACTGCTGGAGGTCGGCACGGAGGGACGAGCCGTCTTTGCGCCCCAGGATCTGCCCATCACTTCGAACGAGCCGATGCCGTATGCCCTCGACGCGTGGTGGGTGCCTGCGTCCAACCGCGCGGCGGACACGCCGTTCGTGATCTACCGGGCGGGCGTAGCGGTGGACACGCTCCGGGCGGATCAGAGCGACCCCGCCTCGGCGGGCCAGTGGAACTACCTGGGCGACGCCGATCTCGCACCCGGCGACTCCATCGCGATCACCGGAGATGCCACGCCCGGCCTCGGGACGACGTTCGTCAACGTGGACGCCATTCGGCTGACATCAGTGTTCGGCCCGTCGACGGAAGAGAGTCCCGAGAGCCGCCTTCGTCTGCGCCTCGCGCCGAATCCCGCGCGAGATCGTCTCGCGGCCACGCTCACGCTGCGCCAGCCCGGCGAGGTGCGCGCTGCACTGGTGGACGCGCTCGGCCGGACCGTCCGCGAACGCTCCGTCCGCCTCGGGGCGGGCGAGGGCCGCGTCGAGGTGGACGTGCGAGGTCTCGCGCCGGGCGTCTACACCCTCCGCGTGACGACGCCCGAGGGCACGGCTAGCCGCCGCGCGACCGTCATCCGCTAACGGCGCATCCGTTGGCTGACCGTGCGCTGACCCCTTCCGCCTCGGTACCGAGGCGGGGAGACTTGGCTACGCCTCCAGCACGTCTTCCAGGGACTGGCGGAGGATATCCAGTCCGAGGTCAAGCCCGGCAGTGTCGATGATGAGGGCAGGGCGGAAGCGGATGCTCCGGGGGCCGCACCCGAGCACTACCGCGCCGTGCTCGTAGGCGCGGCTCACGACGGCATTGCGCGTCTCGGTGTCGGGTAGATCGAAGGCGCACATCAGGCCACGACCACGGGCGTGTGTGACGCCCTCGAAGCGGTCTTCCATCTCGCGGAGTCGCGCGATGAGGTGCTCGCCTTCATGCGCGGCGTTCGCGATGAGATCGTCCTCCTCGAGGACTTCCAGGATGCGGTCGAAGCGGACCATGTCCACGAGGTTGCCGCCCCAGGTAGAGTTGATGCGGCTGGAGCGCTGGAAGACGTTGTCGTCCACCTCGTCCACGCGTGGCCCAGCGAGGATGCCGCAGACTTGCGTCTTTTTGCCGAAGGCCATCACGTCCGGCGCGACGCCGAGGCCCTGCCACGCCCACATCGTGCCCGTCAGCCCGACGCCGGTCTGGACCTCGTCGAAGATGAGCAGCGCGTCGTTCTCGTCGGCGAGGTGGCGGAGGGCCTGGAGGAACTGCGGGCGGAAGTGGTTGTCGCCGCCCTCGCCCTGGATGGGCTCCAGGATGATAGCCGCGATGTCGTGCGGGTTCGCGGCGAAGGCGGCCTTGGCCTCCTCGATGGCGTGCGTCTCCCGCGCCTCGATGTCTGCGAGCCCGTCGCCGTAGCGGATGGCGGGGTTGGAGATGCGCGGCCAGTCGAACTTCGGGAAGTACCGGACCTTGTTCGGGTCGGTGTTGGTGAGGCTCATCGTGTAGCCGCTGCGGCCGTGGAAGGCCTCGCGGAAGTGGATTACCTGCGTTCCCAGTTCGCCGCGCCCGGCCGCGAGATTCTTCCGCACCTTCCAATCGAACGCCGTCTTGAGCGCGTTCTCGATAGCGAGCGCGCCGCCCGAGACGAAGAACGCGTGGGTCATCTCCTCCGGGATGCCGACGCGGCTGAACGTCTCCAGGAAGCGCGCGAAGTGCGGCGTGTAGATGTCCGAGTTGGCGACTTTGTTGATGGCGGCGTCCATGAGCCGCGCGCGGAAGGCCTGCGCACTCTCGCTCCCGCCTGCCAGCCCGGGGTGGTTCATGCCCAGCGGATTGGAGGCGTAGAACGTGAACAGGTCCACGTAGTCCTGGCCGGAGGTGGCATCGTGGAGATGGATCCCGTGGCTCCTCTCCATGTCGAGGACCATCTTGTAGCCGTCGGCGAGGATGTGGCGGTCGAGAATCTCGTGGACGTCGTGGGCGCCCGGGAGGGCCTTGGCGGGGGCGAGGACTTGCATGCGGGTCTGGCGGTGCGGGTCTGGGGCGGTTCGTCGCGAAGATACTCGGATCGGGGCCGATTCCTCGCGCCTGTGATCGGTCACTGGGAGAGCCGGCGGCAGGTCCTGACCTCCTCCGCCTCGGTCCCGAGGCGGGCGAGGCCGTCCGCTACTGGTCGCACCAGTTCGGGATGGGCACCGGCGGTGGTCCGCCGCTCTCGACCCTAGGCATGGGGACGGGCTTGAGGGAGTCTGGTGTGATCGTCTGTGGCATCGGGGTGGCGCGGTCGCACCGCGAGGGCGCCTGGAACGGTCTAGACTGGAGCGGTCTAAACTCAAACGGTACCGCTGGAAGGGGCGCGGCCCGGAACGAGCGATACCCTGGCGGGAGGCCAGATGGTGGCTCGAACCCGGAAAACGCTCCGAGGCGTGAGGAATCCGGGCGGAGCGCCGAGAGCGAGTCGAAGAGGGCGCCGTAGCGCGGGGTCTCTCGGAAGAACAGGGTGCGCGTGGTGTCGGGCGTGAGGCTGCGGAGGAGCCATGCCTCGGAGGACGGGGGTGCCTCCACCGGAGTGGCCTCGACGGAGGCGGGGCCAGGGGCGGCGCAGGCGACGAGCCCGAGGCAGCAGAGCGTAACAGCGAGGCGCATAGACGGGAGGGGCGAGGGGTCTGGGCCGAACGAGCCGCGCCTCGGTCTGGTGTCTCTACTCCCTCCGCCTCGGCACCGAGGCGGGCCGGGTCGGACCGAGACGGGGCGTCTCGCGCGCTCGGTGGCCTTCTGAGGGGGGCTGACGCCCGGGCTGTCACTGTCCAGGCGGGAGGTTCGGGGCGCTCCTCTTCTCTCCGCCCGTTCCCTTCGTCCGGTGTTCGCCCCCGTTTCTCCGTCGCGGGTCTTTGCCCTCGTCGATGCCAGCAACTTCTACGTCTCCTGCGAGCGGGTCTTCCGGCCGGACCTCCGCACGCGCCCCGTCGTGGTGCTCTCCAACAACGACGGGTGCATCGTCTCGCGGAGTGAGGAGGTCAAGCGAGCGGGCATCGAGAACGGCTCGCCGTTCTTCAAGGCGCGGCGCCAGCTCGCCGCGATGGGCGCCGAGATTTTCTCGTCCAACTACGAACTCTACGGCGACTTCAGCCATCGCGTGATGGGGACCCTGGAGACGTTCACGCCGGACGTGGAGCCGTACTCCATCGATGAAGCCTTCCTCGTCTTCAGCACGCCGCGTCCGCAGGATCGAGATCCCGCTCGCCTCTCCGCTCTCGCGAAACAGATCCAGCAGCGCGTGCTGCGGTGGACGGGCATCCCCGTTCGCGTCTCCTTCGCGACCACCAAGACGCTCTGCAAAGTGGGCAGTGAACTGGCGCGGTCTCGCGGGGGCACGATCAATCTCGTCTGGCGGTCCGCGCGCGAGAGGGATGACCTGCTCGGTAGGGTCCCGGTCGGGGACGTCTGGGGCGTGGGGCACCGGACGGAGGCGAAGCTGACGGCGCGAGGCTTCCACACGGCGCGTGATCTGCGCGATGCCCCGGATGCGTGGGTCCGCAAGACGCTTCACACGGTCGGGATGCGGACGGTCTACGAGCTGCGTGGCGTCTCGTGCCTGCCGCTGGAGCGTGCCCCGAGGCCGCGTCACACGCTCCTGCGCTCGCGCTCGTTCGGGGCAGCTGTCACCGATCCGACGGTCATGCGCGAGGCCCTCGCGACACACGCCAGCGCCGCGTGCCGGACGCTGCGTGCGGAGGGTCTCGCAGCACGGCGGCTCCAGGTGTTGTACCGAACGGGACGCCATGGCACAGGCCCCGGCCATTCCGTCTCTCTCGGGACGACGTTTGAGACCCCGGTCTCGTCTACCGCAGAGATCGTCGCCGCGACCCGCCGCCTGCTGGAGCGCTCATGGCGGTCCCACGACCATGGCGGTCGCCCGCTCCGATACAAGAAAGCAGGGATCCTGCTCGTCGATCTCTGCCAGGCGTCCCAGACCGATCTCTTCGGTCCCGGTCGCTCCACCGAGACACGCCTGTATCGAGCCGTGGATGTGCTCAACCGGCGGTTCGGTCGGCGGGAGAAACCGGCCGTCCAGGTGGCCTCGACTCACCTTCGGCTACCGGGTGAAAGGCCCGCATGGGCGGGGGCGCGCGTGCACTGCAGCCCCGCCTATACGACGCGTTGGGATTCATTGCCGGTGGTGCGGGCCTGACCATGCGCCGACCTACCGTCGTTGGATTCGTCGCGCCCGTCGTGGAGGAGAGCGCTGGGGCTGGGCTCGACCTCAACGAGGCCGCAGGACTGACAGATTTCGGTCGGTTCGGCCGCTACGTGCTCTCGGTGGAGGGCTTTGTCCCGGGAGCGTTGAGCCTCGGCGCCGGAGACCTGATCGTGGTGGATCGAAACCGCCAGCCATGCCGGGGCGATCTCGTCGTGGCGGAGCGCGATGGCGTCCTGGTCATGGTCTCAGCGGACGAGGCAGAAGACGCGTTCGGCGTTGTGACGCATGTCCTCGTGAGCGCACGAGTGAAGGCCGCGACGCCTCAAAGGCATCAACGGGAGCAGGGGCTCCCGCCTCGGCACCGAGGCGGGCAGGGTCAGCCGTCCGTGCGGAGGACGGAGTAGCCGTGGGCAGGCAGTGCGACCGTTGCCCCATTGAGCGTGCCCGTTCCGAAGACGGACTCGGCACCCTCCGGTGCAGCCTCCAGCGTGACGGTGACGGCTTCGGGACGGGTGTTCGTGACGACCAGCATCGCGGTATCGCCGTGTGTGAGGCGGTACGCGATCACGGTCTCGGGCTGGTCGTGCGCGACGGTAGAGGCGGTGCCTTCCACGAAGGCCTCATGAGAGGCACGAAGATCGAGGAGGTCGTCAAAGAAGGCGCGCATGGTCGTGCCCGCTTCTCCTTGCTCGCGCTGAATGGGCTGCTTTTCGAAGAGCGGGATGCGCTGTGGGTCGGCGAACTCCTGACCGTTGTAGACGAGCGGGAAGCCCGGTAGCAGCAGCATCGCGGTGGAGGCCGCGCGGGCGCCCCCGGCCCCGCCGAAGAGTGCGAGGGGCGTCTCGTCCCAGGCGGTCTCGTCGTGGTTGGTGGTGAAGTTCATCCGCAGCGCGCCCTCGGGGAAGGTCGTCGTCTCCTCCTCGATCACGAGGTCCACGAGGCTCTGCGCCGTCGCGTCGCCGTTCCAGACCTCCTTGAGGCGCCCGTAGCGCGACCACCCGTAGGTGGCGTCGAAGCCCGCCTCGGTGTGAAGGTCGGCCGTGCTCCACTCGGCGAGCATGAACACCGGCTTGATGGCGCGAAGTTCGGCGAGGGCCTCGGTCCAGAAGTCGTTGGGCACCATGCCCGCCACATCGCACCGGTAGCCGTCGATGTCGAACTCGCGGACCCAGTACGCCAGCGCGTCGATCATCGCGGCGCGCACCTCCGGGTTGCTGTAGTCGAGGTCGGCCACGTCGGTCCAGTCGGTGGGTGTGCCGTCGTCGTTGTGCGGGATCATGATCTCGCCCGCCGCATCGCGCGTGTAGTACGCCGGGTGGTCTGTAGCCCACGCGTGGTCCCAGCCGGTGTGGTTCGCAACCCAGTCCAGGATGACCTTCATCTCGCGGGCGTGCGCGGCCTCCACGAGGGCGCGGAAGTCGTCCTCGGAGCCGAGCAGCGGGTTGACCGCTTTGTAGTCCTGGATCGCGTACGGCGAGCCTAGCGTGCCCTTCCGCTCCGCCTCGCTGATGGGGTGGATGGGCATCAGCCAGAGCGTGTTGACGCCGAGGGCCTGGAGCGAGTCCAGCCGCGCGGTGACTGCCGCGAAGGTGCCCTCCTCAGAGAAGTTGCGGACGAATACCTCGTAGAGGACCGTGTCCTCGTTCGGAAAGGACGGAGAGACCGTCGCGGTAGCGTCGGGAGAAGGCTCCGGCGCGTCGGAGGGGCGGCAGCCGGGGACGAGGGCGAGGGCCGTGAGGAGGAGGGCGAGGGGGCGCATGCGGGAGGTCAGTCGGCGAGGCCGCAATATCGCCCGCCTCGGCACCGAGGCGGAGGCACCTGGCTCTCCAGGCGTGGCATCCTGAGCAAGCGCTAGCGAGTCGAAGGATCTCAGCCAAGCATAGAACTCGTTACCCGGCTGAGATCCTTCGGCTGCGGTCCTGCGGGCCTCCGCTCAGGATGACACCATGGATAGAGGGAGGAAGTCATGGCGTGAGATAATCGTCGTGCCAGAGCACGCGCCATGTGCCGTCCGATTGGCGACCCAACGTGACGACCTGGGCAGCGGTGAAGCCGTGCTCCGTCGTGTAGTAGAACGTGCTATCGAAGACGGCGTATGCGCGGTCCTCCACGACTTGAACCGACAGAGGGTCTCCCTCAGGAATCGGAATGCCCTGGTTTGGCCGTACCTCATGGATAAAGGCGAGAAAGACGGCCATCGCATCTTCGTTTGTTAGGTCCGCGAAGGTGAGTCCGCCGGGGGTCTCATGGAGGATATCGCGCAGGGGAATCCGGACTCCATTGATGTCGCCCATCAGGCCTTCGGCGTGTTCTCCTTGCAAGCGAATAAGTGCAGGCGGGAAGTCGGCGAGGAAGTCTGTCAGCACCTCGGGGGGAAACAAGCGAGCGACGGCTTGCCAGTTCCGATAGAGGAGGGCCTCTTGCATCGATACCAGCGTCGATTCGGGGGTGGAGAAGTCGACGGTCGGGCGGATGGGTTCCACGACTGGAGAGGCGCCAGTCGCATCCCGGACGGCTTGCGCAATGTCCTCCGCTTCGTTCAACGAGACGCCTTCAATCGACAGCTTTCCACCTGTGATGGCCGACTGAACCACAGGTGCTGCGAGAAGGCGGTCGCCCAGTACGATGGCAAGCATGTGACCGATGTTCGAGCTCGTGATATCGGCGGACGCTTCTGCCGCGTCGGGCGCGAAGCGTATCGAGACGAGCGGTAACTCTGTCAAAGGATCCTCACCAACCCCAGCGGTCTCCACATCCCCAGGGCCGAGCGTGAGCAGTGTTTCCCCTGTCCACACCGTTGCGCCGGATGGCATAGGGAAAGGGGCAAGGCCCGTCGTGTCGATGGTTCGGAATCCTTCGTCCGAGAGGGCTCGCCGGATTTCGAGCACGTCCTGCGCAGATGCGCCCGCAGGAAGGAACAGCCAAATGAGAACGACAAGGCGGAAGGTCATCAGGATCAGTCGAGAAATGGGACAGCAAGATCGCATCTGCCTTTCCGACTCTGCCCGCCTCGGCACCGAGGCGGGCACGCCCGGCCCTATCGCGAGAGGTACAGGTTGCGCATCTCGTATGGCTTCGCGATCTGCTCCGCCGTGATGTCGTCCACGAACGCGATGGCCTCGCCGGTGGACTTCATCTCCGGGCCCAACTCCCTGCTGACCTCCGGGAACTTGTCCCACGAGAACACCGGCTCCTTGACCGCGAAGCCGGTCAGCGAGGATTCCAGCACGCCGGACTGGCGGAACTCCTCCAGCGACGCGCCGAGCATCAGCTTCGCGCCGAGCGTCGCCACCGGCACGCCGGTCGCCTTGGCGACGAACGGGACGGTCCGCGAGGCGCGCGGGTTGGCCTCGATCACGTAGACCGTCTCCGTTCCATCGCGGCGCTGAACGGCCAACTGCGTGTTCATCAGCCCCACGATGCCCAGCTCCGTCGCAATGTCCGTCACGTACTGGCGGATGGTCTGGATCGCCTCCTCACTCAGGTCAAACGGCGGGAGGACGGCCGTGGAGTCGCCGGAGTGGACGCCCGCGGGCTCGATGTGCTGCATCACGCCCGCGATGTGGACGCTCTCGCCGTCGGCCAGACAGTCCACGTCGATCTCGACGGCGTTTTCCAGGAAGAGGTCCAGGAGGATCTCGTTCTGCGGGAAGAGGGTCAGGATGTTAGCGACGTACTCCGCTACCTCGTCCTTGTTGATCGCGATGCGCATCCCTTGCCCCCCAAGGACATAGGAGGGGCGGATCAGGATCGGATAGCCGATCTCTTCGGCCACCTCGACGGCCTCCTCGACGGTGCGCGCCATCCCGTACGGCGGGAATGGAATCTCCAGCTTCTTGAGCACGTCGGAGAACTTGCCTCGGTCCTCCGCGAGGTCCATCTGCTCGAAGGGCGTCCCGAAGATGGGGAGCCCTCGCGCCACGAACTCGCGTGCCAGCTTGAGCGCCGTCTGCCCGCCGAGTTGGAGGATCACGCCGTCCGGGTCCTCGTGGTCCAGGATATCCGCGACGCGCTCCCAGAAGACGGGCTCGAAGTAGAGCTTGTCCGCCACATCGAAGTCCGTGGAGACAGTCTCCGGGTTGCAGTTAATCATGATGGCCTCGTAGCCCATCTCCTTCGCCGCGAGGACGCCGTGGACGCACGAGTAGTCGAACTCGATGCCCTGGCCGATGCGGTTCGGGCCGGAGCCGAGGATGACGACCTTCTTGCGGTCACTGCGCGTGCTCTCGGTCTCGCCCTGGTCGTAGGTGCTGTAGAAGTAGGGTGTCTCGGCAGGGAACTCGCCCGCGCAGGTGTCCACCACGCGGAAGGTCGGCGCGAGGCCGAGGGATTGGCGGCGAGCGCGCACCTCCGCCTCGGTAACGTCGCGGTCGGAGTCGGAGAGGAGGAATGCGATCTGGACATCCGAGAAGCCGTGCTGCTTGAGCTGCAAGAGGTCCTCGCGCGAGATGCCCTCCAGGGTCTGTTTCTCGGTGCGGCGCTCCAACTCCACGAGGTCGTGGATCTGGTTGAGGAACCAGGGGTCCATCTTCGTGATGTCCGCTACCTCGGCCACACTCGCCCCGAGGCGGAAGGCGTTGCGGACGTGGTAGAGCCGGTCCCAGTAGGGCGTCGCGAGGCGCTCGCGGATCTCGGCGCGGTCGGGCAGCGGTCGGTCGGCCCCGAGCCCGGCGTAGCCGATCTCCAGGCCCTGCCAGGCTTTCTGGAGGCTCTCGGCGAAGGTTCGGCCGATGGCCATCGTCTCGCCCACGGCCTTCATCTGGGTCGTGAGGCCCTCGTCCACGCCCTCGAACTTGTCGAAGTTGAAGCGCGGCACCTTCGTGACCACGTAGTCCAGCGCGGGCTCGAAGCAGGCGCTCGTGGTGCCGGTGATCTCGTTGGGCAACTCATCCAGCGTGTAGCCGACGGCCAGCCGGGCGGCGACTTTCGCGATGGGGTAGCCGGTGGCCTTGCTCGCGAGGGCAGACGAGCGCGAGACGCGCGGGTTGATCTCGATCACGATCATCCGCCCGTCCACTGGGTTGACGGCGAACTGGATGTTGCAGCCGCCCGCGAACGTCCCGATAGACCGCATCGCGCGGATGGCCGCATCACGGAGTAGCTGGTACTGCGGGTCCGTCAGCGTCTGCTGGGGCGCGACGGTTACGCTGTCACCGGTGTGGACGCCCATCGGGTCCACGTTCTCGATGGAGCAGATGATGACGACGTTGTCGTTGGCGTCGCGGAGGAGCTCCAACTCGTACTCCTTCCATCCGACGAGGCACTCTTCGATGAGCACCTCGTGGACCGGGGACAGCTCCAAGCCGCGCGTGACCTTGGCGTCGAAGTTCTCAGCGTCCCACACGATGCCGCCGCCCTGGCCACCCATCGTGAACGAGGGCCGGATGACGACGGGCTGGAAGCCGAGCCCGAGCCCGCCGTCCGCGCCTCGCGCGAGGTCCTGTGCGATCTCCTTCGCCTCCAGCAGCGACTTCGCGACCTTGCTCCGCGCCTGGTCGATCCCGACGGTCTCCATCAGGTCGCGGAAGGCCTGACGGTCCTCCGTGATGTGGATCGCGTCGATGTCCACGCCGATGACTTGGATGCCCTTCTCTTCCCAGTAGCCCTGCTGATGGAGCGTGTCGGCGAGGTTGAGCGCGGTCTGGCCACCCATCGTGGGGAGCACGGCATCGGGCCGCTCCTTCTCGACGATCTCCTTGATACTCTTGGGCGTGAGCGCCTGGAGGTAGACCGCGTCCGCCGTCATGGGGTCGGTCATAATCGTGGCCGGGTTGGAGTTGACCAGGATCACGCGGTAGCCCTCCTGGCGCAGCGCGCGCGCGGCCTGGGTGCCGGAGTAGTCGAACTCGCACGCCTGCCCGATGACGATGGGGCCACTACCGATGAGGAGGATGGAGGAGATGTCGGTGCGCTTGGGCATCGGGTGAGTGGGAAAGTTGAAGGTTCGAAAGATGGAAAGGTGAATGCGGCGCGGTCTCGCACCTTCTCACATTCAACCCTTTCCACCTTCTAACTCGCGGTAAAGCCGCCGACGGTCTTCTTCTCCTCGCGCTCCAGCACGACCAGCGCGGCGAACTGCGCCGGGCCATCATAGCGGCCGACGCCGCCCATCGCGCTCGTCTGG
The DNA here is from genome assembly GCA_038746605.1 of Bacteroidota bacterium. GTDB lineage: Bacteria > Bacteroidota > Rhodothermia > Rhodothermales > Rubricoccaceae > Rubricoccus. Next base: position 66,606 of record JBCDKM010000008.1, read on the forward strand.
ACGATCCGCCAGCCATCGTTGAGGTGGCGCGTGAGCTCGGAGACGGTGCCCTCCTGGCCGTCCGGGCGATAGTGGACGACGAGGGCTTTCTTCTTGGTGTCGGGATCGGTCATTTCAGTGGGGCAGGGATCCGTGGGGTCGGCCGCCTCGGTGGGTCCGTGGGCGTGCCGAGGCGGAGGGGGCTAGGCGGTCGCTTTCGCAGCGCGGACGCGGTCGAGGAAGTCGTCGAAGAGGTAGTGACTGTCGTGGGGGCCAGGGCAGGCCTCGGGGTGGTACTGCACGCTCGTGCCGTCGAAGCGCGCGAAGCGGAGGCCCTCCACGGAGCCGTCGTTGAGGTTGCGGTGGTGGACCTCTGCCACGTCCTCGGAGATGGACGCCGGGTCCACCGCGAAGCCGTGGTTCTGCGTCGTGATCTCGACGTGGCCGGTTTCGGCGTTGAGGACCGGCTGATTGGCGCCGCGATGTCCCACCTTCATCTTGAACACCTCCAGTCCCTCGGCGAGGGCCATGAGCTGGTGCCCGAGGCAGATGCCGAACATCGGGAGGCCGGTCCGGGTGGCCTGGCGGACGGTTTCGATGGCGTCCGGCATCGCGCGGGGATCGCCGGGGCCGTTGGAGAAGAAGAGGCCGTCCGGCTCCCAGGCGAGGACGGTCTCCAGCGGTGTGTCGTGCGGGAAGAGGCGGACGGCACAGCCGCGCCTCGCGAAGGAACGCAGGATGTTGCGCTTGACGCCGTAGTCGTAGACGGCGATGCGAGGACCCTCGGCGGGAGGGAAGTCCTCGGAGTCTCGCGGGACGAAGTCCTGCGCCTCGGCCACGCTCACCCGGGAGGCCAACTCCAGACCGGCCATGCTCGGGACGGCCCTCGCCTTCGCGACGAGCGAGGCATCGTCTAAGTCTTCCGTCGAGATGACAGCGTTCATCACGCCCTGCTCGCGGATGCGCCGCACGAGCCGCCGCGTGTCGATCCCGCTGATGCCGACCAGTCCATGACGCTGCATCCAGGCCTCCAGCGTCTCTTCGGCTTCGTGGTTGGAGGGGTCGTGGTGGAAGGCGCGAACCACCAGCCCGGCGACCTTCGGGGAGTCGCTCTCCGTCGCGCCCTCGAACGCCCCGTAGTTGCCGATGTGCGGGTACGTCATCATCATGAGCTGGCCGACGTAGCTGGGGTCGGTCAGGATCTCCTGGTATCCGCTCATGGAGGTGTTGAAGCATAGCTCGCCGCCGGTCTCTCCAGAGGCGCCCACGGCGACGCCGGTGAGTACGAGGCCGTCTTCGAGGGCGAGCTTGGCGGGGGCAGAGTCGGTCATGGAGCGGAGGGGCCGGAACCAAAAACAGCCTCCCCGAGGGAAGGCTGGAAACGGCGGAGCCGAGGGGCGGCGTGGCCCCCGGATGCGATGGGCAGGTGCAGCAGCGTGGGCGGCATCGGGCTCCGTGGTTCATTCAAGCTACCGTGCGCGGCGTGCGTGCGGCAAGGCGAGCACGATGCTCGGGGCGGTCTTCACACCGGGCAGGAGACACCCGACAGGAGGGAGACGCGGGCCTGCCCGCCTCGGTGCCGAGGTGGGGCGAGTCAGGCGTCCGTCGCGTCGCCGCCCATGGCTTCCAGTTCGTCTAGGCTGCTCCTCGCTTGCTGTGTGAACGGATGGTCCGGTCCGAAGGCGGCCTCCCCGATGGCGACGGCCCGGCGCTCGTCTGCGAGGGCCTGCGCGCCGTTGCCCAGCTTCGCGTGGACGCCCGCGCGGCCGTGCAGCGCGAAGGCGACGTACGGGTGGTCCGGCCCCCGCGTCTTCTGCGTCAGCGCGACGGCCTCGTCGAGGTGGGGAAGCGCGTCGTCGTAGCGCTCTAGGTTGTAGAGGACGAGGCCGAGGTTGTTGAGGTTGATGGAGAGGTCCACCTCGGCGTCCTCGCCAGGGAGCGCACGGCGGCCGTCTACGACCTCCTGCATGAGCCGCGCTGCGAGGTCCAGGCTGTCGAGATCGGAGTAGGCCACGGCGAGCGTGTTGACGATCTCCAACCGGTCCCCGACAGAATCCGGGGAGGCGTGCTGCTCATGCAGATCGAGTGCCGTCCGGGCATGACGGACGGCGACCTCGTAGTCGTCGGTGCGGTAGGAGAGGTTGGCGAGTTGGAGAAGCGCATCGCGGTGGCCCAGTGGGTCCAGTCGCTCCGACTCGTAGAGGCGGATAGCATCTGTGAGGGCGCCGCGCGCAGGCTCGTAGAGCCCGAGGGAGACGTGGACGCGGCCGAGCGTGGCGAGTACGGGCGCGAGCTGTCGCGGCTGGTCGGCGAGGTCCGCCCGAGCTTGTTCGAGGCCGAGGGCGAGGAGATCCCGCGCGGAGCGGTCGGCGGGATCGGCGCCGGTAGGGTCGGCGGCGGCGAAGATGTCTTCGAGGAAGGTGGCGGTCGCGTCAGCCTCCGCGAGGGCGTCTTCGGCGCGGTCGCGCTCTGCCTGGAGGCGGACGGTGTAGACGGAGGCTCCGGCGATGAGCACGGCGAGTGCGACGGTGGCCACGCCTACCGCCGCCTGGTGCCGTGCGATGAACTTGCGGATGCGATACCCGGCGGCAGGGGGGCGGGCTTCTACCGGGAGGTCCCGGAGATAGCGGCGGAGGTCGGCCGCGAGGGCGTCGGCGGAGGGATAGCGGCGCTCAGGTTCCTTCGCGAGAGCAGTCAGGCAGACGGCGTCGAGGTCGCCGCGAAGGCGGCGAATGTCCGTGTTCGTGGTGGTCTCGCCCCGAGTAGAAGCGCTCGGGAGCGTCGGGTCGTTGTCCAGGATGGCGCTCTCTAACTCCGCCCGGCTCGCAGCACGGAAGGGGCGCTGGCCGGTGAGCAACTCGTAGAGGAGCACGCCGAGGGCCCACACGTCGGTCGCGGTCGTGACCTCCTCGCCTCGAAACTGCTCCGGGGCGGCGTAGGGGCGCGTCATCGGGAACTGCCCGGTGACGGTGAGCGCGTCCTCGGGATCGCCCTCCAACACGCGTGCGATGCCGAAGTCGAGAAGCTTGACGCTCGGTCGCCCCTCCTCGTCCGCCTCGACGAGCACGTTGGAAGGCTTGAGGTCGCGGTGGACGACGCCGCGCTGGTGAGCGTGCGCGACGGCATCGCAGACCTGCGCGAGGAGGCGCACACGGTCTTCCACGCCAAGAGAGAACCGGTCGGCATACTGCGTGATGGGTTCGCCGTCCACGAGTTCCATCGCGACGTAGGGGCGCCCGTCCGTGGTCTCCCCGCCGTCAATGAGCCGCGCGATGCCGGGGTGACGCAGCCGCGCGAGGATGCGACGCTCAGCCTCGAAGCGGCGCAGCACGGCGTCTGTGTCCATGCCGCGCTTGACCACCTTGAGTGCGACCTCCTGCTCAAAGGCACCGTCGGCGCGGGAGGCGGCGTAGACGCGGCCCATCCCGCCCTCGCCGATCACGCGTTCCACCTGAAAGGCTCCGATCACCTCGCCGAGGAGCCGGTCTCCCTGCATGGCCTCGTGGACGTTGAGGACGGGCTCCATGAAACCGTCGTCCAGCGCGGAGTTGGCGTCGAGCATGGCCTCTACCTCGGAGCGGACATCGGCCGGGACCTCTGCGAGCCGGGCCGTGCGCTCCTCGCGCGGCAGCCCCTGGAGGTCCATGAACAGAGACTTGACTTCGTCGTACGAGGGCGCGCTCACGAGCCTAAAAGGTGGACCTAGAAAGTGGACTGCCGAGTCCTACGGTACACCCGCGACCCCTCGCGCGTCCACCCTTTTGCTCGGAGTGCCGGTTCGCCCGCCTCGGTAGACGGCTCGGCCCCTCCGGCGCCTGTCCGGTCTCTGGCCTCGCGTATCCTGATGCGAAGGCCGACCCCTGCGCGTTTCCATCCCGTGCCCCTCCGCCGCCCCCGCTTCCCCACCGAGCGCGACCCTCACGTCGCGACCCGGACGCTCGCGTGCATGTGCGGTGCGCTGGTCGTGGGGCTGACCGTGGCGCTCTGGCCCGGAAGCCCGCCTGAGGAGATGCCCGTCGTGTTCGACACGGACCGGGAGCTGGTCCCCATCGAACTGGTCGAGATCCCGCAGACGACCGCGCCCCCGCCTCCCGCCGACATGACGCCTCCGCCCCCGCCGCCGGTCGATCTAGAGATCCCGCCCGTGGAGGTCGAGGACCTCATCGAGGTGGAGGACTTGGAGGTGACGGAGTTCGAGATCGAGACATCGGTGCCCACCACGAACGCGCCCGCTCCGCCCGCGCCTCGCGCTCCGCCGAGGGCGCCCGGGCCTCCGCGCGGGACGCCGGGTCCGAGCCGCACGGGCGAGGACCGTGGCCCTGTCCTCGTGCGAAACCCGGACGTTCTGCCTCGCAACCGGATGGTCCGGCTGCCCGCTTATCCCGACGCCGCGCGGCGCGCTGGGGTGGAAGGCCGAGCCGTCGTCGAGATCCTCGTGACCGAGGGGGGGCGCGTGGACTCGTACGAGATCTTGGAGCGCTACGTCGTTCGGGGAGACCGCCGCGAGCCGGTCGCGGAGTTGCCCTACGGGATGGAGGCGAGCGTGGTCGATGCCATCGTGCGGCGTGTCTACTCGCCCGCCCGCCACGATGGACGCATCGTGCGGACGATCACTCGCGAGACCATCATCATCGGGGTCTGAGGGTGCCCGCCTCGGTCGTGCCGCCGGACCTGCCGAGGCGGGTAGACCTAGAGCCGGATGCTCGCGCCCACACCGATGAGGTAGTCCGGTGCGTACCCCGCGAGGCCGATGCCTGCGTGCGCATCCAGCTGAGCGTCCGGCGTGAGGAGCAGCGTCGTGCCGGTGTGGACGAGCGCGTACGGATCGATGACGCCGCCGACTTCGTCTTCCAGCACCAACTCCGCGAAGATGCCTGTCCGCGGGCTCGTCGCGTATCCGAGGAGGACCGTCCCGCCAACGGTCGCGTCTCCGCCGAAGGGCGCGTTCCCCTCACCGAAGAACACCGTCTCGATCTGCGCGCCGACAGAGACCGTCTCGGTCAGGGCGCCGTCGCCGGTCACGATCACGCCCGGTACGACCCGCTCGTTGGAGAAGCCGTCCTCGCCGAGAGGGAGGCTGGCGTGCGCGAGGACGCCCACCTCCAGGCCGCCGAAGGTGCCCACCGTCGCCTTGAGGCCGACCGATGGGTCCGAGAAGCCGTCCGTGGACACATCGAAGGCCTCGGTGTCGAAGCGGACGTAGTCCGGCGGGGCGACACGGATCTCGATTCCCGGCAGCAGCCCGAAGCGGGCGAGCAGGCTCGGAACCCTCACCTCTGAGATCCCGATGTCGCCGAGCGGTGAGACCGATTCCAGCACGGCCCCGAACTCCACCTGAAGGCGACCCGGCGCGACGGCCTCCGGGCTCACGGTGAACGTCGGGCGGTCCGTGCGGAGCGGTTGGGCAGCGAGCGGAGCGGCGAGCAGGACCGCTAGCGCGGCGAGGAAGAAGCGCATGAGGACGGGGCGAGAGAACCCCTGACAAGGTAGACCGGTTGGGAAGTTCCTTCGGACGCCATCGCCGCACCGTCTCCCGGTATGTCTGCTCACCGCATCGTGTCTCTTCTTCCCAGCGCGACCGAGATCGTCTGTGCTCTCGGACTGGCGGATCGCCTCGTGGGTGTGACGCACGAGTGCGACTGGCCGCCAGAGATCCGGGGCCTTCCTGCTGTCACGAAGACCCGCATCCCGCATGACGCCACCAGCGCCGAGATCGACGTGCTCGTCCGCGAGCAACTCGCGACGCAGGACGCACTCTACACCCTCGACGAAGAGCGCCTCGCGGCTCTCGCGCCGGACCTCCTCGTCACGCAGGCGCTCTGCGACGTGTGCGCGGTCGCCGAGGCCGAGGTGGAGGCCGCCGCGTGCCGCCTCCCGGACGTGCCGCACGTTCTCAATCTGGAGCCGATGACCCTCGCCGACGTGCTCCGCTCGGTCCGCGAGGTGGGCGATGCCGCCGGTGTCGATGCCGAGCCGGTCGTCGCTGCGATGGAGGCGCGAATCGAGGCGGTTCGTCGAGCCGTGGAGGGACAAGAGCGGCCTCGCGTGGCGCTGTTGGAATGGCTGGACCCGCCGTTCTCGGGGGGACACTGGAATCCCGAGATCGTCCGCCTCGCGGGCGGCGTGGAGGTGCTCGGGCGCGAGGGGGAGCCGTCGCGAACGCTCACGTGGCGCGAGGTCGTGGAGGCGCAGCCCGAGGTAGTGGTCGTCGCGTGCTGCGGGTTCGAGATCGCTCGCGCGATGGAGGATGTGGGCGTGTTCGAAAGCGTCGAGGGGTGGGAGACCGTCCCGGCGGTGCGGCACGGGCGCGTCGTGGTGGTGGACGGATCGGGGCTGTTCGCGCGGCCTGGCCCACGCCTCGTGGAGGCGACCGAGACGATGGCGCATCTCCTCCACCCAGATGCTGTCCCGTTGCCCGCGAGCGTCCAGCCGCCCGTCTGGCTGTCGGCGCCCGTTCGTCGCGCGGCATGAGGCGAGTGGTGCTCTCCAGAACGGGCACAGTCTGAGCGCTCGACCTCCTCCGCCTCGGTGCCGAGGGGGGACGGACCTGGGCCTCAGGTCTAGATCTCGTGCGGGTGGCACTGCGGTCGCGTGGCGAGTTTGTCGGCCATGTCAGACACGCCCCGCTCTCGTCTCGTTGTCCCGCTCACTGTCGCGGTCGTCGGTGGTGTGGGGTTCGCGGCCGTCGCGCTCTCCGTTGATGGCGCCTTCGCCGTGGCCGACGCGCGAGCGCACGAGGCGCTCTTCGATGCGTTCGGTCGGAGCGTCGAGCTCGGGCGGGCCGTCACGTGGTTCGGCAACAACGCTACACTGATGACGCTGGTCATCGGGCTAGCGGTGGTCCTGGCCGTGCTGCGCCAGTGGGGCGACGTAGCTCGGCTCGTCCTCGCGAGCGGCGGCGGCGCGCTCGTCATCAACGGCCTCAAGTGGGCGTTCGGGCGCGAGCGTCCGCTGGACCCCGTGATCCCGGCCGAGGGCCTCAGTTTCCCGAGCGGCCACGCCACCGCCTCGACGATCTTCTACAGTGTCCTCGTGGTGCTCGTGTGGCGGTGGACGGAGAACCGCGCGATCCGGTGGAGCGCCGTCGTCCTCGCGCCGGTGCTGTTCGTAGGCGTCGGGCTCTCGCGCGTGTACCTCAACGTGCACTTCCTCTCGGATGTCGTCGCGGGGTGGTGCACGGGCGCCGCGTGGTTGGGCGTAAGTCTCGCGATCGTTCGCGCGGTGGAGGCGCGATCCGCCGATCGCGCGCGCTGACTCCGCCCGCCTCGGCAAAGCGGTGGGGGTGCCCACGGCCGTGCCGAGGCGGGGCTAGTCGCCCACGGTCCCCGGGCGCCCCGCGCCCAACCCGACCGCCAGCTTCGCGATGAGCACCACGCCGAGGAACCCCAGCGGGACCGTCCAGCCGCCCGCGAGGTCGTAGAGCCCACCGAAAATGGCCGGGCCGGTGGCTGCCACGAGATAGCCGACCGACTGCGCTATCCCGGAAAGCTCTGTCGCGCCCTGCGCGGATCGCGCCCGCAGCACGAGGAGCAGTAGAGAGAGGCCGAACGACCCGCCGAGCACAGCGCCCAACACGGAGACCCAGACGCTCGCCGGTCCGAACCCGGGCACCACTAACCCCGCTAGCGCGACCGCCTCTAGCACGATCAGGATCCACACGAGGCTGCGCTGATCGTCGCGGCGAGCCGCCCAGATGGGCACGACAATGGAGCCTGCGATGCCCATCGCCTGATTGAGCGAGAGCAGCCAGCCCGCCTCGGCGGGACCTGCACCTCGCGTCTGGAGAAGATCCGGCAGCCACGCGAGGATCACGTAGTACGTCAGCGATTGGAGCCCCATGAACAGCGCCACCTGCCACGCCAGAGGCGACCGCGCGAGGCTCGCGAGGGAGGCGAGCACGCTGCGGCGCGGCTTCGCATTAGGTTGCCGAAAGACGAGCGGCGCCCAGACGGCGAGCGTCGCGAGGGCGACGAGACCCCACGCACCGAGCGACCCCTGCCACCCGATGGACGCGGCCAGCGGAACGGCGAGTCCGGCCGCTAGCGCCGCGCCCAACCCGATTCCGCTCGAATACAGAGCCGTCATCGGCCCGGAGCGGTCGGGGAAATCGCGCTTGACGAGGGCAGGGAGCAGCACGTTGCCCAGGGCGATGGCCGCGCCGAAAAGCGCTGTTCCCGCGAACAACAACGGCACGCTCGGAACGGCCCGCACGCCCGCGCCGACGGCGATGCCGAGGAGCGCGAGCGCGAGCGTGCCCTCGATCCCGAGGCGACGCGTGAGCACCGGAGTCAGTGCGGAGATCAGCCCGAAGCCGAGGAGCGGCAACGAGGTCAGGAGCCCGAGCGCAGCGTTCGAGAGGCCGGTCGCCTCACGGATGTCCCCTACGAGCGGGCCCACGCCCGCCAGCGCGGGCCGGAGGTTGAGCGCGACGAGCGCGATGCCCGCGACGAGCAGCGCCCGCCGCACAGACGAGGAGGCGGTGACTGCGCTCACGCGGCCCGTCGCGCTCGGAAGTGGCGGATCGATGCGATCACGAGCCACGTGCAGAGCGCGAACGTCACCATCTGCGCCACCAGCGCGATGGGCAGCTCGATGTCGCCGCTCATGAGGATCGGGACGAAGCGGAGGCTCCCGAGTGCGCCCAAGAGCGCCACCACCACGACGCCGTGCATGATGCCTTTGGCGAGCGTGGGTTTCGCCTTCGCGAAGGCCGTGAGCCCGCCGATCACGGCGCCCAGAAAGGAGGGGATGAGCGCGGTGAAGCTCGCGGCTCCATCGAGCGAGGCGACGATGTAGGCGATGATGCCCGTCGCGATGAGAAGACCAGCCACGAGGCCGGAGGTGCGATAGATGTCCATCGAAGGGGAGGGAGGTCAGTCGGGGCTGCGAACGACCCCGACGCCTCAGAGTGCCACCGATCCGGTCGTCAGGCCGCGAATCCGGCGCGAAACGGATGGCGGCTATTCCCGCCTCGGTGCCTCCATGGAGGCACCGAGGCGGACGGGGTCAGGGAAGCGTCAGCCGGAGCCCCGCGCCGAAGTGACGTCCCTCGATGGGCCCGTAGACGTAGGCTGTGTCGAAGGAGTCGCCGAAGCCGGGGGTGCCATCGTAGAAGCCCACGAGCGGACTCGGCTGCTGGTAGTCGAACACGTTCTCGACGGCGAGGACGAACTGCGCCAGTCGCCCGCCGAGTCGGACATCGCGCGTGACCTGCACGTTGGCGACGGCGTACACCGGCGACTCGGAGCGGAGCGGAGCGCCCGTCGCGGCCTCGTACTCGGCCCGGACCTCGGCGTCGTACTCGGGCAGTGCCATCGGGCCGCTGAGGCGACCGGTGAGGTCCACAGCGAACCCGGCTGGGGCCTGCCAGGTGACGGTGGCTGTGCCCTGGTAGTCAGGCGCGAACTCCAGCGGACTCGTCTCTCCGTCCTCGCGCAGGAACACGTCCAGGACGGTCCCGCCGAGGGAGTAGCGGAGGTCGCGGCTGAGGGCGCCCTGCACTTGGAGCGAGACGCCGCGCGTGGTCGCGCTGCCGTCGAGGTTGGAATACCGGATCTCGCCCGGGACGGAGTAGTCGGGCTCGATTTTGTTCGAGAAGCGCGTCCAGAAAGCGTCGATGTCTACGACCATCTCCGCGTTGGGGCCAATGACCTGCTGGAGGCTGGCCGTCGTGCTCACGCTCCGCTCTGGCTCCAGATCTTCCAGGATGAGCGTCGCGCGGCCTCCGGTGTACGCGGCGTGGTCTTCGGTGAAGAGGTTGACGACACGGAAGCCGGTGCCTGCGTTGAGGCGGGCCGTGGTGCGGCCGGTGGGCTGCCACTTGACCGAGGCGCGAGGGCTCGGGATGACCCCGTAGCCGGGCTGCACGTCCGCGCGGAAGCCGCCAAGAAGACGCAACTGGTCGCTCACGCGCCAGTCGTCCTGCACGAAGAGGCCGGGGACGATGCGGGTGTCCGGGCGGTTTTCGAGCAGCGTCCCATTCTCGTCGAAGAGGCCCGTCGCGCCGGAGCCGTCGTCGTAGCGGATGGCGCGAAGGGCGGCGCCTGCGAGGAGGTTGTGGCCGTCCAGCGCGGTGCCTTCCGTCTCGGGCGTCCAGAGGAGTTGGCCGAAGCCGTCCGTCTGAGTGGCGGTGTAGGCCACGTCGCCGTAGAACGAGTCCTGGTCGTGATACGCGGCAGAGCCCTGAAGCTCCAGGTCCCGCCGTAGGTTCAGCTTCCCGATGACCTCGGCGCGGCTTGTGAGAATGCTCTCGCCATACACCTGATCGGAGCCGCGAAGGCCGTCCACGTCGTCGAAGAACGGCTCGATGCCTGCGGCGCGGTCCTCGGCGTAGACCTTCGCGACGAGGCTGCCCTGCTCAAAGCCCCGGTCATCGCGCCGGGTCAGCTTGCCGAAGAGCGCGACGCGTGTCTCCAGCGGGCGGTCCGAGAAGCCGTCGCCGTTGCCGTCGTTGAAGTCCGAGACGTGGAACACGGTGCTGCTCAGCAGCGCGCTGGTGCGTCCGCGCAGGGGGACCACGGCTGCCTCGGCAGCGATCTCGGACTGCGTCGTGGAGTAGACGTTCGTGGAGAGCGTGGGGGCCGTCGCGGGGTCCTTGGTGAGAATGTTGATGACGCCGCCCAGCGCCTCGGAGCCGTAGAGCGTGGACATCGGGCCCTTGACCACCTCGACCTGCCGGATGAGGATCGGCGAGATCCCGTTGAGGCCGTAGACCGTCGCGAGGCTGCTCATCACCGGCATCCCGTCGATGAGGACCGCCGTGTTGGGCCCGTCGATGCCATTGATGCGGATGTTGTTGGTGTAGCAGACGCCGCAGTCGATCTGCTGGTAGAGGCCGTTGACGCGCTCCACGGCGTCCATGACGTTGGCCGAGGGTGTGGTCTGGAGGAACGCGGCGGGCACCACGTCCACCTTGACCGGTGAATCGCGGACGGCCATTTGCTCCAGGGTGCCTGTGACGACGACCGCGCCCGCATCGAGCGTGGCCGCCTCCAGTTCCACGTCGAGGCGGACGGTCTCATTCTCTGGGACGGTGACCTCGCGCCGGACCGTCTCGTAGCCCACGCCGGAGACGACAATCGTCAGATCGCCCGCCTCGGTACCGAGGCGGTAGCGTCCCTCGGCGTCGGCGGCGGTGCCGCGCGCGGTGCCCTCCACGAGGACCGTCGCGAAGGGAACAGGCTCGCCGGTGGAGGTGACGGTGCCTTCCAGGGTCTGTGCGCTGGCGGAGGCGGCGAGGAGGAGCGAGAGGAGAAGCAAGCGAGTCATGGCGACACGGCCGCGAGGGCGGCGTCCAGGATGGGAAGGAGTCCGTCCGGCGGGAGGAAGCCGGTGTGCTGTGCGAGGACGGCGCCGTCGGGATCCAGCAGGACGAGCCCGGGCGGGGCGACCACGCCGAGGCGCTCGGCCCACTCGGCCTCGGAGAGCCGGTACGGCCCGATCCGGTGGTGCCGGTCGCGATCGTCGAAATCCAGCCGCGCGAGGGCGAACTGGCTCAGGCGTTCCGCGACGGCCGGATCCGGGAACGTCTCGCGGCGGAGCCGATGGCACGGCCCGCACCACGAGGCGGAGACGTAGACGAGCGTCGGCGTTCCCTCAGCGGTAGAGGCCGCGAGTGCCTCCGGTAGCGTGCCCCAGTCGGGCGCCGGAGCGTCGGACTGTGCCCGCACCGTCACCGAGGCGGAGAGGGCGAGGAGCAGGAAGGCGGCGAGACGCACGGACGGATGAGAATTTGATTTAGGGCAACCTAAACAGTGCCGCGAGGTTTTGCTATGCCTAAATTCGGCTCGCCTAAAACTTCTTCCTTCCGCCATGGCCGCCCACACCCAGGCCGTCGAGGACTACCTCAAGGCCATCTACGACCTCTCGCGCCACGACGGCCGCGCTACCACGTCTGCTCTCGCGGAACGTCTGGAGGTCTCTCCGGCTTCGGTGACGGGCATGATCAAGAAGCTGGCGGCGACCGGGCTGGTGGCCCACGAGCCGTACGCAGGCGTCGCGCTGACGGCAGCGGGGCGGCGGATCGCCGTCGAGATGATCCGCCACCACCGGCTGGTGGAGACGTACCTCCACGAGGCGCTCGGCGTGCCCTGGGACCGCCTCCACGACGAGGCCGAGGCGTGGGAGCACGTCCTCTCCGAGGACCTGGAGCGTCGCATGGACGAGGCGCTCGGTCATCCGACTCACGACCCCCACGGCTCGCCCATCCCGACGCCCGCCCTCGAACTAGAGGAAACCGACTGGCCGCCCCTGGCCCGCCTCGACGCCGAGGCGGAGGGGGTCGTCCGCGAGGTCTCCGACCACGACCCGGCGCTGCTCCGCGCCCTCGGTGAAGCCGGGCTCTACCCCGGGACGGCCTTCACGGTCCTCGCCGCACCTCCCGATTCCGACACGTACACCCTGCAACTCCCCGACGGGTCTGAGCCTTCGCTCGCGCCCGAGGCCGCCGCCTATGTCTTTGTCTCCCATGCTTGACCGCTGCTCTTTCCTCTCGTTCGTCCTCTCTGTGCTCGTGGTGCTTCCCGCCGTCGGCTGTGCCGATGGGGAGGTCGCTGACGACGGTCGCGTCTCCGCCATCGCGACGACTAGCATCGTGGCTGACATGGTTCTCCAGGTCGGCGGCGAGCACGTCACGGTGACTCCGCTTATGGGGCCGAACGTGGACCCGCATCTCTACCGCCCCTCGGAGGGCGACGTGACCCGCATGGCGACCGCCGACGTGGTGTTCACGAATGGACTGAACCTGGAGGGCAAGATGGGCGAGGCGCTCGAACAGCTCGCTTCGCGTGGCATTACCGTCGTTGCGGTCTCGGAGGCCGTGCCCGAAGAGGACCGCCGCGAGTCGGTCGAGTTCGAAGGTGCGTACGATCCTCACGTCTGGATGAACCCGGATCTCTGGGCGCTCGTCGCGGCACGCACGGGGGAGGCACTGGCGGACCTGGACCCGGAGAATGCCGACACCTATCGCGCCAACGCTGCGGCTTACGCAGATTCTCTCGTCGCCTTGGACGACGAGCTTCGCGCCACGCTGGCGGCCGTCCCGGAAGACCGCCGCGTCCTCGTCACGGCCCACGACGCGTTCGAGTATTTCGGCCGAGCCTACGGCTTCGAGGTGCGCGGCCTCCAGGGCCTCTCTACTGCGACCGAGGCGGGCACGGCCGACGTGCAGGACCTCGCGCGGTTCGTCACGGAGCGAGACCTTCCGGCCATGTTCGTGGAGACGAGCGTCTCGGAACGGACCATCCGGGCGGTGCAGGAAGCCGTGCAGGCACGCGGTGGCTCGGTCCGCCTCGGCGATCCGCTCTACTCGGACGCGCTCGGGGCCGAGGGCTCCGGCGCGGAGACTGTTGCGGGGATGTTGCGGAGCAACGCGCGGGCGATTGTGGCGGGACTGGCAGAAGGTCCCGATGCCTAACACGCAAAACGCTATACGCCACCCGCTCGCCCTGGACGTGGCCGACCTCACCGTTGCATATGGTGAGGCGCCCGTGCTCTGGGACATCGACCTGCAGATCCCAGAGGGAGTGCTCTGTGCCATCGTGGGGCCGAACGGGGCAGGCAAGACGACGTTCATCAAGGCTGTGCTGGAACTGGTCCCGAAGGCCGCTGGGCGCGTCCTCGTGCTGGGCACGCCGTACCGGCGTCAGCGGAGGCGCGTCGCCTACGTCCCGCAGCGCGGTACTGTGGACTGGGACTTTCCCACGACGGCCCTCGACGTCGTGACGATGGGGACCTACGGCCGTCTCGGCTGGGTACGGCGACCGGGCGCGAAGGAGAAGGCGGACTCGCGCGCTGCGCTGGAGCAGGTCGGCATGGGAGACTACGCCGACCGGCAGATCGCGCAGCTTTCCGGCGGGCAGCAGCAGCGCGTCTTCCTCGCGAGGGCACTCGTACAAGACGCCGACCTCTACCTCATGGACGAGCCCTTCCAAGGCGTCGACGCGACGACGGAGAAGGCCATCGTGACGCTGCTTCAGGACCTTCGCGAGGCGGGCAAGACGGTCCTCGTGGTCCATCATGACCTCCAGACAGTCCCGGAGTACTTCGACTGGGCCTTCCTACTCAACGTGCGCCGCATCGCCGCCGGGCCGGTAGACGAGGTGTTCACGGATGCCACGCTCCGCGCCGCCTACGGAGGCCGCGTGCCTTTCCAGGCGAGCAATGGTGCGGTCTCTGGCTCCGCCCGCCTCGGCACCGAGGTGGACCTAGCCCAGTCCTCAACTTCTAGCCCCGAGTCCCCCTCGTGATCGAGTTCGATTACACGCTGCGGATCGTCGCGCTGGGTGCAGCCGTGCTCGGCGTGACCGCGGGCGCCCTCGGCACCTTCGCAGTGCTGCGCGGGCAGTCGCTCCTCGGCGACGCGATTGCGCACGCAGCACTGCCCGGCGTGGTGCTGGCGTTTCTCGCGATGGGTGCGAAGGCGCCGCTCGGGCTCGCGCTGGGTGCAGGTGTGGCCGGGTGGCTCGGCGCCCTGGCGGTGGGAAGCGTCGTGCGCCGCAGCCGGGTGCCCCTGGATGCCGCGTTGGGCATCGTACTGGCTGTCTTCTTCGGCATCGGGCTGGTATTGCTGACGTTCGCGCAGCGAATCCCGGGACTGAACCCAGCCGGTCTGAGCGACTACCTCTTCGGGCAGGCGGCGGCGCTCGTGGCCGCCGATGTCTGGCTGATGGGCATCCTCGGAGGTCTGGCCCTCCTCGCGATGGCGGTGTGTTGGAAGGAACTCAAGGTGCTCCTCTTCGACCCGGACTTCGCGCACTCGGTTGGTTTCCCAGTCCGTGCTCTGGATGTGTTGCTCACGACGCTGCTCGTGATCTCCATCGTAGTGGGGTTGCAGACGGTGGGCGTGGTGCTGATGAGCGCCATCCTGATCGCGCCCGGCGCGGCGGCACGGCAGTGGAGCAACACACTGGGCGGTGTGGTCGGGTTGGCCGCCGTCTTCGGCGCGGTCTCTGGCGTGAGCGGCGCCCTGATCTCGGCAGCTATCCCGAGGCTCCCGACCGGCCCGACCATCGTGCTCTGCGCGAGTGCGATCGTCGCGGTCAGCCTGCTCGCCGCACCCGGACGCGGGCTCATCGCACGATGGATCGAGACGCTGCGCTCGCGCCGGACGCTCCAGACCGTCGGTGTGTTGGAGGATCTCTACACGCTCGCACTGCGCCATGGCGACCTCGCGAAGGAGCACCCGGCAGCCACGCTCCAGACGATGACCGCGCGGCCCGAGCGCGTGCAGCCCACGCTTCGCGCGCTGGAGGCGAAGGGTTGGGTCCGCCCCGTCGGGGACGACGGCTGGGCGCTCACCGACGATGGTCTCGGCGCCGTCCGTCAGTTCGCCAGAAACCACGACCGCGAGACGTGAACCCATTCGCCTCGGTGCGCCCATGGAGGCCTCGAGGCGGGACTCCTCAGTATGTCCCCCGCCCTCGAAATCCAGCTGATCTGTGTCGTAACGGCCTCGGCGTGCGCGCTCGTGGGGGCGTTCCTGGTGCTGCGCCGGAACTCGCTCCTCTCGGATGCCATCTCGCACGCGGTCCTGCCGGGGATCGCGCTGGCCTTCTTCGCGACGGGCGACCTGCACTCGCCCCTTCTCCTCGTGGCAGCGGCCCTCATGGGCGTCGTCACCGTGGCGCTCATCGAAGCGCTGACGCGGACGCGCCTCGTCAAATCCGATGCGGCCATCGGGCTCGTGTTCCCGGCGCTGTTCTCCATCGGGGTGATCCTGATCTCCCTCGTCGCCAGCGATGTCCACCTCGACGCTGACGCGGTCCTCCTCGGCGACCCGGCGTTCGCGTGGATCGAACGCTTCGAAATCGGCGGACGGGATCTCGGGCCGCAGGCGCTCTGGCAGATGGGTGGCGTTCTCGGGCTGTGCGCGTTCTTCGTGGCCGTGTTCTCCAAAGAGCTGAAGCTGACCACGTTCGATGCTGCCCTGGCCGCCGCGTTAGGCTTTGCCCCCGTCGCGTTGCACTACGCACTGATGGCGCTCGTGAGCGTGGTCGCCGTCGGTGCGTTCGATGTCGTTGGGTCCATCCTCGTCGTCGCGCTGATGATCGCGCCTCCAGCAGCGGCGTGGCTTCTCACGAACCGGCTGGAGGTGCTTCTCGCTCTTTCGGTCGCGCTCGGCGCTGCGAGTGCGCTCGGCGGCTACTGGGTGGCGCGGGGCCTCGATGCCAGCATCGCGGGCGCGATGGCCGGTGTTTCCGGTGTGCTCTTCGCGGTGGCGTTCGCCCTTGCGCCGGAGCGGGGGCTCCTCGCTCAAGCGCTTCGGCGGAGGCGTCAGCGGGCGACGTTCGCGGAGCGGATGCTACTCGTTCATCTCCTCCACCACGAGCACACCCCGGAGGCCGACCGGGAGTGCCGCGTGAGCCACTTGGAAGACCATCTTCGCTGGGAGCCCACCCGGGCGCAACTGGCAGTCCGAACAGCCGAGCGCGGAGGAACCGTCACCCGCGCAGGCGACCGTCTGGCCCTCACGGCGAATGGGCGCGAACGTGCCCGGCAGGCGATGGTCGAGGGATAAGGAGGTCGGATCACCCACGGCGCAGATCCGTGACCGTCTCCGCCTCGGCGCCGAGGCGGACAGAGCCGGGGTGGAACTCCGACTTGGAACTCCGGCCTGGAACGAGAACGGGCGCGCCGGACCGAAGCCCAGCGCGCCCGTGCGCGAACGGCGAAGACGGCTGGAGCTACTCCAGGTCGTTGCGGCGGATCTCGACCGTGATGCCCGGCTGGGGAACAAAGTCGAAGCCGAGTACCTCGCGTGTCTCTTCGTCGAAGTAGTAAGTCCGGGTCTCCTCCGCATCCGTGCGCGTGACGACGCGCGCGGTACGGTCCAGCATGTCCTGCGTGGCTCCGACCGTGATGGTCACGGTTTCTTCGTGGCCCTCTACCTCGTCATTGAACGCGGCGTAGGTCGCTGTCGCCCCTTCCTCCATCGGAAGCGTCGCGGCGATGTAGTTAAAGGAACTCGCGCCGAAGACTGGCGACTGCAGAGTGGCGTCAAAGGCATCGCCACCACGGAGGGTCCCGGAGACAGAGAGACCGTCGAACTGCAGGTCCTCGGCAGTTCCGCCCGCTTCTGAGCGATAGCGGACCGGCTCCATGGTGGGCCAGTTGAACCAGATCGAGTCGTTCTGGACGCCCTGGGCGCTGTTGACGACGACGGTTACGAGCGCGATGCCGTCCTCGACGGAGAGGGCCTCGGTGACGGTCCCGAAGGGCATGCCGCCGCCCATGCCCTGCTTCACGACGACCCCGTAGGTCCGTTGGTAGGGTTGGAGTTCGGAGACATCGATATCTCCAGGGCGGAGAGGCTCGGTGTCGGATTGGGCGAAGGCGGGCGCAGCGAACAGCAGCGCGAGGGCCAGAAGAGAGAAACGCATGGTGGGGTGTAGGGTGGGTCGAGTGTCTGGAAGCGAGGCGCCGCTACGGACTGTGTTCTGAGGAGTTGCAGCCCCCAGAGAGCAGAAAAGGGGGATCTCCGGTAGGACGGAACCGTGCCGCGTCGTATTGTGCGGCGCGTAGTGTACGCCCTCTGGCAAGCCGCTTCTCTATCGGTGGGCTTCCTCGTGAACCACTAGACTGCGACATCGGGGCGCGCCTGCTCTGCTCCTCTCCGGCAGGATCTTCGCGTGCCGTTGGCTCCTCCGCACTCGCCCTCTCTGTTTCGCCCCTCGCCGTCCGTAGCCCGGTCTCCTCCCTTCAGAGGCCGGGCTGCTTCCATCTCACGCGACGCTTAGGAAGCAACTTCCTGCCCTCGCGCATACTCCACGGCGCCTACGAGCGCTCGAACACGCTCCTCGCAAACCGGCGCTCTCCAGTTTGCTCCCTCTTTCAGGCCAGAGCCCACGAGGAACCCATCGGCGAGGTCAACGAATTCGAGGAGGTTGGTAGAGTCGAGGCCACCGCCTACGAGGACAGGAAGCTCGGTGCGGTCCAGTACGGCGTCGAGGCAATCCGGCTCGGGTGGTTGGCTGCGGTCCTGGCCTAAGACGGCGAATCCGTCCGCCCGGTTCTCAATGGCACGAGATACGAGGCGGGCGCAGTCGTCTGCGTTCTCGGGGCGAAGGTCAGCGAGGATAGGGAGCGCATCGGCCCCGAGAGCGTGGCGAAGGCGGAGCAAGTGACCGGCATCGTTCGTGCTCTCGGTCCAGCCGTCGACGCGGATAAAATCGCAGGAGGCGCCCACGGCTGCGGCTAGGGCGATATGATTGGCGCCGCCCATCGCGCGAACCCCGACTGGCATCCACCGCCCGGCATACCGCTTGACGTCCGCCGCTGCGCGGGTGAGAAATGCCGTGACCTCGGGGCCAGGGTTGGCATCAGCTGGCACATCGTGCATGTTCTCCACGAGAAGGCCGTCCACGCCGTGCTCGATGAGGAGCCGTGCCTCCGCAACGGTCCGGTCCACAGAGCAGTGGACCGGACGAGCGCCCGTCACCCCGGGAGAGGGGCCGACGTGCAGCACGCCGATGATGGGTTTGGGTCGCTGAAAGAGGTGCGAGAGGGGCATGGTCTCGGTGCCAGAGGCTACCGGGGATTCCCCCATCACACCGCATAGGGGCAGAACCTGTTCCATGAATACCTGCCGCTACAGCCCGTTACGCGTCAGGATCACGCTTGAGGCCGACCGTGCCCGTTCCGATGTTTCCCTGGAGAGCAGCAGGGTAGCTTCGGCAAGTGCTCCCCGGTTTTCCCATGCGCGTCGTTCTCTTGCTGGTCGGGTGCCTCGTGCCTGTTTTCGCGACTGCTCAGACGCCGCCCTGCAGCGTAGAGGACGACATCACCTGTGCAGGGAAAGCTCTGCATCCCTACCACGTCATATGGGTAGGCGGCTACCTCCGCGGGCTCCACACAGCCGAGGCGCTGGATCTCGAACGCCTCGTCCAGGCGCCTATCAGTCTGATTGATGAGATGTCTCCGTCGTTGATTCTCGCCGGAGTGCTCCCTGCGATGAGGGATGCAGCCCCGGATGTGGTCGCGTCGTTCGTGGAGGCTCGCTCGTTCCCGGAGGATCCGGAGGAACAGGCTCGCTATGTGCGAGGCCTCATCGACGCGTTCGTGCACGCGGGGATCGAACTCAGCGATCTGCCGCTTCCAGAGGAGCAGGTTGAGACCATCGAGGTCTACACCATCGGCGGATCGAACTGACGAACTCAGTCCCGGAGCACCGCTACGACCTCAATCTCCACCAGCGCGCCGACCGGAAGCCCGGCGACAGCGACGGTGGATCGGGCTGGCTTGTGTCCGTCGAACGCTTCGGCGTAGATCGCATTGACGCGGCTGAAGTCGTCCATGGTGGAGAGGAAGACCGTAGCCTTGACGACGTCTTGCAGCGTGAGATCTGCCGCTGCGAGCACCGCGCGGATGTTGATGAACGCCTGCCGGGCTTCGGCCTCCACGCCCCCGGGTACGAGAGTGCCCGCCTCGGCATCGAGGCCGACCTGGCCAGAGCAGAAGAGGAAGCCGTCTGCGCGAACGGCGTGGCTGTATGGGCCGACGGCGGCAGGAGCACCAGGGGCAGAGAGAATGTCCATCGAAGGGCGGGGAAAGGGGAGAAAGAGAATCCGCTCGTGGGATCCACGGAGGCGCGACGCTGCGAATCCATGCCGCGTGAAACAAGCGGTCCGTTGCGCTAGCCGGTCAGTCGTCCAGCGACGACGAGACGGCGATGCGCCACGATCCATCGGCGTGGACGAGGTGGTAGAGGCTCCGAAAGCGGAGCGGCGAGGTGCCCGTGCGTTCCAGGATCCAATGCACGAGTACGACGGTCTGTCCGCCGCCCTCCGCCATGGCCTGCACGCGCGTCGCGACAGCGGCGCCTACGCCTTCCTCGCGCCTCCGTTCAGCGACGTAGCCGAGGTGCCGGAGCAACTCACGCGGTGTCTCGAACGAGGCGGTCTGACCGCTGCCGATGAACAGGCACGGCATCGCATACATCTCGGCGAGGGCCTGTACATCGAGCGCGGCGTAGGCATCGGCGTAGCGGTCGAGGAACGTGCGGAGAGGCTCAGACACAGCGGCGATGGGTCGGAAGGGGAGCACGCAACCTAGCGCGAGGCTGCGGTTTGGCGACTTCCAAATCCACAGACCAGAGCAGCAAGCTGCCAGCGGAGGCCATGGGACCGGGCCGAAAGACAACGCACGGGTTACTCGTTCGGAACCTGGGGATGACGAGAGAGCGCCCGGGATCCCGTACCCTGAGATGCTCTCCTCTCTCAGGCCGATCCGATTCATGCCCATCTCTCGCCTGCTCCGCCGCGCGACGATTGCCGCCGCCCTCCTCACGCTGATCGCCCTCGCGGGCGCACAGATGATCTGACCCCGCCCGCCTCGCGGTACGCCCGCAGGCACGCCGAGGCGGGCAGACCCGAGCTACTCGACCTCGAAGCCCCAGTCCTCCGTGAACTCCTTCAGCGCGAGGCCGGTGAACTGCAACGCGCCGGTCCCCCACGAGCCGAAGCCGAGTGTCCAGGGCTCTGTGTAGGCCCAGGTGATGGCTTCGTAGCCGGAAATGGTCGGGTTTCCATCCAGGATGGGCTCCAGTTCCAGGAACTCCTCGCCGCCGTTGAGCGCGATGGCGTAGCGGAACAGCGGACCGTCTTCACCGGAGGTCACGAGTGCGTCCAAAATCTCCAGGCGAGCCTTGAAGGTGAGCGTGCGTCCGGCCGGGAAGACCTTGTCCAGGCGCACGCGGCCGTTCTTGATATAGCGTAGCCGGAAGCGGTCGAAGGCGGGCACGCTGCCTCCGGCGAGGCCGTTGATGCTCTCATCGTCCACGAGGATGGAGGTCTTGTTGTCGCGCGGCTTCCCGAGCGTGACCACGGCACGACGCAGGACAGGCTCAGTGGGGGCGGCGTTTTCGAGCATGATGATGTAGTAGTCGGACGAGGTCCGAAACTGGTCGCCTCGGTTGAGAAGAAGGCCTCGGCCGGACAGGGCCTCGAAGGGGCCGCCGTAGATCGCGCCTGCCGTAGGGAAGGAGACGGGGGATTGCGGTGCGGCGGTACCGGTTTCCGCACCGTAGGCGATGAAGCCTGGTGAAGCCGTCACGCCATAGCTCGCGCAGGTCCCGGTCTGGCCGCAGCGGATCTCCGACGTGCCTGCGTCCATGGTGAAGAGCCCCTTCGCGTCTTGCATCCGCAGCCACGCGGGATTTGCGAGGCCAGTCACGGTCCCCGTTTCCCAGGATCCGAAGCCGAGCGTCTCTACCTGGAAACCGTCCGTGCCCGCGTCCATGCGGAACACGTCCAGTTCGAGGATGCCCTCGATCTGGACCCTGAGAGAGACAGCATCGCCTTGCACGGCGGGTTTTCCGGGAAGCTGGAACGCCATCGGCGTAGCTGAGCGGAAAGCCATGATCTGCGGCGGTAAGCTGTCGTTGTCGGGCTGAACTAGACCGCCCAGGACCGTGGCCTCCAACTCCATGACCGATGCGGAGGAGACAGTGGCATAGGGCGTCGAGAGGGGCGTCCCGGCCGGGATCAGGGCGGAAGACACAACGCTCGGGTTCCCGTCCGCATCGTAACGGAGGACCTCCGCGAGGCGGGGAACCGAGGCGTCTATTCCCCCTCGAAGCTCTACGCTCGCGCCGCCAGCGCGCTTGAAGTGCGTCGTGGAGCAGGTGGTGAAGGAGCCCGTCACGGAGCTATCGCCCACGCGTCCACCCATGGTCACCGTCACGCACTCATCGGCGGGGCCTGCCGTGCTCCAGGGACTGTGGCCCTGCGGAAAGGAGTAGGCCACGCCCTGAATTTCAGGCAGGCAGGTCTGGAAGCCCGCGCCCTCGGCGCCCTGGACGACCATCGTAGAGCCGCCAGACATCACGACCCCGGGCGAAGGCCGGTGGTACGCGCCGCCGAAGAGAACACCGCCGGGGGAGGGCGCGCAGCCGCCGCCCTTCGCGGCACGGGTGGCGGTAAGGTCCGCCCGCCTCGGGACCGAGGCGGGAGAGGTCGCGGAGGGAGCTGCGCCGATCTGCAGGACGAGGCGAACGCGGAGCGGGCCGGGCGTGAGCGTGGTCAGGCGGCGGGCCTCAGAGCGGGAGCCGTCGGCGTAGCGGAGGCGCCAGAGGTAGGCGCCTGGCGCGAGCGTCTGGCCTGGGTCGAGGTGTCGGCCGAGGAGATCGACGAGTTCGAACGCGGTGTCGGGGGCATCGGTCTCGACGGTGAAGGGGCCGCCCGCGTATGGGTTGGGATAGGCGGTAAGGCTCTGGGCGTTCGTGCCGGTGGTGAGCAGCGCCATCGCGGCGAGGAGGAGAAACGGGCGGGGCATCGCGGGAGGGGCTGAGAATCTGCCCTCCGTGCGTCGCCGCTCGCGAGACTGGATCACGTCCGCCTCGGTCTCCCCGCGAGCGCCCCGAGGCAGGCCGACCTGCGGGTAGCTTCCTGCTTGTCCTGCCCTCTGTTCCCATGCTCACTCTCCTCGCGAATGCCGAGGTCTTCGCGCCCGAGCCGCTCGGTCGTCGCCACCTCCTCACCGGCGGGGGCGAGATCCTCGCGATCACCCGCGACCGCCCCGCACTCGCGGGCGTCGAAGTGGAGACCGTGGAGCTGAACGGCGCGAGGGTTGTGCCTGGGCTCATCGATGCCCACGTGCACGTGACCGGGGGCGGCGGCGAGGCTGGACCCGAGACCGCCGCGCCTGCTCCGGGTCTGACGGCCTACACTCGCGCGGGCGTGACGAGCGTCGTGGGCTTGCTCGGCACCGACGACACGACGCGCACCACCGCCGGGCTTCTCCGACAGGTGCGCGCCCTCCGCCGCGAGGGGCTCTCCGCCTGGGCGTGGACCGGCGGCTACCACCTCCCCCCGACGACCCTCACCGGTTCCGTTCGCGGCGACATCGCGCACGTCTCGGAGATCATCGGTTTCGGCGAGCTGGCCCTTTCCGACCACCGCTCGTCCCAGCCGACGCTCGCAGAGGTGGCGCGAGTCGCAGCGGACTGCCACGTGGGCGGGCTGATGACCGGTAAGGCAGGCGTGCTCCACTGCCACCTGGGCGACGGGGCGCGAGGTCTCGGCCTACTCCGTGAGATCCTGGAGACGACCGAGATCCCGCCCCGCACGCTCCACCCGACCCACGTCAACCGTCGCCGCGCACTCTGGGAGGAGGCGCTCAGCTTTGCCCGCCTCGGGGCGTGCGTGGACGTGACGGCGTTTCCGCCGGAGGGCGCAGCCGAGGACGAGGTGGACGCCGTCGAGGCGGTCCGCCAGTATGCCGAGGCGGGCCTCCCCGCCGACCGCCTGACGATCTCCTCCGACGGCGGCGGCTGCCTCCCGCACTTCGACGCGCAGGGCGAGCTGCTCCACATGGACTTCGCCACCAGCGGCGCCCTCGCGGACCTTCTCGCGCGGCTGCTCACCGGCGGGATGGACGAGACCGCCGCCCTCACGCCGATGACCGCGAATCCTGCCACGCTGCTCCGCCTCTCGCGAAAAGGCCGTCTCGCGCCCGGCCTGGACGCGGACCTCGTCGTCCTCGGCGACGACCACCGGCCGCAGCACGTCATGGCGCGAGGCCGCTGGCATGTCCGCGATGGGGAACCGGTAGTGCGGGGGACGTTCGAGGGGGGAAGGGGCCAGTAGGGAGGGGCTAGTGGGGTGCGGCCGGCGAGCGAGAGCAGATCCACTCACGGTTCTGCCACTGGCCCGCACCCATTGGCCTCTCACCTTCCCACGCGACTCACACGCTCGGCCTCTTCTGGGCGCGACCTTGCGCCCGCCTCACCCGCACCCTCACCCATGCCTTCCCGAGGTACTACCACTCGCTCGCGCGGCACCATCGTCCCCGTCGGCGGCGCTGAGAAGAAGACGGCTGACATGCCGATCCTCCGCCGCTTCGTCAAGACCGCTGGCGGCGGCGACGCTCGCATCGTCGTCATCCCGACGGCCTCCGAACTGGAGGACACAGGCGACCGCTACGTCTCCATCTTCGAGGAGCTCTACGTCGAGATGGCCGTCTCGCTGCCCATCACGACGCGGGAGGAGGCGCAGGACGAGGGCCACGTCGCCGAACTGGAGAACGCTACAGCGATCTTTCTGACGGGCGGCAACCAGCTTCGACTCTCCACGATCCTCGGCGGCACCCCCGTCGCGAAGGCCATTCGCCGTCTGAACGCCGACGGTGTGCACGTCGGTGGCACGAGCGCGGGTGCCGCCATCCTGCCGGAGCACATGATCGCGGGGGGGCGCAGCGGCCACACGCCGCGCGTGGACGGGGTGGTGCTCGCGCCCGGCCTCGGCCTCACGAACCGGCTCCTCATCGACCAGCACTTCCGTCAGCGCGACCGCCTCGGGCGGCTCCTCACGGCGGTCTCGTTCAACCCGTTCGCGGTCGGCATCGGGCTGGACGAGGATACGGGGGTCTTCCTCGGCCCGGACGACACGTTCGAGGTCGTCGGCTCCGGCGCAGTGACGGTCGTGGACCCTTCCGGGCTGGCGTACTCCTCGATGGACTCCGCCGCGCCTCGTGAGCCCGTGACGCTGATCGGCCTCGGTCTGCACCTTCTCAGCGACGGCGCCACGTTCAACGTCGCCTCGCGCGAGGCGAGCGCGCCGGTGAAAGCGTAGGGTGGAGGCGTAGCTCCGCCCGCCTCGGTGTCGAGGCGGACCGGGTCAGACGATCCGGCGTCCCGGATAGACCGCCACCTCGCTGCCGACGGCCAGAAACGCCGAGCGCGGTGGCCCGGCCAGTGCGTCCGCGAACTCCAGTCCGTAGAGCGCCGAGGCGTCGCCGGTGAAGGTGGCGCCGGGTACGTCCCACACGTCCCATCGCGGATGCTCCACCTGATATTCCAGCGTGCCGCCGTCGCGCTGGCGGGTATAGCCCCAGTAGTGCTCCGTGATGAACTCGGCCTCAGAGCCCGTCGCGCTTGGCCCGTCGGGACCCGAAGCCTCGGCGCGGAGCGCGAAGTCCACGCCCGCATGCCGCCAGTCGTACGCGACGGTGCCGCCTGCTTGTGGCGAGAGCGTCACGTGGTGGTCCATCGGGACGGCGAGGTATGGCTCGTTGTACGCCACCCGTGCGACCGCCGCGATGGCTCGCTTCGGCACCAGCTCGCGTACGAACGCGACGCCCCGGCGCACCTCGCCCTCGGGCGTCTCGTGGAGGACGTAGAACCGCAGGTTGACCTCCTCGAACGTGCGGTGGAACGGGACCGGGATGCCCAGCACGCGCACGTCGCGCATCATGAAGCCCACGACGCTCACGAGCGCCTCACCTTGCCAGAGATCCAGCGCCGTGCCTGCGGGCACTCGGGGCGCGAGGGCCTCCGGCGGGACGGCGTAGTTGAGGAGGAGCAGGTGCTCCCAGCGAGCGGTGAGGAACGGTCGCGCCATGCCACCAAGATCGCGACTCCGCCCGCCTCGGTACCCCGAGGTTGGCAGAGTCAGCGCGAGCGGAGCACTGGGCGCGTGTCGCCGCCGCCGATGATCTCCGCCATGTCGCGCGGGCTCTTGCCGTTCACCGGCTTCATCGCGAACTCCGGCTGCTGGAACAGCGCGCCGAAGACGGCCTCCCGGCGCTCGAACGCCTCGCGGGAGGCGTACTCCGTGACGAGCATCACGTCCCAGTCGTCGCCTGTGGGTTCACGCACGAGGACCTCATACGCCACCACGTCGCCCAGGCGGCGAACCTCCGCGCGGGCGGGTGCCCAGTTCATCTCGATGAACCGGAGGTAGTTCGCCTGCTCGCCGGGGAAGGTCCGCACGAGGTCCACCGAGACGACCGTGTCCGGCACGGCCGTCTCGGGAGGTGCGCTCGCACATCCCGCCAGGCTGGGGCCGAGGGCCGCCAGCCCGACGAGGGCGAGCCAGAGGAGCGGCCTCACTCGGCGGAGGTCATGAACTCCGCAGGCACGGAACCCGCGCTGTTCTCCTCGTCCCATGCCGCTGCGAGGATCCACCAGCGGCCCTCGCGGAAGACAAGTTGGAAGCTGTTGATGCCGCGCCCGAGCATCTGATCGCCCTCGTAGAAAAACTTCTCGTACGTACTGAACACCGTCGCGACGTCGCCGAATCGGTGCGTGACGTTGTGCACTTCGCGCTCCCGGAAGCCCCGGTCGTTGGGGCTCCCGATGTAGCTCGCGGACTCGTACAGCCCATTGATGTGGTCTGCGTAGCCCTGCGCGGTGAAGACGCGCTCTTGTCCGTTCATCTGCTCCGGCTGCGGGAGCAGCTTGGCCTCCGGGTAGTAGAGGGTGACGAAGCGATCCCAGTCATGGTTGTCGCCGGGGGCACGGTCGAGCGAGGCGTAGACAGCCGCGACGATGGCCTCTGGCGACGCCACGTCGGCGGGATCGGCCTCCTGCGCGAGGGCAGGCACGGCGAGCAGCAGCAGGGCGAGGGGGAGGACTTTCATGGGAATAGGGGGGGGAGTGGGTCCGCCTCGGTACCGAGGCGGGGGGAGTCAGAGCAGCACGAGGTACGTCAGCTTCGCCACGGCCACCTGATCGCGGAGGACGATGTCGCGGCGTGGGTCGAAGAGCACCTCGTCCGCGCCACCGATGTGGTAGGCGGTGTTGAAGACGACGAAGAGGTCGCTACCCGGCGTGTGGATCCAGTTGATGCGGATGTTGGCCTGGAGGTCGCGCGAGAAGTTGTCGTACTGGAAGAGCGCCTTCGCGAAGAGGTCGCGGTTGATGGCGGCGAGGACGGAGGAGGAAAGCGTGGTGGCCGTGAAGTCGCCGTTCGCGACGGGGAGCGAGATGATGCTGTGCCGCACGCTGCCCTCTACGGTCAGGTGCTGAGACTGGCGCCAGCCCGCTGAGGCTCGGAGGTCTGTCCGGTCTCCACCGAAGAACTGCCCGGCGAGCACGCCGCCGGAGGCATAAACGGGTCGGCTGGAGTCCGTCTCTCCGCTCAGCGCGATCTGTGCGAAGGTGTAGTCCCCTGGCGCGATGACGACATCGGGGCGGATGGGGAAGGGCTCCGTCAGCCGCTCGAACGTCTGCGCAGCCTCCAGGCCGATCACGTCGCGGCGGCTGAACTCCAGGCGCGCAGCGCCCGCCACGAGCCGGGTTTGCAGTTCGCCGTCCTGCCCCGTGATGTACCGGCCGCTGGTGCCCGTCGAGAACCGACGCAGGAAGGAGAGAGGTTCCGAACGGATCGGGAAGCGGAGCAACACCTCGCCCGCCGCATCGCGCATGTCGCGGCGGCGCACGAAGCCGAGAGCGGGCTGGTACGTCGCGCCGACGCCCGTGTACGACACCTCTGACGCGACGCGGTCGGTCTCGTAGCGGATGCTCGCGTGCCCGGCCGATCCGGCTTGCGTCGGGTCTGGATCCCAGACGTTGGTGAACCAGGCCTCGGCCTCGCTGTTGGAGCCGAAGCGGATGAGCCCGTCCACGCCGAGCGCGGTGTTGGCCTGAACGTCGGGAGCGCCCGTTTCGCCGCGATTCTGCGCGAGGTTCGTCACGATGGCGCCGACCGTCGTGCGCGGGAGCACGTCCGCTCGGACTCGCGCGACGGTGTTGTTGCTGGACTCCGAGCCGAAGAGGTCCCCCAGGTTCGGCCCGGTCTCGATGTTCAGCGCACCGACCGAGACCGGCCCGACCTGTCCGGTCACGCGGGCGCCCGCGAGGATGGACTCATCGAGGCCGATGCGGCGCGAGAAGAAGGTCTGCGTGGACCGCGAGTTGCCATGCTCGAAAAGGCCCGAGCGCTCCAGAAAGAACTCGCGCTTCTCCGGGAAGAAGAGGTTGAAGCGCGTCAGGTTGACCTGCACGTTGTCCGCCTCCACCTGCGCGAAGTCCGTATTGACGCTCGCGTCCAGCGTGAGGTTGGAGGTGATGCCATACTTGACGTCCACGCCGAGGTCGGGCTGGACGTCCGTCTCGGTGGGCTCCAGCGCGAGGTCTGGGCGGGTCTCCTGCACACCCGCGATGACGTAGGGCTTGATCTCCAGATTCCGCCCGCGCCGCACGTTTCGGAGGCCCGTCAGCGTGCCGTAGCGCGAGACGACGGACAGCGCACCGAAGGAACTCTCGGCATGCTCCAGCCCGATCCGTGGCCACATCACGCGCTCGTTTTTTCGGTTGATGGTCCGCGAGAGCATGAGCCCGAACGCGAGATCCTCGCCGTCCGGGAATCGGAGCTGCCGGAAGGGAATCGCGACCTCCATCGTCCAGCCGGTCTCGTCGATGACGGTCTCGGAGCGGAAGACGGCGTCCCAGGAGAAGCTGTCGATGGTGAGCCCTTCGTCGGTGATGGTGGCGTCGTCCTGGGTGCCGAGCGCGTTTACCTCGAAGAGGTAGGCGTTGCGCCCATCGCGGTACGTGTCCAGGCCGATGTAGATGTGGTCGTCGCGGTCGTTGCGGCCGCCGCGCTCCAGGTTCTTCGCGCGGATGAGCGTGGGGGCGCCGTCGAAGTTGTGGAAGGCGAAGTAGAGGTAGTCCGCGTCGTAGGCGATGCGGACCTCCGTGCGCTCTGTGGAGGCGGAGCCGTCCTCCGGCCAGACCTGGATGAAGTCGGTGACGGGCTGGATGCGGCGCCAGACCTCGTCGTCGAGGTGCCCGTCAATGCGTGGGGCATCGGCGGCGAAGACTGCCTCCACGCTCTGCGCCTGGGCGGCGAGCGGCGTGAGGAGGAGAACCGCCAGCGTGGCGGGGAGCAGCGAGCGAGGCATGCACGAGGCGAGCGGTGGCGCAACGTAGCCGCATCGTGTGGCTTTCCAGTGATCTGGGCGCGATCCCGCTCTCTCTCGGTTGCCGGGCGGACGGCCCGTGATGCGACGTGCCAGGTCTGCCCGCCTCGGGAGGCTCGTGGAGGTCGCTCGCTCTCCCCCACGGAGGGACCGAGGCGGGGAGGGTCAGCCCGTGCCTCGCGCCTCGCGAAGAGCCGCCTCCGCCTCGCGCGCGTCCTCGTCCGAGAGGTAGTAGAACGCGTCGGGGCGCATCCGCACGAGCCGCGAGAGTCTCCGCCCGCCCATGTACTGGCTGTCCCAGACGCGCTTCGTGCGGCCTCGGTTGAACCGCACGGCTGCTCGGCCGCGCCACCGGAAGGGCTCGATGGGATCGTCGGGCTGGATCTCGTATCGGAAGGACGAGAGCAGGGCCACGCCTCGCGAGGTCACGCCGTAGGTCCGGCCCCGGAACGCGTCGCGCTCGATGAACGCGAAGAACAGGAACAGCGCGATGCCGATTCCCGCAGGTCCGTAGACGAGGAACAGCCCGAACACGTAGAGGCCACCCTCGATCTCGTCCCAGTTCCCCGAGAACAGGAGGGCCATGCCGAGGCTGATCACGATCCCGACGACTGCGAACGCCCGCTTCGCGCCGCGATAGGCCAGAAGGGAGGAGGGCAGTTCAGGCTGGCCCTGCCAGAGGAGGCGCTCGCCACGCTTCAGGGGGAGATCGGACACGACTGGGGAAAGGGGAGACTGCCCTTCCATACGTCAGGCTGGTCAGAGAGAGACCAGGGGGCGTCGGTGGCTGGCGAGGCGTCTCGCCTCGGTAGCTGGCAGGGTGCCTCGCCTCCGCTCGGCTTCAGGGGAATCGAGGCGGGCCGTTCTCTGATCCTCGCTAGAACGCCCCGATGACCGCGCCCGCGATGGTGTAGTACGCCACGTGGTAGCCCGCGTTGATCAGGTACAGCGCGAAGGACTTCTGCTCGAACAGGTAGGTCACGCCCATCCCCGTGGCGACCCACGCCGCGCCGACGCCCAGGCCGGTTAGTGCACCCTCCCCAGGGCCCGCCTCCGGCGCGATGAGCACCGTCAGCACGATCACCGCGATGGCCTGCAACACGAACGTCCCGCCGTAGGTCGCGGCCATGTTGCTGGTCTGAATCTCCTCGTTCGTGATCCCGACGAGTGCCTGCCAGCGCTTTCCGAAGAGCAGCGGGCCGTACCAGACGGCGCCGAGGGCGAAGGCGGACGCGGTGGCGACGAAGACAGCGATCCAGTTGACGGCGGAGAGGTCCATGAGGCGCGGGGTAGGGGAGACCAGAGGGTACCGGGGAATCCCCGGGGGCGCCAGATGTGCGGATGCCGTGCCCCTGCCCGCCTCGGCACCGAGACGGAGGGACTCAAGGTGGGCACCCCGGGCCGATCCCGCGACCTCGCGCCGCACTGGAACGCCGCGACCTCCGCCGGTTCCAACCGCTGAACCTCCATCGTACATCATGCCTCCGCCCGTCGTCTGGTGGCTGAAGAAGGACTTCCGCCTCGCAGACAACCCTGCGCTCCTCGCGGCCCTGGACGCGGGAGAGCGCGTCCTCCCGGTCTTCCTCTTCGAGCCCGCCGTGCTGGAATCTGAGGAGACGAGCGGCTTCCACGTCGCGGCGTGGTGCGAGGCGCTGACCGATCTCCGCGCTCGGTTGGCGGTCCATGGTGGCGGGGTCCTCGCGATGCACGGTGACGCCATCGAGGCGCTCGCGCAGCTCCGTGCGGCGACGGGCTTCACCGAGATGCACTCGCACGAGGAGACCGGCTCCAGCGTGACGTATGGGCGCGACCGGGCCGTCGCGGCGTGGTGCGGTGCGAACGGAGTGGCGTGGCACGAGCATCGCCAGACGGGCGTCTTCCGGGGCCTTCGCGACCGCAACCAGCGCAGTGCGCGCTGGAACGCCTTCACCGGTGGGGGACCGCTCCCGACGCCTCCGCCTCGCGACCTCGCCCGCCTCGGCACCGAGGCGGAGCCCCTCGGGCTGGAGGGGCCGCTCACACCCGAGCGGTTCGGCCATCCGCTCACGGACGCGCAGCGGGAGCACCGGCAGCCGGTCAGTGAGACGGCCGCGCGTGAGACACTGGACGACTTCCTCTGGAACCGAGGCCAGTGCTATTCCGGCGGTATCTCGTCCCCCAACCGTGCCTTCGTGTGCGGCTCGCGGCTCTCGGTCCACTTCGCGTGGGGCACACTCACGGGCCGTGCCGCCTATCGTGCCACGATGGACCGCCTCCGTACCCTCCAGGGCGACCCCGACCCCGAGGCGAAGCGCTGGCGGAAGTCGCTCACCAGCTTCAAAAGCCGCCTCCACTGGCGCGACCACTTCATCCAACGCCTGGAGACGGAGCCGCAGATGGAGTTCGAGGCGCTCAACCCCGCTTACGATACTCTCCCGACGCCCGGCGATGCGCACTTCGAGGCGTGGTTCGAGGGCCGAACCGGCTGGCCCCTCGTGGACGCGTGCATGCGCTGCGCCCACACCACCGGCTTTCTCAACTTCCGCATGCGCGCGATGGTCACGAGCGCGGCGGTCCACAGCCTCCGCATCGGCTGGCGGAAGCTGGTCTATCCCGTCGCGGGGATCTGGGCGGACTACGAGCCGGGCATCCACCTCTCGCAGACGCAGATGCAGGCGGGTGTCGTGGGCATCAACCAACTCCGCGTGTACTCGCCGCATAAGCAACTCGCGGATCACGACCCGGAGGCCGTCTTCGTCAAGACGTGGGTGCCGGAGTTGGCCGATCTCCCGTCCGAGGCGATCCACCACCACCACGAGCGCCCCGTGGACGGCTACCCCACGCCACTCGTGAATTGGGCGACCTCCTCGAAGGAGATGAAGGCGGACTACTACGCCATCAAGCGGACGCCGGAGGCGAAGGCCCATGCCTCGCGCGTCTACGAGCGGCACGGCTCGCGCCGACGCGCGGAGAGCCGCACGTGGAAGAGCACCACCGGCCGCCGCTCCCGCACCGACGGTCCCACGAAGACATCGCCCGCGAAGAAGAAACCGGCGAACGGCACGCTTCCACTCTTCCCGGACGAGCCGTGAGGAGGACCGGGCTGGCTCCCCCCGCCTCGGCACCCGCGTCGCCCGCCCCGACGTTTCTCCCGAGGCGGGCAGAGTCATGACGCCGGTCGAGATCCTGCGCCTCCGCACGCGGCGCCTGACCAGGCATCCGGTCGCCACTGGCGACTATGTGCTCTGCTGGCTCCAGCAGGCCCTCCGCGCAGAAGAAAACCCGGCCCTCGACGCTGCCATCGCGGCGGGAAACGCGCAGGGGCTGCCGGTCGTGGTGGTGCACACGCTAGAGAACCGCTACCCGCACGCGAGCGCCCGCCTCCACCGGTTCATCCTGGAGGCGAGTCGCGACCTGGAAGCAGGCAGTGAGGCGCGAGGTCTCCGGTTTGCGCGCTACGTCCGCCGAGACACGCCCGGCGCATCCGGCACGGTGGACGTGATCGCTCGCCTCGCGGAGCGAGCCGCTGCCGTCGTCCTCGGCGATGTGCCGACGTTCGTGACACGGACCTACGCCGAGCGCCTCGCGGAGCGGATCCCGCGCGCCGTCTTCGCGGTGGACGCCCGCTGCGCCGTCCCGATGAACGCCTTCGACCGGCACCATCGCACCACCAAAGGCTTCCGCGCCGCCCACACGCCCCAGCGCGTCCTCCACCTCGGCACCGACCTCCGCCAGACCCCCCAGGTGGAGTCCTTCGCGGGAGACTTGGAGATGGAACACGTCCGCCTCGGCGAGAATCTGGACGCCCTCATCGCGACGTGTGGCGTGGACCAGAGTGTCCGCCCCGTGGCGCGATGGAACGGGGCCCGGAGCGCCGCGCTCGCCCGGCTGGACGAGGCCGTGCGGACCATCGTGCCCCGTTACAAGTGGACGCGCAACAACCCCGCGCTGGAACGCAGCACCGCCGAGATCTCGCCCTGGCTCCACTTCGGCGTGCTCAGCCCTCGCGAGGTGGCGAACGCCGTCTTAGAGGCCGAGGAGCGCGGCGACCTCCATCCCGCCGCCCGCTGGAAGTTCCTCGACGAGACGCTGACCTGGCGCGAGTACTACCACCATCGCTGCCGCCACGAACCGGACGTCTCGCGATGGAGCGGTCTCCCGAAATGGGCGCGCGAGACGATGAGCGCTCACGCCTCCGATCCGCGCCCGTGCCTCTACAGCTTGGACGAACTGATCCACGGCGAGACCGTGGACACCGTCTGGAACGCCGCCCAGAAGCAGTTCCTCGCGGACGGCTGGCTGCACAACAACCTGCGGATGTATTGGGTGAAGCAAATCCTCCGCTGGCGCCAGGATCCGCGCGAAGCCTGGGCCGCCGCCTGCTACCTCAACGACCGCCTCTCTTACGACGGCCGTGACGCCTCCACCTACGGCGGCATCCGCTGGGGCTTCGGCGAGAGCAAGCCGTACGCGGAGAAGCCGATCTATGGGGCGGTCTCGCGCAAGACCAGCGGTGCGCTGATGCGCCGCGACGGCGTCCGCGCGTGGATCACCCGCGAGGCCACGCGCGAGGTCCCCAGGGTTAACGTGCCCGAGGACGACGTGGCCTTCGCCCCGTACCTCTGACCCCGTCCACCTCGGCACCGAGGCGGGCAGGGGCAGGTTGAGAGGCAGGGCGCCGCGCCGTACTCTACCCGACGCCTTCTCTCTGCAGCCTCATGCGCCTCCTTCTCGGTCTTCTCCTCTGCGTGTCCCTCTCCGCCTCCGCGCAAGACTGGCTCTGGGCCCAGTCCTACGGCGGCGAGCGGTGGGACCTCGGAACGGCTGTCGCGGCCACGCCAGGCGGAGGCACCATCGTCTCCGGCACGTTCACGGATACGCTCCGCATCGGGGGGGAGACGTACATCAATGAGAACGAGGCCGATGCCTTCGTGGCGAAGCTCGACGCGGACGGGACCGTCCTCTGGTCGCTCCGTACCAGCGGCCGGAAGCAGCCGAACGTGCAGACGGTCCTCGTGGACGAAGGAGGAGAGATCTACCTCGCCGGGCGGTTCATGGGCAACACGAGGTTCGGGGACATCCTCGTCGAGAGCGCGGGCAACAGCGACGCGTTCGTAGTCAAGCTGTCGCCAGGAGGAGAGGTGGTGTGGGCGCGAGGGTACGGGGGCAAGATGGCAGAGGCCGGGACCGCTCTCGCGCTCGGGGACAACGGACATCTATTCCTCGCGGGCGGCTTCAACACCGAAGGCAGCATCGGCCCCTTCGCTTACGAAGTTGGGGCTGGAAGTGCCGGCGGGTACATCGCGACCCTCGAAGCAGCAGACGGAGAGGTACTGGACGCGGTCGGTCTGACGGTAGACGACGCTCTCGGTGGGGGCGGGGGCGTCTCTCACCTCATCCCTGATGGCGAGGGGGGTGTCTACGCGGCAGGCTCGTTCCACTTCTCGCTCGTTCTCGGGTCCACGACGTTCCGAAGCCAGAGCGAGACACAGCGCAACAGCTTCATCGCGCGGCTGGCGGCGGACGGGACGCTGCGCTGGACGCGGGTCCTCACCAGCGACGAGCAAGTCGTACCGCTCGCGCTGGATGTGGACGCCTCGGGCAACCTGCTCGCCCTCGGATATTTCTGGGCGCGAGACGGTTCCGCGACTGCGACCCTGGATCCACTCTCGGTCGATGGAACGGCACCGTCCAACACCTTCCTCGCCCGTCTTTCGCCGAACGGAGAGCCCGCGTGGATCCGCACGGTCGGGGAAGGGCGGCACCTCTGGGCCGAGGACCTTCGCGCGGACCCGGAGGGCGGGGCCTACGTCACAGGGCGATTCCTCGGAGAGACGACGTTCGGCGTGACCGACCTGACGAGTGCCGGAGGCTACGACGCCTTCGCGGGATATCTCCGCGCGGACGGTGAACCCGAGTGGGCCGTCCCCATCGGGGGACCGAGTGACGATGCCTTCGGGGGGCTCTCCATCGACGCGTCCGGAGGTCTCGTCGTCTCTGGATCTTTCCGTGAGACCGTCATCGTGGGCAGTACCACGCTGGAGAGTGCGGGCAACGTGGACATGCTGTTCGCCCGCCTCGGGAGCGTCGTGGTGGCGGCGGAGCCGCCGCCTGCGGTGAGGTCGCTGGTGCTCTCGGCGCCCCGTCCGCACCCTGCCCGAGGCGGAGTGGAGATGACACTTCGCGTGGACCGGTTGCAGCCGGTCCGTGTCGTGCTGGTGGACGCGCTCGGTCGAGACGTGCAGGTCCTCTTCGAGGGGATCCCCGCGAGCACGCGAACGCTCCAGATCGACACCGCAGACCTCGCGCCAGGGCGCTACGCGGTGCGTGCGGTTTCGCCGCTCGGCGATACCAGCCAGCCGCTCGTCGTGACTCGCTGAGGTGCTCGTACCGACTGTCCGTCTCGCGAGGCGGAGCCGGGCAGGGCGGTGATGCCCACAGCGTAGATTCTTGCGATGCCCGACTGGCCCGCGCTCTACGATTCTTGGCACCGCGCTCCTGACGGTGAGTCTCGCCATGCAGCGATTCAGAATGCGCAGCGAGCCGTCGCCGTCCCGTCTCCAGAGCGTTGGGACTGGCTCTGCGCAGCGCTGGAGGATTCTGAGCGCCGACGGTTTGTCGCGCGAGTGTTTCACTGTCAACCCGTGCCGAACGCTCTTTTCGAGCCCATGCTTCGCGCCGTTCTGGAGGAAGACGCGAGCAGCTGCCGGTCGTTCCTCCATCCTCTTATCGGGACGTTTGGGCTGGAGGCGGTTCGAGAACGTCTGCGTGAATGGCGACCGCCGCGAGACGTCATGGGCCGAGTCGCGTACTGGCTTCGCCCCGTGCCTCTCCGGCGATAGGTCGTCCCGCCTCGGTGCCGAGGCGGGCAGAGTCAGATCGGTTCGGGTTGCGCACCCCTTGCACTGGCGAGGACCCAGACGCACCTTCCTCCACGCCTCCACGCCTCCACGCCTCCTATGCCGCACGCCCTCGCCGGCCAGATTGTCCCGCCCTCGCGCGTCCCCAATATCCCGCGCCTCGTCGCGGCGTACTACACCCGCCAGCCAGACGCCGACGACCCCGCCGAGCGCGTCGCTTTTGGCACCTCCGGCCATCGCGGTTCCTCTCTCGACGGGCGGTTCAACGAGGCGCACGTGCTCGCCGTGAGTCAGGCTCTCGTGGAGTACCGGCGCGATGCAGGGATCGACGGGCCGTTGATCGTCGGGATGGATACGCACGCGCTCTCGGAGGCGGCATTCACGAGTGCGCTGGAAGTTTTCGCGGCGAACGGCGTGACGGTCATCATCCAGGGAGGGCGCGGCTTCACCCCGACGCCCGCGGTCTCGCACGCCATTCTCGCGCACAACCGGCGACGGACCGAGGGACTGGCGGACGGCGTGGTCATCACGCCGAGTCATAACCCGCCCGAGGATGGCGGCTTCAAGTACAACCCGCCATCGGGTGGCCCGGCCGGGGGCGAGATCACCGGCCCAGTGCAGGACCGCGCCAATGAGATCCTCGCGCGGGGCCTCGCGGAGGTCAGGCGCACCACGTTCCGGCGCGCCCTCGCGGCGGATACGACCCATGAGCGCGACCTCGTCCGCCCCTACGTGGACGACCTCGCGAACGTCCTGGATCTGGACGCCGTGCGCGAGGCGGGCGTGCGCATCGGTGTGGATCCGATGGGTGGCGCGGCCATCGCGTACTGGGCGCCCATCGCGGAGACCTACGGGCTGGATCTGGAGGTGGTCAACCCGCGCGTAGACCCCGCCTTCGCGTTCATGCGCATCGACGGCGACGGCAAGATCCGCATGGACTGCTCGTCTCCTCACGCGATGGCGGGCCTCGTGGAGCTTCAGAGTCAGTACGGCATCGCGTTCGGCAACGACCCCGACGCGGACCGGCACGGGATCGTCGCGCCGAGCAGTGGGCTGATGAACCCGAACCACTTCCTTGCGGTCGCGGTGGAGTACCTCTGCACGCACCGGCCAGACTGGCCCGAGGGCGCCGCCATCGGCAAGACGCTCGTGTCTTCCTCTATGATCGACCGCGTGGTGGCGTCGCTGGGGCGTCGGCTGGCGGAAGTACCCGTCGGGTTCAAGTGGTTCGTGGACGGTCTCGTGAACGGTACGATGGCGTTCGGTGGCGAGGAGAGTGCGGGCGCCTCGTTCCTCCGCAAAGACGGCACGGTCTGGACGACCGACAAAGACGGGATCCTCCTCGGGCTGCTGGCGGCCGAGATCACCGCCGTCACCGGGCGCGATCCCGGCGAGCGCTACGCTGCTCTCGAAGAGCGCTTCGGCAGCCCCACCTACGCCCGCCTCGATGTACCCGCCAGCCGGGAGCAGAAGGCGGTTCTCAAAGACCTCTCGCCCGAGGCGGTCCGCGCCGACACTCTCGCAGGCGATCTCGTGACCGCCACGCTCACCCGCGCCCCGGCGAACGACGCCCCCATCGGCGGGCTCAAGGTGACGACCGAGAACGGCTGGTTCGCCGCGCGGCCCTCGGGCACGGAGGACGTGTACAAGATCTACGCGGAGAGCTTCCGAGGCGCCGATCACCTCGCGAGGCTCCAGGCCGAGGCGCAGGAGGTGGTGCAGGACGCCTTCGCATCGGCAGGCGTTTGACCCGCCCCGCCTCGGTGGGCCCACGGAGACACGGAGGCGGGCAGGGCCGGTTGGGCGAACGGAGGTCAGCGTCGGTAGTCTGTCCGTTCTTCTCCGCACTGCCGATGCTCCGTCTGATTCTCGCCGTCTGCTTCCTCGCGCCCACTGCCCTCGCGCAATCCTCCGCGTGGCCGGACTCGCTCGTCGGCGGGCCCGTGCCCCCGGCGGACGTGCCGCTGCTCCACGCCATCGCGTCCCAGGCTTCCGCCGACCGCATCGAGGCGGACATTCGGACGCTCGCGGGCTTCGGGACGCGGCACACGCTCTCCGACACCGTCAGCCAGACGCGCGGCATCGGTGCGGCGCGGCGGTGGTACCGTGATCAGTTGGTCACCATTTCCGAAGCCTGCGGCGGGTGCCTGGAGATCGTCGAGGTGCGTGAGGTGGTCACGGACGAGCAGCGCATCCGCCCCACCGTGGAGGTGGTCAGCTATGTCGCCATCCAGCGCGGGACGGCGGATCCGGACCGGATGGTGATGATGTCCGGCGACATCGACTCGCGCGCGACGGACAACCTCGACGGGGTCAGCGACGCGCCGGGTGCGAATGACAACGCCTCGGGACTGGCGGGCACGCTGGAGGCGGCGCGCATCCTCACGCAGTACCAGTTCCCCGCGAGCATCGCGTACGCCGGGCTG
This sequence comes from Bacteroidota bacterium, assembly GCA_038746605.1. Taxonomy (GTDB): domain Bacteria; phylum Bacteroidota; class Rhodothermia; order Rhodothermales; family Rubricoccaceae; genus Rubricoccus. The sequence continues at coordinate 104,488 of JBCDKM010000008.1, forward strand.
AGCGGCGAGGAGCAGGGCCTCTTCGGTGGGGCGCACGTCGCGGCCTACGCGCTGGAGAACGGCTGGCGCCTCACGGCCGTCCTCAACAACGACATGATCGGCAACACGTGCGGCATCGACGGGGTGTGCGACAACACCTCGGCGCGGGTGTTTTCAGAAGGCACACGGGCCGTGGAGACGGAGCGCGAGGCGCGGATCCGCCGCTCCAGAGGCGGCGAGGTGGACAGCCCGTCGCGAAATGTGGCGCGGTACGTCGCCGCGATGGCGGACCGCTACATCCGCAACCTCGATATGATGATGGTCTACCGGCTGGATCGCTTCCGGCGCGGCGGCCACCACCGACCGTTCAACGACGTGGGAATCCCGGGTGTGCGCATCATGGAGACGCACGAGCACTACGACCGCCAGCACCAGGACCTCCGCAACGAGGACGGTCGCCACTACGGCGACACCGTGGAGTTCGTGGATTGGGACTACGCCGCGAAGCTGACCGCGCTCAACGCCGTCGTGCTCGCAGGCATGGCAGGCGCCCCCGCGCCCCCGACGAACGTCGGCATCTCCGGCGCCGTGCAGCCGAGCACGACCCTCGCGTGGGACCGCCCGGATGCAGACGAGAACCCGCACCACGCGGGCGTCCGCATCTGGTGGCGCCTCACGACGGCGCCGCAGTGGGAGTGGAGCGTCTTCGTGCCGGACAATGGCGAGGCCCGCCAGCAGTACACGCTGGAGAACGTGGTGATCGACAACTATTTCTTCGGCGTGTCCGCGGTGGCAGAGGACGGGAGCGAGAGCCCGGTCGTCTTCCCCGGCGCGGCAGGCGCGTTCGAGTGACGGGATGGGGAGCGCGATGCGAATCGTCGTCACCGGATCGAGCGGGTTCCTCGGTGGGGCCGTCGCGCGGGCATTCGCTGAGGACGGCCACGAGGTCGTCGGCCTCGACGTGCGGCCGGGCCCACCCGGAGCCCCGTGGCGGACGGTCCTAGCAGACCTCACCGAGGCGGGCTCGTGGAGCCGCGAGGTGTCCGGTGCCGACGTGGTGATCCACGCGGCGGCGCGCGTCGGGGACCGAGGCACCCTCGCGCAGTTCCGCCGCCAGAACGTGACGGCGACTCGCGAGGTGGTCCGCGCGAGTGCCGAGGCGGGGCGCCTCGTGCACGTCTCCAGCATCGTCGTGCATGGCTCACGTTTTCCGAGCCCGTGCCCGGAGGACCACCCGCCCCAGCCGACCGGTGCACCCTACACGGACACGAAGATCATCGCGGAGCACGCGGTTCTTCGCGCGCATGCGTCAGGCGAGGTGCGTGCGGTGGTCGTCCGTCCAGGCGATGTCTACGGGCCGGGGTCGGAGCCGTGGACCGCCCGGCCGGTGCGGATGATGCAGGCCGGTCAGTTCGTGCTCGTGCGGGGCGGCGTGCTCTCCCCCGTCTTCGTGGACGACCTCGTGCGCGGGCTCGTGCTCGCTGCGACGGTCCCCGAGGCGGAAGGCGATGTGTTCCACCTCGCGGGCGGCGTGGGCGTCCCTGCTGCCGAGTACTTCGGTCACTACGCGACGATGCTCGGTGTCCGGCTTCGGTCCATCCCGCAGCCTATCGCGCGAGGGCTAGCGGCGGCGATGGAGGGCGCGTTCGGCCTCGCGAGGCGGGAGCCGCCGTTCTCGCGGACGACGCTGGAGTACGTCACGCACCCTGGCACTTACGCCATCACCCGTGCCGCCGAGGTGCTCGACTGGTGCCCCGAGGTGGACCTGCCTGAGGGGATGCGCCAGTCCGAACTGTGGCTACGTTCGGAGGGCCTACTGCCTTGACGACCCCATGTCCAGACCGGAATTCGTTCATCTGAAGCGCCTCGACCTCCGCCGCCACTCAAGCCTCGACGAGCGCTGGGTGCAAGAGATCATCGCTGACGACCCGACGATCCTGGGACTCGGGGATCTCATCTTGAAGGACAAGGAGAGAGCGCAACTCCGTGCAGGCCGCCTGGATCTCCTGTTGCAGCACTCCGAAGACGCGAAGCGCTACGAGGTGGAGGTCCAACTCGGACCGACCGACGAGAGCCACATCATTCGGTGCATCGAGTATTGGGACATCGAACGGAAGCGATATCCGCAGTACGACCACACGGCGGTTCTTGTGGCGGAGGACATCACGAGCCGGTTCCTCAATGTCATCAGCCTGCTCAACGGGACGATCCCGCTTATTGCGATCCAGATGAGTGCCCTGGAGTTCGAAGGGCGTGTCGCGCTCACGTTCACCACGGTTCTTGACGTGATGCCGCTTGGCCTGGTGGACGAAGACGAAGAGGTCATGGAAGTGACTGACCGGTCGTATTGGGAGTCGCGTGGCACAAAGGAGACCGTCCGCATGGCGGACGCAGCGCTGGAACTCGCGCGTCGAGCCGACCCCTCGCTGGACCTCAAGTACAACAAGTTCTACATCGGCCTCGCACGAGACGGGCGTCCGTTCAACTTCGTGTTCCTCCGCCCGCAGAAGCGGGCACTGAAGCTGGAGATGAGAATGACTCAGTCTGAGGAGTTCGAAGCGTCTCTTGTCGAAGCCGGTCTCGATCCGGAGTACCTGCCGAAGCACGGCCTCTACCGCCTTCACCTCCGCGAAGGGGACATCTCCGCTCACGCCGAGGCGTTGGCTGACGCGCTACGCCAGTCGTACGAGCATTTCTCCGAGTAGCGCCTGTGTCTGACTTCGCACCTGTCGATGGTCTCCCGCCGAACCACGTGCACCCGCTCTCGCGCGAGGCGTGGCGTGCATGGTTGAGTGAGAACCACGACCGCGAGGACGGTGTCTGGCTCGTCCGCTATAAGAAAGCCACCGGCCAGCCTACGCTCACGAACGCCGAGGTCACGAAGGAGGCGCTCTGCTTCGGGTGGGTGGACAGCCGCCCGCGAAAGGTAGACGCCGGGCGTTCCAGGCTCTACGTCGCGCCACGCAAGCCTGGGAGCAACTGGAGCGCACTCAACAAGCGCTACGTCGCCGAGCTGGAGGCGAACGGTCGGATGACCGAGGCGGGTCGAGTGAAGATCGAGGCCGCCAAACGCGACGGTTCGTGGAACGCTCTGGATGATGTCGAGAACCTCGTCGTGCCGGAGGATCTGGCGGCGGCGTTCGCATCGCATCCGGGCAGCGCAGAGCACTGGGAGGCGTTCCCACGGAGCACGAAGCGGGGCATCCTGGAGTGGATCCTGAACGCCAAGCGGACGCCAACCCGCGCGAAACGAATCGAGGAGACGGCGCGGCTGGCGGCGCAGAACAAGCGGGCCAACCAGTGGCCTCGCGAAGGCTGAGAGCCCCCGCCTCGGTGTTCCCGTGGAGGTACCGAGGCGGGATGATCCACTTTCCCGCGAGACCGCGCACGGACAGAACCGGACCCATCCCGATCCTGCCATGCGCTACCTCTTCCTCCTCGCGCTCTGCTTCGTCCTGCTTGCCTCGGACACCCACGCTCAACTGAGCGGCCTCGTCAATCGCGCTCGTCGTGCGGCCCAGACGGCGACGCAGGACCGAACCCCGGAGACGCCCGCTCCACAGGCTGCTACTCAACGAGCCCCGGCTGTCGCGCCTGCCGACGAGCCCCTCGCGCCGTCCGGTGCCATGCCGACCTCACCGCAGGGCTACGCTCCCGGCGTCGACATGTGGGACTGGCTCAAGCAACTCGCCTTTCTCTCGCCCGGAGCGGCCTCGCAGGGCGGTGCCCTCCAGCCGCGCACGTTCTCCGAGACCGGCGTCGTTTTTCCAGCACCCGATGCCCGCTATCAGGTCGTCGTGCGCGATGCAGCGGGCTCCGTGCTCACGTTCCAGGACCTCAACCTGGAGGTGGACCGCACCTTCCCGGCCTTCGGCATGCTGAAGCTCCGCAACAGCCCCGAGAACCGGGCGCGCCCTCTCTTCGCGATGACACCTGGAACGTACCGCTTCGCGATCACCGCCGAGGGACACGAGATCGGCGCGGCGACGCTCGATGTGGCCGTGCAGGGCACTGACGATCCGTTCGACACGCGCACCACGACTCAGGTGTCAGGGCCGTGGAAGGACCTCGGCGTGCTCGCGTACGACGACGAAAGCGACGGCCTGGAGTTCACCTTCTGGATCTCGTCCGATCTCGCCAGCCGCGATGGCGCTCGCCTCCGCGTTCACCTCTACCGAGGCAGGGAACGCCTGACCGACGACCGGGCCAGCCTCGCGCTTTGGAAGGAACGCCCGAGCTGGACCGCCCACACGAAGGGCCTCTACAAGGAGCGCGGCCAGCTCACGCTCAGCGACCTCTCTGACGGCGACTATCGCATCGAGGTCGCGGAAGAGGACGCGGCGCCTGTCCGCACCTACCCGTTCACAGTCCAGGGCGGCGCCATCGTGCCCCACGGCCGGAGTGCGCTCGATCACGCGCGGCCAGACTTTCTCACGCCCAGCCGAGGGCGTGGAGACCGCGACCGGGGCATCGCCGGAGTCGAGCGGCTGGTCTGGATCGAGGCGGAGTAGGCTCGGCACTGTCCGCCTCGGTGTCTCGGCGGAGGTGCCGAGGCGGGCAGATGCATGTGCACTCCACACGCCGGGCACACGGGCGTCGGGAGGGAAACGTTCGCGCCTAGCTTGCAGCGATCCCCTACCGCCACACCATGACTCGTTTCTTTTCTGCCGCGATGGCCGTCGCACTCGCCGCCAGCCTGACGGCGTGTTCCGGCCCCGAGCGGCTCGAGATCAGCCGCGTCCAGACCATCACCGAGGTGGACCGTGACCCCGGCGCTACCGTCCGCGCCGAAGCTGACGCCTTCATCGAGAGCTACACGCGTGGCTTCCTCCCGCTCTACTACGCGAGCGCCCTCGCGGAGTGGGACGCCAACACCCGCATCGTGGAGGGTGACACCGCCACGGCCGCGAAAGTCCAGGCTGCCAACGAGGCACTCGCCGCCTACACCGGCGAGGTGGAGACCATCGAGCGGGCCCGCGTCTTGCTCGAATCGCGCGACGCGATGACCGACCTCCAGGTCCGCCAGTTGGAGGCCGTGCTCTACACCGCCGCGCAGAACCCGCAGACCGTCCCCGAGGTGGTACGCGAGCGGATCGCCGCCGAGGCCGCGCAGAACGACGCTCTCTTCGGCTTCGCGTTCACGCTCAACGGCGAAGAAGTGACGCCCAACGAGATCGACCGTCGCCTCCGCGAGAGCGATGATGTGGCAGAACGCGAGACCATCTGGCTCGCCTCCAAGGAGGTCGGCCCCGCGCTCACGCCTGGCCTCGTAGACCTCCAGCGCCTCCGCAACGAGACCGTCCAGGCCCTCGGCTACGACGACTACTTCACGTATCAGGTCTCAGACTATGGTATGTCGCGCGAGGCCATGCTAGACCTCATGCGCCAGCTCAACGATGAGCTCCGCCCTCTCTATCGCGAAATCCACACCTGGGCTCGACACGAACTGGCCGCTCACTACGGCGAGGACGTCCCGGAGTACCTCCCGGCGCACTGGCTCCCCAACCGCTGGGCGCAAGACTGGACCGCGCTCGCGGACCTTGCAGAGTTCGAAGGGGCTGAAGCCGACGCTCGCACCCTCGATGACGCCCTCGCGGAGAAGACGCCGGAGTGGATCGTGGAGCAGGCTGAGCGCTTCTATATCTCCCTCGGCCTCGGCGAGATGCCGGAGAGCTTCTACACCCGCTCTAGCCTCTACCCGCTGCCGAGCGGCGCGCCGTACAAGAAGAACACCCACGCGAGCGCTTGGCACCTCGACCTCGACAAGGACGTGCGCTCGCTGATGAGCGTGGAGACCAACGCGGACTGGTACGAGACGACCCACCATGAGTTGGGTCACATCTACTATTACCTCGCCTACACCAACCCGGACGTGCCGCCGCTTCTCCGTGGCGGCGCCAACCGCGCCTACCACGAGGCCGTCGGGAGCCTGCTCGGCCTCGCGAGCATGCAGCCGCGCTTCCTCGATGCCATCGGCCTGGAGGTAGACCCGCCTGTCGATCCCGTCCAAGGGCTGCTGCGAGAGGCACTCAACTACGCCGTCTTCATCCCCTTCAGTGCGGGCACGATGACCAACTGGGAGCACGACCTCTACGCCGAGAACCTCCCCGAGGCAGAGTGGAACGCCCGCTGGTGGGAGCTTGCACGTGAGTACCAGGGCATCGTGCCGCCGACCGAGGACCGTGCCGCCGTGGGCGCCCCGTTCAACGATGCTGCCACCAAGACGCACATCAACAACGACGCCGCACAGTACTACGACTACGCGCTCTCCAACGTGCTCCTCTTCCAACTCCACGCCCACATCGCCCGGAACATCCTGGGGGAGGACCCGACGGACACCAACTATTTCGGCCAGACTTCCGTCGGCGACTTCCTGACGGAGATCCTCTCGCCGGGCGCGACGGTAGACGGCAACGAGCTTCTGGAGCAGACCACCGGCTCCAGCCTGACGGCGCAGCCCATGCTGGAGTACTTCGCCCCGCTGATGGAGTGGCTCGAAGAACAGAACGAAGGCCGCGAGCACACGATCTAGCCCGGAGCTGGCGACGGCCGTCGGACCACCCTGCGCGTGCCATCTCATAGCGACGACGACAGCACTCGCGTCCGGCTCTGACTTCCCCCGCCTCGGCACCGAGGCGGGGGGAGCGGAATCCCGAAACAGCGATGGTGGCGCGAAGGCGAGGGCGCTATACTCCGCATCCCCGGCCCCACTCCCTACACCCTCCCCACCTTTCCCCCTCTATCCCCATGGGACTCCTCGATTTCCTGAAAGACAAAGGCAAGGACCTCTTCGGCGGCGGCGGCAACGAAGCCGAGTCCATCAAGAAGGAGGTCGAGCGCGCGCTCGGCTCCAACGTCTCCAACCTCACGGTCCACTTCAATGACGGCAAGGTCTCGCTGATGGGCTCTGCCAAGAGCCAGGCCGCGAAGGAGAAGGCCGCGCTCATCGCGGGCAACGTCAAGGGCGTCTCGCACGTCAACGACGACGGCCTCAAGGTGGAGGGTGCCGCACAGGCTGCTGCCCCTGCCGCCGCCACCCGCTACTACACCATCCAGAGCGGCGACTCGCTCTCGAAGATCGCGAAGGAGCACTACGGTGACGCCAACGCGTACAACAAGATCTTCGAGGCCAACCGCGAGGTGATCGAGGACCCGGACAAGATCTACCCGGGCCAGCAGATCCGCATCCCCGCGTAGCGCTTCGCACCCCCGATGCGCGCCCCGCTGGCCTCGGCTGGCGGGGCGTTTTTTGTACACGCGGTTGGTTTCCTGGCTCTCGGCTCCCTCCGCCTCGGCACCGAGGCGGGCACGATGGGGATGAGATGGCCTACCCGAACCCTACAGTCCTCGGTTCAGCGCGAGGGCGGTGAACCAGAGCACGAGCCCTGCGCGAAAGGTCCACGCCAGCGTGCGAACCCAGTTGCTGGACACGAGGCGCGCGTGCGCCTCCGCGTCCCACGAGGCCGACAGCGCGTTGTGGGCGGGCACGGAGAAGAGCGCCGTCGCGCTCCAGATCACCCCGACGGCGCCGAGCCCGGCCAGCACCGCCCAGGCCGGAAACGCCGCCGGACGGTCCAGCACGAGCCAGACAGCCGTCGCCAACTCCAGCACCATCGCGGGGCCGACGATCAGCGTGATGCGCCACTGGTGCCCTGCGGAGTACGCCCTCCACTCCTCTGCGCCGACGCCTGAAAAGAGAGGGTAGTGCACCACCTGCACGATCCAAATCACGCCGAACATGGTCAGCGTCGCGAGAACGTGCAGCAGGAAGACAGCGGTCACGAGGGAGCGGGAAGACTCGGAAGGGGCAGTCACGGTAGAGAACTCGGGGAGGACTACCGGCCTAGAATCGCTTCTGCGGCGTGGCGCCCGGCGACCATCGCGCCGTTGATGGAGGCGTTGCGGCGGTGGTCGCCCGTCACGTAGAGGCCATCGCGGATCATGAGCGAGCGCTGCGGTGGCTCCACGCTCGGCAGGTCCGGCAGCGCGTGCCGCACGCGCCGCGCCCCGACGAGCCGCCAGCCGTTCACCTGATCGCCGAACCAGCGGAGGAGCTGTTTTCGCGCGAGGGTGTCCAGCGCAGAATCCGACGCGGTGGACCAGGCGAGGAGAGAGGCCGAGATGAGCGCTTTTCCCTCCGGCGCGTACTCCGGCGCGACGTTGCTCATCACCTGCACGTTGTTGACGGGCCCCTCGCCGGTTCCGTCCAGCATCAGAATCGCCTCGTGCGTGGGCGGCGTGTCTGCGGACCAGTAGAGCGCGATGGTGCTGCGTTCCGCCGTCACGCCCGTCCCGATGAGCCGCTTTGCCTCCGGCCCGGCGGTCGCGATCACGACAGCGTCGGCCTCCAGAGTCTCGCCGTCTTCGAGCGTGACCCGGCCCGCCTCGGCCGCCTCCACGCGGGTGCCGAGGCGGAGGGACTCGGGCGGAAGGCCCGCCGCGAGTTGGCGCGGGATCGCCTCGATGCCCTCGGCCGGGACGGCCGCGTCGCCCTCGGAGAACATGCGGAAGTAGAACTCGAAGGAGCGCGAGGAGGCGCCCAGCTTCGGGTCCAGCAGCACGCCGCCGAGGAACGGCCGGAAGAACCGCTCGATCATCTGATCCGAGAACTTGTAGCGCGAGCGCAGCGCGTCTATTGTGGTCGTCTCCGGGCGGTTCCAGAGATCCTCCACTCGCCCGGCGCGGACGGACTGTCTCAGCCCGAGCACGCGGAGCTTATCCGCGAACGTCCCGACGGGCGCCGTGACCGTCTTGAGGCCTTCTACAGGACGCCGAAACGGGTCGGCGACGGTGGCCCACTCGCCGCCGAGCCAGACCTTCGCGCCGGAGTCGAAGGAGCGGAGGCGGAGCGCGTCATAGTCCAACACGCGGCGCGCCTCGGGGTAGGCCGTGAGGAGCACCTGAAAGCCTCGGTCCAGCCGGAAGCCGTCTACCACGTCGGTACGGACGCGCCCGCCCGGAGCATCGGCGGCGTCGAGGAGGGTGACGCGGACGCCCGCCTCGTGGAGGGTGCGGGCACAGCAGAGGCCGGAGAGCCCGGCGCCGACGATCAGGACGTTCACAGGCAGAGAGGGAGGCGGGACGGCGAGGGGCGGGAAGGCGTCATCGTGCGGATTCCGTGCCGTAGAGGTGGGAGAAAGCGGCGTCGAGGGTGGGGTAGGCGTAGCGGAAGCCGGACTGGCGGAGGCGTTCCGGCATCATGCGGACGCTCTTGAGCCCCAGTTCGCGAGCGGGCTCCCCAGCGAGCGAGAGCAGCGGCCTCGGGAGGCTCGCGAGGGTGGGGCGGCGAAGGGTCCGGCCGAGCGCTTTGACGGTTGCCTTCGCGGTGGAAGGGGCGGGCGCGCTGAAATTGACGGGCCCCGAGAGATCGGACTGGAGGAGGTGGTGGATCGCGTAGAGCACATCGTCCAGCGCGATCCAGGACCAGAAGGCGGAGCCGTCGCCCGGCCAAGCGCCGAGGCCGATCTGCGTGGCAGGGCCTAGCTTCGCGAGCATCCCGCCTGCAGGCGAAAGCACCAGCCCGATGCGGAGGTGCGCGGTGCGGATGCCCGCCGCCTCGGCGTCGTCGGTGGCGGCCTCCCAGGCGCGGCAGACGTCCGAGAGGAAGCCCTCGCCGAGGGCGCTCTGCTCGGTCACGGGCTGGTCGCCGGTGTCGCCGTAGATGCCGCTCGCGGAGGCCGAGAGGAAGACCTTCGGTGGTGTGGGGAGCGCCGCGAGGGCGCGGGCGAGGAGCATCGTGCCCTTCGTGCGGCTTTCCCAGATGGCGCGCTTCTTCGCCTCGTTCCAGGGGAAGCCGAAGACCGGTTCTCCCGCGAGGTGGATCACAGCATCGGGCGCGAGCGCCGCCAGCCCGGCGGCGTCGATCTCGCCTGCATCCACGTTCCAGTAGAGTGCGCGCTCGGCCTCGTTTCGGTCCCATCGCTCCACCGCTTCCTGGCTGCGGACGAGCCGCACGACCCGGTGTCCGCCGCCACCCAGGAACGCGCACAGCGCCTCCCCGATGAGACCGCTGCTGCCCGTCACGGCGATGGTCCAGGGCTCGCCGTCCCAGGTGGCGTGCCGCGCGAGGTCCTCGCGGGTGACGCGGTGCCGGTAGCCGAACATCCGCTCCAACTGGCCGCTCGCGATCCCCTTCGCGAACGAAGAGACGGGCGCGAGGGGCAGCTCGTAGCGCACATCGTCTTCCAGGGTGGAGGCGTCCGGTCCCTCCGGGATCATGCGGTGGGCGTGCTCCCAGGAGGCGAAGGGGCCGGAGACCTGCACGTCGTGAAAGCCGCAGAGGGCAGGGCCGCCGCCGGAGGTCCGGCAGGAGTCGTCGTAGCCGGAGTGCTCAGCGGTCCAGCGGATGGCGGCGGGACCGAGGCCGAGGCGGATCACGGCGCGGTCGCCGGGGCGGATACCGTCGAAGTGCTCCAGGGAGACGTCTTGCCACGGGGGCGCGAGGCGGGCGAAGGCGCCGGGGCGCTCGTGCCAGGTGAAAAGCTCGGCGGCGGAGACGGGGACAGGTGAACGGGCGGTGAACCGAGGCATGGCGGGGGGAGGGGGCGGCAGTACGCGCGCCCTCGTGCACCGATCCACCCGGAGGATTGGACCTTCGGGGTGTGACCGCTACCCTACAGGACCTTCTCACCTACCCGTACGGACATGCGCACCGTCCTCCGCCGGATCGAACCGGTCTCCCTCGCCAAGGTCTACGCGGCCGTCTACGCCATCATCGCGTTCGTTTTCGCCATCCCAGCCGGGTGCGCGCTCTCGGTCGTCGGCTCGCTGGGCGACTCCCCCGGTCTTGGGGCAGGCGTCGGCCTGTTCGCCATCGTGCTGTACCCTCTGTTCGGCGCGGTCGGTGGGTTTTTGGCCGGTCTGATCACAGGCTTCGTCTACAACCTCGTCGCGGACCGTGTGGGGGGTGTGGAACTGGAGTTCGACGACTGGGGCGAGGCAGACCTCCTCTGAGCGTCTCCGCCTCGGTGTCTCCACGGGGGTGCCGAGGCGGGGCTACCCGATGTCCACCCGGTCGATGACGCCGACGATGGTCGCGTCGGAGGCGGTCAGCCGGTTCTGCGGCTTGAACGGGAGGGCAGCCTCGGCGCTGGTGACGTAGAGCACGCGGTCGCCCGGGCCCGCGTCGCACGTATCGAGCGCGGTGGTGGGGCGACCGTGCTCGGTGCCGTCGGCGCGAAGGGGCTGCACGAGGAGCATTCGCTTGCCGTGGACCGATGCGTCCTTCTGTGTCGCCCAGACGCTCCCGATAACGCGGCCGATCTTCACGCGTCCTGAAGCACGAGCGGCTTCACCTCCGCCACGTCCAGCTTGTCCACGATGGCCATGATGACGGCATCGACAGGCTTCTTGTCTGTCAGCTCCGTCTGGCGGCCGGAGGAGCCTTGCGCGACGAGGACGGTCTCGCCTTCGCCCGCGCCCACGGCGTCTGCGGCGACAACGAAGTTGGAGAGCGGCTGGCCGTCCAGGTCCACCTCGCGCACGATGAGGAACTTCATCCCGACGAGCTTGGGATCTTTTCGAGTGGCCCAGACGGTGCCGATGACCTGGCCGAGGAGCATGAGAGCATGGGACGTGCACTGGAAGCTACCGCCGTACGGAGCATGCCCGTGCATGGAGGATGGCCGCCAGACCTGCGTACGCTGGAGGCCGCACGCCCCTTCAGGTTGGAGGTTTCCTTTGCGGGCGATATACTCGGCTACAGCGGGCTGCGTGTCCACTCTCGCTTTCCTGCCCACACTCCTTCGTGACGCCATGTCTCGCGTTCTTTTCCTCATCCACGGGATGGGTGTCCATGGGACCGATTGGGCGCAGGAGGTCACGGATAAGCTGGGCGAAGTCGCGACTCGGTACGACCGCTTTCCGTCTCTCGAAGCGCTCCAGGAAGCGGTCGAGTTCGTGCCGATCACGTACGATCACGTGTTCAAGGGCCAACTCCAACGCTGGGCCGATGCAGCCGACAACCTGCGGGAGTTCACCCGAGAGAATGAGATCGACCTCGGCCGAGGAGCGGTCTTGTTCGATTGGATCGCTGGCGCGTCCAAGGAGGAGGAGAACTTCTTCTGGAGCCACACCATCGATGTCATCCTGTACCACTACGTGCGCGAGGTGCAGAGTCAGGTCCGCCTCCACGTGATGCACCAGATCGCGGACGCTCTCGCTGCGCGCGAGACGAATGGAAGGCGCGTCGAGTCCTCCGTCCTCGCGCACAGTCTGGGCACGGCCGTCGCCCATGACTCACTCCACATCCTCGGTACGGTCCCGCTCGATGGCAACGAGTCCTTCCTCACGCCCGGCAACCAACTCTTCGAGAGCTTCATAACGCTGGCGAACGTGAGCCGCGTGTTGCAGACCGTCGCCAACCCACACGAGAGTATCGTCGTGCCGCGCTCGGCGAGCCGTCCCAGAGGGTACGTCCGCCGCTACTACAACTTCCGTCACGCCCTCGACCCGATCCCGGCCTTCTGGCCCTTCGGACCATCGGGGTGGGCACCGAAGCTGGTCAGCGACCTCGGCCTCGACTTCCTCCGAGACGTCAACGTCCACGGGTTCGCGCACTACCTGGACGGTCCGCGCGTGCACATCCCGATCCTGAATGAGGTCGTGCCCGGTGCCATCCCGGATGATGAGGCCGCCGCCGCAATCGCGGGCTACCCAACGGTAGGCGGCTCCGCGTGCGCCGACGGCGTCGCTGAGCTGGTGGAGTCGGCGCGGAAGATTCTCGCCACCATCGGTTCGTCGAAAGACCCCAAGCGCCTCGTCACCGCGGGTGCCGAATTCCTCGCCGCCGCCGAGTCCGCTGCCGATGCGTGCTAGCCTCTTCGTCCTTCTCCTGGTCTCGTCTGGAGCCCACGCCCAAGTCGGGTTTTCTGCCGAGGATTGCAACCCCGACACCGTCTACGCGCGAGGTCCAAGTGCCTACGGCGCGGAGTGGGCGTCGCTCCATCCCGCCCGAGTCGTCGGGTCGCTCCAAGACGACATCGAGGCAGGGCGGTGGGGGCCCGTCGGGGCTGCCCTGGCCGATAACTTCCGCCGGTCCGCTCGTGTGCGAGGGCCCGCACGGCGATCTCTCCAGAGCCATCTCGACACGCTAGCGACGGAACTCGCGGAGGTGGGTCTGGAAGCGATGATGGACGGTCGCGGGGTTATGCGCGACCGCTTCGCGTACGATGCGCGAGACCCCGTGCTCTTCGAGTTCACACCGTCGGAGATCCAAACCTCGGGGCTGGACCCAGCCGTCCGCCGCGAGGTCTGCTGGCGCGCTTTGGTAGCGGACAACGTTCTCATCCAGTTCTTCGGACCCGCTCGTAATAACGCGGCGAGCGCGCTGAGAGACGCCATCGCGCTATGGGACGAGTTCAACGAGACCAACTACTCGCTCTACCCCTGGGAGGTCGCGGTGAATCAATTCCTCGCGGGATCGCAGAAGATCCGTTCGCTGGATGACCTTACGCCGCCAGCGACGCAACTCGTCTTTCTGCACCCGGGGGTTGCGCTGGAGGCAGGCGGCTTCGGAGCCGGGTTAGATAGTTTGCGCCGCTTCGATGTGCTGACGCTGGAGCCCATTGGGATTTTGTGGTATAACGACGAGCGTTCCTCGTACATGGGTGTCTCCGCGGTCGTCACCATCCCGACCTCTGGAGGGCCTGGAATCGGCGGGATGGTCCATTTCGGCCGTGCCGTCCAGGTCGGGGCCGTTGTTCGGGGCGGAAGCGGACCCGAGCGCGGCGCGAGCATCGTGCTCTCGACAGATGTGTTCAAGCTCATCCAGAGAACTCCGTCCGCGTTCCGAGAGCGCATCGCAGATCTGCGCGACGCATTGCCGGACTAGCCTTGGGTGCCTGGTTCAGGCTCGCTCTTTGGTCTCCACGAGCGCTAGCGTGACGCGGCTGACGCAGATGAGGGACTCCGCCTCGTCCTCGATCTGGACGTCCCAGACGGCGGTGGTGCGACCCTGGCGAATGGGCGTCGCGGTGGCTCGCAGCGTGCCCTCGCGCTTGGGGCGGAGGTGGCTCGCGTTGATCTCCATCCCGAACGCGATCCGCTCCGGCAGTGCCGCCATGTTGGCGCCCACGCTCGCGACACTCTCCGCTAGCACGACGCTCGCGCCACCGTGGAGATAGCCCAGCGGCTGGTGGACGGGCGGACCGATGGGCATCGTGGCGACGACGCGCTCACCGGAGACCTCCTGATACTCGATGCCGAGGGTCTCATCGAGGGAGGTGCCACTGGCAAGAGGAAACGGCTGAGACATGAAGGTGCAGTCGGTAGTGGGCGGCGGTCGTACTCTGCGTCCTCGCACCCGATCCCACCATGCTGGAGGCCTTTCAAGAGTGGTTCCTCTCCTTGGGCACCGAGTACGGCGTCAACCCCTGGATTTTTGGGGGCATCTACGTCGGTGCCATCCCGCTGTTCACGCTCTCGGTAGCGTGGCTCGTCCGCAACGCGAGGCAGAAGAAAAGCATCGTGCTGCCCGCTCTCGCAGCAGGCTGTTGCTTCGTCTCCGCCTACGTCTACCTCATCATCGCAGGGGAGAACGTCCCTGCGTGGGTGTACGGGTTCATCGTGGTCCTCGTGGTGGGGGGAGCGTGGAGCGCCGTGCGGAAGGTGCGAGGTCAGCTAGCCGAGGTCCGTGCTGAGGCTGAGACGCCCGACGAGCCGACGACATCGGCACCGCCACACTGACCCCGACGCTCCGTGCCAGATGGCGGGAGAAACCGCGAGTCTGGACTGGAAGCGGCGGGTACGTGGAGAAGGGCGAGACGCATCCGACAGGTGAGCGGCCTTGCTCTGCCACTCGCCCCGCCTCGGTAGCCCGACGAGCGTACCGAGGCGGATCAGTTCAGATCCACACCGAGCCCTACGCCCGCGACGGCATCGAGCAGGTCATCGAGGTTTCCACCGACCGGGACCTCGACGAAAAACCCCGGGCGAACGGTCCCAGCTTTGACCTCGGCTGCGAGTCCGATGGCAGTCTCGAAGCGAGCGACGTCGTCGCCCAGTTCCTCGGTGAGAAAGCCCGTTGCGCGGATGCCGCCCGTAAGGAGCGCCGGTCCAGCCTCGGCCTCCGCACGGAACGTGTAGCTCAGGAACAGTTCTAGGTCGTCGGGGAGGCTTTGCTCGTTGCCCGCGTTGATAGCGAGCTGTGGCGCGAGGCGACCCACGAGCGAGACTGTGGGCGAGAGCGCAAGTGAGCCCTCCGCCGTGCCGACGACGGAGAGCGTGTTCGGGATAAACGCCAAGAACCGGTCGTACGAGGCGAACTGGCTGTAAAAGAGCGCGGTACCGTCCTCGTCACCGAGATCGATGAGTGTGCCCACCACGGGGAGACGCCCGCCGAGGCCCGCCGAGGCGCGTCCACGAGGGTTCGGCAGCGCGGCTTCGACGCCCAAATACGGATTGCCGAGAACGAACGCGCTCGAACGCTCCTCGCTCGTCTGATCCGAAAAGGGAGACTCGAAATCGATGGCGGCGTAGACCGTCGGGACATCCCCGACGATAGAGAGCCCGGGCGTGACAGCGAAGCGGCCATCCAGCATGTGCACGGATGAGAGAGCGGAGAAGTCGCTCCCGAACAAAATTCCGTCGTCCAGGAATGCTTTTCGGGCGGTGAGGCTGACGCCGTCGCCCTCGGGCGCGATGGGGAGCCAGCCCGCAGGCTAGGCGAGGGCAGTGATGGGCAGGAGAAGAGCGAGGAGAACGAGGCGCACGGTACGGGGAGGAGGGTGTGGTCAAGAGTACGACCGTTCGCCTCGGTACGCCCTGGGGCTACTGGCATCTCCCACCGAGCAGTGGAGTTACGGTCAGGAGCCCGAGCCGCAGGAGCGCCGCACCACCAGCGACGGCTGAAGCACAACGAGACTCGGTGAGCGGTCTGGCTCTTCGATCCGTGCGAGGAGCAACTCTGCCGCTCGGCGACCCATTTCCTCACCGGGCTGGCGGACCGCCGTCAGGGGCGGGTTGAGTGCCATCGCCCACGGCATGTCGTCGTAGCCGACGAGCGCGAGGTCCTCGGGGATGCGGAGCCCCCGTTGGTGAGTGGCCGCGAGCGCGCCGAGCGTCATCAGGTTGTTGGCCGTGAAGAGCGCGGTGGGACGGTCCTCCAACGAGAGGAGAGCCTCGGCAGCGGCCTGCCCGCCTTCCATCCGCCCGTTCGCCTCGGCGAGGAGGGCGGGGTCGATGAGGAGGTCCACCTCGTCGTGCGCACGGCGGTAGCCGGCTAAGCGCTCGCGGCTCGTGGAGAGCGTCGGGGCACCGCCGATGAAGCCGATGCGACGGTGACCCTGCTCGATGAGCAACGCGACGCCATCGCGGGCGCCTTGCTCGCTGTTGGCGACGACCGTGTCGACAGCGCTACGGGTCATCCGGCGGTCCACGCAGACGACCGGGATGCCATCCTCGATGAGCGCGTCCACGTCGGCATCGTGCTCGCGGACGGGTGGCAAGATGACCCCGTCTACGCGCTCGGTGCGGAGGGCGTCGACCGCCGCCCGCTGACGCTCCACGCTCTCGTCCACATTGTGGAACAGGACGGAGTAGCCTGCCTCGTGTGCGACGGCCTCCACGCCGCGTATGACCTCGGCGAAGAATGGGTTCTGGATGTCCGGAATGAGAACGCCCAGGATGTGAGTGGCGCCGCCGCGTGAGCGGAGCCGCCGCGCCACCTTGCTCGGGCGGTATCCGAGGTCGGCTGCGATAGCCTCGATACGCTCGCGCGTGCTCACCGCGACGCGTTCAGGGACCGTGAGGGCGCGCGAGGCGGTCGCGATAGAGACGCCCGCGACTTCGGCGATTTCCTTGAGAGTGACGGCGCTCATGTAGAGAGAGGGTACGAACGCGTTCCGTGGACTGGAGTGTAGTTATCCCTCTTGGCAGATCCAACCTCGGCAGTTCTCAGCCGAAGGACGTGCCGGGACCATTCCAAGCCACACCGAAGGCAGCCGCGATGGTGGCAGCATGGTCCGCAAACGTCCCCCGAGTGCCGATGTCACGCGCTTCTCCTCCTGCAAGGAGAAGCGGAACGTGCTCGCGTGTATGGTCCGAACCGGGATACGTCGGATCGTTGCCGTGGTCGGCGGTGAGGAGGAGACGACCTGCCTCTGGGAGTGTGTTCAGGAGGTCCGGTAGGGTAGCATCGAAGGCTTCGAGGGCACGCGCATATCCTGCAGGATCATTGCGATGGCCGTAGAGCTCGTCGAAGTCCACGAGGTTGGTCCAGATGAACGTGGGCTCGCCACTGGCAGCGGCCTCGCGGATGGCGTCCAATGTCTTCGCGATACCGTCCGCGTTGCCTGCCGTCTTGATCTCATGGTCCACGCCCTGGCCTCCGAAGAGGCTCGCGATTTTGCCCACCGCGACAGTCCGCACGCCCGCCTCGCGGAGCGCATCGAGCACCGTCGGACCGGTGGGGTGGAGCGAGAAGTCCTTACGCTTGGAGGAGATCCGCTCATAGGCGCCAGGCGCACCGGTGAATGGCCGTGCGATGACCCGCCCCACGGCGTGCTCGCCTACGCAGACCTCGTCTCGCGCGACCCGGCACATCGCGTACAACGCCTCCAGTGGCGTCTTTTCGACGTGCGCGGCGATCTGGAAAACGCTGTCGGCCGAGGTGTAGACGATGGGCTGCCCGGTGCGCTGGTGCTCCTCGCCCAACTCCGCGATGATGGCGGTACCGCTGGCCGGGATGTTACCGAGGATGCCATCCACGCCTGCACGTTCGCAGAATGCCGTCGCCACGTCTGGTGGGAAGCCGTGGGGGTACGTCGGGAACGGTGTCTCCAGCACGAGGCCCGCCAGTGCCCAGTGGCCGGTCGTGGAGTCTTTGCCTGCGGCGCGCTCCGTCAGGCGTCCCCACGAGGCCTCGGGATGGGCGATGGCCTCCACCCCGGCTAGGTCCGCGATCCGCCCGAGGCCGAGGCGGGCGAGGTTCGGGAGATGGGGCCGCTCGCGCTCGCAAACGTGCCCGAGCGTATTCGAGCCCGCGTCGCCGTAGGCTGCCGCGTCCGGCGCGTCACCGACGCCCGCACCGTCGAGAACGATGGAGACGAAGAGCATGGGGGATGGGGGATGGGGGAGAAGGCGGCTGATAAAAGGTTCCCGTTCGGTGCACGAGGCTGCCGAGGCGGGCAGGCCTTTCTCCGCGCTCCGCGCCTCCTCAGCCCAGAATCACCGCCGTGTCTTCGCCTGTGTAGGTCTCCGACAGGGCACGCACGGCGTCTTGGCGGAGGAGGTCCGGCGTGACATGGCGCGGACCGTAGAGCGCCATCCCGATGCGCAGCGGCGTGCCGCTTCGCGCGAGGTCGCGGACCCAGTGCTCGGCCCGGTCCGCCTCGGCGTCGCACACCGCACCCACGACCAGTGCGCCCATGGGAAGCGTGTCCAGTGTGCCGGGGACCGAGGCGACGCGCTGCCGGAGTGCGGCCTCGCGTTCCGCGACCGCCTCGGGGTCAGCTTCCTGGAGGGCCTCTGCCTCGTAGGGCACCACGAGTGCGAGCGCGATGGAGCGGCCCGTTTCTCGTGCCGTCGCGATTTCCGCGCCGAGAGCTTCCATCGCGGCGTCCATCGGCCCCGAGGGGCTCTCGGTAGGCTCAGGCGGAGGCGGGTCTGTCGGGAGGCCGAGGACATCGGCGAGCAGGTCCGCGTAGCGATCCAAGAGACGCTCGGCCCGGCTGTCGAGCGGGTACTCTGCCGGGACATCCACGATGAGAAGGCGGCGCGGTGCAGGTGCGGGCGCGAGGGCGCGCACAGCCGTCTCCCCGATGGCCCCCGGCTCCATCCCAGGGAGCACGCCCGATTCCGTCTCGCCGAGCACGACAGTGACGGTCTCTCGTGGAAGGTCAGTCAGGGCGGCTTCGGAGAAGCGGCGCGCCTGGGGGTGGGCGTGCAGTGCCGAGGAGGCAGGACCGGCTGCAGCGAGGATCAGGTAGCCGCCGTCGCCAGGATCGGGGCGGACGAGAGCAGCGGATCCGCGTGTGGTTGCGACGAGGGACCGGAGCAGAGAGCCTGCGCCTGGGGCGTCGTCCTCCCACCACTCGGGGCGAGACCGCAGAGGGCGTGGGGGATCGGTGATTGGAGCGGATGCGGGAGCAGACGGCTCGGGGATCGAGAGAGCCGGAACGTCCTCAGCCTCCGGTTGCGCGCGAGCCTCCGGCTCGGCTTGCGGCTCAGCGGACGCGGGGGTCAGGCCTCCTCCATGGTCCGCCTCGGTCTCCACGAGGAGTGCCTCGTGGGCCGGAGCGCCGAGGTGGCTGGCCGGAGGTAGGGGATCAGAAGCAGCCTGAAGGTCGGGCTCAGAATCCTCGGTGTGAACACGCACTGGACCGACGCCCAGCGACTCCCGGTTCCACTCTGGAAGCGAGGGTTCGCCATCGAGCGAGCCCCAGAGACGCTCGCGCTCGCGCCGCCCCTGCAGACTCCGGGCGGCGAGCACCCCGACCGCGACGACGACGAGGAAAAGAAGGAACCAGAGGAAGATCTCCACAGGGGGGAGGGCTCGCCTCGCGGCGTGCAATCGTGGGAGGAGAGAGGGCGTCTGTCAGACGGCCGCAATCTAGTGACACGGGTCTGACGCATCCTGCACTGGGTGCGCCCTCTCACTAGCTTCGGCGCCTTCCTTCCCACCACCGCACCATGGAGACCTACTACAAGCCAGAGCACCTCCCCCGCTTCGGCGAGATCGAAGAGGGCTCGAAGCCCCTCGCCGACGCCTTCTTTTCCTACTACGGCAAGGTCTTCGAGGACGGCGCCCTTACGGCCCGTGAGAAGTCCCTCATCGCGCTCGCCGTGGCCCACACGGTGCAGTGCCCGTACTGCATCGACGCCTACACGCAGGACGCGCTCGCGAAGGGCTCGGACCTCGAACAGATGACCGAGGCGGTCCATGTCGCGACGGCGATCCGTGGCGGTGCCAGCCTCGTGCACGGTCTCCAGATGCTCGACGGCGTCAAGCAGCAAACCATGTAAGCCTGTAGGCGTACCGCTCATCTCTCTGTCAGACGATCCGCGCCGGGCTCGGCGGCGCGCTCCCACCCGCTCCGCATGTCTTCCTCTTCCGGGGACGGTGCCGTCACCGTCTCGCTTCCCGTTCTCTCTGCCGAGTTAATCGCGGCCGCCAACGACGGCCCCAAGCGCACGACGAGCCTGTACGGTCGTCGTACGCCGTTAGCTGCTCCTGCGCAGCAGCTCCGAGCGTTGGATGAAGTCCCGACGATCTCTGGTCCCAGTGGCACGGGCTCCTTCCACGCCGACCTCGTCGCGAGTGGATGGGAGAAGGGTCTCGCGCCCGCTCCGTTGGAAATCTTCCAGATCAACATCGGGAAGCTGTGCAACATGACTTGTCGGCATTGCCACGTGGACTCTGGGCCGGATCGCGTCAAGGAGAACATGGACCGCGAGGCGGTCGATGCGTGCATCGCGGCCATCGACCGGATCCTCGCGCACTCGGCAGGCGCTAGCCTCCACACTGTGGATCTGACCGGCGGGGCACCAGAATTGAACCCCCACTTCGAGTACCTGGTGGAGGCGTGTGTGGCGCGAGGGCTTCACGTCATCGACCGGTGCAATCTGACCATCCTCCGCGTCAAGCGCTACCGTCACCTCCCGGAGTGGTTTGCGGAGCGAGGCGTGGAGGTGGCCTGCTCGCTCCCTCACTATCGCAAGATGGGCACGGACGCCCAGCGGGGCGACGGCACCTACGGCAAGAGCATCGAGGCACTAAAAGCGCTCAACGAGGCGGGCTACGGCCAGGGCGATCCCGAGCGGATGCTGACACTCGTCACGAACCCGGTGGGGAGCTTCCTGGCAGGCAACCAGGCCTCACTGGAGGGCGAGTGGAAGGCCGCGTTGGAGCGCAACCACGGCGTCACGTTCGACCGCCTCTTCGCACTCAACAACATGCCGATGAGCCGCTACTTAGAGTGGCTCTTGGAAAAGGGCCAGTTGGAGGCGTACATGGAGCGGCTTCTGGAGGCCTTCAACCCGGGTGCGATCGACGGTCTCATGTGCCGCAACACGATCTCGGTCGGCTGGGACGGCCGCGTCTACGACTGCGACTTCAATCAGCAACTAGAGATGGACGCGGCGGTACCCTTCGCGCACGTCCAGGACTTCGACCTCGACGCGTGGCAGGCGCGGACGGTTCGGACCGCCCGCCACTGCTACGGTTGTACGGCGGGTGCCGGTTCTTCCTGCGGTGGCGCGACGGCCTGAGAGCGTCCGCCTCGGTAGGTTTGCGAGGGCATCTCCGCGCGCGCCGAGGCGGGCGTATTGGCAGTTCCGAGGTAGGGTGGCTACGCCTCGCCCTGGAGGGCAGGGCCACGCCGGGGAAGGAGGGCACTCACGTCGAGAAGCTGCCACGGGCGACCGTTCACCCAGATGGCACAGCGGCGACGTTCGGCTCGGGCGACCAACTCATGAGCTAGCGTGACGTAGGGCGCGAAGTGGCGCCGAATGTGGAGGCGGAACGGCAGGCCCTCCACACCTCTCGCGACCAGCGTGAGTCCTGCGTCGTCCACCTCGACGCGCTCCACTGCGCTCCACGAGACTGCCATCTGGCGCCGACCCGCGTCCAACGCGACGACGTGCCGCGAGGAGACCGCCACGCGCCAGACTCGTCGGCGCAGCTTCGCGAGGCGGCGGATGGTTAGAGCGGCGTGGATTGTCAGGAGCGTGCCTGCTACCACAGGGATCCAGAGTCCGCCGCCTACCGTCAGGGCGAGCGCGGGGGCCCCGATGCCGACTCCCATGCTCGCCACGCCGAACCGGAGAAGCGCGCGCCGCATCTTGCGCTGCGCGCGCAGCAGTGCGCACGGGTCGTCGTGGATGTGGGGGCCGCAGGGCATCGGTCCGAGAGAGAGGCGTGTGTGAGATTCCTGAGAAGAGAAGCGGTTCCAGACAATCTAGAGCAGCGACGTTCCACGGAACCGGGTGCTAAGTCCTCACGGCTACTGCTTCACATCCACGGTCAGATGCCTTCCCAACAGGCGGCTCGATGGCGTAGCCTGCAGTCGTCCGCCTCGTCTCGCTATGCGCTCCTGGATCACGCTCTTCTTCCTCCTAGCTGCCTCCATCGCGGCGGCTGTCTTCTTCCACTCAGCCCCCGAGGCGGGCACACTCGTCGGTGCAGACTACGAGCCCGAGGACACCATCCCCGGCCCCGTGGAGCCGAGCGACTGGTTCTACCGCCAGCGCGCGTTCCCCGAAGGCCGACTCGACCAGGGTGCCTTCGTCGCAGCGCAGCGCCAGGCGGCGGCCATGAAGACGGGCAGTGGCCCCGCGTGGACCTTCGCGGGGCCGACGAATGTGGGGGGGCGCGTGACCTCGCTCGCGGTCGAGAGCTTCGACGCGTTCTACGCTGGGACGGGCTCCGGAGGTCTCTTCAAGACGACCGATGGCGGCGCGTCCTTCGCGCCGGTCGGTGACGATGTGTTCTCGCTCTCTATCGGAGACGTAGCGTTGGATCCGCAAGACCCGCAGACGGTCTGGGTGGGGACCGGCGAGTCCAACGGCGGGGGCGGAAGCCTGACCTACGGCGGGAGCGGTCTGTACCGCTCGCGCGACGGCGGGCAGACGTGGGAGCCCAGAGGGCTTGACGCGACGGGTACCATCGGGCGGATCGTGGTCCACCCGACGGACTCAGACCGCGTTTGGGTGGCCGCTGCAGGCAAGCTCTTCGAGAAAGACGACGCGCGTGGCGTCTTCCGCACCACCGACGGCGGTACGACCTGGACGCGCACCCTCGCCGTGGACGACTCCACGGGGGCTATCGATCTCGTGGTCAACCCCCGCTCGCCGGACACACTCTACGCCGCTACGTGGACTCGCCAGCGGCGTCCCGACCTTCGTCGCTATGGCGGTCCTGGCTCCGGCGTCTGGCGCTCCGCCGATGGAGGTGCCACGTGGTCCCGTCTCACGAACGGTCTCCCTTCCGGCAGTCTTGGTCGTATCGGCGTCGCCGTGGCCGCGAGCCGCCCCAACGTGGTCTACGCCGTGCTCACAGACACCATCGGCAACACCATCGGGACATACCGCTCCACCGACGGCGGCGATACCTGGACCTCGCTTCCGGGCGCGGACAGCGTCAGCTACGGGTGGTGGTTCGGACAGATCCGCGTGGACCCGACGGACTGGCGCCGTGTCTGGACACCCTGGCTGAACCTGTACCGCTCCAGCAACGCGGGCGGCACCTGGAGCTACCAGAGTGGCACGATGCACGTGGACCACCATGCGCTCTGGATCGACCCGGGCAACCCGGACCGTATGATCGCAGGCAACGACGGCGGTGTCTACCGCACCACCAACGGCGGCGCCACCAGCGTGCTCTGGCAGAAGGCGACCGGCGGCTTCCCGGCCACTCAGTTCTACACCGTCGAGATCGACGCGAGCGAGCCAGACCGCCTGTACGGCGGGACGCAGGACAACGGCACCAACCGCACGCTCACAGGCGCGCTCGATGACTGGACTCGCATCTTCGGCGGCGACGGTCACTATGTCCTCGTGGATCCCGACGACAACCGCTTCGTCTACGCCTCCTTCCAGTACGGCAACCTCTTCCGTTCCACCAACGGCGGCACCGAGTTCCGTGGCATCACGCCGCCGGACACTCGCGCGAACTGGAGCGCGCCGGTCGTTTTCGCGCCGACGGACCCGGAGACGCTGTACTACGGGGGCACGCGCGTCTGGCGGAGCACCAACCGAGGCTCCGACTGGACCGCGATCTCCCCGGATCTGACCGGTGGCCCCGGGCCTACGAGTCTCATCTACGGCACGCTGACCACAATTGGGGCCTCGCCCGCCTCGGGACGGATCTGGGCGGGGACAGACGACGGTAGGGTCTGGACCTCCGCGAACGGTTCGTCATGGATCAACGTGAGCGCCGGGCTTCCGACCCGCTGGGTGACGCGCATCACGCCCCACCCGACGGATCCCGACGGCGCCATCGCGACGCTCTCCGGCTTCCGCTGGGGCGAGGACACTGCCCACATCTATGCCACCTCCGACGGCGGTGCCACCTGGACGAACATCGGCGCGGGCCTCCCGGACGCGCCCGCCAACGACGTACTCTTCGATCCCGCTCGCCCGGACCGCATTCTTCTCGCGACGGACGTGGGCACGTTCTGGACCGAGAACGACGGCGCGATCTGGCGCCCACTCGGCAGCGGTCTTCCAATGGTGCCCGTGACCGACCTCGACATCGCAGGTCGGAGCCTCGTGGCCGGGACGTACGGGCGCGGGATGTACCGGCTGGACTTGGACGGGCTGGTGGTCAGCACCGACGGCCAGCCGGAGACATCGGATCTACGCCTGACCGTCGCGCCCAACCCGGTGCGCGACGTGACCACGCTGCGGTTCGTGCTGGAGTCGCCGGGCGAAGTGTCCGTTCGCATCTACGACGCGCGGGGGCGCGAGGTGCTGGAGGTACCCTCGCGCGCGCTTCCGGCCGGAGCGGCGACGGTCTCGCTAGACCTGTCGGGTGTAGCACCCGGCGCCTACCTCGTCCGCCTCGGTACCGCGGCGGGGGGAGCCAGCGCGCGCCTCGCGGTGGTGCGGTGACAACAGAGCGCCGCCCCCCGAACTGGCGGGAGGCGGCGGATTTTCCAGAACAGCGAGACTAGGTGTCAACGCCGAGTCACAGCAACACTCTTCGTGGGTGTGAAGATGGTACCAGATGTGGTCACGACCTCCGCTCGGAGCGTAAAGCTTCCGCCGAATGGGCTACCTGCCACAGCAGAAACCGATGGACCGGGGCAACCCGTGCTGGACTTCGAGGCGGTGGTGTTGTCCGTCTCGCCTTCCTGAAGGAACTCACAAGCGAGCGAGCCATTCCCGGTGATGGTCCACGTGACGGCAGCGCCCGCACATGATGTGCTGTTGCTGAGTTGGTAGCTCGTCGTGGAGCCGAACCGGACGGAGTTCGGACCCTGGATGATGCAGCGGGAGAGGGCAGCCTTGTCTGCCGACACCACCTCGGTGACCGCGGAGTCGAGACTGACCTCGGGGGCGGCCGTGTCACAGGCGGAGAGGCCCAAGAGGGCAAAGACGGCGAGGAAAAGGGAGAGACGCATAAACGCGGGGGGTAATGGGGAACCCCACGCTAGCCCGTTCCGACCTCTCTCTCCGAGACCTCTCCCGTCTCTCTTGACCGGTCGGTACCGATGAAACGAAACAGCCGGGGCAGACTCCTAGGGGTAGCCACGCGCGCGGGTAGCTTCCCCCGTGCCATTCCCAGTGCCCTTCCTCTTTTTTCTCACGATAGCCCTCGCTCCCGTCGCGCTATCGGCCCCATCAGACGGCCCGCCGACTGACGTGGATATCGCCATGCGCGCTGGGCCGTTCGACACCTTCGAGGACTTCGCGGCGTGGTACGATTCCACCCGAGGGCCACGCCTTCCAGAGATTGGCCTCACCCCCGCGACTGGTCCCACAGACGAAGCCGCCTACTTCTTCGTCGTCGGTGCCGATAGTTCCATCTGGGTGCAGACCCCCACGGGCACGATGGTGCAGATGGACGCGTACGCGGCGTGGCAGGTCGGCGAGAGCGTCTCTGCCCGCCTCGGCTTCGACGAGCGCGAGATCGAGGGCCTCGGTTACGGCTACGAGGACGGGCGGCTTTACCTCTACCTCACCCAAAGTGCTCCTGTCGTGGGGGCGGGGGTTGTCGCGTTGCTCCTCGTGACCGGGAGTCTGTGGGGGGTGTATCGCCTGTGGGTGCGGCTCCAGCACGCGAGGGAGCAGGGGCGTCGCCTCGCAGAGTCGCGGCGGCGGCTCGCAGACAGTCGCGAGGCCGAACGCCTCCGCCTAGCCCAAGACCTGCACGATGGCCCGCTACAGGATCTCCAGGCCCTTCGGATGCAGTTGGGCGTAGCTGCTCGGCAAGCCCGTCGGTCCACTGCGGCCCCCGATGTTCACCCGCTCGGGACAGCCGTCGAAGCCGTCCAGGACGACCTCGCGCGGGTCGCGGTCGAGTTGCGCGAGATCTCCGAGGGCTTGCGCCCTCCCGTGCTCGCGTCCTTTGGCCTGGCCGCGGCCGTGCGCGCGCTCACCCAGCGGCTCAGGACGCTCTATCCCGCCGTCGATTTCGACCTTCGCTTCGAAGACACGGGCACGGACCTCCCGGAAGCGCCTCGCCTCGCGCTCTACCGTATTGCGCAGGAGTCTCTCTCCAATGCTCTCAAGCACGGGGACCCGACGACCATCCGTGTCCAGTACGAGCGGTTCGTGCAGGAAGGCGCCGCCCTCACCATCGAAGACGACGGGGCCGGATTCACCGTGCCGGACTCGCTGGACGCGTTCGAGACCGACGGCCACCTCGGTCTCTCCGGCATGGCCGAGCGCGCCGAGTCCATCGGGAGTACGCTGCAGGTCCAAAGTCGACCGGGCCGCACGCGGCTTTCCGTCCGTATTCCGGGCACTGCCTTTCCATCCACTGACTCATGACGAGCCCCCATCCGCCGTACCGCTTGATCGTTGCCGATGACCACCCGCTGTGGCGCCGAGGCGTATGCGATCTCTTCAACAGCGAGCCAGACCTGGAGGTCGTCGGGGAAGCCTCCGATGGTGCCGAGGCCCTTCGATTGCTCCGCACCGTCGAGGCGGACGTGGTCATCCTGGACATGCAGATGCCTGAACTGACCGGCGTGGATGTGACAAACGCCATCCGCGAGGAGGGTCTCGATATCCAGATCCTCGCGCTCTCCGCATACGACGAGCCCGAGTACGTCTCGGGACTGATGTCCCAGGGCGCGGCCGGATACATCACAAAAGAGAAGCCGCCGGAGGTGCTGCTGGAGGCCGTTCGGGCGGTCGCGAAGGGCGAGGGGCGCTGGTTCGTGCGCGCGCCCGTTCCGGCGGACGAGATGGTGGGCCTCTCGCGGCGCGAGCGTGAGGTGCTGGCGGCTCTCTGCGACGGGCTGTCCAACAAAGAAATCGCGGCGTCGCTGTTCATTTCCGAGAACACGGTCCGCAACCACCTGGGGAGCCTCTATCTGAAGCTCGGCGTGGAGACAGCGCGGCAGGCCGTGGCGTGGGCGTGGCGTCGGGGCCTCGGCACGAGCCTCTCGTCGGGCACGGCCGACGAGGGCTGACCCTGCCCGCCTCGGCGCCGAGGCGAGAGCCCGCACGCGGGCGGGTGAGGTCGGGGCAAAAAGGGGGCACCAGTCGGTATCGACCAGGGGGATGCTCGGTTGTGCCCTAGTGCCCAGGAGCAGGAGATCAGACCTTCTGGTCGACCCAGACCCCACCTCCATGACACGATCCGTCTACCTCCTGTGCACGCTTCTACTCGTCCTCTCGGCCTGCGATACCGGCGAGTCGCCTGCTGATCTCGCCGATGCGGATCGCGAGATGATTGAGGCCGTGGCCCGTTCCTCCTCGGAGACGGTCCCGTTGACGGCCCCACTTCCATCCGCCTCGGCCGTTCAGACCGGCCTCTCCGTCGATCTCGGCACGCACGACGCCGCCAACTTCTACTTCGACTCTGAACTGAAGCCAGGCTATCAGGTGGATCCCCTTTATCGGGAGGAGCAGTGGCGCGTGGATATCCACTCGCAGTCTGTCACTGCGAGCGGAGCACTGGAGACGATGACCGTTACTCGCTACCAGCCGGGCTCAGTCACCGGCAGGTACGACATCCAGATGGCCTGGCCCGGCATCGATGCCGACGCGGTGCAAGTGTGCTGGTGGAGCGGCGACCCCTCCTCGCTTACGCAGTTGGGCTGCGAGCGCGTGCTCGTGCATCGCACCGCCGACGGCCAGCGCGCCAACGGCGAGTTTGTCGACCTCGGCACTGCTGACGAGGAGGGCAAGTCCTACCATAAATTGCCCAGCGGCCGCATCGTGATCGACTACGAGGAGGAGATCAACGGCGGCGCGCGCCTGATGAGCCCCCAAGGGCAACTCTTCCAGGGCGTCACGTTCGTCTCCATCCGCTTCCTCGACACGGACGTCATCGGCGACCCCGCCGCTCCTGCGCAGCGAATCGTCTTCGACTGGCACCCGACGGTCGACCTCTGGCTCACGCGCCAGGATCTCTACTAGGCCTCCCGCTCGCTCCGTCCGCCTCGGTGCCGAGGCGGGCGGACTCGCCGTTGGCTATGCGGCCATCGGTACCGGGCGGATCTCCGCCTCCGAGACGGTCTCTCGCTTTGGAGTGGCAGGACCTGTTACCAGTCGCGCGAGGGCGGCGCCCGCGAACAGAATCCCGAGGGATGCCGCGACGGCCCGAGGGATGGAGGTGAACGCCAGCGTTTGCACGAGTAGCGCCAGCAGCCCCGCTGGGACCGAGGCCAAGAGCGGTAGGAACCGCGCCGCTGCACTGAACCGGTCGGAGCGCTTCGAGAATGGCGTGGAGCGGTGGACGAGGGCGTAGAGCCGTGTGGTGAGCGTGACCACGGCAAACCAGAAGAGGACGTGCACGAGCGCGTGGAGCGCGGGCATCTGGAAGGCCAGCACGAGGGCTAGGATCGCGTGGAGCGGGAGCAGGACACGGAACGCGAGCGCTTGCTGCGCACCGAGTTGGAGCCGCCTCGGGCGAGCGTCGGGGAGGGTGGCGAAGACCCACGAGGCGCGGTCGTGGTCGGAGACCTGGACGGTCTGGACGAGCGTCTGCGCACAGAAGAGCAGGATGACGAGCAGCGAGAGGTGCAGCTGCGTCTCCTGCAGGCCGAGAACGTTCTCGGGGCCGTGGATGAAGAGGCTTTCCAGGCCACCCGCTACCCAGCCGAAGAGCGCGAACCCGAGCGGGAGCAGCGCTGCAGGCCAGAGCCGCCCGCGCACGATCCGGTCGCGTGTGATAGCGGCCAAGGCGAAGCCGTACGCCGCCCGCGCCGGTCCACCCCGCACCGCCAGCCGCTCCGGCCAGAGTAGAGCATTCTGGCCGTGATCATGGGCCTCGGCCCAGCGCGCCGCTGCCGCCATCTTGTCCAACAGTGCGAAGTAGCGCGAAGGGAACACGACCGCGAACGCTACCACCAGCACGCCGACGGCCCCCACGAGAAGCGCGAGGCCGAGAGTCGGGCGGCCCGTCATCGCGTCGGCGAGCCAGGCGGCGGGCCACCACGGCGCACTGGCCGCCTCCGGGCTCGCGCCGATCCACTGGTAGCCGAGCACGAGCGCCGCCACGAGAAGCGTCCGCGAGACGGAGAGAGCAGGACGCAGGACGCGCGGCGTCAGCACGAGGGTGACGGCCCAGAGTACCGCGAGGCTGATCCCGGCCGTCCATGCCACGCCGCCCGCTACCAGCGCTCCGACTTCCGTTCCAGCGACGGCCCCATGGGTCATCCCGATTCGCACCGCTACGGGCACTGCCACCGATACCGCCATCATCGCGACGTAGGCCCCGATGCCGAGCAGCCTCGCGCCGTAGTGCTGCCGCTCTGTGGCCGGAAACGTCGCCAGCCAGGCGTTCTCTTTCGGGCGTCCCATCAACTCGTCGTAGGAGCCGACCACGCCGAATGCCGCCAGCACGACCCCGAAGGACGCGGCCACGAAGACGGCCTGCTCCGGCGTCGCGTCGCTGAGGGAGAACGCCAGGACGAGGCCGGAGAAGCCGTACGCCAGCAGTGTCATCGCCACGCGCCCAGCGCCCGGACGCCCCGTCCGCGGATCGCGGATGTCCACGCGAAGCTGAGCGGAGGCGAGTAGGCGAACTGGAGACACGGGGAGGAAGGAA
This sequence comes from Bacteroidota bacterium, assembly GCA_038746605.1. Lineage (GTDB taxonomy): Bacteria > Bacteroidota > Rhodothermia > Rhodothermales > Rubricoccaceae > Rubricoccus. The sequence goes on from JBCDKM010000008.1 coordinate 134,132, forward strand.
GAGAAAGGGGGAGTTCGTCGGCCTCGGTGCCGAGGCGGGCCAGGCTACTCGTTGGTGGGGGCGCCCGCCTGTTCAGCGGCCTCGGCGCGCTCTCGGGCGTTGCGCTCCCGGATCTGCGCCTGGAGGAACTGGCTCCAGCGGCGGGCTTTCGCGAGGTGCTCGCCGAGCGTCTCGCTAAAGTCGTGGTATCCCGGGCGCTCCGCGTTGACGACGAAGAAGAGGTAGTTGTGCTCCTCGTTGTCGAGGACGGCATCGAGGGCCGCATCCGAGGGGTTGTTGATGGGGCCGGGCGGGAGGCCGTCGATGAGGTACGTGTTGTAGGGGTGCGGGAAGCGGTAGTCCCGGTTGAAGAGGCGGCGCATGGGGCCGCCATCGGTCTGCATGAGGGCGTACTGCACCGTCGGGTCGGCTTCGAGGCGCATCGTGCCCGCGCTCGTGCGGCCGAGGAGACGGTTCAGGTAGACACCCGCGATGGCGGGTTTCTCCTCGTCGTAGCGGGCCTCCCACTCCACGATGCTCGCCAGCGTGACGACCTCGTCCGGTGTGAGGCCGAGGGCCTCCGCTTTCGTGAGGCGGTCCTCGTTCCAGTAGCGCTCGTGCCACTCGTGGATGCGCGAGACGGCCCGGCGCGCGTCCTGCGTCCATCGCACATCGTACGTGTCGCCGCGCATTTCGGCGAAGAGGTGGCGGGTATCCGTGCCGAGTTGCTCCGCGAGGTCCTCCGCGAAGAGTGCGTCCATGACGGCCGCAGAGTCGGTGTCCATCTGCTCTGCGATGGCGCGCGCGAGGACCGGCGCTGTCCGACCAGCCGGAAGCGTAATGCGGATGGGGTCCACGATGCCCTTGCGGATTTTGTCCAGGATGGCCCAGTTGCTCATCCCAGGCTCGATGAGGTAATGCCCGGGTTTGACCTGCTCAGCCCAGCCTGTTACCTCGCCGAAGGTCTGCATGCTCGCGCGAGACGCGAGGGCACCGGCGCTCTCCAGCGAGTCCAGCGCCGCGCCAAAGTCAGAGTCAGCCGGGATCTTCACGCCGACGGTCTGGGCCTCGGCGACGTTGGGGAAGAACGCGAGCCACGCCACGGCTCCACCTCCGACGAGGGCGAGTAGAAGAACGATGGCGGTGAGAGTCTTGCGCATGGAGCAATGGGACGGGCGTGCCTCGTCAGAGGTCGCGCCATCGGGCGGTGGTGGGATTCAGGTGCGCAGAATGTCGCGCCAGTGGCGGGCGGGTGCCTCCGCCTCGGTTCCGAGGCGGGCGGAGTGGGGCTCACGTGGCCTCCTGTTCGCGGCTGTCCACGGTGCACACGGTGTGGATGCCGCCGCGCACCGTGTAGTCTGTCGTCACGACGAGCCGGTCGAACGGTGTGAGGTGTCGCTTGAGGTCCTCATACAGGATCGCCGTGATGTCCTCCTGCGCCGCGCCGACGTGCCGCCAACTCATCAGGTAGTACTTCAGGCTCTTGAGTTCCAGGAGCCAGTCGCGCGGGACGTATTCCACGCGGACCGTCCCAGAGTCCGGGAGGCCAGAGAACGGGCAGAGCGCGCTGAACTCGCCGGGTTCGGTCTGATAGACCACGCGTTGGCGGGCCTCGTACTCGTAGGGGAGCCGGTGGATCTCGCGCTGGCGGACGCTCGGCGGTAGGAAGAGGCCTACGCGGCCCTCGGCTTGGATCCCGTAACGAGCCATGTGCTCGATGGAGAGTCGCGTGTGCTCGGCGGCCTGGGCCTGGATCTCGCGGAGCCGCGCCTCGGCCGTCGGTTCGGGGGTTTCAGACATCGGAGTCGGTTGAATCGCGCGAGGATACAACGCTGCTCTGCGGCACACGGCGCCTACTCGTCCGTTCTTCGCGGAGAACCGCTATAGAGGCATGAGGCACGAACAGCCCGCCCTCTGCCCGATTCCCCCATGCCCTCGCGCGCCCTCGTCCTCTTCTCCGGCGGGCAGGACTCCACCACCTGCCTCTTCTGGGCCCTCCATCCCGACGCGGAGCGCTTCGGCGGCTTCGAGCACGTCGAGGCTATCGCCTTCGACTATGGACAGCGGCACGCCGTCGAGATCGGGCAGGCGCGACAGATCGCCGAGGCGGCGGGCGTACCGTTCCACGTCGCGGACCTGAGTGGGCTGCTCGGTGGCTCCGCGCTGCTAGCAGACGAGGCCGCAGATACCGAGGCGCCCCACACCCTCGCGCCCGACCTCCCCGCGAGCTTCGTCCCCGGCCGTAACGCGCTTTTCCTCACCGCCGCAGCCAGCCGAGCGTTCCTCTCCGAGACGCGCGACCTCGTGACCGGCGTCTGCCAGACCGATTATTCCGGCTACCCCGACTGCCGCCTCGGTTTCATCGAGGCGCAGCAGAAGGCTCTGAGCCTCGCGCTGGACGCGCCGCTCCGCATCCACACGCCGCTCATGCGCCTCACGAAGGCGGAGACCTGGAAGCTCGCGAAGGACCTCGGCACGGTGCGTGGCCTGGACGTGCTAGAGACGGTCCGCGAGAAGAGCCACACGGACTACCACGGCGACCGCTCCACGCGAAACGAGTGGGGCTACGGGCGCCTGGACAATCCCGCGAGCGTCCTTCGCGCGAAGGGATACGAGGAGGCCAAAACAAATGGCTGGGTGTGATGACGGACCTCGAACTCCAGACTGCCGACGTCCCCCGCCTCGGCACCGAGGCGGAGGCACTCGCCTCGCTAGACGGACCCGGTAGCTCGTACCCGGTGCCCGCCCAGCGCGAAGCCGGACTGGCCGACCGCCTCGCGGAGAGCCCGCGCCAGCCGGGCGAGAAGCGGTATCGCGTCAAAGCGATCTGGCGGACGCTCCAGGGCGAGGGTTTCTGGGCCGGGCGCCCTGCCGTCTTCATCCGGTTCGTCGGCTGCAACATGTGGACCGGCTACGAGAACGACCGCGAGCGCGACCACGCCCGCACGGGGGCCGACTGCCCCCTCTGGTGCGACACGCAGTTCACGAAAGAGGGCAGCGTCCGGCTTACCGCTTCTGACTTAGCCGAGGCCGCCGCCGAGGCGGGCGGAGACATCCGGTTCTGCGTCCTTACCGGCGGCGAGCCGCTCCTCCAGACCGATGCCGCGCTGATCGAGGCGCTCCGCGCGAGGGGCTTCACCGTTGCCTGCGAGACGAACGGGACGGTCCGCCTCGGCGATGCGTTCGGTAGCCCCGAGGCCGGGCCGGACTGGGTGGTCTGCAGCCCCAAGCTGCCCGAGGATCGGCTCGTGCTGGAGGCGTGCGACGAACTCAAACTGGTCGTGCCAGACTACCGGCCGGAGGCCTACAGCGCGATGGCGGAGCGCGTCTGCGAGCACCCCGAGGCGGGGCGTCTCCTCTGGATTCAGCCCGAGGACGGGCCGCGCCTCGCGGAGGCGACCCGGCTGGCCGTAGACCTTGCGCTCGCCGACCCGCGCTGGCGCGTCAGCGTGCAAGGGCATAAGGCCCTCGGAGTGGACTGAAACGGGTCGCGCGATGGCCTATACTGAGAAACCCTCTCGCCCCAGTCCGATGCGTTTCCTCCTTCCCCTCGCCGTCGCCCTCGTCGCTGTTCCTGCTCTCGCGCAGGACGACGGCCTCACCTACCAGACGCCCGCTCCTGAACTGGCCGCGCTCGTGGACGCGCCCCGTACCCCTGGCGTCTCCCTCGGCCCTGATGGCGTGAGCATGGCACTGCTGGCCCGCCCCAGCGTCCCGCCCGTCGCTGAACTGGCGCAGCCAGAGCTCGGCCTCGCAGGCGCGCGCATCAACCCGCGCACGAATGGCCCGAGCCGTACGAGTGGGTTCACGGGGGTCACGCTTCGGTCCATCACCGGCGGCGACGAGCGGCCTGTGACCGGATTCCCCGAGGGCGCACGCCTCCGCAGCCCCTCGTGGAGCCCAGACGGCGCCTCGATGGCCACGCTCGTGGACCTCGAAGACCGCATCGAACTGTACATCGTGGACGTGGCCTCGGCACAGGCTCGCCTCGCGACGACCGCCGCCGTCAACGATGCCGCACCCGGCGCGCCCTACGGCTGGCTCCCCTCTGGCGAGGGCCTCCTCGTCAAGACCGTGCCTGCAGATCGGGACGCACTGCCCGCCGAACCGACGGTCCCGAGTGGTCCCGTCGTGCAAGAGTCGATGGGTCAGGCCGCCCCAGCACGAACCTACCAGGATCTCCTGGAGAGTCCGCGCGATGAGGACCTGTTCGATTACTACATGACGAGCCAGATCGTCCATGTCGGCCTCGACGGATCCGAGCGGCCCTTCGGCCCGGCGGGTGTCATCACGTCTATGTCGCCCTCGCCGGACGGGCGGTTCCTTCTCACGCAGACGCGCCACCGGCCGTACTCGTACCTCGTGCCGTGGAGCCGCTTCCCGAATCGCGCCGAGGTCTGGGACCTCGACTCTGGTGATCGGGTGGCCGTCGTCAACGAGGCCCCGCTGGCAGAGCGTGTGCCCATCGCGTTCGGCTCCGTCCCGACCGGCCCCCGCAGCCACCAGTGGCGCGCCGATGCCCCTGCGACGCTCGTCTGGGCCGAGGCACAGGACGGCGGAGACGCCGCAGCCCCCGCCGAGGTGCGCGACCGCATCGTCACGCTGGACGCGCCCTTCAGCGCCGAAGGCGAGACCCTCGCGATGCTGCCGCTCCGCTACTCCGGCATCACCTGGGGTGATGAGACGACCGCCCTCCTGACCGAGTACTACTGGCAGGATCGGACGCGCCGCACCTACGTCCTCGATCCGTCCGCGCGCACCAAGCGCGAGCTGTTCACTGTCTCGTTCGAGGACCGCTACAACGACCCTGGCTCGCCCATGACCGAGGCGAACGACGCCGGTCGAAACGTCCTCGTGATGGACGGCGACGACACGTTCTGGACGGGTCAGGGCGCCTCGCCGGAGGGCAATCGCCCCTTCGTCCGTCGCGTGGATCTCGGCACGGGGGAGAGCACCGAACTCTTCCGCTCCGAAGCTCCGTTCTACGAGATCCCCGTCGACTTCCTCGGGGAGCCCGGGACGGTTCTGCTCACGCGCCGCGAGACTGTCACGGACCCGCCGAACTACTACACGCGAGATCTCCGCTCGGGCGACATCGCAACGGTGACGGCGTTCCCGCACCCGTACCCCGAGTTGGCGAATGTGCAGAAGGAGACGGTCGAGTACACGCGCGAGGACGGCGTCCCGCTCAGCGCCACGCTGTACCTCCCGCCCGGCTACGACGCCGAGCGCGACGGCTCGCTTCCGACCCTCGTCTGGGCGTACCCGACCGAGTTCAAGAGTGCCGCCGCCGCCGGGCAGCGCTCGGATAGCCCGTATCAGTTCACCTACGTCAGCTACTGGGGGGCTGTCCCGTTCGTAACGCAGGGGTTCGCCGTCATGGACGACGCCTCGTTCCCCATCGTCGGGGAAGGCGAGGATCAGCCCAATGACAGCTTCCGCGAGCAACTCGTGATGAACGCCGAGGCGGCCATTTCAGCAGGCGCCGAGCGGGGCGTGGTGGACCCGGACCGCGTGGCGGTCGGCGGGCACAGCTACGGCGCGTTCATGGTCGGCAACCTCCTCGCACACTCCGACCTCTTCCGGGCGGGCATCGCGCGAAGTGGGGCCTACAACCGGACGCTGACGCCCTTCGGCTTCCAGCGCGAGGAGCGCACCTTCTGGGACGATCCGATGCTCTACTTCGGCATGAGCCCGTTCATGCACGCGGACAAAATCGACGAGCCGATCCTGCTCATCCATGGCGACGCGGACAACAACCCGGGTACGTTCACACTCCAGAGTGAGCGGCTCTACGGCGCGCTGAAGGGCCTCGGCGGGACCGCTCGCCTCGTGCTTTTGCCCGAGGAGAGCCACGGCTACCGGGGCCGCGAGTCGCTGCTGCACATGCTCTGGGAGCAGGCCCGCTGGCTGGACACGTACGTCAAGGAGGCTCAGCCGCGCGAGACCGTCCAGGTCGGTGTGGAGACCGAGGCGGCGGGAGGCGGACGCTGAGCCCACGCCCGGCGTCGGTTCGTCCCGGTGAGAGACGCCGCAGGTCCTCCCGCCTCGGCACCGAGGCGGGGGTGGTCGGCCGTAGACTCCCGCCATGCGAGATGCTACTGTCCTCACCCGACCGCAGAAAGTCTACGTCGTCTGCGCGGCCGTTTTCCTGACGGCGCTCGTCATCGCTGAGGCGACCGCCGGGAAGTTCTTCACCGCCTTCGACCTGCCCGGGACCATCACCATCCTGGGGGTGGAGTTCACGAGTGTCGTGATGACAGCGGGCGTCATCGCGTTCCCTATCACGTTCGTCGTGACGGACGTGATGAACGAGTACTTCGGCAAGGCGGGGATCCGCTTCGTGACGATGCTCGGCCTCGCGATGGTGGCCTTCGAGTTCCTGTTGTTGCAAGTGGCGCTGGCGGTGCCCGTGGCGGAGATCTCGCCGGTCTCGCAGGAGGCCTTCGGTGAGGTCTTCGGGACCACGACTCGCGTCATCATCGGGAGCCTGCTGGCGTACCTCGTGGGGCAGCTCGTAGATATCGCGCTCTTCCACCGCCTCCGCCAGTGGACCCAGGGTCGCCACCTCTGGCTCCGCGCGACCGGCTCCACGCTCGGCTCCCAGTTCATCGACACGTTCGTAGTGCTGAGCGTGGCGTTCGCGGGGCAGCTCGCGCTCGGGGAGATCGTCGCGATCACGCTGTTCAACTACGGGTACAAGGTGCTCATCGCCATCGGGATCACCCCGCTGATCTACCTCGCGCACATGGGCATCGACCGGTACCTCGGCCGCGAGCGTGCGGAGGCGCTCATCGAGCAGGCCGAGGCGGCCTGACTCCGCCCACCTCGGGAGGCGCACGGAGCTACCGAGGCGGAGGCACCCAGCGCCGCAGGTGTCATCCTGAACGCAGTGAAGGATCTCAGTGCCGAGACCACGAGTCGTCGGCACCGGCACGGATAGACTGGAACCCCGAGCTGAGATCCTTCGCGTTCGCTTAGGACGACACGTCGGGTGGGGGGGCGTCGGCTCGCAGCGTCCGCCAGCCCAGGGCGCAGAATCGGCCGTGCTACCTTCGCGAAGCGACTCCCCCCGCTCCCCAGAATGAAGCTCGCCCTGACTCTCGCCGCGCTAGTCGTCCCCCTCGCTGTGCTCGCGGGCTGCCGTGCCGAGAGCGCCACCCCGGCCGTCTCACCCACCGCCACCACGGACGGCCTCAGCGCCGAGGAAGACAGTGTTCTCGTGGCGAAGCTGGCGCAGTACACCACCGTCCGCCTCGATGCCGATCTGGGCACCCTTTCGGACTCTGCGCGCCTCATGCTCCCGCACCTCATCGACGCCGCGGATGCCATGGACGAGGTCTTCTGGATGCAGGCCTACCCCGGCCAGAAAGACTCCCTCCTCGCCAGCCTGGACAGCGAGGCCGCCCGGCGCTACGTCGAGATCAACTACGGACCGTGGGACCGGCTGGACGGCGACGCGCCCTTCCTCCCGGGCGTCGGGCCGAAGCCGTTGGGCGCCAACCTGTATCCGCGCGGTGCCACCCCCGAGGCCATCCGCGAGGCGGCTGATCTCTACCCCGAGGAGGAGCTGTTGGGGCTCTACACGCTGGTGCGTCGCGAGAACGGGCGGTTCGCAGGCATGCCGTACCGCGTGGCCTTCCAGGAGCAGCACGAGCGTGCAGCCCGCTCCCTTCGCTCCGCCGCCCAGTTCGCTGAGGACGAGGGCCTCCGCACCTACCTCGACCTCCGCGCGGACGCCCTTCTGACGGGCGAGTACCAGCCGTCGGACCTCGCGTGGATGGACATGCGCACCAACCTGCTGGATGTCGTCATCGGCCCCATCGAGACGCACGAGGACCAGCTGATGGGCTACAAGACGGCCTACCAAGCGTTCATCCTGCTCAAGGACACGGAGTGGACATCTCGTTTCCAGCGCTATGCCGCGCTCCTGCCCGAGCTTCAGCGCGGCCTCCCGGTGGACAGCGCCTACAAAGCGGAGCCTCCACGAAGGAACGCCACCCTCGGCGCCTACGACGTGCTTTATGCTGCGGGCGAGGCCAACGCCGGACCCAAGACCATCGCGCTGGATCTCCCGAACGACGGAGAGGTGCGCGCCGAAACGGGGAGCCGACGCCTGCACCTCAGGAATGTCATGCGCGCGAAGTTCGACCGCACCCTCCTGCCCATCACCGAAGACCTGATCGCGCCCGGGCAGCAGGGCCTGGTCAGCTTCGATGCCTTCTTCGGCAATGCGATGCTCCACGACGTGGCGCACGGCCTCGGGGTTGAGACCACGGTCACGGGCAACGGGACCGTTCGCGAGGCGCTGCGTGACTACGCGAGCGCCATCGAAGAGAGCAAGGCCGACGTGTTGGGCCTCTACATCGTCACGAGCCTGATCGAGCGCGGTGAGTGGGAGGAGGCCACGCTCGAAGAACACTACGTGACGTTCGTGGCGAGCATTTTCCGGAGTCTCCGCTTCGGAGCGAGCAGCGCGGACGGGCGTACGGCTCTCCTTCGGTTCTCTTACCTCATGGAGCAAGGCGCGATAGAGCAGACGGAAGACGGCCGGTGGCGCGTGGTTCTTGAGGAGATGAGCAGCACCGTGGAAGCCCTCGCGCGCGACATCCTCACTCTCCAGGGCGACGGCGACTACGAAGCCACTGCCGCCTTCGTGGACCGCTACGGCCAGATGACGCCTGCCCTCTCTGCCAGCCTCGACGGGCTCGCCGAGGCGGGCATTCCCGTGGACGTTGTCTTCGAGCAGGGCGAGGGCGTGCTTGGGCTGACTGCCGAGTGACCCCGTCCGCCTCGGTGTCCCCGCGGAAGTGGATGTGACATCTGTTCGTATGACCGATCCCCCCCCTGCTCACTGCCTACTGGATCGAACCTGCCTCGGTCAAGTGGCCGGGCCAGCCGGTCGGCGTCACGGCGTACTCTGTGGACGATGCCTTCACGCTTCTCGCAGAAGCAGGGCTTGAGGTGGACCGCTCGTCTGCCAGTATCCACGAGGGGATCGGAGTGCAGGATCTGGACGAGAACCACGTCGTGCCCAACATGGGCGTGATCGTTCGGCGCGGAATCTGGTACCCGAACCGAAACGCGTCCCCATAGGCCGAACCGTCTCGCGCGAGGGCGACCATTCGGGCCCCGGTCTCGTCCATCTACCGGGATTTCGACCGAAGCGCGCGGAACAGCGACGGACGGCTGCACATATTCCCGCTCGGCGTCTTCGGACGTCTACCGGCTCGTGGCCACCGTATGGGAACCTGAACACCAAAACCAACGGAGGCCTCGCCTCAGGGTCTGATTGCCAGGCCGCGCCCGCTCCGGCGGGTCACCCCGCTAGGCTCGCCTCGTGGGGACCGCGGAAGGCGTGAGGGTCCAGCGGGCCCCCACTGTGTAGTACGAGTAGGTTCTCGTCTACCCGCCACGGGCTGGTCCTCCTTGTAGCGCGCCGCGCTCGCGAGCGCCCCGCCGAGCCCCCGCTCGTGCGGGGCGTTCGTGCATCCCGACCCGTCCTGGCCCCCCGACATGGACCCGCTGATTCTCGCTCTCCTCGTCCTCGGACTGGCGCTCGCCCTCGGGGCGGGCTGGCTCGGCGGGCGGTATATGCGAGTGGGGGCGGCGGAGCGGCGCTTCCACGAGGCGACGCGCGAGGCCGAGTCTGCCCGCGCGGATGCCGAGGCGGCCCAGGCCGACCTCGCCCGCCAACGCGCCGAGGTCGAGAAGACGACCGCCGACCTCCAGGCCCGGCGCGAGCGCCACGAGCGCCGCGCGGCGGAGGCGAAGGAGAAGCGCGAGGTTGCCCGCGCCAAGATCGAGGTTGCTCGCGAAAAGGTTCAGGTCGCCCGCGAGAAGCTCGCGGCCCGCCGGGCCCGCCTCGATGCCACCGAGGCCGCCCTCATGCAGGGCACCGAGGCACTGGACGCGCTTACCGCCGAGGCCGAGACGCGCCGCACCGAGGCCGCCCGCCTCGCGGAGACCGTCAAGTCCCGCGCTGCCGACGTAGCCGGGCGCCAGCAGACGGTCGCTTCGCGAGAGAAGGACCTGGAGGCCCGCGAGCAGACGTTGGAAGCGGCCGAAGCCCGCCTGGCCGCGCTCACCTCAGAGCACCTCTCGAAGCTCGAATCCCTCGCCGGGATCTCGCGCGACGACGCCCGCCGCCACCTCGTGGCGGAGATGGAGCGCGAGGCGAAGCTGGAGGCCGCCCGCCTCGTGCAGGACGCCCGCGAGACCGCTCGCCAGACGGCTGACCGCGAGGCCAAGAAGCTGATCATCAAGAGCGTCCAGCGGCTCGCCGCGCCGATGACCGTCGAGCACACGGTCTCGCCCATCGCGCTCCCGCGCGAGGACATGAAGGGCCGCGTGATCGGCCGAGAGGGGCGCAACATCCGCGCGTTCGAGGCTGCGACGGGCGTGGAGGTCGTCGTGGACGACACGCCGGACGCCGTGCTGGTGAGCGCCTTCGAGCCGGTCCGTCGCGAGGTGGCCCGCCTTTCCATGGAAAAGCTCCTCGCCGATGGCCGGATCCATCCGGCACGGATCGAGGAGGTGGTCGAGAAGACGCGCGCGGAGATCGAGGAAGAGATCGTCGCGACGGGTGAGCAGGCAGCGCTGGAACTCGAACTCCACGGCCTCCACCCCGAGTTGGTTCGCCTCGTGGGCCGCATGAAGTACCGCGCGAGCTACGGCCAGAACCTCCTCGCGCACTCTGTGGAGGTCGCGAAGCTGGCGAGCGTGATGGCGGCAGAACTCGGCCTGGATTCGCGACGTGCCCGCCGCGCCGGACTCCTGCACGACATCGGGAAGGTGGCAGAAGAGCCGCTGGAGAAGCCGCACGCGATTGTCGGGATGGACCTCGCGATGCGGTACAAGGAGCACCCGGACATCGCCAACGCCATCGGGGCACACCACGACGAGGTGCCCATGGCCGCGCTCATCGCGCCTCTCGTCCAGGCCGCCGATGCAGCTAGCGGTGCCCGCCCCGGCGCCCGGCGCGAGGCGCTGGAGCGCTACGTGCAACGCCTCCACGACCTGGAGGCCATCGCGACTGGCTACGAGGGCGTGACACAGGCGTATGCGATCCAGGCGGGGCGCGAGCTGCGCGTGATCGTGGAGCCCGGCGCGGTCTCGGATGCGCTCGCAGCGTCCCTCGCGCGCGACATCTCGAACCGGATCGAGCGCGAGATGGAATACCCCGGGCAGATCCGCGTGACGGTCATCCGCGAGGTCCGCAACATCTCCGTCGCCAAGTAGCCCCTCCCGCCTCGGTGCCGAGGCGGACCGACTCGCCATGCAGTTCCCCCGCACCCCCCTGTTCCTCGTCTGGACCGCCGCCGTCGCGGTGGCGGCGCTGTATCTCCTCGTGCGCGTGTTCGTGGCGGAACTGGGGCAGGTGGACTATGCGCTGATGGTGTTCGTCCACGGCTCGCTCGTGATCCAGTACATAATGGGCTGGCGACGCGGCGAGCCGCGTGAGGGGGAAGCCGCGTGATGGGGGAGCCTCGGCAGCCAGCACCGAGTCCACGCCGGACCCGCTATAGATCCGTCGCAACGAGGTCCGCCGTTTCACCCCCGCCGCGCCGCGTGCGGACGATCCGGAGCACGCGGTCTTCGAGGTGGCGGACCTCCTCGCGCACACTGTCCGGTCCCTCGTCGAGGTACATCGCGTGGACGTACAGCGTGGTGCGGTTGTCGCACACGTCGAGGCTGAGGGTACCTGGGGTGAGCGTCACGAGGTTGGCGAGCGCCGTGATCTCGAAGTCGGTTTTCGCGCGAAGCGGCACCGCGACGACACCCGGGCGCATTCGGTGGTGCGGTGTCAGAACATCCACCGCGACGCGGACGCTGGAGACGACCAACTCCCACAGGTAGAACCCTGCGAACGCGATGCCTCGCCAGAGCCCCTTGTAATAGGCCGAGGGGCCCAGCGCGGGCCGTGCTAGCCACAGCACGCCGTACCCGAGAATGAACCCGGCGATGAGCGTCATGGGCGTGAACGTGCCCATGATGGCGCTCCACGCGAGCGCGAGGACGAGGTTGACGAGGAACAGCGGCATGGGAGTGGAGGTGGTCCGCCTCGGGTCCGAGGCGGGCAGGGTCAGGGGGGGCGGGACGCGACGGCCTCGGGGCCGAGTACGGCCTCGACGTACGGCGCGGGGTCGAGCAGTTGGGCGCCCGCGACCTCGGCGATCTGGAGCACGGCCTCGGCTCCCAGCCCAATCGCGACCGTCCCGACGGCCAGTCCGACAGCGGGCACGACGAGCGGCCAGAGCGGGCGAGAGGAGGGAGAGGGCAGCCCCTCGGCGGTCGGGTGCGGCGTCCAGAACGCCTGCGCCCAGATCTTGGTCATGGAGTAGAGCGTGAGCACGCTCACCACGATGGAAACCCCGACGATGACGTACGCCCCGGCGTCCAGCCCGGCCTTGACGAGGAGCAGCTTCGCCCAGAAGCCCGAGAGCGGCGGGAAGCCTGCCAGCGAGAACGCGGGCACGACGAAGAGCGCCGCCAGCCAGGGCGCATGGCGGTAGATCCCGCCCGTCTCCGCGAGCACCTGCGAGCCGCCCACGCGGTCCACGATCCCGCCCACGAGGAACAGGTTCGTCTTGACCAGGATGTGGTGGAGCACGTAGAACACCGCGCCCACAATCGCGAGCGGCGTGAACAGCGCGAGCCCCATGATCATGTATCCGATCTGGCTCACGATGTGGTAGGAGAGGATCCGCCGGATGTCTTTCTGCGCCGCCGCGCCGAGGACGCCTGTCAGCATCGTCGCGCCCGCGATCCAGAGGAGGAGCGTATGCGTGAAGCCGACGTCGGCGGTGAAGAGGAGTGTGAACGTCCGCAGCAGCGCGTACACACCGACCTTCGTGAGGAGCCCTGCGAACGCAGCCGCAATCGGTGTGGGCGCAGTGGGGTACGACGGCGGGAGCCACGCGAAGAGCGGGAAAACCGCCGCCTTGAGCCCGAACGCCACGAGGAACAGCATCGCGACGGCCGTCACCGGCCCGGCCGGAAGCTCCGGGAGGCGCAGCGCGAGATCGGCCATGTTGAGCGTGCCCGCGAGCCCGTACATTAGCCCCACGCCCGTCAGGAAACAGAGCGATCCGACGAGGTTGATCGCGACGTACGGGACGGTCCCGCGAAGCTGCTCTTTGTCCGCGCCCAGGCCGAGGAGCGCGAACGACGAGATGAGCAGCACCTCGAACCAGACATACAGGTTGAACAGGTCGCCGGTCAGGAACGCCCCGTTCACGCCCATCAGCAGCACGAGGAAGAGCGGGTGGAAGCCCGCGCGCTGCCGCTCCTCGTCCAGCCCACCGATGGCGTACACCGCCACGGCCGCGCCGATGATGCCCGTGATGACCACGAGCGCCGCGCTGAGCAGGTCGGCCACGAAGGTGATCCCGACCGGTGCCTCCCAACTGCCGAGCTGCACCGCAACCGGCCCGGACGCCCAGACCTCGGCCAGCAGCGCGATTGAGCCGCCCAGCATCAGGAATGCCGTCGCCACGTTCACGCCGCGTTGCGCGCGGACGCTCCCGCGCACCAGCAGCGCCAGCGCCGCACCCGCGAGCGGGAGGAGGACGGGAAGCAGGAGAAGGAGCCCGGTCATGAGGCGGTCGGCGAGGAGACCGAGGCGGCCCGCCTCGGGAGATCAGCGGGAGGAGTGGCGAGCGGGTCGCGCTCCATCGTGTCGGCGTCCACGAGGCCGGTGGATTGATGGGTGCGGTAGATGAGCACCAGCGCGAAGGCGATCAGCCCGAAGGCGATCACGATGGCCGTCAGCACGAGCGCCTGCGGGAGCGGGTTGCCGAACGGAGCCACGAGCCCCTCGGCGCCCTCGGGGACGAGCGGCGGACGCCCCGGCGTGATCCGTCCGGCTGCGAGAATCGTCAGGTTGGCCGCATTGCCGAACAGGATGAGCCCGAACGCGAACTTCAGCAGGTTGCGCCGGAGCACGAGGTACGTCCCGCACGAGAACATCACGCCTGCCAGCAGAATCAGGAGGAGCGTCATCGCGTGGAAGGGCGGGGTGTGGAGTCGTCTTCCAACGCGAGCAAAAACAGGAGCGTGAACCCGATCACGACGAGGTAGACGCCCACATCGAACACGAGCGGGGTGCCCAGCTTCGCGCCGCCAACCGTCGCCCAGAAGGCGGTCATGAACGGCAGCCCCACGACCAGCGCCGCCACGCCGGAGAGAACGGCTAGCGCGAGGCCCACGCCGAGCAGCGCCTCGGGTGCGACGCGGAGCAGGCGCCGCATCTCAGCCGGGCCGAAGGCGAGCCCGTAGAGCGCGAAGGCGCCCGCAGCCACGAGGCCGCCGATGAAGCCGCCGCCAGGCTCGTTGTGCCCGCGCCAGAGGAGGAAGAGAGAGAAGAGGATGAGGAGCGGCGTCAGGAAGCGCGTCGCCGTGCGGAGGATGAGCGTGTTCATGACGCGGCGGGCTCAGAAACATGACGTTCGGAAACGTGGGGCTCCGAGGTCTCGCCGGGCGCCTCCGCTCCCTCCGCCTCGGTGCCGAGGCGGGCGGGGTCTGGCACGTCGCTCGGTGTCTCGGAGGACGCACGTTGGCGACGGACGAGCGCGGCAGCGCCGAGTGCGGCGATGGCGAGGACGGTGATCTCGCCCAGCGTGTCGAGCGCGCGAAAGTCCACCAGGATCACGTTGACGACGTTGCGGCCGAAGCCCTCGGGCACGCTCGCCGCGGCGAGGGCGTCCGCGAGCGTCCGGTCCAGCGGGACCGCGATCACCACCAGCGCGAGTGCCGTGAACGTGGCGCCGACCGCGACGGCGATCCCGGCATCGCGCGCCTTCCGCGCGGCGGACTCTGGCGCGGACGCGGAGAACGCAGGCAGGCTCCGCATCACCAGCACGATCACCAGCACGATCAGCGTCTCGACGAGAAGTTGCGTCATCGCGAGATCCGGCGCGCCCGCGAGAAGGAAGAGGAGCGCAAGGCCAAACCCACTCGCGCCGAGGATCGCGACGGCCGCCAGCCGGGTCTTCGCCAGGGGCACGGCGATAGCCGCCGCCGCTACGAGCACCGCCAGCGCGACCGCCTCCAGCGGGGCATCCCACGCTGGAAGAACGGGCGCCGCTGCGTGCCGCACAAGTGCTGCGATCACGAGCCCGACCGCCGTCAGCAGGACGGTCGCGATGTAGCCGGTGAGACGACCGTGCTGGAGCGTGCGGCTGCTCCACCCAGCGAACGCTACCATGCCTGCCAGCGCGGCGCGGTATCCCGCTTCGGGACCTCGCGCCATGAGCCCGTCCGCGTTCGCAAGGAATCCCCGCACGCGGTCCCACGCGAGGTACGTCCCGATGCCGAGCGCGACGGTCGCGATGCTGAGGTAGAGCGCGGGGCCGAGGCCATACCAGAGCGTCAGCTTCACGTCCACAGGCTTGCCGAGGATGGCGCCAGCAGCCGCGTCCACGAGTGGCGCCGAGAGCGCAGGCACGATCCCAAGCATGAGTCCCGTGAGCGCGGGCACGAGCGGCCCGATGCGCATGGACCACGGCGCCTCGTGCGCGGGCTTCGGCGTCTCGGTCGGCGCACCGAAGAACGTGCGGATCACCACGATGGCCGCAGCCGTGGCGGTGAGCGCGTTCGCGAGAAGTGCGATGCCCGGCAGCACAATGTCAGCGGCGTCGAAGCCGAGCTTGGCCTTGTACGCCAACTCCTTTCCGATGAAGCCAAAGAGCGGCGGGAGGCCTGCCATCGAGAGGCCGGCGAGAATGGCCGCAGCGGAGGTCCACGGCATCTTATCCCGAAGCCCGCCCAGCTTCGTCACATCGCGCGTGCCCGTCTCGTGGTCTACGCTGCCCGCGAGCATGAAGAGCGCGGCCTTGTACAGCGCGTGGACGAGTAGAAACACGACGGCTGCCTTGACGCTCTCCTCGAACGAGAGCCCGAGGAGCAGAACCAGAGTGCCGAGCGCGGTGATCGTCGAGTAGGCGAGGATCTTCTTCAGGTCCGTCCGTCGAAGCGCGAGAACAGCGCCGGTCAGCATGGTCGCCGCACCGATGGGAGCGAGAGTCCAGACCCAGAGCGTGGTGCCGCCGAGGATGGGATCGAGGCGGGCGAGGAGGTAGACGCCCGCCTTGACCATCGTGGCGGAGTGGAGGAACGCGCTGACGGGTGTGGGGGCCGCCATCGCGTTGGGCAGCCAGAAGTGGAATGGCACCTGCGCGCTCTTGGTGATCGCGCCGAGCGCGAGGAGGACGAACGCAGCAGCGTAGAGCGGGTGAGCCGTGAGTGCCTCGGCCTGTGGGGCCAGCTCCGTGAGACTGAACGTGCCGCCCATCGCGCCGAGGAGAAGGAGCCCGGCCAGCAAGGCCAACCCGCCCGCGCCGGTCACGAGGAGCGCCTGCAGCGCGCTCGCGCGGGAGTCCTCGTAGCCGTGCTTGTACCCGATCAGCAGATACGACGTGAAGCTCGTCAGCTCCCAGAAGACGAACAGCGCGATTAGGTTGTCGCTGAGTACGAGCCCGAGCATCGCGCCCGCGAAGCCGAGCAGGAAGCCGTACAGTCTCCCCTGGTGGTCGTCGCCCGCGAGGTAGCCGCTTGCGTAGAGCAGGATGAGCGCGCCGAGCCCTGTGATGAGCAGCGCGAAGAGCAAGCTCAGCCCATCGAGCGTGAACGCGAGGCTCACGTCGAACGAGGGCACCCACGCCCACGACTGGCGGACGGTCTCGCCGCCGGTGACGGTCCCCGCCCGCCCGGCGAAGTAGACGAACAGCGCTGCCGGGACGAGCGCGAGCACTGCGCCCGCGCGGTCCCCGAGGCGGCGGTAGAGAAACGGAGCCGCGAAGGCCGCGCCGAAGAGAGCGAGAACGGCGTACAGCATCTAGGCGACGGGCTCGTGGCGTTCGTGTAGTTCCGCCTCGGCGGGGTCGAGGACGTGCGTCTCCGGGTCGTAGTGGCCCGCGAGTTCGTCTACCTCGGTCCGCTCCCAGAGGCGGACGCCGCAGAAGTACGCCGCTCGCCCGATGGCGTGGGAGGCGACAGGCGCTGTCAGCACCAAGAACGCGATTCCGGCCGCTGCCCGAGCGGCTACGCCTGCATCCGCGAACGCGACGGCGACCGCGAGGAGAAGGAGGCCTGCTCCGAGCGTGCCGGCCTTTGTGGCGGCGTGCATCCGCGTGAGCAGATCTGGGAACCGAACGATGCCGAGCGCGGCGATCAGTGCGAAGATGGCGCCCACGAGTGCGAGAACACCCGCGAGGGTGGAAAGAAGCGGGCTCATGGCGCGACGTGGGGGACGCCTGGTGGAAGACCGGTACTCGGCTGGGAGCTACCGGCTGGGCGCGGCGTCCCCGTCGGACGAGGCCGCGCATCGGGCACGCGATACTCCAGATACCGCGCGAACCCGATGCTCGCCACGAACGCGATCAGCGCCAGTGTGACCGCCGCGTCCAAGAATGCCGCTACTCCCGTTTGTAGCGCTGTCAGTGCGATGAATCCGACCGCGATGAACCCGATGAGGTCGAGCGCGACGACGCGGTCCGGTAGGCCCGGACCACGCACGAGGCGGACGAGCGTGAGCGCGAGCGCCAACGCGAGAAGGCCGTACGAGACGGCCAGGAGGGCGGAAAGGAACATGTGCGGGTGGGTGAAAGGGCAGAGACCCGGCTACAAGCGCAGAAGAGCATCGAGCACATCGAGCGTGACTCCCTTCCGCCGTACGCACACGAACGGCACCGGGATCTCTCGGACGATTTCTTCTGCTACGCTGCCGAGTAGAACAGCTGCGCCCTCCGTCTTTCCGCTCGACCCGACGACCGCCAGATCCACGTCGTGCGCTTCCACGTACCCCGCGACGGCCTGCTCGGGGAAGCTGTTGTGGACGAAGTGGGAGCGCACCGTGAGCCCCCTCAAGTCGGCCTCACTCAGGAACCGATCCATCCGGTTTCCTGCGTTCTGTCGCATGATGGTCTCCATCTCGTCTGCGGTCTTCCCGATCCGGTGGTAGCCGAGCGGGAGGCGATACGCGTGCAGCACGTCGAGGCTCTTGGAGCCCTCCGCGTCTGCGAAGGCCACCGCTACGTCGAGGGCGTCCCCCGAACTGTCGGAGAAGTCCACTGGTACGAGGAGGCGAGAGAACGAGACCTCGCCTCTTTCCGGGACGGTGCCCGTAGGGGCGATGAAGACCGAGCATGGAGCCTTGCGCGCCAGCTTCTCCGCTAGAGGGCGCGGACCATCGCGCTCCGCACCGACGAGAATGAGGTCAACGTCGAGGTCCCGAGCCCGCGTGAGCAACTCTCGGAGAGCAGGGCCCTCGGTGTACTCGATGGAGACGGCCGTAGACGCCGGAGGGGTGAAGAACTCCCGGGTGGCTGCTGCCAGGTCTTCCTTCGCGACATCCTGAAGGTGTCCCTTTAGGTTGACCGCTGAGGCATCGTCGAGGTCGACGAGAGCCGGGATGTCTGCCGTGAACACGATGTGGGCCTCAGCCGAACTGCTCATGTGAGCGATGCGGGAGGCATGACGCAGAATGTCCCGATGAGGAAGCTGGGGGGAGAGACCGATGAGAAGGCGCTGGAAGCGAATCATGACGTTCGGAGCAGACCCCACACCCTCGGATGAGGGAGCGGGGGAGAGGGAAGGGGGCGCGCACCGACCTGTCAGGTGCGCAGGACCAGAGGAGGCCAGACGCTTTCGTCCGGCGGGGTGCTCCTATCGTTCGAGCAACGCGAGGAATGACGCAAGCCAAGCGCGGCGCGGGCACGAAGCCTGTGCACACACAGAAGCGGAATCCAGATGTCCTCGACGCGGCATAGCGAGAATCAAAGGAGCTTAGACGGACAACCCAGGCCGCTCGTTCCTGCACCGTGTTAATCCCGGGCGAATCGGCAGGATAGCGGGAAGGAGGGATCTCACCAGCCGTCTAGTAAGGAGCCGTAGCTTCTCCCGCCCTTCCGCCGTCCCATCGTATGACCCTCGTTGAGAGCCTTCTCGCCATGGGCGTGGGCGTCGTCTTGCTCGTTGGCGGGGCGGAGTCCCTGGTTCGAGGGGCGGCGGCACTCGCGTTGCGATTCGGCATCACGCCCCTCGTGGTTGGTCTCACGGTAGTGGCCTTCGGGACCTCCAGCCCGGAACTGGTCGTCAGTGTGCAGGCGGCGCTGAGCGGAAACGGCCCTGTCGCGCTGGGCAACGTGGTGGGGTCCAATGTCGCCAACCTCGGGCTCATCGTGGGCGTGAGTGCAGCGCTCTCTCCCATCGTCGTGGATCGGCGGTTAGTCACGCGTGATGTCCCCGTAATGCTCCTGTCGATGGTGCTCCTTTGGGTCTTCATCTCGAATGGTGTCCTGAGCACCCTCGAGGGCGCTTTCCTGACCAGCGGCATCCTGGCGTACACGTGGTGGGGCATCACGTCCTCGCGGCGCGAAACGAAGCGCGCCCACGCCGAGGCGAAGGAGATCCCGGTGGAAGTGGCTGAGGCGCGGGCGCAGCCCCCGTGGAAGCTTGCGGTCAACGTGATTCTCGTCTTCGGTGGATTGGCACTGCTCGTGGGAGGCGCGGACCTTCTCGTGGACGGTGCGGTGGCCGTCGCGGAAACACTCGGTGTGAGCCAGGCCGTGATCGGGCTGACGCTCGTCGCCATCGGGACGAGCCTGCCGGAGTTGGCGACGACCCTCGTCGCAGCGTTTCGCGGGCACGGCGAGATCGCGCTCGGCGGTGCCATTGGGAGCAACGTGTTCAATGTGCTCGGTGTCCTCGGTCCTGCCGCCCTCGTGCGCCCGATTCCCTCCGAGGGCATCGACAACGAGGTGTTGGGCATCATGATGGGCATCGCGCTGCTGACGACGTTCTTCCTCACGACCGGCGGCAAGACGCGGCGGTGGGAAGGGTTCGTACTCCTCGCGTGCTACGGGGTCTACCTCTGGTGGATCGTCTGATTGAGGCGGTTGGGAGACAGAGTCAGAGCCTCTGCGTTCGCGACCGGCCGTCGTCTCCACCTGCTGCTCCCTGCCCCCTGACATGCGCGCTCTCCGGTATCACCGCTATGGTCCGCCCGCGGAGGTTCTCCGCCTAGACGATCTCCCAGCGCCTGAGCCCGGGCCGGGTCAGGTCTGCGTCCGCCTCACGCATCGCGCGCTCAACCCCGCGGATCTCTCGGCGGTGAAGGGGACATACGGCGCGCTCCGGGACCTGCCCGCGACGGGCGGCAACGAGGGCATGGGCCAGATCGACCGCCTCGGCGACGAGGTGGACGGACTCACGGCCGGCCAGCGCGTCGTCAAGCTCGGCGATGGGCCGACGTGGCAGGAGCAGGTCGTGCTGAATGCGGCGGATGTGCTTCCCATCCCGGACGGGCTGTCGGACGAGGCGGCGGCGCAGCTCTTCGTCAACCCGCTCACGGCGCACCTCTTGCTGGACGCCGCCGAGGTGAGCGAAGGCGATACCCTCGTGCAATCCGCCGGTGCCAGCGCCGTGGCGCGCATCGCGACGGAGATGGCCGTCTCGCGTGGCGCCCATGTCGTGTCGGTGGTTCGTCGCGAGGATCACGCCGACAGGCTGCGTCGAATGGGCGCAGAGGTCGTGGTGGCGAAGGCGAACACGGGGGAAGCGCGGGCCGCGTTGCGCGAGGCCGTCGGACCCAACGGGGCACGGGCAGCCCTGGACCCGGTCTGCGGCGAGATCGGTGCCTTGCTGCTCTCGTCCCTCGCAGACCGAGGGATCCACATAGTCTACGGGGCACTCTCCGGTGAGCCACTGCCGGTCTCGCCTCGCGCGCTGATCTACCGGCAGTCTAGGGTGCGTGGGGTGTGGCGCTCGCGCTGGTGGAAGGAGACGCCGCGCGAGGTCTCGCGCCCGATTCTCTCGGCTCTGGCAGACGCTGCTGCTCGTGGCGCGTTCTCGCTTCCGGTGGGTGCTACGTTCGATCTCGCGGATGGCGCGGAGGCCGCGCGCTACGCCATGCGGCCGGGTCGCTGGGGGAAGGTGCTGCTCACCGGCTGACTCTGCCCGCCTCGCGCCCGAGGCGGGGCGAGCCAGCCGGAGATCGTTCAGAGGAATCAGTCGCCAGTCTGCATTCCCAGCGGTCCCGTCCGATGCACCAGTCCGGCCGTTGCCACACGCGATGGGCGCAGCAGGCGTTGAGCGTCGTAGCCTCCGTGTCTATGACGACGTCTTTGCCTCAACTCCCCACCACGCGAGCAAGCCGGTTTGGGCTTCTCGTGGCGTTCTGGTCCCTGTTCACGGTCCTCATCCTCGGCCACGCGTACATCTCCATGGAGTATATCGCGAACCGGGATTATCGCCTCGCCTACGCGGTATCGGCCGGGCTCCAGGGGCTGATCTGGATCGGCGTGACGCCGCTGGTCATCTGGACCGTGCGGCGTCTCCCTCTAGCGGGGCGGCGGTGGGCCCGAAACGCCCTCCTCCACGCTTTGGTCGCGGCCCTCGGTGTCGCGGGGGTCGCTCTCCTCGTGATGATAGCGGTCGCCCCGTTGGAACTCCCCCCCGAGGTCCCGGACACGTTCTACAGCGACTTCTGGCGCGTCTACACGCGGGTCATTCTCCTGTTCATGCTCCTCTGGTTTGGCGTCGCCGCTGCGGCGACGGCTGCCGAGGCCACGCGCGAAGCCCTCGCGGAACGTAAGCGCGCCGCCGAGACCGAGGCCGCTCTTCGCGAGAAGGAGGTCCACGACGCGCGTCTTCGTGAGCGCGCGGCTCAGTTGGAGGGCCAACTCGCCGCTGCCCAACTGGAGGCACTGCGGATGCAACTCAACCCCCACTTCCTCTTCAACACACTCCACGCCGTCAGCACCCTCATGGCGCGAGACGTGGATGGCGCCCGCCGCATGATCTCGGACCTCTCGGACTTGCTCCGCGTCGTCTTGGATGGCTCCGACTCCCCCGAGACGCCCCTCAACGAAGAACTGGACATGCTCGGTCACTACCTCGACATCGAGCGGACCCGGTTTGCGGACCGCCTCACCGTCGATATCGACGTGGACCGCGATACGCGCGGCGCCCTCGTGCCGA
This sequence comes from Bacteroidota bacterium, assembly GCA_038746605.1. Classification (GTDB taxonomy): domain Bacteria; phylum Bacteroidota; class Rhodothermia; order Rhodothermales; family Rubricoccaceae; genus Rubricoccus. The sequence continues at coordinate 156,092 of JBCDKM010000008.1, forward strand.
CGCTTCTCCTTCAGCCGCTCGTGGAGAACGCGGTCAAGCATGGCATCGCGCCACGGGGCGAGGGGGGGCGGATCTCCGTTGCCGCCCACCGATCCAACGGTCACCTCGTGGTTCACGTCTGCGACGATGGCCCCGGCGTGGGACCGGGTGGCCCCTCGCGCGAAGGCGTGGGGCTTCGCAACACTCGGGACCGCCTCGCGAAACTCTACGGCGAGAACGCCGCATTGACGCTTCGCGACCGCCCCGAAGGTGGCCTTGACGCTCAGGTCCGCCTTCCCTTTCGGACCGCGTAGGAGGTCAGGCTGCGGACGCCGGATGTACCGGCCACGACGGTCCGCTCCTGGCGTTGCCCTCGCCATCCGCTATCGCTCCCCTGACAGCCGAGATCGACATGTCCGCCCCTCTTCGCGTCCTCATCGCTGATGACGAGCCACTCGCCCGTGAGCGCCTTCGGGAACTCGTTGCCATGCGCGATGATGCCGAGCCCGTCGGCGAGGCCCGCAACGGGACCGAGGCCGTCGAGGCGGTCCGGCAGGCCCGCGAGGCTGGAGCGTCTGTGGACCTCCTCCTCCTGGATGTCGAGATGCCCGAACTCGACGGGCTGGCGGCCCTCGACGCCCTCGAACCGGAAGAGCGGCCCGCCGTCGTCTTCGTGACGGCGTACGACCGCTACGCCCTCCGTGCCTTCGACCTCCACGCGCTCGACTACCTCCTTAAACCGTTCGACGACGAGCGCTTTCATGCGGCCTTGGACCGCGCCCGCGACGCGCTCCGCCGTGGCGAAGCCGCCGCTCTCACCCAGCGTCTCCTCGCGCTCCTCCGCCAGGCCGATGGGGCTCCCGCAGAGGTCACGCGCGCCGACGCCGACGGGGAAGAAGCCCAGGCTGAGGACAGCGAGGCTCCTCTGACGCGCCTCGCCATCCGCACCGGCAGCCGCTACGATCTCGTGGAGGTGGACGAGATCGACTGGATCGAGGGGGCGGGGGTCTACGCGCGCCTCGTCGTGGGTGACAAAGCGCACCTGCTCCGCACGCCCCTCGCGGAGTTAGAGCGGCGCCTCGATGCGGGCCGGTTCGTGCGCATCCACCGCTCCACCATCGTCAACCTGGACCGGGTGCGCGAGGCGCGAGGGCACGCCCACGGCGAGTACGTCCTCGGTCTGCGCGACGGGACGCGCCTGAAGGTGAGCCGCACCTACAGCGACCGCATCCGCGCGTTCTTGGACGGGCTCTCGTAGAGGAGAGGGCCAGCGGGGAAGGGGCCAGTCGGTCCGCCTCGGTACGTCCGTGGGGCCCCCGAGGCGGGGTCAGTCGTGCACGAACGGCACGAACTGAACTGCCGCGAGTGTCTCGCGCGTCACGTCTGCTGGCCCCGGGCCGGTCCGCCGGATCACCACGATCCGCTGTCCACTCCGGTCGCCCACCGGGATCACGAGCCGACCCCCGGGCTTGCCTCCCTCCGGCGCGCGAAGCTGCTCGACGAGCGCGGGAGGAACGGTCTCGCTTCCCGCTGTGGCGAGGATGCCGTCGAACGGCGCGACGGCGCTCCAGCCGTGCGTGCCGTCGCCGAGGCGAGTGCGGACGCGGTAGCCCTGTGCCTCCAGCAGCGCTCGCGTCCGCTCGTAGAGCGACCGGTGGCGCTCGATGGAAAACACTCGCGCGCCGAGACTCGCGAGGACCGCCGCCTGGTAGCCGCTGCCGGTCCCGATCTCCAGAATCTTGCTGCCCAGCTGTGGATCGAGCAGCGATGTCATGTACGCGACCGTGAACGGCTGCGAGATGGTCTGTTCCTCGCCGATAGGCAGCGCTACGTCATCGTAGGCGCGATGGAGAAGAGCGGTCTCGGGGATGAACGCGTGCCGTGGGACCGCACCGATGGCTTCCAACACGCGTCCGTCCGTGATCCCCTTGTCGCGCAAGGTCTCGACGAGCGCTGCGCGGCGTTTCTCTGTTCGCATCATGAGGCTGTCGTCTCCGCTTCCTGGGCGGGCGCAGATCGTGCGCGGTCCGGCGAGAAGGCAGCGTTGAGTCGCGCCTCCACCTCGCCGAGTGAGAGGTTCACGTCCAGCTTCCCGCCCTCCGCGACGGAAATGGAGCCGGTTTCCTCGCTGGTCACGATCACGAACGCATCGGTCCGCTCCGTAAGACCGACAGCCGCGCGATGGCGGAGCCCGAGGTGTGGGGCCAGTTCGCGTGCGTCCGAGACGGGCAGGATGCAGCGAGCGGCCTCGATCTTTTGGCCCTGGACGATCACCGCGCCGTCGTGCAGCGGCGAGTTGTGCCAGAAGATGCTCACGAGCAGGTCGCGCTCCACGTCGGCCTGAATGCGGGTGCCGCTCTCGATGTAGTTGCGCAGGCCCGTGCTTCGCGCGAAGGCGATCAGGCTGCCCATCCGCGTCCGGCTCATCTCGTCCACCGCCGCGACGACCTCGGCGGTGATCTTCTCGCGCGGGGCCGTCTGCACGAACCGACGCACGATGGGGTTGCGGCCCACGAGGAAGAGCGCCTGGCGGATCTCGGGCGCGAAGATGATGATGAGCGCCAGCACAAAGACATCCCCGATGACGCCGAAGACCGTGCTCAGCGTCGTGAGTTGGAGCGCGCTGACGGTTACGTTGACGATGTAAAGGCCGAGCAGCGCGAAGGCGATCTGGACCGCGATGGTGCCGCGAATGAGCCGGTAGACCTGATAAACGAGGAACGCGACGACGAGCACGTCCACGATGTCCTGCCAGCGGATCTCCAGGAACCCGATGTCTACGATGCCGAGCATGAGGGAGAGAACACTCATCGGTTCTCGACGCTCTCCGCCTCGGCCCCGAGGCGGGCCGACTCGGCTGCGGCGATCAGCGCGAGGGCCTCGGCGGTCTCGCGTACGTCGTGGACGCGCACGAGGCTCGCGCCTCGCGCCGCCGCCAGCGCCGCCAGCCCGACCGAGCCATGCACACGTGCACTCACGGGCACTGGGGCCTCGGGCGTACCGAGCACCTGCCCGATGGTGCTCTTCCGCGAGGCGCCGACGAGCACGGGCCGCTGGAGCCGGTCACGGAACGCGTCGGTCTCGGCGACGAGCCGGAGGTTCTCCTCGCGCGTCTTTCCGAACCCGAATCCGGCGTCCACGATCACATCGCGAACGCCTGCTGCTGTAGCCCGCTTGACGGACTCTGCCAGTGCGACTGCCACCTCGCCCACGATGTCGTCCGAGGCTTCCACATGGACCATTTCGCCCGGTCGCCCGCGCCCGTGCATGACGATGAGCGGCGCGCTGTAGTCCGCCGCTGCCGTCGCCGTGCCGACGCCGTAGCGCAGGCCCGTCACGTCGTTGACGAGGTGAGCACCAGCTCGGAGCGCCTCGCGGGCCACAGCGCCCTTGTACGTGTCGATGGAGAGCAGCACACGGGGCAACTCCCGCGCGAGAACCTCCAGGACCGGCACGACCCGGGCCAGCTCATCGTCGAGGCCGACCGCCTCAGCGCCTTCGCCGTAGGTGGTCCCTTTCGGCCGCGTGCTCTCACCGCCCACGTCGATGATCGTGGCGCCCTCTTCGGCCATCGCGCCTGCACGGTCGAGCGCGGCCTGCACCGAGGTATAGCGCCCGCCGTCGGAGAAGGAGTCCGGCGTGACATTGAGGATGCCCATCACATGGACGCGACCGGGCCGGCAGTCCAGCGGGCGTCCCCGGCAGTCCAGCACCCACGGGCGGGCGGAGTCGGCGGGCGGGGATGAGGGCATCCGAGGGGCTGCGAGGGCGAGAGCCCCGGGCGCGACACAGGCGACGCAGCGGAGGCGTTCGCTCGGACCCGAGGGGCAAAAAGGTACGACCGAGAGGGCGCGAGAGAGGCCAGGAGGCGCGTTCCAGACCCTCGGCAAGAGGAACCTGACCCGCTACACGCGGTCTACACATACCTTTGCTCACCGTCTCCAATCGGCTCCTGACGCCCCGTTTCTGAGCATGTTCGTTCCTCGCAGCCAGCGCATGCTGGACCAGTACCTCCAGGAGATCGGCCAGATCGATCTCTTGACAGCCGACCAGGAGGTCGAGCTGGCGGTGCGCATCAAGGAGGGCGACGCGGAGGCACTGCACCAGATGGTCCGCGCGAATCTCCGGTTCGTGGTCTCGGTCGCGAAGAAGTACCAGGGGCAAGGGCTTAGCCTCGCAGACCTCATCAACGAGGGCAACTACGGCCTCATCAAGGCCGCCCAGCGGTTCGATGAGACGCGAGGCTTCAAGTTCATCTCGTACGCCGTCTGGTGGATCCGGCAGGCCATCCTGCAGGCTCTCGCAGAGCAGAGCCGCGTGGTGCGTCTCCCGCTCAACCGGATCGGTACCATCTCGAAGATCCGAAAGGCGACCGCCCGCCTCCAGCAGCGCTACGACCGTCCGCCCACGGCCGAGGAACTCTCTGAGGAACTGGACATCCCCGTCCGCAAGATCGAGGACGCGTTCAAGCACCAGAGCCGCCACGTCTCCATGGACGAGCCCTTCGGTGACGAGGACGACAACTCGCTGCTGGACGTGCTCGCGGACACAGACGACATCCCGCCGGATGAGGCTCTCCTGGACGAGAGCCTGAAAATCGACATCGAGCGTGCGCTCGGGACCCTCGCGCCTCGCGAGGCGGAGATCACGCGTCTCTACTTCGGCATCGGCCGGGAGCACCCACTGACGCTGGAGGAGATCGGCCAGCGGTTCAGCCTCACCCGCGAGCGGGTCCGCCAGATCAAGGAGAAGGCGCTCCGCAAGCTGCGTCAGAAGCACCGCCGGGCAGAGCTTCAGAACCACGTCGGCTCGTGACCCTGCCCGCCTCGGCACCGAGGCGGGAGAAGCCGAAGCAGGATGATGCGCACGAGCCGTCCTGAAAGGAACGGCCGACGAGCGAACGCCAGTCCATCCGCGGGTTCTAGTTTCGCGGCATGGACACGCCCGCCCTGCCCGCTACCGACTGGTGGCACGCTCGCACCGACGACCTCCACGACCTCGCGCGCACCGGCACGCCACGCTACGTCTACTCCGCCGACGTGCTCCGCCGCCAGGCCCGCGCTCTCCGCACGTTGGAGGTCTTTGACCGGGTTCTCTACGCCGTCAAGGCGAACGCGCACCCCGGGATCCTGGGCGTCCTTCGTGAGGAGGGCCTCGGCTTCGAGTGCGTCTCGCCTGCCGAGGTGGAGCGTGTGCTTGGGCTCTTCCCCGGGATGGACCGTCAAGAGGTGCTCTTCACGCCCAACTTCGTCCCTCGCGAGGAATACGAATGGGCCTTTCGCCAGGGCGGGCGCGTGACGGTGGACAACCTCTACCCGCTGGAGGCGTGGCCTGAGGTGTTCGCCGGGCAGGACGTCTTCGTCCGGCTGGACCCCGGCCAGGGCCGAGGCCACCACGACCACGTCCGCACGGCCGGGGCTCTCTCCAAGTTCGGCATTGACCTCGCCGACCTCGGGCGGCTGGCGGATGTGGCGCGCGAGACGGGCGTGCGCGTGACGGGCCTCCATGCTCACATCGGGAGCGGGGTGGACGTGCCCGAGGCCTGGGCGGAGACCGCCGAGGTCCTCGTGGCCTCAGCCGCATGGTTTCCCGATGTCCGCGTGCTCGACCTCGGCGGTGGGCTTCCCGTGCCCTCGCGCCCCGGCGCGGAGCCGTTCGACCTGGAGGGGGCCGCCACGCTTCTTCGCGCGATCCACGTCCGTCATCCGCACTTCGAGTTCTGGACGGAGCCCGGCCGCTTCCTCGTCGCGGAGGCGGGACTGTTGCTCTGCCGCGTGACGCAGACGAAGGAGAAGGGCGGCGTCCGCTACATCGGGCTGGATAGCGGGATGAATACCCTCGTGCGTCCTGCGATGTACGGCGCGCACCACCCCATCGCGAACCTCTCGCGCCTGGACGACGAGAGCCTCCACCCGCACGAGGTGGTCGGGATGATCTGCGAGAGCGGGGACGCCTTCGGGCACGACGTGCCGCTACCCGAGACCCACGAGGGCGATCTCGTGGCGGTGGGGACCGTCGGTGCGTACGGCGCCTCGATGGCCTCGCGCTACAACCTGCGGGAGCCTGCTCCAGAGACACTGCTGGAGTAGACCGTCGTGCTCGGCTGAGGCCCTCCGCCTCGGTGCCGAGGCGGGGGAAGTCGCTACGCCTCGAAGTCTGCAGCTTCGTGGAGGGCGGGTCGCGGGACGGAAGGCGCTGCGTCCAGCCTGAAGGAGAACGTGGAGCCGTAGCCCGGACGGCTCTCCACTGTGAGGCGCGTGCCATGCGCCTCCAGGATGTGCTTCACGATGGCGAGGCCGAGCCCCGTCCCGCCCTGCGCGCGGCTTCGGCTCTTGTCCACGCGGAAAAACCTCTCCGTGAGGCGCGGGAGGGCGTCCTGCGGAATCCCGATGCCGTCATCCACGACGCTGACTCGAACGTGCCCCTCACGCTCGCGTGCCGTGATCTCCACCTTCCCCTCAGGCTCGTTGTACTTGATCGCGTTCTCCGCGAGGTTGGTGAGCACCTGGCGGATGCGGTCGCGGTCGGCGAGGACGATGGGAAGCGAATCCGGGATGCGGACGGCTAGCGAGACGCCTGCCTCGGTCGCGATCCGGTCCAGCCCCTCCACGGTCTCGATGGCGAGATCGCGAAGCGAGAAGGACCGAAGGTTCAGCGAGAGACGACCCGTCTCCAGCTTGGAGATCTGCGCGAGGTCTCGCGAGAGCGCCTCCAGACGGTGCGCGTTGGAGAGCACCTTTTCCACGAAGCGGCGGCGGACGCGGTCGTCGTCTAGCGCGCCATCGAGGAGGGTTTCCGCGAAGCCGGAGACGGCGAAGATGGGCGTGCGGAGCTCGTGGCTCACGTCGCCGAGGAAGTCCTTGCGGTAGGTCTCCAGTCGCTCCAGCCGCTCGATTTCGGCCTGGAGGGCGCGTCCTGCGCGGTACACCTGGCGAATGAGCGCGTCCAACTCGTCCCGCTCGCTGGTCGCGTTGGGCAACTCGCCGAGGGCATCGAAGCGGCGTTTCCGAGCCTCGCGGAGCGTCTTGCGCGCCAGCTCCAGCCGACGCGCCACGCGGGCGTAGACTGACCGGTACGCCACAATCCCAGCGAGCGTCCCCACCGCGACCGCCAGTACCAATCCCGCGAGCCACCCGCCCGCGATCCCGCCCCCGATGCCAGCGGCGGCAGCCGTCGCGCTCGCCGTGGGCAACGCGACGCCGAGGGCGAGACGGTTGAGGCGTGCAGCCATAGGGCAAAGAACGGCGCGAAGCGCCCAGCGGTGCCCGCCTCGGCACCGAGGGGGCGGATCCGTTACTCTGGCAGCGCGCCGACCAGCTTGTAGCCGACGCCTTTGACGGTTTCGATGTAGTGGCTCCCCAGCTTCTCGCGCACTTTCCGCACGTGCACGTCCACGGTGCGGTCTACGACGTACACGTCCGGCCCCCAGACGGCGTCCAGCAACTCGGCGCGGGTGAAGACGCGGTCCGGGTGGCTCGCGAGGAAATACAGCAACTCGAACTCCTTGCGCGGCAGCTTGAAGGATTCCTCCGTCTCCTGCCGTTCCACGACGTAGCGCTCCCGGTCGATGAGGAGGTCGTGGACGCGGAGTTGGGCGGTGCTCGCCTCGTCCTCGCGCGCTTGGCGGCGGATCATGGCGCGCACGCGGCTGACGAGTTTCTTGGGCGAGACGGGCTTGGTCACGTAGTCGTCCGCCCCTGCTTCCAGCCCGGCGATCTCGTCGTTTTCCTCCACGCGTGCGGTGAGGAGGATGATGGGGGTGAGGCGCAGTTGGGCGTCCTCGCGAAGCCGCTGGGTCAGCTCGATGCCGTCCATCGCGGGCATCATGATGTCCAGCACCGCGATGTCCGGTCGCTCGTCCTCGGCGATACGGAGGCCGTCAGCGCCGTTGGTGGCGGTCAGGACACGGTAGCCTTCCTGCTCCAGCGCGTACTGGAGGAGTTCGACGAGGTCCGGCTCGTCATCGACGAGGAGAACGGTGGGGGCGTCGGCGGGGGAATCCGAGGCGGCCATGGCGGGAGGGAACCAGAGGGAGCGTCAACCTACGCGGCTCTCGGTTATGCGAGTGTTAGAGCGCGAAGGTGAGAGGGCGCACTGCGAGAAAGTCGCGAGAAGGGTGGTCGCCCGTTCGGACCGCAGCGCCTCCGTCCGCCTCGGTGCCGAGGCGGGCGACGTCGGAGAGGAGTGTCTCAGAACCTTAGGCGCGAAGCGCGAGGCGAATCATCTCCTCAGCGGACTGGAGGCCTCGGTTCTCGCGCAGGATCTTGCGAAGCCGCTTTTCGGCCTCGGCGCGCGAGAGGCCTAACCCTTCGAGCGCAGCGCGTGCATCGGCACGAGCCTCGGCTGCGGCACTGTCGCCCCCGGCGGCGATCTCCACCCCATCCATCGCGGCCATCTTGTCGCGCAGTTCCACGACCAGTTTTTCCGCCTTCCGCTTGCCCACGCCGGGGATCCGCGTCAGCATGCCGGTGTCGCCCGCAATGACAGCGTCGCGAAGTTCACTCGGGTTCATCGCGCTCAGCGCGGCCAGCGCCAGCTTGGGGCCTACGCCCGAGACCGCGATCAGCGTCTCGAATGTCTGCCGCTCGGGCTCGCTCGCGAAGCCGTAGAGCGTGTGCGCGTCCTCGCGCGCGACGTACGTCGTGAGCAGCTTGGCCGCCTTGCCGACGCTCGGCAGCTTCTCGTACGAGGAGGCCGGGATGTGGAGCAGGTAGCCGACGCCGCCCGCGTCTAGGATGGCGTGGGTGGGTTTTTTCTCGGCGAGGGTGCCGGAGATGTAGGCGTACAAGGCGCGCACGGGGATGAACCGACACAACCTAGCGCTGTCCCCGTGTCAGCGCGCTGTCACTCCGTCCGCCTCGGTGGCTTCATGCGCGGTTCAAGGCGGGGCTGCTGATGGGGAGTGGCACTGCGCGGCCGAGGTCGAATGAGTAGCGGGCCACGCGCGGTAGCCAGCGCTGGAGTGTCTCTGCGTCGTCCGGGAGGTCAACCGGCAGACGCTTGAGCGTGGTTTCGACCTCGTCATTCGCTGCCCTCTCAGTAGCCGCGCCGATGGCGGAATGCAAGCCGAGGCCTTGCACCGCGCTCGTACGGAGGTCAGCGAACACGTCTGCGGCATCTTCCGAGAGCCCGACCGAGAGCGCGAGCAGAACCATCGGGACGCGGAACGTGCCCGGGGCGTCTTTCGAGCCTTCGAACGTGGCGAGGTCTTCCAGCGTCCCGCCGCCGGGAAGTGTCATCCGGGAGCCGACCGGCGCCTTGAGGAGGCGGTAGACATTGGTGAAGCGCTTGACGGCGCGAGGCGTACGAATCAGACCGTGAAGCCCTGCCGCGAACTCCGCCTCGTGTGGACGGATGGAGAGAGCCTGGCCGCGAAC
>JBCDKM010000009.1:0-162514 GCA_038746605.1 Bacteroidota bacterium
CGTGCGGCTCTCGGCGCGATGGTGAATCGGCCCGCCTCGGTGCCGAGGCGGAGGGGGCCGCCGTTCGGGTCGTGCCGTCTATCTTCGCGGCATGACTGATCCCACCCTGGCGTCCTTCGAGCCGCACGTCGGCTCTGACTTCCGTGTTCGCGTGGACGAGCCGCCGTTCGAAGCGCTCACGCTCGTCAGTGCGGAGTCGCTTCCGGCTCACCCCGGCCCGAATGGGGAGGCCCCGCCGCGTGAGCCGTTCGCGCTTCTCTTCGCGGGTCCTGCCGAGCCCGCGCTCGTGCAGCAGATCGTGCCGCTCGCGCACGACGAGGCGGGCGAGCACGATCTCTTCCTCGTTCCCCTCGGCCCCGACGGCGACGGGCGCCAGCGCTACGAGGCGGTCTTCGCGTAGCGCGTGACCCTGCCCGCCTCGGTACCGAGGCGGGGCTACCTGACCTCCCGGCGCATCAGCAGGTACACGCCCCGGTCTTCCACCTCGCGGAAGCCGAGCCGGTCGTAGAGCCGCCGCGCCGGATTCTCCTTCTCCACGTGGATCGAGACCGGCTTGCCGGACTGGCGGCTCTCCTCGAAGAGATCGTTCAGAAGCTGCGAGCCCAGACCACGACCTCGCGCTGCAGGCAAGAGCGCGATGTCCACGATGCGGATCTCCTCCGGCCAGCGGCTCACGTACAACCGCCCCACCGGCTCCCCGTCCGCCTCGATGACATCGAACGAGGCCTCCGGGTAGTGCTCGCGGTAGTGCGTGTCCTGCGCGTTGAACTGCATGAGCAGGAAGGAGGCCTTCTGCTCGTAGTCCCACGGGACGCGCTCCATCTCGCGCTCGCGCGTGCTCGCGTAGACCGTGAGCAGGAACGGGCGGTCAGCGTCGGTGGCGGGGCGGAGGGTCAGCGACATGCGAAGAGACGGCGCCACCGCTCAGCGATGGCGTCCCAGCGGAAGGCGGGATCGTGGGCGCGATGATACCCCGCGTGAGCTATTTGCTGGCGGTGCTCGGGATCGTCGGCCAGCCGCGCGAGGGCAGCGGCAACGCCCTCGGCGGAGACCGACTCCGAGTCGACGAGCGTGTAGGGCGGGCTCCAGCGGCGGACGGTCGGGACAATCTCGGCGGCGCCCGCCCAGAGCTCTCCGCTCGCGCTGTTCGCGGGCACGATCTGGGCCGCGCCTGTCGCGGCGTGCTCGAAGGAGACGAGGCCCCAGCCTTCGCCATCAGACGTGTTGAGGCCGACGTCGCAGGCGTTGTAGAGGGCGTTGAGGTCAGCCTCGGAGAGAGGGCCGTCCTCGGGCGAGGAGACGGAGATCTGGTCCGACACGCCGGAGGCCGCGATCCACGACTGGAGTTGAGCGTGCTCGTCGGGGCTCAGGTGGGCGTGATGGAGGCGGAGGTGCGCCTCGGGACGCGAGCGGGCGAATCGCGCGAAGCCCTCGACGGTGAGGTCCACGCGCTTCCTCGGGACGGGCCGGTTGGCGTTGAGCACCACGAACGCGTCCGGCGGGATGTGCGGCAGCAGCCTCGCGCGAGCCTCGCGGCGGGCATCAGCGTCCAGCGGCGCGAAAGCGGAGACATCCACGCCGTGCGGGATGGTGGCTGTCTCCGTCGTGGCTCCCCCCGCCTCGGCCCCGAGGCGGGCGAGGCGGGCCTCGAACTGACGCCGCCCGAAGGCGGTGAAGGCCACGAGCCGGTCGACGAAAGTCACAGCCTCCACGAGCGCGTCGTCGCGCAGCCGTCCGTCGAGTGGGACGTAGGCCGTCACGCGGGTGGCCTCGGGGAGATCGCGGAAGGGGGCGCCGCAATTCTTGAGCATCCAGAGGTCCTTCAGCACGAGCACGTCGGTCGCGCCCACCTCGGCCGCGAGGCGGGCTGCGCCGTAGCCACCGTACACGTCGCCACCCTCCAGGTTGGACGGGTGCAGCGTCACGCCGTCCACCTCGCGAACAGAGCCGCGGTAGGCCGTCCCGATCCAGTGGACCTCGCGTGTCTCCGCCAGCCTCGGGAGGATGGACTGCAGGACCCGCGTGAAGCCAGACCCCGGGAGCCACGCGCCGAGCGCGACGAGTGGCCGGTCGCGCTCGGTCACGCGCTACGGGGTGGAGTGGCGCGAGGGCGCGTACATCGTTTTCCCATCCATGTCGTAAGGCACGAACTGCATCGGCAGGATGGCATTCGAGTCGAGCGAGTACACCTCGAAGCCCGGCAGGTCGCCGCTATCGAGCGAGCCCGCCAAGACGTAGGCGTAGTTCAGGACGAAGCCCGTCCCGATCTGCTCCACGATCTGCTCCACGTTTTCCAGCGCAGCCCCGGCCCCCGAGTTCATCAGGAAGGAGTAGAGGTCGCCCTGCGGCAGATTCCTCGTGCTCTGAAGCTGCGTGATGAAGAAGAGGAAATACCCTTCTTTGTTGGCGTAGGGCGCGATTTCGGGCGGGACGCTGCTGTTCGAGACGGGTGCGGCTTGCGCCACCACCTCCAGCGTCGAAAGGTCCACGACAGCGAAGAAAAAGCCCTCTGTGGAAGTGGGAATAGGGCTGAACACACGGGTGTCTCCAATCACGACGCCGGAGGCGCCTGCAGAGACGTGTCGGTTGTAGCTGATCGCGGTGGCGTTGATGCTTTCGGGCATGAGAGTTGGGGCTGGGGGAAAGGCGCGTCGGCGGCAGGTCAGAGAGAGACGGGGGCGTATCCTCCGCCCTCCATCGGCATGAAGGCGAACGTGAGGTAGGAGCAGAAGTCCGAGAACGACCCGACCTCGTACCCGGGGAGGTCTCCGTCGTCCAGCGTCGCGGCGAGGGCGTAGGTGTACGACCCGTTGTTGCCGGTGCCGAGTTGCGCTACGGCCTGCTCCATCCCCTCCAAGACCCGGCCCGAGCCTGCCGCGCGCAGGAACGCGGCGAGGTCTCCCTGCGGCATGTTGCCCGTGATCTGCCCGAGGCAGGTGAAGACAAGGAAGTGGCCCGTGCTGCCCGCGTAGGCCTGGATGTCGCTCGGCACGTCGGAGTTGGACGTGCTTACGGACTGCGCCGCGACCGAGAGATCGCTCAGGCTGACGACGACGAAGAAGAAACGGTGCTCGGACGCGCGGTCAGGGCTCACGCGGGTGTCACCGATCGCGACGACGTTGCTGACGTTGCTGGTGTTGTAGCTGAAGACCGTCGCAGGGACGTTGGACATGGGTCTGGGGCTGAGGGCGCCCGCCTCGGTGCCTCCGCGGACGTGCCGAGGCGGGACCGGTGAGTTAGCCGCGCGAGGGGTACAGTCCCACTAGCGCGATGATGAAGTTGATCGCGAGGAACGGCTGCAGGTTGTTGTGCGCCTGGCTCCCGCCCGCGTTCGGCAGAGAGGCCGGGTTCATCGCCACGAGATTGTTGGGTGGAGCGTAGGCGGTGTTGCCGCTGCCTGCCCTCGCGAGGTACTGCGTCGGGGAGGGATCGTCCTGGTTGGCTGGGATCCCCGAGGCGGTCATCGTGTGGGTATGCTGCGCCATCTGGGCCTCCGTCAGCGTTACCATCTCGACGCCGCCGCGCTGCCCGAGCCGCCGCGAGGTCAGGCCGGGTCCCCGACCGGGATGCATCGGCGCCCGGCCCTGGAGGTTCGGAAGTGCCGTCGTGCTGCGGCCGTCGCCGCCGTAGGTCGTCCCGATGAGGGAGAAGAGCGCTGTATTCTGCGCGATGGGGAGGAGCTGGCCGTTGCAGAAGGCCCACCCCCGGGGGGCAAAGTTGCCTGCGAAGATGCGGATCTCCGCAATAAAGGGTTCAGACATGGTGGGGGCTGGCTAGCTGCGAGACGGGTAGATCCCGAACAGGGCGATGATGAAGTGGATGCAGAGGAACGGCTGCAGGTTGGTGTGGCTCTGGCTTCCGCCCGTGTTCGTGATGGCCTGGGGGCTCATCGTCGTGGGAGCCAACTGCTCGTTGTAGAGGAGCGTCGTGGTCTGTGCGAGGAGAGCATTCTGGGGGCTCCTCACGTTCGCCGCGGCCGTGTTGACGTGGAGGGCGTGGGTGTGGCTCGGGAGCTGATTCGTTGTGAGCGTCACCTTCTCCGTGCCCGCCTTCGCGCCAAGGCGACGAGGCGAGAGACCTGGTCCGCTTCCGGCGTGGATGGGCACCCGACCGCGAAGGTCTGGGAGGCCGAAGGTGGTGCGGCCATCGCCGCCGTAGATGGTGCCGAGGAGCGAGAAGAGCGCGTCGTTCTGGCTGACCGCCAGGAGCTGGCCGTCGCAAAAGGCCCAGCCTCGGGGGGCGAAGTTGCCCGCAAACATGCGGACCTCACCGACAAAAGGTTCAGACATGGGGACGGGGGCTAGTTGCGGGAGGGGAACAGCCCTCGGAGCGCGATGCAAAAATTGAGCGCGAGGTACGGCATCATGTTGTCATGCGCCTGCCCTCCGCCCGCGTTGGCGACGGTGCCGGCGGCAAGGGTCGTGTTGGGCGGCGTCTGGTCGGTGTAGATCGCCGAGGTCGCCCGGGCCAGCACGTTGTTCGTCCCGATGATGGTGCCGTCCTCGTCCGCGGAGGCTCGCAGCGTGTGCGTGTGCTGTGGCATCTCGTTCGCCATCAGCGTGTGGGTCTCCTCACCGCTCTTCTGGCCTTCTCGGTGGTCCGCCCCGCCAGAACTGCCCACGTGGATGGGGACTCGGCCCCGAAGGTCCGGCAGAGCGAACGAGGTGCGGCCATCGCCGCCGTAGAGGGTGCCCAGAAGGGAGTACAGACTCTGGTTCTGGTTGATGGGGAGGATCTGGCCGTCACAGAACGCCCATCCTCGGGGCGCAAAGTTGAATCCGACGATGCGGACTTCAGCCAGGAAAGGCTCGGACATTCCGGTGCTGGGGCTGGAGGGACGAAGCGCTAGCGTTGGTCGCCAGCGGCGCGGGGAAGGCGCGAGGAGAACGTAGGAAACAGGCAGCGATCCGCAAGCGAACCCGTTGCGCCGCAACGGGTCCAAACCGCGCCCGAAAAAGAAAGGCCCCCTCTCGCGGATGAGAGGGGGCCAAGAACCGGAAAGGCTGGAAATACTAACGGTTGTGAGTCACCCGCATGGACCGCTCCACGCTCGCTCCCTCCGGCAACTCCACCCGCAGGCGGACGAGGTACGTCCCCGAGGCGAGCGCCCTCGGTGCCCACGCTGCCGTGTGCGTGCCCGCGCTCTGCTCGCGGTCCACGAGCACGGCGACCTCGCGGCCCAGCACGTCATAAACGGCGAGACGGACGGGTGCGGCGTTCGGGAGCGTGTACCGAAGCGAGGTGCTCGCGCCGAATGGGTTCGGGAAAGCGCCGTCAAGCACGATGGCCTCGGTGCCGGTCGCGGGCGTGTCGGTGATCTCTGGCTCACCGGGGCCGACGATGAGAAGGAACCGTGCGCCGGTGGCGCTGCCCGAGAGAGAGGCTGCAGTGTCGGGCAAGCGAATCGTCGGACGCCAGAGCGGCGCGATGTTCTCGCCCTTGGCGGCGGTGGTCTCGCCGGTTCTCGTGGGCGGACCCTGGGCCGCGTGCTGGTCCCCGGAGTCTGTCTCGAAGCTGTACGCACTGGCCTCGCGGAGGTCGACGGTCGCGCCAGTCACGCGGTCCTCAAGACGGAGGGTCCAGGTCTCCGGCATGTCTTCGACTCGCGGCCAAGAGAGTACGTGCGTACCCTCGGTGCCCGCCGCGATGACGTGCAGCGGGACGGCTATCGCGCGATCCATCTCGTGTGGGAGCGAGCGCTGCGCGAGCAGGATACCGCTCTCGTCCTCGAAGGCGCCGAGCGCGAAGGCGGGGATCGGTGGTGCCAGCTTCTCCACATCGAGCGCGTCCAGACCCGGGTGGGCCTCCGCGCCGAAGGCGAGCGTGATCGCTTCGTCGGTAGTCGGAGCGCCCTCGGCGGTCTCGGAGGTGAGCTCGAAGGAAAGGCCGCGCTGCGGACGCTCTGCCACAGGGGCTTTCCCGGTGAACTGCGCGTCATCCACCACAGCGGACTCCATGAATTGGAGAGACGACGCGTCGAAGTTGCGGAAGAACGCCCCTTGCCAGGCGGCGAGCTTGTCGTCTCTCTGCGAGGTGAGCGTGAACGTTTCCTTGTTCGGATTCCAGATCTGCCCAATGGGTGTCTGCAGCGTGCCGCCGATGGTCCAGCCGCCGATGCCGCTCACGTCCAGGTCCTGGGGGAACGGGTTGGCGAGAAGGTTCCATCGGTCGCCGTCGGCATGGAGTGAGACGGTCACGTCACCCGCGGGCGTGGGCCCGGTAGCGGTGAGCGTCATGGGCAGCTCGAAGCTTTGGCTCGGGCTCGGCGGTGGGTTCGGTGCGTTGGGGTCGAAGGTCTCGTCGAAGAGGTACCAGTAGATCCCGGTACCGCGCGCCAGCTCCTCGGTCGGTCCCGAGGCGGGCACGAGCGCCGTTCCATCGTAGCCGGTGAAGAGGTTCGCCGCCGGGAGGTTATCGCATCGCGCCTGGTTCTCGTAGTAGCCCGGGAGGCACTGCACGAGGTTGAACTGCGCGAGGTCGTTCACGGTGAAGTCCTCGGCGGGGATGCCGAGCGTGCGCCAGCCCGCGCCGATGTTGTCCTCGATGAACCGGCTCGGGTGAGACTCGATGGTGACGGTCTCGTCCACGGAGGTCGCGTTGACGGCGCTCGCGGTAATCGTCGTGCTCAGCGTCGAGGTCTTGATGGTCTGGCCGGTCGTGGCCTCGAAGCTGTACCCGGCGCTGACGCCCGCGGGCAGGTCGTTGATCGCGAAGACGACCAGAGTGCCCGCTCCGAGGTGATTCTCGAGTTCGAGGATCTCCACCACGGGCTCGGGTGCGTCCTCGTCCGCCTCGGGGCCGCTGGCTACCGCCCGGCGCAGCGCGCTGACCTCGGCGGACCGGCGGCGCTCGGGTGCGGCCTCGGCCACGAACGGTGCGCGGGTCTCTGCTGTCGGCATCGGCGCAGGCTCTGGGGTTTCCAGCGCTGCCATCTCGGGCGACTCCGTCGCGAGGTCTGGCAGGCGGAACGTGAGCGGCGCGGGGCCGCTTGGTGTCGCGCACGGTGCCGGAGCAGGCACGATGGTGCCGCCGCTAGATGCGAAGGCGACGGTGGACGGATTCACGCTGTTGTTGGCGTCAACGAAGGTGCCTGCCGCTGCCGTGGAACCGCCGCCGAAGCCCTGGAGCTGCATCGTGCCGCTGCTACCCACAAACAGGTTGAGTCCAGTGAAGCCCGGCCCGTTGAACGTGTTGTTGCCCGCACCCGCCGCGGTCGCCACGTTGAAGCACCCGATGGTGTCTTGCACGTCGAACCGCGCGCCGATGGCGAAGCCGAAGGGGTCGGTGCCATTGATGACGTTATTCGCCAGCGTCACGTCCAGGCGACCGGTGTTGCTGTCCTGCACGAGGAAGTCCGCCCCGAGGCCCCCGCTGTTGTTGACGTTGGTGAACGTGTTGCCCGTCGCGGAAACGACAGTCCGTCCGTTGACGGTCGCGGACCCGCTGTTGCCGTCGGCGAAGACGAGGAGGCCCTCGCCCTGTGCCGAGGCGGTGGTGTTGGTGATGAACCCTTCGAGCGACCCGTTGGAGTCGTTCTTGATGATGATGGCGGAGCTCGGGTGGCCGGAGAAGCCTCCGCCTGCACCTGCGTTGTTGTCCGCGATGACGAAGGTCGCGGCGCCCTCGTTGAGCGTGTTCACCTGCACCGCGCTCGGGACGGTCGCGTTGCTGGATGTCGTGGGCGTGCCGGTGATGGTGGTCCGGCGGACCTCGACGTGAGCCTTCGCGGGATCGGCCGCGTTCGTGCCCTGTGGCGTCGCCTGCACTGCATTGCCCTCGATCCTCGCGATGAAGCTGTCGAGGACGTGGAGGCTGAAGTTGCTGACGGCGGCGGCGGTGTTGGATGTGGTGAACTCGATGCCGATCTCGCCCTGGATCGGGTCGCTGTCCGTGATCTCCGTGTTTCGGATCATCATCACGTCGGGCGTGGCCGCGGAGGTCTTCGTGTCGTTCCGAATGGAGACGCCCTGCGACTGGTGCTCGTCGATGACGGTGTTGGTGATGGAGGACGAGCCGAGAAGTTCGATGAGGTTGAAGGCGTCCTCGTTGATGTTGTTGCCCGCGTTGATGACCTCGCTGTTGAGGACGGTCAGGTTGGAGAGGCTCACACCGCGGACGCCGTGCGTTTGCGTCCCGTCTAGGCGGGTGTTGTCCAGCACGAGGCCGCTCACCGTGACGGCCTGCACAGCGTCGTCTCCGGCGGTGTTCATCACCATGTGCCGTAGCACGACGTTGTTAACGCCTGTGAGCGAGACGTGGTCGCTCGTCGAGTTTTGGATGGTGCCGCCGGAGCCGTTGCCGGTGCCCTCGCGCCCGCGCGTGCCGACGACGACCGTTGGGTCGCTCGGACCGATGCCGGTCACGTGGAAGGCGCCCGATCCTGCGAGGCCGCTGAGGACGATGCCGTGGTCGCCGCCATTGGAGGCGACAGAGCCGAACATTATCCCGCTCACGCCGATCGTCGAGCTCTGGATGTTGACGGCGCGGCCGTTGGTGGTGTTGACGGTGCTCTGCGCCTGGGGGCCGGTCATACCGGTGACTTGAATCGAGCCCGCGCTCCGGGCATGGAAGCCGTGGGCGTTCGTCGTGATCAGATCCACGTCCACGAAGGTCTTGCCCCCCACGCAGAAGTCGAGGTCGATGCCGCGAGCGGTGCCCGCACTGACGTCCACGTCGTGGAAGGTGCCCGAGAGAGTCGTCCCGCTGCAAGAGATCGCCGAGGCGGTCGTGGTCGTGATGGCGTTGCTCGCGCCGTTCACGTTGACCGTGCCCCCTCCGCCCAGGCTGAGGCCGGTGTTCGTCGCCGTGTCGAGGTCGAGGTTGCCGTTGAGGTTGATCGTGGCGCCAGTGTTGCCGGACGTCGCGATGCCCGTGCCATCGTCGTCAATGGTGCCGCCGACAGTGACCGAGCCCCCGGAGAGACCGCTGACCGCCAGCGAGCGTCCCGCTGTGTTCGTGATGGAGCCGCTGAACCCCACAGTGGGTGTGCCGTTCGAGACGGAGAGGCCCGTTCCGGTCGCGCTGGTGATGGAACTGCCCGCTGCGAAGGTGTGGGTGCCATTCGACGCGTCGATCTGGATGCCCTCAGCGGAAACATTGCTCACGTCGGTGTCGCCAAAGGAAATGGCAGCACTCGTGTTGTTCTGGAGCCAGATGCCATCGGTCGCGCCGTTGACGCTCGTGGCGCCGAACGTGAACGAAGAGGCCGCAGCCACGGCGTCGAGGTGGATGCCGGTCCCCGTCGCGCCGGTGACAGCCGTCGCGCCAGTGACGGTCAGGTTGTGCGCGCCAGTGTTGAAGTGGAGGCCCTTCCCGGTGCTGTTCGTAGACGAGAGGCTCGTGAGCGTGCCGCTAAGCGTCGCGCCATTGGAGAAGTCCAGCGCGGGACCCCCGATGGCGTCGATGCTGCCGTTGGTGAGGGCGTCCTTGCCGGACGTGGACCCGGAGCCGATGGTGACGGTGGTGCCGCCGAAGCCATCGATACCCGCACCTGCCGTCGCGTCAATATCGACGGTGGTGAAGTTGACCGTGTGCGTTCCCGAGAGGTCCGCGCCCGTGGTGCCCGTGAGGGTGGCGGCCCCAGAAATGCTCGTCGTGCCCGTCGCTGTGCCGCCGATGATCATGCCGGGGCCTGCGTTGTGGGTCGCGTTCACGTCGATCAGGTCGAGGTCTAGCGCCCCGTCCACGAGGTGGAGCGCCGGGCCTCCGTTCGTGTGGATCGTCATCTCGTCGATGACGAGCGAGGTGATCCCGCCCGCGGAGCCATCGAGGCCGGTGCCGCCGACTGGCGTCGTGGGCGTGCC
The DNA here is from genome assembly GCA_038746605.1 of Bacteroidota bacterium. Lineage (GTDB taxonomy): Bacteria > Bacteroidota > Rhodothermia > Rhodothermales > Rubricoccaceae > Rubricoccus. Next base: position 9,804 of record JBCDKM010000009.1, read on the forward strand.
CACGTCGAAGCCGACGAGTTCGAGGTTGTCCGCGAGGATGAGCTTGCGGTCCGTGTCGTGCGTGATGGCGGGCCGTTGCGCGGGCGTCCCGGACACGATCACCTCGCCACCGATGACGAGGTCAACGCCCTGGCCGACGATCGTCTGGCCGGGTTCAAGATGGAAGGAGTCGTCGATGTCGTAGGTGCCCTCGTAGAAGAAGATGGTCTGGCCCGGCTCGTCCACGTCGCCGGTGCCCCCAGCGCCGTTGAGTGGCGTGTGGTCTTGGAAGGGCGCGCTCATGGAGCCGTTGCCCCCGGGGGCTGCGTTGGCGTCCACGAACCAGACGCCTGGCAACTGGTTGCCCACGCTCACGGTAGCCGTGCCGACCGCCGTCTGCCCTGTGCGGTCTGTGAGCGTGTACGTGAAGGTGTCGTCTCCTGTGAAGCCGTTCGGCGGGGTGTAGACGAAGCCGCCCCGGTTGGTGATGTCCACCGTGCCGCCCTCGGTGGTCGCCTGGCCCGTCACAGGGACGACGTTTTTCTTGGGCAGCGGCTTGTCGAGATCGAAGTCGTTTGCGCTCAGGAAAAACTCAGGGCCGACGCCTGCGTTGATGATGAGCGGCGTGTCGGTGTCCGTTGCATAGGCATCCGGGAGAGCGACGGGCGCGAAGAGGATCGTCGAGCGGTCGAGTTCGAGGTTCGGGTCCAGTTCCACCTGGAAGGAGATGCCCGTCGCGGTCGCGTCGCCCGGGTTGGAGAGGGTGCCGCTGTACTGGACGCGCTCGCCGGGGCCGACTTCCCCGTCCCCGTCGTCTCCGACAATGGCAACGCCGAGCGTGAGCCCGAGGCCGGGGGCCAGCGCCTCCTCTAGCGTCGGGAGATCGAAGATGTCGAGAGGGTCAGCGGGGGAAGGCTCCCACTGATCCATCGCGTGGACGGTCGGGCTGAATGTGAGGGCAAAGACCAGAAGCCCGAGAACGTGTGCGGGGCGCATGGAAGGCAAGCGAAAGGGGCGCTCGCGAGATCGCGGCGCCGTTGGCAGAAGGGGTGGGGCGGAGGGCAGAATAGCCGGTCACAACCGAATAGAGATCGCGCGCGAGTCGATCAACGGGATTGATCTCCCGGGCCCTGCTGGACACCGGGAGCCGCCGGGCGCGAGATTGGGGCATGCAGCGACGAGAAGCCCGCCCTCGTGTGCCGGACCCCACGGACCTCCGCGAGGGGACCGTGACCAGTGTGAAGGCCCAAGCGACAGATCCTAACCGAGTCAGTGTTTTCCTCGATGGTCGCTTCGCCTTTGGGCTGGCGGCAGATGTGGCTGTGGCCGAGGGGGTTCGGAAGGGGCTCCGGCTTACACCCGAGGCTCAGGTCGCCCTTTTGCAGAAGGAGGAAGTGATCCGCGCTCGTCAGGCTGCTCTGGATTATGTCTCGCGAGGCGGTAAGACCACCGAGGAGGTCCGTCGCTCCCTCTCGCGACGCGGCTTTTCCGACACGGCGTCTGCGGACGCCATCGCGCAGATGGAGCGATACGGCTACCTGGACGATGTGGCCTACGCCTCCGCCTTCGCGCGCGGACGCGCCGCCAGTCGAGGTCACGGCCCCCAGCGCCTTCGCGCCGACCTGATCAAGAAGGGCGTCCCTCGCGAGGCCATCGAACGGGCACTGGACGAACTCGACACGGACGACCTCGCGGACTCGGCGCACCGCCTCGCGCTCCAGCGCTGGCGGGCGCTCTCGCGCGAGGCCGACCTGCGCAAGCGCAAGAAGAAGACGACGGACTTCCTTCTCCGGCGCGGGTTCTCGTTCGATCAGGTTCGCGAGGCGGTCGAGGCGGCTATGGAGAACGACCCCCACGAAGGCGATTCGGACGAGGGTGCATCGTGGGAGTAAGCGGGCTCACCTGGACAGCGTGGGGCGTGTGCCTGCTCGGCGCAGTGCTTTCCATCGCCGTGGTGAGCGCAGAGCCACAACTGACCTCGCGTCCGCCCTCCCTCGCCTTCATCGCGCTACCGTACGCGCTGCTTGCGGCACTGGCGTGGTGGGGGCGCGAGACCTCCACGGGGCGGTGGGTGGCGCTCGCCGGGGCGGTCCTCGTGATCGCGTTGGGGGCGGCGCTCTGGTGGATCTGGGCCGAGACGCCGGGTTCGCGGCTGGTCGCCCCTCGGTTGGTACCGGGCCGTCAACTGGCGGCAGTCGGCGCGGTGGCGTACGTGGTGTACCTCGCGAGGCGAGCGCGAGGGTAGTCCCGGGGCCATCTCGCCCGCCTCGGGGCAACCCGCGAGGGACCCGAGGCGGAGGCAGACGGGGAGTTCGTTTGACCTCGCGAGCCCGTCAGCGCACCTTCCTGCGCTCCCTTCGTGCCTTTCGCCCCTGCCCATGTTCGATCCCGCCGAAGACACCCGTCAGCTAGACGAGGCCGTCGCCGCCGTTCGCGCCCACACGGACCTCGTGCCTGACCTGGCACTCGTGCTCGGCTCCGGCCTCGGTGCCCTCGCCGACGACGTGGAGGATGCCGTGATCCTGCCCACCAGCGAGATCCCGCACTACCCGGCCTCCACGGTGGAGGGCCACGCCGGACGCCTCGTGCTCGGCCACCTCGGCGGGCGCCCCGTGCTCGTCATCCAGGGGCGGGTCCACTTCTACGAGGGACACAGCCCGCGCGCGGTGACGTTTCCTGTGCGGCTCGCGCACCGGCTCGGCGCGAAAGGGCTGCTGCTCACCAACGCAGCGGGCGGCATCAACCGCCACTTCGAGCCGGGCACGCTGATGCTCATCACCGACCATCTGAACCTGGCCTTCGCGAGTCCGCTCTCCGGAAAACTGCCCGAGGCAGAGGTACGATTCCCCGACCTGTCCAATCCGTACGACGAACAGTGGAGAAAGCAGGCGGGTAACATTGCGTTAACACACGAGATTCCCTATCGTGAGGGCGTGTACGTGTGGACAGCAGGCCCGTCGTACGAGACCCCGGCGGAAATCCGCTTCTTCGAACGCGCTGGGGCCGACGCCGTCGGGATGAGCACGGTCCCTGAGGCGCTGCAAGCCGCGGCGCTCGGCATGCCGACGCTCGGCATCTCCACCATCACGAACCTTGCCGCCGGCCTCCAAGGGCGCCCGCTGGACCACTCCGAAGTCATGGAGGTCGGGCGGATGGTCCGAGACCGGCTCGCGACCTGGGTCCGCGCGATCGTCGCCGAGGCGGCGCTCCCCGAGCCCGGGACCTGAGCTGGGGGGCGGGCGTTTCTGCCCATACCTGGCGGGTGCTCTCTGCCCACCTCGTTCTGCCCCCGGGCCTATGCCATTCGCTACGATCTGCGCACGGGGGAGCGCGCTCGTCGCTCTCCTCCTTCTCAGCCTTCCACCCGCAGCGGCACAGGGAGGCGATGCGTACCGAGCGGAGGTCTTCAGCACGCTGGACCGCCGCGCGGTGGAGGTGGGCGGCCTCGTGGAGTTGAGCGTCGAGGTGCTGGCGTTGCCCCGCTCCCGGTCCCACGGGGAGCGCCTGGTGGCCGCTCTCGGTGACACGGCTCCCGAGGCCTCCCCTGACGTGGACGTGGTCCGCTCGTGGCCTGTGTCCCATCGCTGGCGCGAAGGCGTTCTGGAGATCCAGCGGCGGTACGTGCTCCGTGTCCGCCAGACGGGGGAGATCGAGGTCCCACCCGTCGTGCTGGACGTTCCGAGGGCGCAGGGGCGGACGGTCCGTCTCGGCTCGCGCCCGCAGCCGCTGCGTGTGTTCGCGGCGTGGCCCGAGGCGCAGGTCCGCTCCGTGGTACCCATCGTCGCAGAGGGGGAAGTCGGTGAGCGGCGCTTCCGCCGCACCGGTAGCGCATGGCTCGCCGCGCCGGATGCGCTCGTGACCGCCTACCACGTCGTCGTCGGGTCCAGCCGGGTGCGTGCGAAGCTCCCCTCGGGACGGCTCGTCACCCTCGGGCGAGTCTGGGCCTTGGATCCCGAGCGGGACATCGCGGTCCTCCACGTGGACCCGCGCGAGACCGAGCGCGCCGACATGCAGGCGCTCGTCGTGGCGCCCGAGGGCGAGCCCGAGGCGGGCGCGGTCGCCTTCACCGCCGGGTGGCCGCTCGTGACCGGCTCCGTCCGCGATGGCTACGGGTTCGACCGGCGCCAACTCCGTACGGCGGCGGCGCACTTCGAGGGGATCGGTGTGCAGGACGGCCGGCTGCGGGTAGCAGGCAACGCCGTCCGCCCCGGTGATAGCGGAGGCCCGCTGCTCGACGAGCAGGGGCGCGTGCTCGGTGTCGTCGTCTCCGGGCGTTCCACAAATGGCGAGGCCAACCTCCTCCGCGAGGACGTGTGTCTTGCTACGGATCCCGTGCCTGCCCTCCGCGCTCGCCGCGACCGCCCCGCCCGCCTCGCGCGTGCTCTCCGCGAGGCGGCCGAGCAGGACCCCGCCGCCCGAGCGTACGCCGTCGCGACTCGGCTCGTGGGCCCCATCCGGGTACAGACCCGTGACTTCACGCGGGATCGCGCGGTCCTCATCGAAGCTACGCAGCAGGCCCCGCGCGACGCGACGCTCCAGTTCCTCGCTGGGACGGTCTTCGAGGCCATCGGCGACGAGGTGGCCGCGGCTCGTGCGTACCGGGGGGCCTACGCCGAGGGATACTTCCCCGCCGCCTATGCCCTCGCGCATCATCACCTCGGGGCATCGCAGCCTATCCGGGCGGCTGCGCTCTTCGAGGAAGTGCGGGAGTCCGCGCCCTACCAGCATCTCGGCGCGATGGGCCACGCGCGCGCCCTCGCGGAACTCCACCGCTGGCCTGAGGCGGAGCAAGCCATTCGCGAGGTCCTCGACCACGATCCCCGCTTCGCGCCTGCGCTCTACCTGCTCGCCGTCGCGCACCTCGCGCAGGGCCGGGAGGCGCGGGCCGAGGCCCTCGCGACACGCCTCAGCACGCAGCAGCAGTGGGCGTCGAGCTTGCGGCTGCTGCTCCGCCACGAGGTGCTGCGCCCGTCTGCGCTCCAGCCGCTGGAGCGGGCGGATCTCGGCGAGGTCCCGATGTTCGAGAGGTAGCCCTCTGGTTCAGGTTTGGTTTGAGGGCGAGCCCCTTCCGCCTCGGTGCGGCCACGGAGGGACCGAGGCGGGAAGAGCCGCATTCGATGCGTCGAGCATGTGAGTCACGACCACCGACGGACGGTCTCGACTCGGTGGCCCGCCGTGCTCCACCGAGCGCGGGCCTCAGCGAGGTGCCGTCGCCCATCCGGCGTGCGTGTGAACACCAGGTCCGCCGGTCCGATCCGCTCTCGCCACGAGGTCGCGAAGGTCTCCGCTCGATCCTTTCGCCTCCCCAACTCCGTTGGAACGGGAAGGAAAACTCCGTTTGCGCGGAGCAGGTAACGAGGACGTCCTGCCATCCCGGCGATTTCCGCGAGTGCTGTCGCGAAGGTCTCACTGTCTGCGGTGGAAGCATCCAGTAGCCGGGCAGTGACAATGCCCGGTTCTCGCTCAATTACGACGCGGCCCCCTGATACCACCTCGCTGGCGGCGAGCGCTGAGAGAACCACTTCTGCGACAGCGCGGAGCCGGAGGCCGTCCGTCCCGAGTGTCCGCGCGATGGCCCGCCGCTGAACGGCTCGCCAACTCGCAACTGCAGCAGCGGTCCCTGCCGTGAGCACGGCCCCCGTCCCTAGAGCGAGCGCGAATGGAGCGCTCAACCCTCCCGCTAGCCCGGTGGCAGCGGCAGCCCCTAGTGTGCCGATCCCCCCAAGCAATGGGAGGGGAACGAGAGGGTCGCTGAACACACGCCGAATGTCGACGCCTGGAGGTATCGCCGGTTGGCCCGTGGGGACACGTACGAGGGGCCGGAGCCGGTGCCCGTTGACCTCGTCGCCTACGGCCTCGCGCCACAGCTGGCGGATGCGAGAGAGCGAAATCGCCTGCGCGTACATGGTCGCGTTGGCCTGTTCCACGTCGGCGACGGCAGATGGAAAGGCCGGAAGCGAGAGCCGGGCGGTGCCAGTCTCCAACTGTGGTGGGTTGCTCGCGCGAGGGCCCGCGAACGCTGCGAACCGACGAGCGAGGCGGGCGAGGTCGGGGCCTCCATCCTCGGCGCCGGGTTCTACACATGCGAGATGCCAGACCGTCGCCACTTTGTTTGGCTGCGAGGCGTCGACACGCAGCACGCGCCCACGCATCTGGCCCGTCTGCACGAACGTCGCCGCGTACGATGCCGCCACGAGAACATTCGCCGCTGGCGCGTCCCATCCCTCCCCCAACAGCGCGACGGTCCCGACGAGCGCGCGCACCTCCCCCTGCTCGAATAGCCGCGTCATCGGCCTGACGAGAGCCGTCCCATCGCCGCGAAGCGTAACGCGGACCATGCCAGGCAGCGCGGTCACCGGAACGGTATCGAGAGGGTCTGAGACCTCGCGCTGGAGATGGCCGAGCAATGCCTCCGGGAGCGCCACGAACGCACCGTTCAGCGCCGCCACGGGCACCGTTCCAAGTCTTTGCAGCCGCGAGACGAGCGGAGCGACACCCAACGGTAGGCGACCTTCGTATTCAGCCTCCCACACCTCCTCGTGAATGCGGTCGGCCAGAACGACGGCTCGCAGATCGCCGCCTCTGTGCTCAGCCTCGAAGGCCACGACCTCTGCCACGGACTCGATCTTGGAGGTGCTGCGTCCCAATGCCTTCCGAACCGTAGGTGGGCGGTGGAGCAACACGCGCCGCCCATGCATCGCGCCGATCCGGCGAGCCTCAGCCCCTAGTCGCCGGACGGCGTCAGCGGCTCCGGGAGGGAACTCGCCGAGGCGGCGGAGTGCACCTTGGAGAACATGGCTGACGGTGCTCAGGCGAAGCGCTGGAAGGTCGCCCGGCTCAATGCCGAGTACTGCGCCAGTCCACGATACGTCGTGCCCGGCGGTGTGCAGGAACGTGAGCGCAGACACGAACCACTCCGGGTCGCCATCCGCGATGGCGTCGCGGTCCGGGGCTTCTATCCAGGGGTGCGCAGCAAGGGAGCGGGCAAACGGCCCATTGAGGGCGTGTTCTGCAAGCTGAGTGGCGGCCTCGCGTTGCGCGTCTACCTCTGCCTGAACGAGCGTATCCGGGACGGAGAGATGGACGACGTCGAGGTGTGGGCAGAGGTGCCCGGCGCGGACGAGTTCAGGCGTCGTGATCTCGGCATCGGGCAGACCACAGAACGCAGCGTATCGCTTCCACTCCGCTGAGGGGACATCGTATGGAGGCGTGGCGGTCAGCGCGACGACATGGAGACCCGGAATCGCCTCGTGCACGTCGCGCAGCGTTTCCCACCACGCCTTTCGGAGGTGGTGCGCCTCGTCCGCCACGAGCGTACCGACGTCGCAAAGGGCGTCCGACAGCGTGGCAGAGTCCACCGTGTGTGCCGCGTGGAGCGCTTGGTACGTGGCGATGGTCAGCGTCGCGGGCTGGCGTAGATCCCGAGACGTGTCGAGGGCCGCACCCGAGAAGTGCTCAGTCCAGCGGTCGAGCCACTGATCGCACAGTGCGACGGTCGGCGCGAGGATGAGCGCTGGGCGACCCATCCGCCGAACGGCTTCCAGTCCGACGAGCGTCTTGCCTGACCCAGATGGTGCGACGATGTGGACCCGGTCGTCGTCCATGTGCGCGTCTAACTCGGCCAGCACGCGGGCCTGGTAGGGGCGCCAGGTGCCGGTGAAGCGGAGACGGTCGAACGCGGCAGGCATTCGGCAAGCTACCGGGCGGGCGCTTACGCGGGGCGCGATCCTCAGTACACGAACAGCCCGGTGTTTGATTGGCGCGCCCCACCCACGGCTTCCCCGAGGCGGGCACCCCTGGGACAGGCACTCGCAGCGTCTTCGGCGTCGCTCCCCGCCCGCCTCGGTAGCTTCGCGCGAAACGCTCCGGACTCCCCATGCAGATTACCCTCCCCGACGGCTCCCACCGCCAGCTTCCAGACGGCGCCACGGGCCGCGACCTCGCCCAGGACATCTCCTCCGGCCTCGCCCGCGCCGCGCTGGCCGTCGAAGTAGACGGCGAGGTGCGCGACCTCGACCACCCGCTCCCGGACGGCGCGACGGTCTCCATCCTCACCTTCGACAGCGAGGGCGGGAAGCAGGCCTTTTGGCACTCCTCCGCGCACCTCATGGCCGAGGCCCTGGAGGCGCTCTACCCCGGCATCCAGTTCGGCATCGGCCCGGCCGTGGACGGCGGCTTCTACTACGACGTGGACCTCTCGGGCACGGAGAAGGAGCGCCTCACCGACGACGACTTTCCGGCCATCGAGGCCAAGATGAAGGAACTCGCGCGGCAAGACAACCGCTTCGAGCGCCGCGACGTGTCCAAGGCGGACGCGCTGGTGTACTTCACGGACAAGGGCGACGGCTATAAACAGGAACTCCTCGCGGACTTGGAGGACGGTTCCATCACGTTCTACCAGCAGGGCACCTTCGTGGACCTCTGCCGGGGGCCGCACATCCCGAGCACCAAGCCCATCAAGGCGGTCAAGCTGACGAGCCTCGCGGGCGCCTACTGGCGCGGCGACGAATCGCGCCCGCAGCTGACGCGCATCTACGGCGTCACCTTCCCCAAGCAGAAGCTCCTTGATGAGCACCTGGAGCGGCTGGAACTAGCCCGCCAGCGCGACCACCGCAAGCTGGGGCGTGAACTGGACCTGTTCATGTTCACGGACACCGTCGGCCCTGGCCTTCCGATGTGGCTGCCGAAGGGCGCGGTGCTCCGCCAGACGCTCATCGACTTCCTCAAGGCAGAGCAGGCGGCGCGCGGCTACGAGCCGGTCGTCACGCCGCACATCGCGCGGTTGGACCTCTTCCGCACGTCCGGGCACTACCCGTACTACGCGGACAGCCAGTTCCCACCAATGCTAGAGGGAGGCGCCGGTCCGGCGCTGCCTGAGGGCGAGCACGCCGACGCGCGCAGTCACAAGGTGGGCAGTGGCCCCACCTCGGCAGACGAGCGGGGCTACCTGCTCAAGCCGATGAACTGCCCGCACCACGTCCAGATCTACGACCGAAAGCCACACTCCTATCGGGACCTCCCGGTCCGCCTCGCGGAGTTCGGGACGGTGTACCGCTACGAGCAGTCCGGTGAGTTGGGCGGTCTCACGCGCGTGCGCGGCTTCACCCAGGACGACGGCCACATTTTCTGCACGCCCGATCAGGTCAAGGACGAGTTCAAGGACGTGATCGGCCTCACACTGACCGTCCTGCGCGCGCTGGACTACGAGGATTTCACGGTGCAGGTCTCGCTCCGCGATCCCGCGAACACGGAGAAGTACATCGGGGAGCCCGCGAAGTGGGACGCCGCTGAGCAGGCCATCCGCGAGGCTGCCTCGGAGATGGGGCTGGATGCGGTCGAGGAGGAAGGCGAGGCCGCGTTCTACGGTCCGAAGCTGGACTTCATGGTCAAGGACGCCCTCGGCCGGAGCTGGCAACTCGGCACCGTCCAACTGGACTACAACCTGCCGGAGCGCTTCGACCTGACGTACATCGACGAGAACGACGAGCGTGTACGGCCGGTCATGATCCATCGCGCGCCGTTCGGCTCGCTGGAGCGTTTTATCGGCGTCACCATCGAGCACACCGGCGGCGACTTCCCGCTGTGGCTCGCGCCCGTCCAAGCGCGCATTCTGCCCATCACGGACGCCCAGAACGAGTACGCGGAGCAGGTTGCTGCCACGCTCCGTCAGTCCGGCCTCCGCGTGCAGGTGGACGATCGGAGCGAGAAGGTGGGCCGCAAGATCCGCGAGGCGGAACTCGCCAAGGTGCCCGCGCAACTGGTCGTCGGCGCGAAGGAGGCCGAGGCGGGGACCGCGAGCGTCCGCCGGAGAGGCGTAGGCGAGGACGGGCAGACCATCGACACGGGCGCGGTCGCTATCGAGGACCTCGCGCGAGACCTCAAGGCCGAGGTGGACCGAGGCATGGGCCGTGCCTGAGTCCCCCCGCCTCGGTGCCGCGACGGTGGCACCGGGGCGGGGTACCCTGGCGCGACTTCTCTCTCGCCCTATGTCCAGACACCACACGCTCGATTACATCGAGTTCACCGTCCGCGATCTCGCCGAGGCCAAGCGCTTCTACGCCGAGGCCTTCGGCTGGCAGTTCACGGACTACGGACCGACGTACGCGGGTATCCAGGGAGAGGGCCGCGAGGTCGGCGGGATGGAGCAGACGGACGACCTCCGGGCCACCGGTGGCGGCGCTCTCGCGATCCTCTACTCCGACGACCTGGAGGCGACCCGAGACGCCGTCATCGCGGCTGGCGGGACCGTCACGCAGGCCATCTTCGCGTTTCCCGGCGGTCGCCGGTTCCACTTCCACGACCCGAGCGGCAACGAACTGGCGGTCTGGACGGAGAGTTAGGCTGGTCCGCCTCGGTGCCGAGGCGAGAGTCAGCGCCGATTCTCCGCCAGCTTGAGGCAGCCGCAGAGGCATCGGGTGAAGCTCCGCTGCTCCGATTGCACCTCCGTGGAGCCGTTGGCTTGAGCCACCACGACGGGCACCTCCACGGTGAACTGCTGGGTCGTGCAGAAGGCGACACCGCAGCTGCAGCGATGAGTCACAATGGTTGAATTGCCGTTGACGTCCTCCTCTGTGCAACTCGTCTCGGAGGACGAGCAGCCCCCGCCTCCCCCGCTGCCACCGCCAACGATTCCACCGATGATATCCCCGACGAGGTCCGGGACACGCCACAAGCGCTGAGTTGCTGGAGGTGTGGAGCTTCCACCAGCAGTGATCTCCTGGAGCCAGCCTGTCCCTATCGAGCGTGAGGCGCCGACATTCTGCTCCACAAGCCAGACTGCATCCGGCTCAACGCCCTCCACTTCGTAAAGCGATTGCCCATCGCGGAGCACTACGCGCCGACCGTTGATGCGAACGGCTGTGCGCTGTCCTTGCCGGACGGCGAGCACCTCGTTCCCCCCTTTATCCGTGACGCGAACTACGCCGACACCACGCTGTGGGGACGCATACGAGAGAGTCCAAACAGCGTCGTCAACCTCGAACTGGTAGTCGAGTGTTTCGTCGACCGTGACAGAGACGAGTCGTATGTCGCCTGCAGAGCGGGGTTGAGCGAGCGCCGCTGGGACTGCAACGAGAAGAGCCGTGAGAAGCAAGAGTGCGCGCATGGTCATGGTGGAAGGCGGGTCTACCTGTTCATACGTCGAAGTTTCTCTGGACAGACCATACCAGCCAGGCGTGTAGGAGAGTGCGGGCTACCCTGGTGCAGCGCTCAACTCTATGACTCTGCAGGGACGGAGGGCTAGGCTGGTCCGCCTCGGTGCCGAGGCGGGGGGAGTCAGCGGAGCGCGACGGATCCGATGAGGTAGACTCCGGCGTCGCCGATGCCTTCCCTGCGGCCGTAGCCCTCGGTCATGAACACCCCGAGGTTGCCCATCGAGATCGAAAGAAAGCCGCCTGCGTCGTAGAGGGACGCCGTGGGAATCAAGACGGTATCGTCGGAGCGCGAGAGGCGCTGACCGTATTCGCGCTCTAGCCACTCGATGGAGGACTGCTGGCTCTCGTTCATCGGGATCGCGGGGTCCGTGACCGTGTCGCGCCCAGGAAGGCGGATCCCGAACTGGAGTGACGTGACCACGAGGTCGTCGTCGTCACGGAGAGCGGCGGCGCGGATGCCGTTCTCCCAGCTTCGGTGCACGGCATCGGTGTAGCCCGTGGACCGCTCCATGCCCATGAAGGCGCGAAGGCGCTCCACGATAGCATCACGCACACGCCGCACGTTCGCCTCGCTGTGATCAGAGAGGTCGTACTCGAAAGCGACAGGCGAAAGCGCCTCGCGAAAGCTCATGCCGATGCGGCGTGCGGCGGCGTCCAGGCCCCGTTCCCGGAGCGATTCGGGCGTGTTGTCTACCTCGACGAGGAGCACGACGGCGCCGAAGACCTCGAAGGGCTGGAGGTCGTCGTAGCGGGCGATGGAGGCAGACGGGAGGAGGGTGAGGGTGTCCTCGTCTTCCACGTAGTTGGACCCAGCCGCCAGCCGTGTGATGGGCAGGGGGCGCGGCTGCCGAAGATCCCCCTCACCGATCACGCCGCGAAGAGGGACGACCTGATAGACATACTCGTCGCCTCCGAGTTCATCTACGCTGCCGAACTGGACGGTCTCGAAGCGGAGGACGGCCTCTCGCGTTTCCCGTGCGGGTGGCGGAGAGGTTTCGGTCGGCGCGGGCGTGGCCCAGGGCGTGCCCGGAGGCGCGACGGTGCTGACGCGCTGCCACGTCTGGTCGCTTCCTGCTCCGTTGTGGAAGATGTCCAAGACGAGGCGTTCCTCGGTAGGCGCGGTCAGGCGCGCGGCGTAGTAGCTGCCGTCGCTGCCGAGGACGCGGAGGTCGCCTGCAGGCGTGAGGTCTCGCCAGATCGCGACACCATCTTGCCAGACCGCGCTACTGGCCGTGCGAGGTACCTCCGTCAAGAGGGCCCGGGTTTCCTCGACGCGGATGCGCATCCCGTCGTTTGGGTTGTAGGAGCTCTCGGCTCGAACCCAGGCGGTTCCGTCGAGGTCAAAGCCTGCGGGAAGCCCGGAGGCGTCGGGGGCGTAGGGCTGCTCGCGTTCAGGCAGGGGCTCGCCGTCGCCATCGGTGAAGACCACGGGACGGCCCTCGGACTCGGCACCCTGGGCGCACGCCTCATCCCCGAGCGCGCAGACGACTGCGCCCTCGGCCCAGTCCGCGAACTGCGCGATGATGCGCTGGGCTGCGCGTTCGGCGGCCCGTTCGGTTTCGCGCTCAGCGGTTCGCTCGGCGGCTTGCTGTGCTCGGCGGAGGATGCTCTGGGCGTCCGGGGTCTCGGCTGTGGCGGCGAGCGTGAGGAAGAGGAGGGTGAAACAGAGGAGTCGGTTCATGGTCTGGAGCGGGGGTCCGACTCCCTCCACAGAAACGGCGCCCCGGAGAGGCCACGGGTCTCTCCGCCTCGGTACCGAGGCGGGCAGGGCGGCGATGGTGAGAGGCGCTCGAGCTGAATTCCGTAGCCTTCGGTAGAGCCTCCCTCCCTCCTCATGTCCACCACGAGGCCCTCGTCAGGCGACGTGACCCAGGTCCTCCGCGACCTCCAGCGCGGCGATCCGGTCCCGGACGATGCCTTCGCGCAGGTCTACGACGTGCTCCATCGCGCCGCCCGCCAGCAGCGCGCCCGCTGGAACGGCAACGAAACCCTCAACACGACGGCCCTCGTCCACGAGGCGTACGTCAAACTCATCGGCAAAGACTACGCGGACCGCGAGCACTTTCTGGCGGTGGCGTCGAAGGCGATGCGTCATCTGCTCGTCAACTACGCCGAGCGGCAGGCAGCCCAGAAGCGCGGTGGCGGGCAGGCGCCGGTCCCGCTGGACGAGGTCCTGATTGCCTCGCCGGAGCGCGCGGCCGACGTACTGGCGTTGGAAGAGGCGCTCGTCCGGCTGGAGGCGTTTGATCCACGCGCAGCCTCCGTCGTGGAGTGTCGCTTCTTCGGCGGGCTGGACGCGGCGGAGACGGCGGAGGCGCTCGGCGTGAGCCGCCGCACGGTCACGCGAGACTGGGGCGTGGCGCGGGCGTGGCTCTTCGCGGAGCTCTCGCGCGATTTCCTCGACGGGACGATCTGACGGGAGGTGTCTGGCTCTGCCCGCCTCGGTGCCGAGGCGGGGGTGGCTGGTAGCCGAGACCGAGCCCGGTGGCCTCTGCTCGGTTCCGCTCCGGTATGCTGGAGTGAGTCCCCGCCGCTGCCATGTCCCCTGCGCTCTGGTCCCAGGTTAAGGCCCTCTACGACGAGGCCGCCGAGATGCCCGCTCCCACGCGCGAGGACTGGCTCGGCACCGCCACTGACGATCCGGCTGTCCGCGAAGAGGTCCGGCGTCTCCTCAGCGTCGCGAACTCCGCCGGCGATTTCTTCGACACCCTCGGCCGCCAGTTTCGCGAGGGCCCGCCCGAGGATTCGCGTGAGGCTCCGCTGCCCGAGCGTATCGGCCCGTGGCGGGTGCTTCGCGAGGTGGGCCGAGGCGGGATGGGTCAGGTCTTTCTCGCTGAGCGCGCCGACGCTCTCTTCGAGCAGCGCGTGGCGCTCAAGCTGGTCCACGCCGGGCTGGCGCCAGACCTCATCGCGCGGTTCGAGGCCGAGCGCCGGATCCTCGCGCGCCTGGATCACCCCGGCATCGCGCGGGTCATCGACGGGGGCGTGGCAGACGACGGTCGGCCGTATCTCGCGCTGGCCTACGTGGAGGGCGAGCCGCTGACCGCCCACGCCGAGCGCCGCCAGTTGGACGTGGGCGCCCGCCTCGGGCTCTTTCTCGATGTGTGCGAGGCCGTCGCCTACGCGCACCGTCACCTCGTGGTCCATCGCGACCTGAAGCCGAGCAACATCCTCGTGGCCGAAGACGACGAAGGGCGTCCGCAGACCGTCCTGCTGGACTTCGGAATCGCGAAGCTGCTGGAGCCGGAGGCGGGCGCGATGGAGACGCGAACGGGCCGCGCTCTCCTCACACCGCACTATGCTGCGCCGGAGCAGATTCGAGGCGAGGCCGTCACCACCGCCACAGACGTGTACGCCCTCGGCGTGGTACTCTACGAACTCCTCGCTGGGCAGCGCCCCTTCCACCCGACCGAGCGCTCACGGCAGGCCGTGGAGCGGGCTGTCTTGGAAACAGAGCCGACGGCCCCGAGCGCGGCGGCTGATCGCCGCCGCCTTCACGGCGATCTGGACACCATCGTGTTGAAGGCGCTTCGGAAGGAGCCCTCGCGCCGCTACGAGGGCGCGGCCTCGCTCGCGCGCGACCTCCGACGCCATTTGGGCGGTCTGCCCATCGAGGCGCGTGGCGAGTCGGTGGTGTACCGCGTGGGACGGTTCGCGAGGCGGCACCGGAGCGCGGTGGCGCTGGCGGGCCTCGCGCTGGTGGCGCTGCTCGTCGGGCTGGGGGCGGCGCTGTGGCAGGCCTCCGAGGCCGAGGTGGCCCGCGCCATCGCCGAGGCGGAGGCACAGACGGCCTCCCGTGCCACGGATGTGCTCGTGGAGGTCTTCGGCACGAGCGATCCCCATCAGGCGCGCGGCGACACGCTCTCTGCCTACGATATCCTCGCGCGCGGCCTCGCGGTGGTGGACACGCTGGACGCAGAGCCCGCCGTGCAGGCCCGTCTGCTGCACGCTCTCGGCAATGTCTACGGCAACCTCGGCAGCTACCGTGAGGGTGCCGACTTGCTCCGCCGCGCCATCGCGCTGGAGCGACGCCAAGCTGGGGAGACTGTGGACCTACGTCTGATGCTGAGCAACCTCGGGCGGTTGCTCCACCGCAACGGCGACAGCGAGGCTGCCGCGGAGGTTCTCCGCGAGGCCATCGCGCAGTTCGACGCCGCTCCCGCCCCGGATCGCGAGCGTCAGGCAGATGCGCTGACCTCCCTGGGCCTCGCGCTCCACAAGACCGGCGACTACGAGGCCTCCGCCGCCGCGAGCCGCCGGTCGTTCGAGGTCGCCGGGCGGCGGCCCTCTGAGGCGACAGCGTTCCGGTACAACACCCTCGCGCTGGCACTGGAGGGACTCGGCGAACTGGCAGAGGCTGTGACCATGCACCGCCGCGCGGTCCGCATCCGGGAGCGGATCTCCGACCCGGACCCCATTGAGCAGGCATACACCGAGGGCAATCTCGCGCGCGTCCTCGCCCGCCTCGGGGAGACTGCCGAGGCGGAGGGTATCGCGCTCCGCGCGGTGGACCGCATGCGCCGCACCGCCGGAGATCGCCACCCGGATGTCGCGCCCACGCTCACAGATCTCGGGCGCGTCTACGAGGCCGATGGCCGATACGACCAGGCCCTCGCGACGTACCGTGAGGCGCTCGGCATCCACCGCGAGACCGTCGGACCGGACCACCCGGACGCCCTGGTGACGCTCAATAACGTGGGCGTGACCCTCGCGCGGATGGGCCGCAACGCGGAGGCAGCGGAGGTCCTCAGCGAGGCATTGGACCGCGTCCGCCGCACCCGAGGCGACGACGATCCCGAGGTGGCGACGGGCCTCAACAACGTGGCCTCGCTGGAAGAACGGCTCGGCCGGACAGGCCGCGCGCGGGTGCTGTTCGCCGAGGCTGTCGCGCTGGGTGAGCGGGTCTACGGACCAGAGCACGTCGCGACGGCGCAGTTCCGGGTCAACCTGGGCCGTGCCTTCGCGCGTGATGGAGAGACGGCTGAAGCGGAGGCGGCGTTTCGCCAGTCACTCCGCGCCTTCGAGGCGGGCTTCCCGGAGGACCACCTCATGATCGGCGTGACAGCGATGGAGTTGGGGCGCGTGCTCGCCTCGCGCGAGGACCCGGAGGCGGCACGCCCGATGCTGGAGCGCGCGCGGCGGGTGTTCCAGAGCGCGGCGGACTCGGCGCGGACGGCGCAGGTGGACGCGCTCCTGCGCGAGGTGCGCGGGGCGTAGCCGGGTGCGTCCGCCTCGGTGCGCCCACGGAGGGACCGAGGCGGGCGGGGTCAGTGGTCGGCCTCGACGGGCTCGCGCCAGCCGGAGAGCCGGTCCTCGTACGTCGCGAGGCGATCCTCGGCGGTGTCCGGCTCCTCCAGCCGCGCGACATGGAACAGCGCCTCGCCCTCGTAGACGAGCGGCAGCTGCGTCTTGCCGATGATCAGCCCGCTGTCTCGCGAGACCACCGGCGTCTCCGCGTCCCCGAGTGGCGCCGTGAGCGTCCCGACGGTCTCGCCCTTTTCCACGAGGTCCCCCACGTCCTTCGCGAGGCGGAGCGTGCCGCTCTCCTCGGCGCGAGTCCAGCCGCTGCTTCGCGCCAGGAGCGGGCGCGTCACGCGCGTAGGCGCCGTGCCGGGCAGCATCCCGAGGCCGCGCATCACCGAAACCACGCCGCGCAGACCCACCCGGACCGAGCGCTCGTCGATGCGGAGCGCCTCGCCCGCCTCGTAGAGCAGAACTGGCACGCCGCGTTCCAGCACCGACTGGCGGAGCGAACCGTCGCGGAGGTTGGCGTGGAGGATGAGCGGCACGCGGAACTGCCGCGCCATCTCGACGGCGTTTTCCTGATCCAGCGAGACGCGGACGTGCGGGAGGTTCGTCCGGTCCACCGCACCCGTGTGGAGGTCGATGCCGTGCGTGCTCTGCGCGACGACCTCGTCCATAAACGTGTGCGCTAGTCGCGAGGCCATCGAGCCGGTCGCGGAGCCGGGAAACGAGCGGTTGAGGTCGCGCCGGTCCGGGAGGTAGCGCGAGCGCGCCGTGTAGCCGTAGACGTTCACGACGGGTACCGCGAGGAGCGTTCCCCGAAGGTGCCGGAGCAGCTTCAGCCCCAACAGCCGCCGGATGATCTCGACGCCCAGGATCTCGTCGCCGTGGATGGCCGCCGAAACAAAGAGCCGGGGGCCGTCGCGCCGCCCGCGGACGACGTGGACCGGCATCGACATCGCCGCGAGGGTGTAGAGTGGCGCGATGGGCAGGCGGACTGTGGTACGCGTGCCACATGGGATCTCGGTGCCGCCGATGACGAGCGGCTCCTGACGCGGGGAAGAGGAGAGGGGAGTGGACATCGCGCGAGAGTAGCCGTTTTCGGTCTCGCGTCCAAGCGTCGGTTCTCCATGCCTCGTCTGGCCCTGCCCGCCTCGGCACCGAGGCGGGGGGAGTCAGCGCACCCTCCCTTTCACAGGCTCCACCGGATGGTCCGGCCGGACGTACGCGAGGCGGTGCTTCCGCTCTTCCACGGGGTCCACGGAGCGCGCGTTCGGTCGCCGTCGCTCGCGCGGCCGGTCGAGGTCGTACTCGTACTCGGGATCCAGGACCATGCGCGAGCCGCGCGGCACCTTCGGGAGCCGCTTGTAGAAGAGCGTGCCGTGCAGGCGGAAGCGGGCGCCGTCTTTCAGCGCCCGGAAGGCGACGAGCCCGAGGTCGTTCACGTTCTCCCGGACTACCTCGGGCTCCAGCCCGATGCGGCGGATGGCCTGCTCTCGCGTGAGACCGTGGCGCTCCATGAGGCCTCGAATGAGGCCGTCGGGTGGGGCATCCCAGGAGTCGTTGGGCGGCTGCGAGTCGGGCGGCGGCATGGAAGAGCCAACGCGCTGCGGCGTGAATGGTTGGCGGCACGGGCCCCCTCTGCCTCGGTGCCGAGGCGGGCATCCCCGCGCGGAGACGACTCCGGCGGTGGAGGCGGTCGGCCGCTCATCCGCGAGATCCACCGCTCATCCCAAAGAGCTGGCCTGGAGGCTCAGAATCGCGTGTTTGGCATCGTCTCCTCACACCTCAATCCCATGCCGACTCTCCTCTGCTCCCGTCCCGCTCGCGGCGCCTTCCTTGCGATTCTGATCGGTGTCCTGGCTGCGCTCTCTGCTAGTGCCCAAGACAGAACGTTCGCCGTGGAGGTCACGGGCTCCGGCCCCGATGTGCTCCTCGTGCCTGGTCTCTCCAGCGGCGGTCCCGTCTGGGACGGCACCGTCGCGAGGCTCTCCGGCGAGTACAGGCTCCACGTCGTCACGCTGGCGGGCTTCGCGGGCGAGGCACCCGTGGAGGTCAGCACCCAGGACGGTTTTCTCGATGTCGTCCGTGATGACCTCGCGCAGTACGTTCGCGATCTGGACGCCCCTGCCGCCGTAGTGGGGCACAGCCTGGGCGGCTTCACCGCGCTCCGCGTGGGGCTGGCTGCACCCGAAGCCGTCTCGCACGTCGTCGTGGTGGACGCGCTGCCGTTCCTCGCCGTCATGATGGACTCCACCGCGACGGAGGCCACCGCTGCCGCGCAGGGCGGCCCGATGAAGCAGATGATGGCGCTCGCCTCGCCCGAGCAGTTTCGCATCCAGCAGCAGATGGCCCTCCAGGGCATGATCACGAGCCCGGACAGCGCCGCTGCGTACGTGGACCTCCACGCTGCCTCGGACATCCCGAGCGTCGCGCAGGCGTTCTACGACATGTGGACGACGGACCTTCGCGACGACCTCGCGAGCCTGACCGTCCCGACGCTCGTCCTCGCTGCCGGGGCGGGCTACCCGCCGCGCACCGTGGAGCAGGTCCGCGCGATGTACGAGGCGGAGTACGCGTCGCTCGATGGCGTGCGGATCGTCGCTGTACCGGGCGCGCGTCACTTTATCCAACTCGACCAGCCCGACGCGATGATGGAGCGTCTCCGGGCCTTCCTTCGCGAGGACGTGTCGGCCGCGCGTCGCTAACCTGACCCCACCCGCCTCGGGGGTCCCACGGGCCCACCGAGGCGGGGCGACTCGTCTACCGCATACTCCCACCCGTGTCATCCTGAGCGAGCGCTAGCAAGTCGAAGGATCTCAGCCGAGAACCACGCCTTGTGTTCGGCTGAGATCCCTCGACTCCAGCGGCTGGCGCCGCTTCCGCTCAGGATGACACGGAGGAGGAAGCGAAGTCGGCGAGCGGCTTCTTCTCGCGGACGACTCCTGCGAGTCTCTCCTCCTCCCGCCCTCCGCTATGCGCGCCTCCCGAGCCTACTGGATCTGCCAGCTCTCCGGCTGGACGCTCTACGCCGCCGTCAACTTGCTGCTCGGCGCGCTCTACAACGGCATCACGCTGGAGGGCCTCGCGTTCTCCCTCGGCGCGAGCTTGCTGGGCCTCGGCGCGACGCACGCGCTCCGGGCGGTAGCGCTCCGCATGGACTGGCTCAGCCTGCCGGTCGCCGGGCTGGCCGTGCGGATGGGCGGCGGGAGCGTGGTCGCGGCCTTCGCGATGGCGGCGCTGGCTGTTGTGTTCTTCGCCGTGGCCTTGCCGGACAACCCTGAGGCTCCGGGCCTCGCGGTCTCCTACCTCGGAGCGGCCTTCAACTGGACGGCACTGCTGCTCCTCTGGTCCGGGATCTACGCGGGCGTCCACCTTGTGCGGCGCTGGCGCGAGGCGGAGCGCGAGCGCGCCCGGGCCGAGGCCGAGCGCTGGCGGCTGGAGGCCGTCGCCCGCGAGGCGGAACTCCGCGCCCTCCAGGCGCAGGTCAACCCGCACTTTCTGTTCAACAGCCTCAACACCGTCCGCGCGCTCATCGCGGAGGACCCCGACCGCGCCCGAGGCGCCGTCACCGAACTCTCGGATCTGCTCCGGTACGCCCTCGGTGCGGGCAAGCGCGAGACCGTCCCGCTGCGCGATGAACTCGCGACCGTCCGCCGCTACCTCGCGCTGGAGGGCCTCCGGTTCGAGCACCGCCTCGCCGCCGACGTTCGCGCCGACGCCGACGCGCTGGCCGCGCCCGTCCCGCCGATGGTCATCCAGACGCTCGTGGAGAATGGCATCAAGCATGGCATCAGCGCGACGCCCGAGGGCGGGACGCTCCGCGTGGAGGCCCGCGCCGAGGCCGGAGGCGTCCGCGTGATCGTGGAGAGCCCCGGTGTGCTGGAGGCCGACGCGGAGCCGGAGAGCGGGGTCGGCCTCGCGAACGCTGCCGAGCGGCTCCGGCGCCTCTGCGGAGACCGCGCCGCGCTGGTCGTCCGCCAGTCCGACGCGCACACCGTTCGCGCCGAGGTCCTCGTCCCGCTCACGCCTGTCCCCACCGACGCATGACCCTCCGCGCCGTCCTCGTGGACGACGAACGCCTCGCGCGCGTCGAACTCCGCCGCCTCCTCGCGGCGCATCCCGAGGTGGAGGTCATCGGCGAGGCCGCCGACGCGCCCGCCGCCCGCGATCTCCTCGCGAGCCTGGACGAGGCGGGCACCCCACCCGACGTGCTCTTCCTCGACGTCCAGATGCCCGGCGAGACCGGCTTCGACCTCCTCGCGAGCCTGGATGCCGTCCCGCCCGCCGTTGTCTTCGTGACCGCGTACGACGACCACGCGCTGCGCGCCTTCGAGGTCTCCGCGCTGGACTACCTCGTCAAGCCCGTCGCGCCCGCGCGGCTGGCGAGCGCCATCGCCCGCCTCGACGGTCCGGTGGACCGCCCCGAGCCGCCTCCCGAGGCGGACCCACCCGAGCGCCGCCTCGGCCCGGACGACCGCGTCTTCGTCAAGGACGGCGAGCGGCTCCACTTCGTCCGCCTGGGCGACGTGCGGCTCTTCGAGTCTGAGGGCAACTACGTCCGCCTCTACGTGGGTGGCGAGAAACCGCTCGTGCTGCGCTCGCTGACCCAGTTGGAGGCGCGGCTGGACCCGGCCGTGTTCTTCCGCGCGAGCCGCCAGCATCTCCTCAACTTGGAGCACGTCGCGCAACTGGAGGACTGGTTCGGCGGGACGCTCCGGGCCGTGCTGGATGGCGGCGAGACAGTGGAACTCTCGCGGCGGCAGACCCAGCGCTTCCGCGAGCGGACAAGTTTGTAGCAGAGGGGCCGCAACGGATCTGTTGCCAACACATCTGTTGCCAGCACATCTGCTGGTGAGTCCCCTCGCCTCGGTACCGAGGCGGGCAAGCCCGGGTGCCATGACGGGATGCACCATCGGTTTCCGTAGGGGAGACTGAACCTTCCATCCCCCCTCCTCATGCGCATTCCCACCGCTCTCCTCTGTCTCCTCGTCCTCAGTGGATGCTCCCAGGTGGAGCAAGCCGCCCGCGATGCCATCGACCGCGTCGAGATCGGCCAGACGGAGTACGAGACCTCCCAGGGCGAGACCCTCCGATTCCCTCTCGGCGCTGTCGCCTTCGCGGACCGCTCCGTTCTCTTCGATCCGACGACGTCTCTCTCAGAAGCGTACAGCGACCCCGACCAAGCCCTCGGCCCGCCGGATTACGACACGCCTCAGTGCCCCTCGGGAGACGAGTGCTACCTCACCCTCACGAGTGGCGGCGTGGCCGTGTTCGAGTTCACCAACAACACCCTCTTCGATGGCCCTGGCGATGACATCGCCATCTTCGAGATCGGCCCGGACGTGGAGGCGACCACCGTGGAGATCTCCGTCGATGGGCAGGACTACATCCTGCTCGGTCGTGTCGAGGGCTCATCGGCCACGCTCGACATCGCGGGGCGCGGCCCGCGCGATGCCCGCTTCCGCTTCGTCCGCCTGACCGACGATCCGAATCAGGGCGGGAGCGGTGGCGCCACCCCCGGAGCCGATATCGACGCCGTGGGTGCGATCCACGCAGAACGCCGGTAGCCCGTGTGTCGGCTGGCGGTTGGTCTCGGCGAGGACCACCGCCAGCCGAAAAAGATCGGGTGGTGTGACGGACTGGAGGGCGACTCCGGGTATCCGCAACAAACCGCACCACTCTCATGCGACACGCCCTTCTCCTTCTCGCCGTCCTCCTCCCGTTCGTTGCGGCCGCACAGCTGTCTCCAGATGCGTTCGCGCCGGACTTTCTCAACGGTCTCCGCAACGCCGACGACACGCAGAACGCGCGTGCCATTGACATGGCAATCGACGCCAACGGCGACCTCTACGTCGCTGGGCAGTTCACGAACGCCGGAGCCTCAGGTCGCTCGGTTGGCATCGCCGTGTGGACGGCCGATGGAGAGTGGAAAGCGCTCGGTGGTGGCTTCGAGAACATCATCGATCCGGAGGTGCCATTCTCCGGCGGCATCCCACAGGTCAATGAGGTAGAGGTCACGTCGCAGTACGTCTACGTGGGCGGCTACCGCATGACCGAGGCCGTCAATCCAGACGGCTCCAGAGTCCGGGTCAACAACATCGCGCGGTGGAACAAGGCGACCCAGGTCTGGGAGCCGTTGGAAGGCAACGTGCCAGGTGGCCGAGACTCCAGTTCGCCCACGGGCGCGACGGTCAGTCAGCCCGGCGGCTTCGCTGTCGGCGTCGACTCGCTGGCCTTCGTGGACGGACTGGCGGTGATCGAGGAAGCGGACCGAGACCGCGTGTTCATCGGCGGCAACTTCCTCACCCTCACCGATACCACCGAGGCGGACGATGCGGCGGATCGCCCGCAGTTCAACGCCATCGTGGAATGGCGCGAGGCCACGATGGGTACGGCCACATGGGAACGCCTCGGCGAGCGTTACGGACGCAGAACCGCCATCTTCCGGGGCAACGGAGTGGATGCGAACGTGGCCTCTATCGTCGCCATCGGGACCAACGTGTACGTGGGGGGGCAACTCACGTTTGGCTTCGAGGACTACACCGACTCGAACTCGACGACCGCTCGCGTCCGCATCAACGGGGTCGGTGTGTGGGATGCGGTGAACGACGAATGGTCGGGGCTCGGCGGCGGGCTCGGTCAGGGATCGAATGGCCTCGCAGACGGCTTCATGGCGGATATCGCCGAGGGGCCGGGTGGCCTCATCGTCGGTGGCGGCTTCGGCCGGTTCTGCAACGCGCTAGACGCAAACGGAGACGCGACGGAGTGCACGGGCGCGAACGTGGAGGCGCTCGGCGTGTGGGATGGGGCCTCCTGGTCCACGCTCGGAGGTCTGGAGGTCCGCAACCCAGTGGGCGACGTGGAGGTGGTCGGAGATCAGGTCTACGTCGCCACGCTCCTGGGGCGAACCCCCCGCATCAATGGTGCTGACCAGCCCTCGCTTCAGAATGTTCTCTTGTTCGATGGCTCCACGAGCCAGTGGACGGACCTCTCAGGCGGGGTCGATTTGAACGGGACGGTGGCGTCTCTCGAAGTCCTTCCCGGCGAGGGGGTGTACGTGAACACGTTCGAGTCTGCGTGCAACACGTTCTCAGGCTCGTCCAGCCGAGACTGTGGCGGAGACGGGGACCGTGTGGAGACGAACGGAGGCCCAGCCTTCTGGGCGGAAGGCGATGGGTGGTCTCCGCTCGCTACGACGATCCCAGCCGACGAGAACGCAGGCCTAGGTCGTCCGTCCGTCCGCGCCGCGCTGTGGGACGGCGACGTGCTCTACGTCGGCGGGACGTTCAGGCGTGTGTACTCACGAGGCCGCCTCGTCCGCAGTCAGGGCGTCGCCCGGTATCTCCCGGCGGAGAACCGCTTCGAGGCGCTCGGGCAGGGCGTCAACGGCCCCGTCGAAGCTCTCGCGCTGGAGGCCGGAAAGCTGTACGTCGGTGGTCGGTTCACGGGGACCCAGGCTACGGATGGAACGGCGACCTTCGGGAGGCGGAGCCTCGCGCGATGGGACGTAGCCTCCGGCGAGTGGGAGAGCGTCGGCGAGGGCGTACAGGGCGGGGTTCACGCTCTCGCCTCCGCTAGTGGGATCCTGTACGTCGGGGGCGCCTTCCTGAACGTTGTCAACGGATCCCCTGCCCTCGGCCGTCAGGACTGCCTCGTGCGGTGGGACGTGGCGGCGGGGGATTGGCTGCCGTGGGACAGCCTCTTGCCTAACGACGGCTTGAACTGCTCCTCGACTTCCACGACGACCCGGGTCAGCGCCCTCACATCCGCTGGAGACGGGACGGTGTACGCGGGGGGACGGTTCTCCTACTCGAAGGACGAGAACGCTACGGTCACAGAGGCGGGGCTCGTCCGGTGGGACCCGGCCGCAGGTGAGTTCCAGCCCTTCCGCTCGGAGACCGAGTCCTTCGGCGTCTCGCTGCGAGGGCCATTCGGCAACTTCAGTGAGCTCACAGGCATCTACTCCCTCCATGAGACCGGCGGGACACTGTACGCCGGGGGGCTCGTGACGGGCGCGATCCAGCCCGACGGTTCCATCGCGCCGTTCGGCGCGCCGTTCGATGTGCTCGCGACGCTCGTCGAGATTGACCCGGGTGCAACGACCATCACCCCGCTCGTGACCGGGCGTGGCATCGGCTACGCGCTCGCGGGCCGAGGCGACGGCGTCTTCTTCGGCAACGGATTCAACGATCAAGTGGGGCGGCGTGGAAACGACGCGACGACCTCGGACGGCTCCACGTTCTCCCAGAGCGCCGCCTTCCTCGTCTACGACCGCGCGACGCAGACGTGGGCCAATCCGGGGCAGATCATCGGTGAGATCCGAGCGCTCGCCATCGACGACACGGCGCCGCTCTTCGCCGGAGGCGACTTCGCGCGCTTCAGAACAGACCAGACGGGGCCTGACACGGGCGGCGCCATCCTCGGTGACAACGCCATTCTCTTCGACGCGAGCGCGTTCCCTGTGGCATCCGAGCCAGGGCAGCCTGTCGCGCGGGAGACGGGCCTGGCGCTGCCGTCCCCGAACCCTGCCCGTAATGCGCTCCGCCTCCGGTTTGAAGTGGAGGTCTCCGGTCCAGTCTCGCTCGCGATCTACGATCTCCTCGGGCGCCACGTCTCGACCGTTCACGAGGGCGTCACGTCGGCGGGCACCCACGAGGTTCTGGTGTCGGTACGTGACTTTCCGGCTGGTTTGTACCTCGCGCGACTGGTGGCGGGAGAGACGGCATCGGTCCGTCGGTTCACCGTGATTCGCTGACGGACTCAGCGGCTGGCGATCCGCTCAGGCGAGAGCCCCCTCCGCCTCGGCACCGAGGCGGAGGGACTCAGGTGGGGTGGCGGGGGTGAGGGGCAGACTGCGAAGGGGAGCATAGACGACTCCCTCTCACCATGCGTCCTCTCCTCGCGTTCGCCCTCGCGTTTGTTCTCTCCATCCCTGCCTCGGCGCAATCCTGGCCGACCCACGACTGGACCGTCTACGGGCCAGACTTTGGCCCCCTCCCGGACTCTCAGCAGGCGCTCGCGGACACATACCGCCGAGAGCTGCGCGAGGCGGGGCGGTGGCTCGAAGCGCACGGATTTCCTGCCCCGGACCTCGTGCGCGAGGGACGCCGAACGTCGCTCGGCGGCCGCTTCCGCTTTACGACAGCGACCCCCGAGAACACCACGGGGCCGTATCTCGCGCACATCCGTGACGATCGTCGCACGGCCGACGCGTCGTACTCCGGGACAAACGTGGACGACGACGGCCGAATGAAGCTCGGCAACACGCTCGTCGCGACCACAGACGGCCGCTTCCCACCCTCCACAGGCTGGGACTATTTCTTCACCGCCAGTCCCGCTCATGAGTTGGTCCACGCTGTCCATCGGGGGTACGGATACCACGCCTACAGTCCGAGCACAGCCGCCGCGAGTGCGCCGTGTACAGGACCTCTACGCCGCCGCGGTACGCCTACGGGCTGGGTCACGGAAGGGGTCGCGGGGGCAGTCCAGATTCGCTGGCTGGAAGTCCGCGATGGTCGGCCGTATCCGCATCCGTGGGAGGGCGGAAGCCATGCGTGGGTCCGCCATTTCGACGACCCCCTTTATTTCCCCCGGCACGATCCGCAGGCAGAGTCGCGGGCGAGCCCGGTAGTCGGAGAGAGTTGGGCGTGTGACTACGGCGCGTGGTGGTTCTGGTACGTGGCCGGTGAGCTTCTGGAGGCGCCCGGAGGCATCGCCCACGTTCCCCACGTGTTCCAGGCGATGGCGCGAATCGGGACTCACCGTACGGAGTGGAGCGATCACGGCGTGTCTTACCTAGACACCGCCCTCCGCATGGCTGCCCGAGAGTTCGGTTCCCCATCGGATGCCGACGAGGGCTTCTACGAACTCTACCCTCGGTTCATCGCGTCCTACGCTGCCGATGAGAGGTTCTACGGAGACATCGAGACGGTTCGGCCGCGGGGCAGCTTTCTCGGCTCCGACAGTGGCACGTTGGAGATGCTGAATACGCGCGCATGGCGGGTCGAGATTGACGTGCCGGAGGGGCTAGACGAGCCGGTCCCGTTTACTGTCGCGCTGCCACCGCAGGACCGCCGCGAGGATCTCCACCTCGCCGTGGGGAGCCTCCTCGCGCCTCGGCCGCAGGAAGCAGGCACGGAGTACGCGTTCACTGTCCCCGTGTCTCGCGATACGACGGTCCTCGTCCGTTTGGCGCATGCTCCACGCGTGCTCGGGGCACTCGTGGAGGCGCCGTACGAGATCCGCTTCCAACTCGGCGATTTCTTCGATCCCGCCCAACTCGTGTTGGAAGGGACAGGCGTGCCCCCCGGCTTCTTCTCCGTCACCAACGGTCCCGATGCGCTGATCGGATGCAGCGGCGGGCCAGACGGTGGCTCCGAGTTCGACCTCGTCTCGCGTGACGAGCGCGAGGCGGATCTTCAGCGCCGGATGGGCCTCGGTGCCGAGATGGACGAGAATGTCGCGGCGATGCAGCGGGGGGAGATACCCATTCCAGGCGCGAGCCGAGCGCAGCGCCGCGAGGCGTTCCGCCGCATGATGCAGAACGCGAGTCCTGCGGAGCGGAAGGAACTGGAGGACGCTGTGGCAGCGGCGGCTCGCGAGAGCTTCGGTGACGAGGAGACGCCGAGCCTCAACGAGATGATGGGCGAGTGGCGCAACCGCTCGCTGTTGCTGCTCTACCTCAAAGGCACCGACGCACGGCCTTGTGACGTCCGCATGATGGCGTGGCTAGACGGCAACGACGGTGGGCCCCAGTCGGTCCCAGCCGAGGCAGAGCGGGCGCCGGACGGGGAGCCCGAGACCCCCAATGTCAGTGTTCTGATGGATCCCGCGCCCTTCGAGGCGGAAGGGTGGGAGATATGCACCATGACCGCCCAAGAGCGTGTGGAAGAGGCCGAGCGGTCCTCGTGCCCGCGTCTCTGCTCCGAGGGCGAGTTGCGGCTCTCGCACGCCAGCCAGAACCGCGCGAGGGGCACGCTCCAGCTACAACTCGTCCGTGAGACATCTACCTCTGGCGCCTGCCCTGCCCTGGAACGGCGCGACCTCTTGATCCAGTTCGACATCGCCTCCGGGCAGTCCGGGATGGACGCCGACACCTGGCGCGGCCTCGGCTGGAGCGACCTCTTCGGGATCCCCGATCCTGGTCCACTCCACAACCGAGTGGGGCCCTACTGACGGAGCGCGCGTCTGACCCCCTCCGCCTCGGCGCCGCGGCGGGGTGACTCCGGTGGCGGGGTCGAGGGACAGACTGCGAAGGGGAGGATGAGATCCTTTCACCAACCCCACGCACCATGCGCGTCTCGATCCTCCTGGCCCTCGTCGCTCTCGCGGGCTGCTCCGCTGCCTCCGACGTCATGGCGACCCTCCCGAGCCCCTCCGCGCCTACCAGCCCCTCCGGCCCCTCGGTCGATATCACCGGTACCTGGGAGGGCTCCGAGTGGGGACCGATGCGTCTCGTCCAGGACACCACGGGTGCCGTTACCGGAGACCTCGCGGACTACGACTACCAGTCCCGCATCGTCGGGACCGTCTCTGGAGACCGTCTCACCGGCTACTGGACCTCGCCCAGCGGGAACTCGCCGTGCGAGACTTCGCGCGACGGTACCCGCTACCACGGCCGCATCGAGTTCACCTTCACGGGCGACCGGTTCATGGGCCGCTACAGCCTCTGTTCGGACGACCCCAATTACTTCGACCCGGACGGAGAAGCGTCGAACGGGCCGTACGTCGAAGGGCAGAGGATCCGGTAGCGGCCGTCCGGGCGGGGCGGTAGGTTCGGGTTCACCCCCCTGGACCGACCGCGTGCCCGACGACCTCGCGACCCTTCTCGTCGCCGCACAGCGCGGCGATACGGATGCCTCCGCTGCCCTCTTCGCCGCCACTTACGACGAGCTTCGTCGGCTGGCGGGCCGCGTCCGCCACGGCCGTGCCTCCGAGACCCTCAACACCACCGCGCTCGTCCACGAGGCGTACCTCAAGCTCGCACACGGTGCTCCTGCCGAGAGCCGTGCGCACTTCCTCGCACTCGCGGCCAAGGCCATGCGTCACATCCTCGTGGACGAGGCTCGCCGCCGAGGCGCCGCCAAGCGAGGGGGGGGCGCCGAGCACGTCGAGCTCCGCGAGACGCTTCTCGGCGCGATGCCCGAGGCCGACCTCCTCGGCCTCGACGAGGCGCTCGACCGGCTCGCGACCGTCGATGAGCGGGCCGCGCGTGTGGTGGAGTGCCGCTTCTTCGGTGGTCTCACCGTGGAGGAAACCGCTGCCGCACTCGATCTCTCGCCCCGCACGGTAGAGCGTGCCTGGCGTGCCGCTCGCGTCCGCCTCTTCCGCGATCTCCACGACGACCCTCCCGCGTAACCGCCCCTGCCTTCCGTGACTGCCGACCGCTGGCGCCAGATCGAGGCTGTCTTCGCCGATGCTGCCGACCTCCCGCCGACGGAACGGGAGGCGTTCCTGGACCGAGCCTGCGCAGACGACGCAGATCTCCGCGTGGAGGTCGAGGCCATGCTCCGCGCGGAGGACTCGGCCGACGATTACTTCGACGCCGCCTCTGCCCGCTTGGCGGAGGGCGCGGCGGGGATCACGAGCCGTCCGCCTGAACGCGCGGGACCATGGCATCCGGTGGAGTTGATCGGACGAGGCGGGATGGGCGAGGTCTACCGCGCCGAGCGCACAGGCGCCGAGGCGCCCGAGGGCTTCGCGCAGAGCGCTGCGCTCAAACTGGTTCAGCCCGGCCTCGCGCCGGATCTCGTCGCGCGCTTTCATGCCGAGCGCCGCATCCTCGCAAGCCTGGACCACCCCGGCATCGCACGCCTGCTGGATGGCGGGACCGCCAGCGATGGACGGCCCTACCTCGCGATGGAGCTCGTCCACGGCGAGCCCATCACGACCTACTGCGACCGCCACCGCCTCGGCGTGGACGCCCGCCTCGCGCTCTTCGCGCAAGTCTGCGATGCCGTCGCCTATGCCCACCAGCGCCTCGTCGTCCATCGCGATCTGAAGCCGAGCAATGTCCTCGTAGAGGACGGGACGAGAGACGGGGAGATTGAGGACTCAGGGAGGTCGTCCTCCCGGTCCCCTCGCGTCAAACTCCTCGACTTCGGTGTGGCCCGCCTGCTGGATCCCGAGGCCGACGTGACGCGGACCGGGCTCCACGCCCTCACGCCGGAGTACGCCGCGCCGGAGCAGCTTCGCGGAGATCCGCCGTCCACCGCGACGGATGTGTATGCCCTCGGCGTGTTGCTGTACGAGCTTCTCGCGGGACAGCGCCCGTTCCGCCTCCCTGCCCGGCTGGCTGTCGAGGCGGCCCGGGTGGTGATGGAGGAGACGCCGACGGACCCCAGCGCGGCTGTCCGCGACACCACGACGCTGCCTGGCACGCTCACCCCCGAGGCGATCGCGGAGGCCCGTGCGACGCGACCCGAACGGCTCCAACGCCGCCTCCGGGGCGACCTGGACCGGATCGCGCAAGTCGCGCTTCGCAAAGAGCCGGGCCGTCGGTACGCCTCTGCGGCCTCGCTCGGCCAGGACATCCGCCGCCACCTCGACGGCCTCCCGGTGGAGGCCCGTCCCGCCACGCTCGGCTACCGTGCCGGGCGGTTCGTGCGGCGACACCGGGGCGCCGTGCTCGGCACTGCCGCTGCGCTCGTGGCCGTCGTCGCCGTGGCTGGACTCGCGTTCGACCGTGTGACCGACGAGCGCGACCGCGCCGAGCGCGCTCTCGGCCTCATGGAGACGGTCTTCCAGGAGGGCGATCCGTACCGCGACGAGGCGGCGTTCGATAGCCTCATCACCGCGCAGACGCCTCTCGGCGATGCGCTTTACGCCGCTGCCTTGCGTGTGGAGCGCGAGACGGCCGACGACCCCGACACGCGCCACCGGCTCCTCGGTGCGCTCATCGGCGCCGTCGTCTCGGACTCCCTCCGCCTCGATCTCCACGAGCGCCGTCTTCGACTGGCAGAAGAGGCCTTCGGTCCCGACGACGCTCGCACCGCCGAAGCGACGGGCTCGCTCGGGTATTACCTCAGCGAGACGGCCCGCGACAGCCTGGACCTTGCCCGCGCGGAGTCGCTGCTGCGCCGCGCCGCTGCCCTGACGGAGGCCGCGAGGGGTGCAAACGCGCGGGAGACCGGCGGCGCCCTCGTTACCCTCGCGACGCATCTCAAAGACAACGGCGCCCTCGAAGAGGCGGAGCAACTCGCGCGTCGCGGGGTGGAGATCGCGAGGCGGCACCAGCCAGAGGCGCGCACGAGCCTGGAGACCGCGCTGATGATCCACGGCCTCACGTTGACGGACACGGGCGATGCCGAGGGCGCCTACCGGGCTGCGCAGGAGTCGGTCGAGATCGCGCGCGAGGTGCGGGGCGAGAGCGGCGCCAACCTCGTCTCGGTCCTCGCGAACGCTGCGTTAGCGGCGGAGGTCGCCGAGAAACCCGACGAGGCACTGGACTACCACGAAGAAGCTGCTCGGCTCGCCGTCCAAAACTTCGGCGCGTCCGACCCGACGACTCTCACCGTTCGCATGAACCTCGCGACGGCACTCCAGACTGCCGAGCGCTACGCCGAGGCCGAGCGCCAGCACCGCGAGATCCTCGCCGTCCGCCTCGCGGACGCAGACGGCACGCCGACGTTCGACGTGGGCGCGTCCTACAACCAACTCGGCAACGTCCTCCGGGACGACGGTCGCCTGGACGCGGCGTCTGGGGCGTATCGCCAAGCGGCCGAGGCCTTCGATGCCGTGCTCCCTCAGACCCACCCGGTCCGTGCAATTCCGTACGTCAACCTCGCGAAGCTGGACGCGAATCGCGGCGCCTTCGCTGAAGCGGAGCGTTATGCCCGCGAGGCGGTCCGGCTCACGGCGCTCTCGTTCCCGGCGGGCAACCCGATGCAGGGACACGCCCGGTCCCGCCTCGGCCGCGCACTCCTCGCGCAGGACCGACCCGGCGGACGCTCCGAGCTAGAGGCAGGTCTCCAGATCCTTCGGCAGCAGCCGGACCCGGATCCGGAGGCGCTAGCGGAGATCGAGGGGTGGCGGACAAACCCGCGTTGACTCCCTCCGCCTCAGTGCCGAGGCGGGAAGGGCGACAGGTACGGGGAGGCTACCCTGTAGAGAGGGCGAGACCGTTCCCGATCCCATGTCGCTTCTCTTCGTTCTGCTCCTCGCGCTGCCTGCCGCCGCGCCAGCCGATACCGCCTCGGCCGTCCGCTGGACCCGCGCCGCCATCGATTTCTGGGACGCGGCCTTCGACGAACGCCAGCGCGGCGAGGACGTGGCACTCCCCGCGCCTCTCGCTCTCACCACCGCCCTCGCGCTCGCTCAGCACGACGCTGCGCCGGATCCGGCCGCGATCTCTGCGGCTTCGGCGGCAGTCCTCGCCGGTCTCTTCCCGGATCGCTCGGACCGGATCCGCGCGCGTCTCTCAAGGGAGCTCGCGGGGCTCGGGCCCGACACGCTCGGGGCCGCGCGAGGCCGAGTCGCTGGTGTCGCCCGTCTTGCCGTTGCGGAGGGAATCCGCGAGGCCAGCCCCGTACCGCTGCTCGAAGGGCCCGGCCTCTGGGAGCCAGCGCCAGGCACCACCCCCGCCGGGATCGAGATTCCCTCGTACCCGCTCCTCGTGCTCCCTCGCGCGGAGGTCTTCCGCTCGCCCCCGCCGCCTGCGCTCGGGAGTGCCGCGATGGAGGCCTCGCTAGACAGTGTCCGCCACGCCGTCCGGGTTCGAACCGCCGCGCAACGGCGTGCGGCTCGTCGGTGGGCCAATCGGAGCGCGTTCCTGGCGTGGGCCGAGATCGCGGCAGATCTGCTCGCGAAGCATGGCGCCTCTGAAGCGGAGGCTGCCCGCACGCTCGCCGTACTCTACGTCTCCCTGTACGACGCGACCGCCGCCTGCTTCGAGGCCAAGTATCACTACAATGTGCCGCGTCCTTCGCATCTGGACCCGGGCATCGAGCGGCCGTTTCTGGTGAGCCTGCCCAACTTCCCCGCGTACCCGGCCGGGCATGGATGCTCAGCGGGCGTGGCCGAGACCGTCCTCGCGTGGGCGCTCCCTGAGGAGGAAGCGTTCGTCCGCGCGGAGGCCTTCGAGATGGCGGAGTCCCGGCTTTGGGCGGGCGTCCACTACCCGTTCGATAACCGCGAGGGGGTCCGGCTGGGGCGCGAGGTGGCGCGGTACGTGATCGCCCACTCGGCCCGCCTCGCCGCTCGCGTGGACGGATAAACCAAGACGGCGCCGCCCGGAGAGTCCCGAACGGCGCCGCGAGGCGGGAGGAGCTACATGCGCCCAGGCCGTTTCCGGAGGAAGCCCATCATCTCGGTCTCCATCCGCTCGCCGTCCGCGGAGGCGACGAAGAAGATCAGGAACGGCTCGCCACTCTCGTAGGCCTCAGGGTCCATTTGAGCAGCGGCACGGATCAGTGCGCGCTCGTCCGTGCGCGCGGACGTCTCAGCAGTCACGACGCCCGCCAGACGTAGGGAGGCCTCACGCTGCTCGGGCTCGAAGCTTTGGCCCGGGAAGAACATGTCGCCTGGAAAAAACATCTCACCAGGGAAGAACATCTCACCGGGAAACTCGGTCTCCCCACCGCCGATGAGGTTTGCAGGCGCGAAGAGGTCGCCGCTGAGGGCTGCCTTCTCGCGAGCGGTCCGGTACTCACGCGGGAGGTCGGCACGGAGCCGTGGGCCACGCTCGATCCGCTCCACAACTAGCGCGATGAACTCGGAGCGGCCGGTCGCGAGGACCTCGCCGTCCGCAACGAGCGCGCTGCTGATAAGAACGGGGGTGAGCATCTGCTCGCCCTCCTCTTCTTCCATCGGATCGACGACGGCGTGGAGTTCGCTGACGAGGTCAGCGAAGGAGAGCGAGCGGGCGTCGGCATCGCCGAGGCGGAGGGCGGCGTCCTGCGCGCTGGCGGCGCTGGTCGCGAGGAGGGCGAGAAGGAGGAGGGGTCGCATGAGTCGGAGAGGTTGGAAAACGGGGAAGGCGAATCGCCCTCCTAACCGAGAGTTGGGCCCGGGCCTGTCATGGACCTGTGCGTACACTGTGCTGCGCCCACCACCGACCGCGTGACCGACCCGCCCCCGGACCCCGAGGTCGACGCTCTCCTCGATCAGCTCCGCCGCGGCGAAGCGGACCCTGCCGCGCTCTACCGCCGCCTCTACGACGAACTGCACGGCCTCGCGCGGATGCAGCGCGCTCGCTGGCACGGCAACTGGACCCTGAACACGACGGCGCTCGTCCACGAGGCCTACGAGAAGCTCGCAGGCAAGCGCGATTTCGAGAGCCGCGCCCACGTCCTCGCGACGGCTAGCCGCGCCATGCGGCAGGTCCTCGTCAACTACGCCGAGTCTCGGCGCTCGCTCAAGCGAGGCGGTGGCACGCCCGACCTCCCCCTCCAGGAGGCGATCGCGGTGCCCCTCGGCGATCACCAGGTGGACGATGTCCTCGCGCTAGACAGTGCTCTCGCGAGGCTGGCACAGGCCAACGAGCGGGCCGCCCGCGTCGTGGAGTGCCGCTACTTCGGGGGGCTCTCGGTGGAGGAGACGGCCGAGGCGCTGGGTGTCTCCGAGGCGACCGTCGCGCGGGACTGGCGGCTTGCGCGGGCGTGGCTCCACGGCGAACTCCGCGACGAACTCCGCGACGGTGACGTGTGACACCTCGCGTGTGACAGCGCGCGCGCTTCGTTCTGGTACAACACGTCGGACGCCTTCCCTCATGACTCCCGACCGCTGGACCCGCATCGAGCACCTCTTCGCCGAGGTGGACGGCCTCGGCACTGCCGAGCGCGAGGCGGTTCTGGACCGCGAGGCCCGCACGCCGGACGGGGAGCCGGACCTCGCACTGCGCGAAGAGGTGGAGCGCCTCCTCTCCCTCGACGAAGGCGCCGACGACTTCTTCGATGGATTCGCGGGCGGCGGGATCTCGCAGCCGAGCCTCGCGCTGGAGCGCGTCGGGCCGTGGAAGCTCCTTCGGAAGGTGGGAGAGGGCGGAATGGGCGAGGTCTACGAGGCCGTCCGCGACGATGGCACCTACCGCCAGCGTGCCGCTGTCAAGCTCGTCCGGCCTGGCCTCGCGCCAGACCTGGTGGCGCGGTTCCGCGCCGAGCGCCACGTCCTCGCGCGTCTGGACCACCCCGCCATCGCACGGCTCTTGGACGGCGGCACCGCGCCGGATGGACGCCCCTACCTCGCGACGGAGTTTGTGGACGGTGAGCCGATCACGGCCTACTGCGACCGTCGCCGCCTCTCGGTCAACGAGCGGCTAGCGCTCTTCGGCGAGGTCTGCGAGGCCGTCGCTGCCGCACATCGCCAGTTGGTGGTCCACCGCGATCTGAAGCCGAGCAACGTGCTCGTCGCCTTCGGCTCCGAGGGGAAGGGCGCAGAGGGCAGAGGGCATGGTGAGACGTCTGCCTCATCCCCCGCGCCTCATGCTCCATCCCCTCGGGTGAAACTCCTCGACTTCGGCATCGCGAAGCTGCTGGACGCCGAGGCAGCCTTCACCGTCCCCGTGACCGTCGCCGAGCGGCGCGTGCTGACGCCGGAATACGCCGCGCCGGAACAGATTCGAGGCGAGCCGCCCACGACGGCGACCGATGTCTACGGCCTCGGCGTGCTGCTTTACGAGCTGTTGACTGGCGCCAGACCCTATCGGGTGGAAGAGCGCGTCCGGCGGGTCGTCGAGCAGGCCATTCTGGAAGCTGAGCCCACGGAGCCGTCCACGGCGGTGACGGATGCTCGCGAGGCCGCCGAGGCCCGCGCGACGGAGCCCCATCGTCTCCGCCGGAGGCTTCGCGGCGACCTCGACCGGATCGTGCTCAAGGCCCTTCGAAAGGAGCCGGACCGGCGCTACGAAGGCCCTGCCGCGTTCGTCGCCGATGTGCGGCGCCACCTCGACGGATTGCCCGTGGAAGCCCGGCCGGAGTCCGCAGCGTACCGGCTGAGCCGGTTCGTGCGGAGGCACCGGGCAGGAGTCGCGGCGGCAGCCGTGGTGCTGCTCGCGATCATCGGCGGTGCGGGGGTGGCGCTCGTGCAGGCCGAGGCGGCCCGAGCCGAGCGCGACCGTGCCGAGGCCGTGACGGATCTCCTCGTGGAGCTGTTCGACGGCGGCGACCCGGCCGTGGCGCAAGGCGACACGCTGACCGCCCTCGCGCTGTTGGACTCTGCCTCCGCCCGCCTCGATGTCTCTCTCGCCGATGAGCCTGCTCTTCGGAGCCGTCTCCAACTCGCGCTCTCGCGCATCTACACCCAGCAGGGCGCCTTCGGCCGCGGCGACTCGCTCCTCGCACCCGCCCTCGCGTGGAGCCGCCAGTCCGGTGACGAGGAAGCCCTCGCGGACGCTCTCTTCCAGGCGGGAGAAATCCGGTACTGGTTCGGCGATTACGAGGGCGCAGAGGTCGCGCACCGCGAGGGTCTTGCCCTCGCCCGACGCCTCGGTCGTCCGACGCGTGACCTCGTGCGGCGCATGCGTGAGATTGCCGTGGCGCGTCAGCAGCAGGGAGATTACCCCGGCGCTCGTGCGCTCTACGACGAGGCCCTCGCGATCCTCCGCGACGAGGTCGCCCCGGATGATCTGGACATCGGGCGGTCGCTCGCCGATCTCGCCGTGGTGGATCACTACGACGGCGAGTACGCGACCTCCGTGAAGCGCTTTCGAGAGTCGCTGGCGATTCTCGAACCTGCGTTCGGCCGAGGGCACCCAGAGGTGGTCATGCGGCGACGGGAACTGGCGTGGTCCATCGGAGCGGGCGGCGAGCCGGAGGAAGCCGTTCGTCTCCTCGAAGACGTGCAGCGGCACAACCTCGTGCTGTACGGTGAGAACCATCCGACGGTCTCGAACACCTACGGCGAGATCTCGCGCTTCCGCCGCGAGTCGGGCGACCTCGACGGCGCGGAGGTGGCGGCGCAGGAGGCGCTTCGGATCGTCCGCCAACTCTACCCCGATGGGCACCAGTACGTGGGCAGCACGCTGCTGGACGTGATGACGGTGCTGCGCGAGCGGGGGCAGTACGCCGAGGGCCAGGTGCTCGCCGAGGAGGCTCTCCAGATCTACCACGAGACGCTCGGCACCGATCACACCTTCTCGGGCGTGGCGCACGGCCATCTCGCGCGGCTAGCGCGCCTGCAGGACGACTGGCGTCCAGCGCTTCGCCACGAGCAGGAGGCTCTCCGGATCTTCGAGGCCCGGCTCGGTCCGAACCACGCGTACACGGATTCCTCGCGTGCTCGTCTCGCGCGAACGGAGGCCCAGTTGGCCGCACGCTAGGTGGGCCCGCCTCGGTGCCGAGGTGGGGACTGACGGCGTCTGTTCCTGTGGCGATGCGTTCCACACGTCGCACATGATGCGACTTGGTACCCTTCTTGCGCACGCGAGCATGTCAGCCCTCTGTGCTCGTGTTTCGTCTTCAGATCCTGCCTGTCCTGAACAACAAGGGGGGCGTCGGGAAAACAACGACCTGCGTCCATCTAGCCGTAGGGCTCGCGCGTCGCGGCCAGCGCGTGCTCCTCGTCGACCTCGACGGCCAGCGCTCGGCGTCCCTCGCGCTCGGTCTCTCTAGGAAAGACCGCGAGAGAACGAGTGGGTCTCTTCTGTACGGGACGCTCCCTCTCTCGAAGGTCATCCGGAAGAGCAAGGTCCCGGGACTCGATTTCATTCCTGGATCGATGGAACTCTCCAACGCGGATCTCTGGCTGAGCCGGAGTCCCAACCGGGTGGGGCGGATCGCGGATGTCCTCGCGCCTGCGCGAATGGACTACGATGTGGTCCTCATCGATTGTGCGCCCTCGATGTCGCTTCTGAACGTGAACGTTCTCGTCGCGGCCGACGCTCTGGTCGTTCCGCTCGCGCCGTCCTACCTCTCGATCCAAGGGTTGATCTCCTTCGGAGAGACCATCCGCATGGTCCGCTCTGCGATGGGCCGCATGGCGCCCGTCCTGGGGATCGCGCTCACCATGCGCACCCTGGGCGACCCGGACGCAGAGAAGGTCGAAGAAGCCGTCCGGGCGCGCTACGGAGGAAAGGTCTTCAACGCGACGATCCGCAGCAGCCCGGTCATCGAGGAAGCCTTCATGCGCCATGAAACCGTCTTCGACCGCGAGCCCTCTGGGGTGCAAGAGGATTACAGCGCCCTCGCCGACGAGGTGCTGGAGCGCCTGGGGCGGTACGCCGCCCTCTTTGCGTCGCAGGTGCAGCCGCTGGATCGCTCAACTCAAGAAGCGATAGAGACGGCCGCGATCCGGGCTGCGGAGTTGCACGCCCGCACGCGGGTATCTGCAGTGGCCTGAGCATCCAAGCAGAAAGGCCGCCCCGGTGAAACGGGACGGCCCTGAAACGCGAGGAGTGCGTTGGGTTCAGACCTCGACGGCCTCTAGCTTCTGGTCCACTTTCCTGAGCACCATCCGCGCAAGCGCGAGGTTGCTCTTGGCACTGTCCAAGACGAAGTAGAAGAAGAGGTCTTCGTTCTGCTGCGACATCCGAATCAGATGGTACTGAGTGTCGAGGGTGATGAGGATGTCGATGATGCGATCCGAGATCTGAAGGTGGTCCCGGATCTTCTTCTTGGCGCGAACGACCTCGGTGTTACCCGCCGCTGCGAGCTCGAGGTCAAAGTCGCCGCCGCCGACACTGCCGAGGCACATGCCAGAACTGGCATCGACAAGCGCGACACCGACGGCTCCATCGGCTTCCATGGCCTCTGAGAGGCACTCCTTAATGCTGGACATGAGGGTGGGGGGATGGTGGGGCTCGGTGGGCCGAGCGGATGCTCCCAGAGGTAAAGACAGAACCGTGCCATCGGTACCAGAGGGGTCTGCGCGTGTCACACCCTTTTCCCATGTCAATGGTGGAGTGAGATGTGCCCGGTCTGATTACAGATCTACCCCCTTTTCTGCCTCCCTGTGTCCTAACGTCATGCGTCTAAAACGCGAACGAGAGGCAGGCCTCTGGAGCCTGCCTCTCGAGATGCAAAGCGTAGCGAGGAGCGACGCTGCTTAGACCTCCATCGCCTCTAGCATGCGGTCCACCTTCTTGAGGGTCACACGAGCGAGGCCCAGGTTGCTCTTGGCACGATCCACGACGAAATAGAAGAACATGCTCTCGTTCTCCTGGGACATCTGGATCAGGTGGTACTGGGTCTCCAGCGTGATCACGATGTCCTCGATCCGATCCGGGATCTGGAGCTGGTCGCGGATGCGCTGCTTGGCGCGGACGAACTCGGTGTTTCCTGCTGCGGCAAGCTCCAGGTCGACGTTTCCGCCGCCTACGCTCCCGAGGCACAGGCCGGAGCTGCTATCGACAAGGGCGACGCCGATGGCTCCGTCCATGCTCATGGCCTCCTGGAGGCACTCGTTGATGCTAGACATGGGCTAGTGGGGTTGATGGGAATGGGCCGGGGGGCCGGATGGTCCGCTAGAGCAGACAGAACCGTGCCGCGCTCTCGGGTGCCCTCATCATCGGCAGGCGTCCCATCGAAGGTCTAACCAAGAGGTGAATGCGTACGTTCGTATTACATTTTTCCTTACTGGAGTGCTACACAGTGCAGAGGCGGCAAATCTTCCTGCATCCCAGGAACCTATAGGGTGCTTCGCTCAGGTGGGTCACGCCTCGCCCGCAGCGGCCATGACTCCCTCCGCCTCGGCACCGAGGCGGGCGGACCCAGCGGGCTCCGTGGTCAGCGTGACCCCACCGCCCGGGGCCGCGTCGATTACCACCGTGTCGCCGTCCGAGACGAACCCGGCGAGGATCTGCTCGGCGAGCGTGTTGGCGACTTCGCGCTGAAGGACCCGCTTGAGCGGGCGTGCGCCGAAGACCGGGTCGAAGCCTTCCGCAGCGAGTGCGTCCTTGGCAGTGTCCGTGAGTACGAGTCGCAAGCCGTGGTTCTTCTCCGCCATGCGGCGCACGCGCTCGAACTGGATGCCGACGATCCGCCGGATGGCCTCGCGGCCCAGCGGGCGGAAGACGACGATCTCGTCCACGCGGTTCAAAAACTCCGGCCGGAGTTGCTGCTTGAGCCGGTCGAAGAGGTCGCGGCGGAGCGTTTCCATCTGGCCCTCGCTCAGCGTGCCTTCGGTGTCCGCGACCTCCATCTTGCGCTTGATGAGGTCGGAGCCGAGGTTGCTCGTCATGATGATGAGCGTGTTGGAGAAATCCACCGTGCGGCCCTTGGAGTCGGTCAGGCGGCCGTCATCGAGGACTTGCAGGAGGACGTTAAACACCTCAGGGTGGGCCTTCTCGAACTCGTCCAGCAGCACCACGCTGTACGGGCGGCGGCGGACCGCCTCGGTGAGCTGCCCGCCCTCGTCGTAGCCGATGTAGCCCGGAGGCGCACCGATGAGCCGCGAGACCGTGTGGCGTTCCTGGTACTCAGACATGTCGATCCGCACGATGGCTTGCTCGTCATCGAAGAGTTGCTCCGCGAGCGCCTTCGCGAGCTCCGTCTTGCCGACGCCCGTGGTGCCGAGGAAGATGAACGAGCCCAGTGGGCGCGAGGCTTCCTGTAACCCAGCGCGGGCACGACGGACGGCATGGGAGACCGCCTCCACCGCCTCGCGCTGACCCACCACGCGCTGCTCCAGAACCGACTCCATCGCGAGGAGCTTCTCCTTCTCCGTCTCCAACATCTTCGAGACCGGGATGCCGGTGGCGCGCGCGATCACGTCCGCGATGTCCTCGGCGTCGACCTCCTCCTTTAGCATCGCGCCAGACTTCTGGACTTCTGCGAGCTGACTCGTGGCGTCGTCAATGGCGGATTCCAGGGCGGGGATACCGCCGTAGCGGATCTCGGCCACCTTGCCGAACTCGCCGTGGCGCTCCAGGTCGGCCGCCTCGGTCCTGAGCCGGTCGATCTGCGCCTTGGACTCCTTGATAGTGGCGACGAGGTCGCGCTCCTGCTCGTACTTGGCGCGGAGCCGGTCGCGTTCCTCTTCGAGGTCGGCGAGGCGGCGCGTCGTGTCAGCCACGCCCTTGTCGTCGCCCTCGCGCTTGAGTGCCTCGCGGGCGATCTCCTGCGTGCGAATCTCGCGCTCCACCTGATCCAGTTCCTCCGGCGTGGAGTCGATCTCGATGCGGAGGCGGGAGGCGGCCTCGTCGATCAGGTCGATGGCCTTGTCCGGGAGGAAGCGGTTGGTGACGTAGCGGTCGGAGAGCTCGGCGGCGGCCACGATGGCGCCGTCCGTGATACGGACGCCGTGGTGCACCTCGTAGCGGTCCTGGATGCCGCGCAGGATCGCGATGGTGTCTTCCACGCTCGGCTCCGCGACGAGGACCATCTGGAAGCGCCGCTCCAGCGCCTTGTCTTTTTCGAAGTACTTCTGGTACTCGTCTAGCGTCGTCGCGCCGACGGCCCGAAGCTCGCCTCGCGCGAGGGCGGGCTTGAGGATGTTCGCGGCGTCCATCGCGCCATCGCCGCCGCCCGCGCCCACGAGGGTGTGGATCTCATCGATGAAGAGGATGATCTCACCGTTGGCCTGCGTGACCTCCTTGACGACGGCCTTGAGGCGGTCCTCGAACTCGCCCCGGTACTTCGCGCCCGCGATGAGCGCGCCCATGTCGAGCGCCATGATGGTCTTGGACTTCAGCCCCTCGGGCACATCCTGCTCCACGATGCGAATC
This sequence comes from Bacteroidota bacterium, assembly GCA_038746605.1. Taxonomy (GTDB): domain Bacteria; phylum Bacteroidota; class Rhodothermia; order Rhodothermales; family Rubricoccaceae; genus Rubricoccus. The sequence continues at coordinate 50,781 of JBCDKM010000009.1, forward strand.
GCGAGGCCTTCCGCGATGGCCGTCTTGCCGACGCCCGGCTCGCCCACCAGCACCGGATTGTTCTTGGTCCGTCGCGAGAGGATCTGGAGGACGCGGCGGATCTCGTCGTCGCGCCCGATGACCGGGTCGATCTTGCCCTTCCGGGCGGCCTCGTTGAGATCGCGCGCGTAGCGGTTCAGCGCGTCGTACTTGCTCTCGGCGTAGGGGTCCGTGACCCGCTGCCCGCCTCGAACGCTCTGGAGGGCGTCCAGCAGACGCGCCTTCGTCACGTCCTGGTTTTGCAGCGCCTCGCCCACGGCGCTCGTGCTCGCCGCCAGCGCGACGAGGAGGTGCTCCACAGCCACGTACTCATCGCCGAGGGCGTCCGCCTCGGTCTTGGCCTGGTCCAAGACGGGCCCCAGGTCGTTGCCGACGTACGGCCCCTGGACGCTCGCGCCGCTCACTTTGGGAAGGGCGGCGACCGCCTGGTCGGTCTTGGTGTGGAGGTAGTCGAGGTTGGCGCCGAGGCCCTGGAGGAGGGTAGTGGCGAGGCCGCCCTCGTCTTGGAGGAGCGCTTTGAAAAGGTGGGGCGGCTCCAGCCCCTGGTTCGTGTTCGCCTGCGCGATCTGGGCCGCCTGCTGGACGGCCTCTTGCGCTTTGACGGTGTAGGTGGTGAGGTCCATTCGGTTCGGGGGGCGACCCGAGGCCGCCGGAGTCAGTCAGGTGTTCGTCCGCGTGGGGCGGGACTGTCTGTTTGACAGCCGTTATTGTCGAAGGTTGGAGGGCCAACCCTGTGCCGTCTCGCGCGGACCGCCAGCGTGGCAGGGCCTCAACGTGGCGTCGGACCGGTGAGATTCAGAGGGCTTGCGAGCAGCGAGAGAAGAGCAGTGGCTCTCCCGGCCTCGGTGCCGAGGCGGGCCCACTCACCGCAGGGGGGTGGCGAATCTCTGACGCCTGAATCGCCGTACGCTGCCGCGTTTCTCTCCCTCGTACGTCATGCGCCCGGCCCTTACTCTCTCCGTCTTTGTTTTGCTCTCTGGCTGCTTCAATGTCTCCTGGAATGGCAGCGAACGCATCGAGGGGTCTGGTACCTCGGCCTCACGAACGGAAACAGCGGACGGTGTCCGAGCGGTCGAACTGGAGGCGCCAGGGACGCTCGTGGTAGAACGCGGTGCGGCGGACCTCGTGATCGAGGGCGATGACAACCTGATCGAGCGTCTGCGGGTCCGCACGGACGGCGGCACGCTGAAGATCGAGACGCCGGACGGTGAGTCTTTCCGGCCCGACGTGCCGCTGCGGTATCGCGTCGGGATTGACCAACTGGAGCGTGTCGAGATCGCGGGCTCGGGCCGCGTAGAAGCCGAGGGCAGCGAGGTCGAGACGTTGGATCTGGAAGTGGCCGGGCCTGGGGAGGCGGAGGTGTCGGGCGTGCGAGCGGAGAGGGTATCCGTCAGTATCGCTGGCGCCGGTGACGTGACGATCAGTGGCCAGTCGGATCGTCTTGTGGTCGAGGTCGCAGGTGCGGGCGACGTGGACGCCGAAGATCTCGCAGCGGCAGAAGCCGAGGTCAGCATCGCGGGCGCCGGCGATGTAACCCTTCGCGCAGACAAATCGCTGGATGTCGAGATCGTGGGCTCCGGCGATGTGCGGTACTACGGCTCGCCCAACGTCTCGCGTTCTATCGCGGGCTCGGGTGACATCGAGCGCGCGGGAGACTGACCGGCCCCTCCCGCCTCGGTGCCGAGGTGGGCGTTCTCACGTCGTCTCGAACTCCGGGATCTCCGAGGCCCAACGCCACCCCGTGCCGTCGCGAACGCAGACGAGGAGAGCGTCTCCGTTGGTCGCGAGGAGCGTGCGGGCGCCCAAGACCGCGTTGTAGCGCGCGAGCTGGTCGAACGTGGTCTGGTCTACCCTCACGCCTGGCGCTTTGCACTCGGCCAGCAGCACCGGGCGCGAGTCCCGGCCGTACGCCACGAGGTCGGCCCGCCAGGCCCGGCCGAGATGCTCCACTTTCTTCTCGACGGCCATCAGCCCGGCGGGGTAGCCCTGCGAGAGGAGCAGCGCGATGAGTCGTTGCCGGACCCCCTCCTCGGGCGTGAGCGCCACCCACTGACGCCGGACCGGATCGAGGATTTCGCGGCGGCCCTCGCGCTCGCGCGTCTCAAAGGCCACGCTAGGCGTTCGCCTTCACGGCTCGCTTCTGGAGCGCGCGGAAGGCACCCGCCCACCAGTCCGCATCGCGCAGTTGACGACCGACGTTGACGTGCGCGAACCGAGGCACGAGCGAGACGAGCAGGTCGGTGGCGCCGGGCCAGTCGCTCGCGAGGAGGGCCGTCTCCAGATCGTCGGCGGTGTGACTCGTCCAGATCCAGTCGGCACGGAGTTTTTCGGCCTTCTTCCAGTAGTTGCGGTCGTCCCAGGACTGGGCGCTGCCCTCGATGGTCTCGCCGATCTGGCGGAGGGTGAAGGCGAGAAAGGCCGCGAGGTCTTTGGCCTCGGCGTCCCAGACGCCGCTCGCGAGGGCGGGCTTGGCGGCGAGGGTGCGGAGGGCCTCGGCGCAGGAGCGCTCCTGCTGGCGGCGGCGCTTGGCGGGCGTGTCCCCCGCGTGGATGATCCGGCTCATGGAGTAGCGTGGTCTTCCGGAAAACTAGGACCGCGAGGTCGCCCGTGAGACGTGAGGGTGCCCACCTCGGCACCGAGGCGGGCAAGATCGTGGCGTGAAGGAAACGCGAAGTAAAGCGGACCGCTTGATTCGCCCCGTCCTTCCCCGATACACTACAGCGTCTCATCAAGAACGACCGAGGGATCAGGCCCTACGACGTCGTGGCAACCAAGCCTCCGGGCTACACGGTGCTACCACCTGCCCGAGTACGCCTCGGGAGTGATGAGAGGCCACCGGCAGCCGTGCTGCACGCGACCCTCTCGATCTCCGAGAGGGTTTTTTCGTTTCGGGTCTTCCGCCTGGCCCCACCCGTGTTCTCCATGCATCGCTCCCTCCCCATGATCTGTCTCCCCAGCGCCGCCATGCGGTGTCTGGAGATGTGCATGATGATGCCGAACAACGGCCTGAAGGGAGGGCGCGCGATGCCCGGATAAGCGAGACGCACCCGCATCCATCCACCCCTTCAGCCACCGGGCCGGAGGGGTTTTTTGATGCCCCGACCGCCCACCACCCCCACTGCCATGAGCGACCACGGTCTTCCGCGTCCCCTCCACTTCGATACTCTACAACTGCACGCCGGGCAGGCGCCCGACACGGCGACCAACGCACGCGCTGTGCCCATCTACCAGACGACCTCCTACACCTTCGACGACGCAGCGCACGCCGCGCGGCTGTTCGGCCTGGAGGAGTTCGGCAACATCTACACGCGGATCATGAATCCGACGACCGATGTGCTGGAGCAGCGGATCGCCGCGCTGGAGGGAGGCGCCGCCGCACTGGCAGTGGCTTCGGGCCAGTCCGCCCACCTCGTCACGTTCACCACGCTAGCCCAGGCGGGCGACAACATCGTCGCGAGCAGCCGGATTTACGGCGGGACGTACAGCCTGCTCAAGGTTTCGCTCGGCCGCCTCGGCATCGAGACGCGGTTCGTGGACGAGGAGACGCCTGCCGCCTTCGAGGCGCTCGCGGACGAGAACACCCGGGCCTTCTTCACCGAGTCGCTCGGCAACCCGGACCTCGCCGTCCCGGACTTTCGCCCGTTGGCCGATGCTGCCCATCGCGTCGGTGTGCCGCTGGTCGTGGACAACACCTTCGGGCAGGGCGGCTGGGTCGTCCGGCCGCTGGAGCACGGCGCCGACATCGTCACGCACTCCGCCACGAAGTGGATCGGCGGGCACGGCACGTCCATCGGCGGCGTGATCGTGGACGGCGGGCGGTTCGACTGGCGCAACGGCCGGTACCCACTCTTCACCGAGCCCAACGAGGCGTACCACGGGCTCGTCTTCACGGACGTGTTCAACCCGGAGAGTGACCTCGGCAACGTCGCGTTCATCATCCGCGCCCGCGTGGAGGCCCTGCGCGACTTCGGCCCGGCGCTCTCGCCGTTCAACGCCTTCCAGCTTCTCCAGGGCGTCGAGACGCTCTCTCTTCGCGCCGAGCGGCACGCCCAGAACGCCAACGCGCTGGCAGCGTGGCTGGACGCGCACGACGCCGTGGAGTGGGTCTGGCATCCGAGCCTCGCCGGTCACGACTCGCACGAGCGAGGGGCGCGGTACTTCCGCGAGGGCGCCTTCGGGAGTGTGCTCTCCTTCGGCATCCGGGGCGGGCAGGAGGCAGGCCGCGCCTTCATCGAGGCGGTTCAACTGGCGAGCCACCTCGCGAACGTGGGCGATGCGAAGACGCTCGTAATCCACCCCGCGAGCACGACGCACCAGCAGCTCTCCGAGGACGAGCAGCGCGCCGCGGGCGTCCGCCCGGAGTTGATCCGCGTCTCGGTCGGCCTGGAGCACATCGATGACATCGTGGCCGACTTCGAGCAGGCGTTCCTCCAGACGCTCGTCGCGGCCTAGCGCCGGGTCACTGCCCCCGCCTCGGTAGGTCCACGGATGTACCGAGGCGGGCCGACCCGTGGTCCTGTCCCGCACCCTCGCGCCGATGCTCATGTCTCGTTCTGTCGTTCTGCCCCGTCCCTTCGTCACTGAGGGCGGGGGGACCCTCCACCGCCCCGAGATCACCTACCACGCCTGGGGTGCGCTCAACCCCCGGGGCGACAACGCCATCGTGGTCTGTCACGCGCTCACGGGCGATACGGACGCCGCCTCGTGGTGGGGACCGCTCATCGGTCCCGGTCGGTTGCTCGACACGGACCGCTACTTCGTGGTCTGTCTGAGCGTGCCCGGTTCGCCCTACGGTGCGCTCTCGCCGCGCGCTACGAATCCCGCGACGGGCCGGGCGTACGGCAGCGCGTTTCCGCTCGTGACCGTCCGCGATGGCGTCCGGTTGCACCGCGCCGCGCTCGAATCGCTCGGTGTGCGCGAGGTGGCCCTCGCCATCGGCGGGTCGCTCGGCGGGATGTTCGCGCTGGAGTGGGGGCGGCAGGCGGGCTTCGTCCGCGCCATCGCGCCGGTTGCGGTCGGGGCGCGGCACGAGGCGTGGGCCATCGGTTGGAATGAGGCGCAACGGCAGGCCATCGCCGCGGACCCCGACTGGAATGGCGGTGACTACGACCCCGTGCGTCCGCCTCGTGCAGGGCTGGCAGCGGCCCGTGCTATCGCGATGCTCTCCTACCGCACGCCCGCGATCTACGCCGAACGCCACGGCCGCGAGACTGCGCCCGATGGCTCGTTCGACGTGGCGAGCTATCTCCGGTACCAGGGCGAGAAGCTGGTGGACCGCTTCGACGCGGCGGGCTACGTCGCGCTCACGCGCACGATGGACAGCCACGACGCCGCGCGCGGCCTGTCACTGGAAGACGGCCTCTCTGACCTCACAGTCCCGGCCTTCGTCCTCGGCATCGACAGCGACGTGCTCTACCCGCTCCACGAGCAGGAGGCACTGGCGGCGGCGCTCCCGGACGCCGCGCTCGGCGTGATCTCGTCGCCGCACGGCCACGACGCCTTCCTCGTCGCTTTCGACGAGATGACCGCCTGCCTCGCGCCGTGGCTCGCCCGTCACCTCGCGCCCGCCGTCCCCGCCTAGCCATGTCGCTCTACGTTCTCAAGTTCGGCGGCACGTCGGTCGGCAGCGCAGCGTCGCTCGCGCAGGTTGCGGAGATCGTCTCGCGTGGCGCGAGGCAGCACCCACTCGTGGTCGTCGTCTCGGCGGCGTCCGGCGTGACCGATACCCTCGCGCGCGCTGCCAGCGCGCTGGACGGGACCGGCGCTGACCCGGATCCATGGGTCGCCCAGGTCCACGCCCGCTACGACCGCCTCGCGACCGAGACGCTGTCCGATACCTCGCGCCGACGCTACGCCGTCGATCTCCGCGTCCACACCGAGGCGCTTCGGCGGACGCTCGCGGCCCTCGCGCAGCGGCCGTCCCCGGCTCTGCGCGATGCGGTCCTCGCGACGGGCGAACGCCTCTCCGTCCCGCTCGTCGCGGCCGTGCTCCGCGAGGCCGGGCTCGATGCGCTCCCGGCCGATGCCGCACCGCTCATCGCGACGGACGCGCAGCACGGCGACGCCCGTGTGGATCAGGAAGAGACGGACCGCGCGATCCGCCAGTGGCACCGAGGGCTTCGGCCTGGCGCCGTGCCTGTCGTGACGGGTTTTATCGGCCGGGCGCCCTCCGGGGCCGTGACGACGCTCGGGCGCGGAGGGAGCGACTACACCGCCGGGCTCATCGCGGGCGCACTCCGGGCGGACTGCCTCGAACGGTGGACCGACATCGACGCGCTCTACACCGCCGATCCTCGCCGCGATCCCACGGCCCGCCGCCTCCGCTCCCTCCCGATGGCCGAGGCCGTTCGTCTCGCCCGCCAGGGCCGCCTCGGTATCCACGCGCGTGCCCTCGATCCTCTCCAGTCTGGCCGCACGACTGTCCGCGTCCGCCCGACCTCCGACCCCGATGCCCCCGGTACCTGGGTCGTCCGGGATGCCCCGCCCGCTCTTCCGATTCCCGCCCTCGCATGACTGTCTCTGCCCCTGCTCTCTACCTCGCAGGCGTCGGCTCCGTCGGCACCGCGTTTCTCCACCGCCTCGCCCGCCTCGGCACCGCGGCGGGCCAACTCATCGGCGCGTGCACCACGCGCGGCGCGCTCTGGCGCGAAACGGGTCTCTCGCCAGAGGACGTGCTCCGCGATGGAACGGGCACCGCCCCGCCGAACTGGCGACAGATCTCGGAAGACCTGCTGTCCCTCGCTCGCACCGGTCGCCCGGTCGTGTTCGCCGATGCGACGAGTAGCTCGGACATCGCGCGGGAGTACCTGCGCTTGCTCGACGGAGGCGTCCGGGTCGTGACCGCGAGCAAGCACGCCAACACGTTCGAGCAGTCGTATTTCGACGCGCTCCTGCGGGCCTCGGCCGAGGGCACCCGCTACCGCTACGAGACGACCGTCGGCGCTGCGCTCCCCGCCGTGCAGACGGTTCGCGATCTGCGTGCCAGCGGCGATACCATCGAGCGCGTGGAGTGCAGCCCCTCGGGGACGCTCACGTTCGTGATGGACCAGCTCAGCGGCGGCACGCCGTTCAGCGCGGCGGTGCTGGACGCTCGCGCGAAGGGCTACGCGGAGCCCGATGTGCGCGACGACCTCTCGGGAGAGGATGTGGTGCGGAAGCTGATGATCCTGGCCCGTACGGCTGGATACCGCGTGGAGCGGGACGAGGTGAAGGTCGAACCCCTGCTACCTCCCGAGTTCGCTCAGTTCTCGACCGGCGAGGTCGCGGCGCGGCTCCCGGATTTGGACGACGCGTGGGCAGCGCGGATCTTCGGGGCAGAGTCGCGCGGTCGCGTGCTCCGGTATGTCGGCCGGTTGGAGGACGGCCGTATCCGGGTAGGCGTGGAGGAGGTCGCGGCCGAGTCGGCCCTCGGGTCGCTCTCGGGGACGGACAACGTGTTCGTCTTCCGAACGGAGCGCTACGGCTCGCGCGCGATCACGATTTCCGGGCCGGGCGCGGGTGCCGACGTGACGGCGGGAGGCGTCCTCGCGGACGTGCGCACGGTTCTGGCGTCTGCGAGAGCGAAGACGCCCGCAGACCTCGCGCGGGCGGCCTGACCCTGCCCGCCTCGGTGCCGAGGCGGAGGAGGTGAGGCTCTACCGCAGCGCGTCCTCCAGCGTCGTGCTCGCGTCTGTGCTCGCGTCGCGGTACTTCACGATGGCGGGGGCGGAGAGGCTCAGGCCGTGCTCTCGGCCGAAGTCAGAGTCCACCGCCCGCGTGCCGGGCACGACGACCGCGCCCGCGGGGATCTCCAGCGGCGCCTCCGCGCTGGACCGGATGACCGTCTCGTTCACGAGGTCGTAGACCCGGCTGGAGCGCGTCAGGATCACGCCCGCCGCCAGCACCGCGTTCTCGCGGACGACCGTCCCCTCGTAGACGCCGCACCCGCCACCGACGAACACGCCGTCTTCGATCACCACCGGCGCCGCGCCGATGGGCTCCAGCACGCCGCCGACCTGCGCCGCTGCCGAGAGGTGCACGTCGCGCCCGATCTGCGCGCAACTGCCGACGAGCGCGTGACTGTCCACCATCGTGCCCCCGTCTACGTACGCGCCGACGTTGACGTACATCGGCGGCATGCAGACCACGCCGGGCGCGAGGTACGACCCGCGCCGCACGGTGGAGCCACCGGGTACGATCCGCACGCCCGCGTCGCTGGAGAAGGGCCGAGTGGGGTAGGTGTCCTTGTCGAAGAAGGCGAACGGCCCGACGGACTGGTCCACGATCTGTCCGACGCGGAAGCCGAGCAGGATGCCGCGCTTGACCCAATGATTGGCGCGCCACACGCCGTCCTCCCCTCGCGAGGCGGAGCGGACCTCGCCCGCTTCGAGCGCGCCGAGAAGGTCGGAGACGGCCGCGCGGGCCTCGTCAGTGTCGGGGGCGTCCTGAGAGGTGAGGGCGTCGATTCGAGTCTGGAGATCGGACATGTCAGAGGGGAGATCGGGAGGGGGTAGGTATCCCCGCCTCGGTGCCGAGGCGGGCAGGGTCAGCCGGGCGTGTGGCGTGGACGACCGTGCACGAATGCGAGGATGGCGAGGGTGCTGAGCAGAAGACCGTATCCCCACATCATGGGGTAGTAGATCGTTGCCTTGAGCTGGCTCGTGCCGTACGTGAGGGATCCATCGTACTCCGGCCCGCAGAGATGGTGCGCGCCCAAACCGGTCTGGATCATGTGATCCACGTAAAACAGCAGCGGCACGACGGTCAGAACGGGGACGGCGAGCCAAGCCCGCGACCGAACCGGTCGCCATCGCATCGGGGGGATCGCGAGACCTGCGAAGAAGGACCCGAGCCAGAGTGTGACCCACCATGAGTCGTCATCGCCCCCGGTGCAGGTCGTCGCGTTGGCGAGGAGAACGATCACGGGCCACAGGCACAGCACGCCGACCGCCATCGCGACCCTCGCGTCGGGACGGCGCCTCAAGAGCCAACTGAAGGCTCCACCCAGCGCGAGCCCGACCGCCAGCGTCGCGAGGAAAAACAGGAGGTCCGTCACGCCGCGTCCACGAAGTGGATCACGCGCTGGAGGCGACCATCCGGCGCGGCCTCGGCGATGAGCAGCCCGCGCTGGCGCACGTCGGGGCCGTCGGCGAGTTGCCACCCGAGGCGGCAGATGCCGTGGTGTGCGTCGATGCCGCTCGTGGCCTCCATCTGAAGCGGACCTGCGCCCTCGCGGAACGCCGCGATGTGGCCCGCGATGGAGCCCCAGCCGTGGATCGGGCGGAGGGCGTGTGGGTCCACCAGCGTCACGTCCGAGGTGCAGCAGGCGAGGAGGTACTGGGAGGCGGTCTCGGCGTCGGGCGCGTTCCAGGCCGCGAGGTAATTCTCCAGAGCCTGCGTGGGAGTGAGCGTCATGCGGCGGCGGGCTGGCGAGCGATATGCGGACGATACGCGTCCATCACGCCCTCGCGCGCGGCATCGGAGAGCGGCGCGAGGGGGAGGCGGAGCACGTTCTCCATCAGGCCCATCTCCGCGAGGACGGCCTTGACCGGCCCGGGGTTGGCCTCGTGGAAGCTGGCGCGCATCGCGTCTAGGAGGTGGAAGTGCAGCGCGCGCGCCTCAGCTACGTCCCCGGCGAGCCCGAGGCGGACCATCTCGCTGACGGCGCCCGGCACGGCGTTCGCGATGACGCTGATCAGTCCGTCGGCGCCGAGCGCGAGCATGGGTAGCGTGAGATCATCGTCGCCGGAGTAGACCGCGAGACCGTCCGGCTGGTGCGCGAGGAGGTCGGCTACCTGATTGAGGTTGCCGCTGGCTTCCTTGACGCCCACGACGCTCGGGACCGCCTCGGCGATCATGAGCGTGGTCTCGGCGGTGAGGTTGGAGCCCGTCCGGCCCGGCACGTTGTACAGAATGATGGGGCAGTCCGTCGCGTCTGCGATGGCCGAGACGTGGCCGCGCACACCCGCAGGCGTCGGTTTGTTGTAGTACGGACCGACGACGAGGAGGCCGTCCGCGCCCGCCTCGGTGGCCTCGCGGGAGTACTGGACGGACTGCGCGGTGTTGTTGGTGCCCGTCCCGATGATGACGGGCACGCGCCCGGCGGTATGCGCGATGGCGACCTCGACGAGGTGGCGCCGCTCCTCGTGCGTGATGGTCGGGTTCTCGCCCGTGGTACCCAGGACGACGAGCGCCTCCACGCCATCGTAGCCCGGGCCGCCCTCCAAGTGGAAGTCGATGAGGCCACGAAAGGCGTTCAGGTCGAGGTCGCCAGTAGAATCGAAGGGCGTGACCAGGGCGGGAGCCGTGCCTCGAAAGAGCGAAGTGCGGGATGGACCCATGAGTGGAAAGGAAGGGGAGGGAGAAAGGCGCTGGAGACTTATTCCCCTTGCTCGTTCTCCCATCCCTCGTTCAACATGTCGTCCAGGGTGAACAGGCCGGAGCGGCCCTGGATCCACTCCGCGGCGCGGACGGCACCGACGGCGAACGCCCGGCGATCCTTCGCGCGGTGTGTGATCTCGATCTGGTCCACGGCGCTGTCGAACGAGACGGTGTGGTCGCCGAAGACGTGCCCGGCGCGGGCGCTGGTGACGTGGAGCGCGTCGGCGTCGATAGCACCATGCTGAGTCTCGGCCTCGATGCGGGTCTTTCGCGCGAGGCCGTCTCGAACGGTCTCGGCTAGTGCGAGGGCCGTCCCGCTCGGGGAGTCCACCTTTCCGGTGTGGTGGACCTCGTGGATCCAGGCGTCGTAGTCCTCCAACTGGTCCACGAGTGGCAGCATCGCGCGGAGGGCGCGCTGCACGAGGGCGACGCCGAGGGAGAAGTTCGGTGCGTAGAGGACGCCGTTCTGGCCCTCGTCCACCCACTCGGCCACCTTCGCGAGGTCGTCGTACCAGCCCGTCGTGCCCACGACAGCGTCCGCGCCCCAGAAGGCGTACTGGTGGAGGTGGTCCAGCGCGAGGTCCGGCGCGGTGAAGTCGATGCAGACGGTGGCGCCGCAGAGGGCCTCGGGGTCGCGCGAGTCGAGGAGGGGGCGGTCGGCGTCGAAGCGGGCGGCGATGGTGTGGCCGCGTTCCGTCGCGACGGCCTCCACGGCCTGGCCCATCCGGCCGGTGCCGACAAGAGCGATGTGCATGGGAAAGTCGGTGGTCGGTGAGTGCGCCCGCCTCGGTGCCGAGGTGGGGGGAGTGAGGCACTCGTCAGCGCATCGCCTCGGCGGCGCGGACGATGTCAGCGAGCAGGACAGCGGCGGTCACGTCGGCGTTGGCGCCGGGGCCGCGGAGGACGAGCGGGCGCTCGCCGTAGCGCGCGGTGTGGAACGCGACGAGCACTTCGGCACCTCGAAGCGTGCCCAGTGGCTCGTCTGGTGCGACGGGCTCCACGCGTGCCGAGATCGCCCCGGTGGCATCCAGCCGCGCGACGATGTGGAGCGGCCATCCCTCTTCCATGCGCTCGCGCCAGACGGCGTCAGCCTCGGGGAGGCGGGCCCAGAACTCATCGAGCGGAACATCTGCCAGCCCCTCCGGGACGAGCGATTGCACGTCGGCGTGGGCGGGGTCTGTGGCGAGGCCCATCTCGCGGGCGAGGAGCGCCAGCTTGCGGGCCACGTCGCGGCCAGAGAGGTCGTCGCGGGGGTCGGGCTCGGTGAGGCCCGCCTCGCGCGCTTGCCGGACGGCCTCGGAGAAGGCGGCGCCCTCGCGCACCCGGCCGAGGACGAAAGAGAGCGTGCCGGAGAGCGCGCCCTCGATCTCGCGAACGGTGTCGCCGGTGCGTACGAGGTCGCGGAGGCGGGCCACCACGCCAAGCCCGGCGCCGACGGCCGTCTCGTAGAGGTACGGTGCCTCGCCTTCACGGGCGGCGTCCTGCGCCTCGCGCCACGCCTCCACGGGTGCGGAGGTCACGGCCTTATTCGGCGTCACGACAGCGATGCCCGCACGGAGGAGGTCCGCGTGACGCGCAGCGACGGCCTCGCTCGCCGTCGCGTCTACCACGATCAGGCGCTCGATGCGGGCGTCGCGTAGTTGGCGGACGAGGTCATCCAGGCCCGCCTCGGTGCCGAGGCGGAGGGAGTCGGGAGCCTCTGCCACGTCCAGGCCGGAGGCGTCGAAGAGGAACCGGCGAGAGTCCGCGAGGCCCACGAGTTGGAGGTTCAAGCCGCTCGCGCGGAGGTCCGCCTGCCGCTCGCCGAGGAGTGCCAACAGCTTGCGCCCCAGTGTCCCCACGCCGATCACCGCGATGTGAGCGCGGAGGCGGCGGAGCGCGAACGTCTCGTGCAGCGCCGTGAGGGCGGCCACGGCGTCGCGGTCGGGTACGGCGCAGGAGATGGTGTGCTCGCTGGCTCCCTGCGCGATGGCGCGCACGTCCACGTGAGCGCGTCCGAGCGTGGCGAAGAGCTTGCCCGCGAGGCCCGGCGCTCCGGCGAGGTGCGCGCCTACGGCCGCGATGACGGCTACGCCCGCCTCGGTTTCCACACCGAGCACGTCGCCGCCTTCGATCTCTCTCCCGAGCGACTGCCGGAGGGCTTCGGCCGCGCGCTCCACGTCGGCCGCGCGGGTGGCGAGGCAGAGGGAGCCCTCGGCGGAGGCCTGCGCGATGAGGTAGACCGGGACCTCGGCGGCGGCTAGCGACGCGAACGCGCGGGCGGCCAGATCGGCGACTTCCAGTGAGGCCGCGCCGAGGACGCGCACGAGCGCCGCCTCGCGGATGGCCGTGACCGCGTCGATGCGCCCCGGGCCTGCCTCGTCCTCGGGGCCGACTGTCGTGCCGACATCCTCGGGTGCCAGGGTGTTCGCGATGCGCAGCGGGAGGCCCTCGCGCTGGAGCGGGCGCATGGTGCGCGGGTGGAGCACCTTCGCGCCGAAATGCGCCAACTCGGCCGCGGCGCCGTAGCTGAGGTGCGGCAGCGTGAACGCCTCCGGCACGATGCGCGGATCGGCGGAGAGCACGCCACTCACATCGGTCCAGATGACGACCTCGCGGGCGCCGAGAGCGCCGCCGAGAATCGTCGCGGTGTAGTCCGAGCCCGAGCGCCCGAGGGTCGTCCGCACACCGTCCGGCGTGGACCCCACGAAGCCGGTCACGACAGCCACGGTGCTTTCTGGCACCTCCACCAGCGCCCGCCGGATGAGCCGCGTCGTGGTCTCCATGTCTACGGTCGCCTCGTCGAAGCGAGCGTCGGTGCGGACGAGGTCGGTGGCGTCGAACGCGAGGGCCTCGTGCCCGGCGGCCCGGAAGGCAGCGGCCACGAGCGGTGCACTCGCCCGCTCCCCGGCCGTGATGATGGCGGCGCGGACCCTCGACGTGCACTCGCGGAGCAGCGAGACGCCGTCCAGCAACTCACCGACCACGCCGAAGACATTGCCGAGGCGAGCGGTGAGGGCGGTGTGTTCGGCCTCGGCCGCGAGGTCGGCCAGAGCGTCGTCGTGGCGCTGGCGGATGGTGGCGAGGCGGGCGCGATGCTCGCCCGTGCGGTCCACAGCGTGGCGGATGGTGCTGAGGAGGTCGTCTGTCACGCCACCGAAGGCGCTCACGACCACCACGCGACGGTCGCCGGCGGTCTCCTCAGAGGTAGAGAGCTGCACCACGCGGCGCACGCGCTCGGGCGTGCCGACGGAGGTGCCGCCGAACTTGGCGACGTGGAACGGGCGAGCCATCTGGCGTCTTGGGGCACTTCTGAGGAGAAGCTGAAAGCTACCGGCTACTCAGGTTCCGTCTTCAAGCGGTGTCCATTGACCGGCCTCGTGACCGCACCGTATTCTGGTGTCCTTCGGGGCTATAGCTCAGTTGGTAGAGCGCCGCAATGGCATTGCGGAGGCCAGCGGTTCGAATCCGCTTAGCTCCACGCTCGCGCCCGTCGTGACCCTGCGTCGCGACGGGCGCCCTCGTTTCGGGAGATCCTCCAACCTGCTTTGAACGTGGCCGGGCCGCTACGACACAGGGTCGCAGCGGCCCGGTGCAACCCACCGGGCGGGCTGTAGGGGTGCCCGCACAGTGGAGCCTCTGGCAAGGCTATCGGATGGAGGACTGCAGGAGTCGGAAGTCCACCGAGGTGTCAAACATCACGCTTTCAGGAGCAGGGGCGGGCTCGCCGTGAAGGGTGTAGCGGAGGTGCGTGACGGGTGCCTTGGAGCCATCGGCGAGGCGGAAGAGAGCTCCACGGGTTCCCAGGTACTGCTTCTCGCTGCTGGTCGGTGGCGGCGTTGTTCCGGTGTAATCTTGAACGAGGGTGTACTCCCCGTTGATGTACTCCCAATGGTACGAGGCAGGTGGGTCTTCGGATTTGTCCCCATCATCGCCTTTAAAAAAGAATCCGGAGCGGTCGATGGTCCGTGAGGGTGCTGTTTGAACGCCATCCGAGAGGTACTCGACAGTGACGGAGTCGATCTGGAGATCCCCTGTGTCGAGGTGAGTTCGTGAGAGGCCGTCACCGATTCCCTCGGTGACGAGCGTGAGGTCAGAGCCGTCTTCGAGGAGAAGGGTTGCGGTGAAGGTGTCTCCATCACCGAGGGGCGCGAGAGCATAGAGCACATCGCCACGCTCGGAGACGGGGGTGTCGAGGGTGCTGGCTGCATCCGTGGTGACGAGGCTACCATCGCAGCCAGCAGCGAAAATGAGAAGGGTGAGAAGGAATAGAGGTGCGTTCGCGCGCGGGAGCGCTGGCGTGGTGGTACGCATGGGTCGGCCGGGGAAGTGATAGGGAAGGCGCGGCAAAGCCGCGCCCCCATCCTAGGAGGCGGCGCCCATTTCGCGAATGAGAGCGTCACCTCAACCGGCTAGTATTCCTGTACTACTGGTGGAAGCTCAGGCTGGAATAGTGACTCAGTCCCCTACGAGGCCGCGCTCCCAGGCCCATGCGACGGCCTCGCGCCATGTGCCAACCTCCAACTTCGCGTAGACCGCCGAAATGTGATTGCGGACCGTGTGCGGCGAGATGGAAAGGATTTCCCCGATCTCGTCGTTACTGCGACCTCTCGCCATGAAGCGGAGCACTTCCAACTCTCGGTCAGAGAGAGGAAGATCGTCGTCGGGTTTGTGGAGGGTCACGAACCAACGGCCTTCGCCCCTCGCGACAGCTTGCACTGCCTCGGCAACGAGCGTGAGAGGCTTGTCTTTCGTGATATACCCCGCTGCGCCTGCCTGGAGCATGGACGTCACGTATGCACGGTCGTCGTAGGCAGAGAAGGCAAGGACGCGGGTGCCAGGGGCTTCCGCGTCGATACGAGCGGCCACCTCCACACCATCCAGCCCACCAGGCATCTCGACATCGAGCAGAAGGACGTTCGGGGCGAGTTGACGGCAGAGACGAAGGGCTTCGTTGCCGTTAGCCGCTTCCCCGACGACCTCGATCTGACCCGTGGCTTCGAGGACAGCCCGGACGCCCGCCCGAAGTGCAGGATGGTCGTCGGCGATGACGGTACGAACGAGGGGGAGCGACATGGTCTTAGGCAGTGGCCTCAGCAGTGACCGAATCCCAGGGGGCCGTGAGACGGACCGTGGTGCCCGGTCGACCTGTTGGCTCAGAGGTGGCCGGGGCTGGACCGAGATAGAGGGTACCGTCGAGCAGAGCCGCGCGCTCGTGCATCCCGACGAGGCCAAAATGGCCGTCGGCCACGAGCGTGTCGAGGTCCGGTGTGGTGCCCAAGCCCTTTCCATCGTCGCAGACTTCGAGCACGACCTGCTCCGGAGTGTCTGAGGACGGGAGAAGGGCGAAGCGCACGTCCACCGCCTGCGCCTCTCCATGCTGGACGGCGTTGCTCATCGCCTCCTGGGCGATACGGAACAAGGTGGCACGAGACGGTTCGGAAAGGCGTGAGCCTGACGGCCCCCCGTCATCGTCGAGAGCGAGGCGGACCTCCACGTGTGGATGACGCTCGCGAAAGCGCGTAGCATGGGCACCCAGTGCCGCTGCCAGCCCGAAGCGACCAAGCGCGGGCGGACGGAGGCCCTCAGCAATGGCGCGAAGTTCGTGGGCGACGTCGCCAATCCCTTCGTCCAGCGAGGGGATGCCAGATGAAACGGGGCGAACGGGGGCCCCGTCGCCGCCCGGGGTAGCGAGAGTAGCGCGGAGGGCGTGGAGGTCTTGGAGCGGGCCATCGTGGATTTCGCGGGCGAGCCGAGCGCGTTCCGCCTCGCGAGCCTCGGACTGACGGCGCTGGAGACGGAGGTGATCGCCTTTTCGGCGTCGTTCACGGAGGAGAAAGACGGCCGACACGAGTGCACCTGCCAGTACGGCCATCAGCACGCCGACGAGAGCCAGGGTGAGCAGTGGCACGCCCTGGTCGAAGGAAAGCCGGAAGCTTCCATCCGCGATGGAGAACCCGAACTGTGTCATCGGGTCTCCTTTGGAGATCTCGGCGTTGACGCGCTTCGCTACGGAGAGGAAGACGCCCTCAGGGACGAGAACAGAGGATTCCGGGTCGCTCTCGGGAAGAGGTGGGAGTCCGCTCAGTGGGTCTGGGCTGACATCGATCTCGACAGCCCCGAGGGACTCAAACACGACACCACTGTCGGGAATGAACTCGAATCGGACCGCGCGGGGCGGGGCCCCGTTCTCTCCTGGCCTGAGGCCGACGCCCTCGAAGGGCTCGACACGCGAGGAGTCTGGCTGCGCGACGGACGCTGCCGGGAGGACGAAGGTCATCGCGAGAAGGCAGCGGACGAGCACGGGACAGAGGAGGTTGTACAACAGAAAGATCGGCTCTCAAAGAGCCCACGGCATAGGACACAAGGACTACCCACGCAGTGCGCTCAAAACGTGCGGAGCACAGCAGACACAGAGCGGGTGTACCCCGGGCCGTGTGTGAGGTGGTTGATGAGGTGAAAGAGTGTGTAGAGAGGGCGGCGTTCCGCGTAGCCGGATTCCAGCGGCCAGGCTTCCCGATAGCCCTCGTAGAAAGACGGCGCGAAGCCGCCGAACAACTCTGTCATCGCGAGATCCGACTCCCGGTGGCCGACGTGTACGGCCGGGTCAATGAGCGCGAAGTGGCCGGTGGAGAGTGGGAGAGCGTTGCCCGCCCAGAGGTCGCCGTGGAGGAGCGAGCGCGATGGGGAGCGGGGCAGGATCTCTCCGATCCTCGCCACGAGGCGTCCGAGCGGAGCATCCCACTCAACGTGCCAGGCACCGCGTTGACGCACGGTCTCAGCCTGAGTGAGAAGCCGCTTCTCACCGAAGAACGCAGCCCAGTCCTCGGCCCAGCCGTTGCGCTGAGGCTTGCTACCGATCCAGTTGTCGCGCGGCCAGCCGTAGCCGTGGCCCGGAGCAGACGCGCGATGGAGAGCGGCGAGAGCCATTCCAAATCGACGCCAGTCGGCGTGGGTGGCTCGGCCTCGGTCTAGCCAGGGGAGTACCAGAAGTCCGGGGGTGCGGTCCGTCCGGTTCTGCGCGAGGACCGAGGCGGGCACGGTCAGATCGCGCGGGGCGATCTCGGCGAGGGCGCCGAGGCCCTCTGCCTCCGCCTCGAAGGAATCTCCGCCAGGCCCTGCGTTCCACTTCACGAGAAACAGCCCGCTCTCCGTTTCTACACGGGCCGCGTGGGAGACATCGCCTCCGCCGATAGCTTGGAAGGAACGGACGAGTCCGAGGGCAGCCTGGACACGGGAGCGGACAACGTCGGGAAGCACAACAACGAAGGATACGGCCTGTCTCTAGCTGGGCTAGGAGACGTTCGGGATGAGGGACCGTGATGCTTCCAGACGGCTGCGGGGTGTCGTGGCGTGCCCTGCCGCGCGGTAACGCGGCGGCGTAGCTTCGCGGGCTCTCCACTGCTCCCCTTCATGCCGACCCTGCCTCTCGGGCGCACGCTCGCTCTCGTTGTCCTCGCCGCCCTGGCGGCGCCTCTCGCCGAGGCGCAATCCGCCGCGCTCCGCGGGTTCGTCACCGACGCTTCTGACGGTCAGCCCCTCGTCGGCGCGACGGTGCTCGTGGTGCAGGTGGACGAGGCCGGGGAGCGCCTCGACGAGCCGCGCGGCGCCGCCGCGGACCTCGACGGCCTCTACGTTATCTCGCGCCTCACGCCAGGGCGCTATGCCGTCCAGGCCTCGTTCATCGGCTACGCTACCCAGATCGACACTCTCACGCTCGACGCCGGCGTGCGCGGATATGACATCGCCCTCGGGCTTGCCGACGCGACTCTTGGCGTAGCCGTGGTGGAGAGCGAGCGGAGCACCGGTGGCGCTCGTGTCACGGCCGGTGTCCAGAGTATCGATCCGGCTGATATCGAGCTAATCCCGACGCCCGATGTCTCCGGTGACCTCGCGAGTTACCTCACCACCACGCCTGGCGTGGTGACGACGGGAGATCGTGGCGGTCAGCTCTTCATCCGCGGCGGGGAGCCCAGCCAGAACTTGGTCTTGCTGGACGGTATGGCCGTCTATCAGCCGTTTCATGTCCTCGGCTTCTACTCTGCGTTCCCGAGTGACATTCTCGCGGGCGCGGACCTCTATGCGGGGGGCTATCCGGCGCGCTTCGGTGGCCAGGTCTCATCCGTGTTGGACATCCAGAGCCGGACGGGCAACAAGCAGCAACTTGCGGCGCAGGGCAGCGTGGCGCCGTTCGTGAGCGCCGCGCAAGTGGAGGGGCCCCTAGCGAAGGGTGCCGTCTCGTTCCTGGCAAGTGGGCGCGTGAGCGTCGTGGAGCAGGGTGCGGCGCGGATCGTAGACCAGGAGCTTCCTTACGACTTCGGCGACCTCTTCGGGAAGGTCCATGCCAGCGTGACGCCGACGTCGCAGCTTTCCGTGACGGGCCTCCGCACATGGGATCGCGGCACTATCGGGGAGGACTTCAGCGACCTCGACGAGAACCTCGCGCCACCACAGGAAGTGCGGTACACCAACACCGCCATCGGCCTTCGCTTCCTGTACCTCCCAAGCGTGGCACCGCTCCGTGCCGAGATCCTTGCGAACGTCTCCGAACTGGACTCTGAGCAGGGCGAGCGCGAGACGCCCATACGCGCTTCGGCGGTCGGGCGACTTTCCTTCGAGGCAAACCTGACCAACTATCTCGGCGCGACAGACCTCAACTACGGCGCTTTCATTCGGACGAACCGCCTTCGCTCCAGCCTCACGTCTTTCGACGCTGAGACTTCCGAGTTCTACACCGAGGCGGGCGCATATCTAGAGCCGGAGGTCCGGGTGGGCGGGCTTGCCCTCCAGGGGGGCCTCCGCATTCACTCTTTCCCGAACGACGGCCGTACCTACCTAGAGCCGCGCGCCAAGTTTGTGCTTGACGTGGGCCCACATCAGTTCAGCGGCGCGGGTGGCAGCTACCACCAGGAGGTCGTCGGGATCAACGACCGGCGCGATGTCGCCAACGTGTTCACGGCCTGGACCCGCGCCCCGGACCTCTTGGATGGCAACGGCGAGACCATTGAGGGCGTTGTTTCAGCGTGGCACGCGATCGGCGGCTACAAGGTGGCCCCCACCTCCTGGTTCGAGCTCGTGGCGGAGGGCTACTACAAGGCGCTGGACAACGTGCCCGTCGCGCGATGGACCTCGCTGCCAGAGTTCACGACCGATCTCCAGCCCGCCTCCGGCGAAGTGCTCGGCCTCGACACCCGTGTGGAGTTCCGTCTCCGTGATGTCTACGCATACCTCGGCTATGGTCTCTCAAGCGTGACCTACGAGGCGCTCCCCGGCGCTCTTCCCTCGCGCTATCGTGACGAGGTGCCGGAGGGCGAGACGTTCGCGTACCGGCCGCCGCACGACCGCCGCCACCAGATCACGGCTCTGCTCTCCGGTACGGTTGGGGGCTTCGAACTCTCTGCCCGCTGGCAGTTTGGCTCCGGTTTGCCCTACACCCGGGCTCTCGGCTTCGACGTGTTTCTCAACCCAGGCCAGCCGTTCAGTCCCTTCGATGAGGCTGGCCAGCCCCGTGTGATCTATGAGCGCCCCTTCGACGGCCGCCTGCCCACCTTCCATCGCCTGGACCTCTCCGCTGAGCGGACGTTCGACCTCGGTGCGGCAGCCCTCACCGTGCAAGGCGCGCTCATCAACGCCTACGACCGCGCCAACCTCTTCTACTTCGACACCTTCACACTCCGTCGCGTAGACCAGTTGCCCATCATCCCATCGGTAGGCGTCAAGGTGGCGTTCAACGACTAGGTATGCGCGTTGTGCTCCCGAGACGACTGGTCGGCGTGCTCGCCGGACTGGCGGTTCTGCTCAGCGGGGTCGCCCTCCTCACCGCGTGCGACGAGAGCGTAGATCCCACGCTCGGCACGCCCGAGGTGTTCACCATCTGGGGTGCCCTGGATCCTACCTCAGACCGGCAAGCGCTGCGTGTCGCTGCCATCACGAACGAGATCGGCGCCAGCCCGGCGGAGATCGACGCCGAGGTCACGGCTACGGATCTTACCAGTGGGGCGAGCGTGGCCTTCCGTGACTCCCTCGTTACGTTCGAGGACGGCGCCACCGGCTATGTCTTCTTCGCGGACTGGACGCCGCTCCCCGGCCGCACGTATCGCGTGGATGCCCGACGCACAGCCGACGACGCGACGGCGAGTGCCGAGATCCGCGTCCCAGAGGTCGTTGTACCGGTTGTGTCACTCGGTCTCAACACACCGAGCGAGGTCGTCTACGAGGTTCGCGCCGAGCGTGTGCCCCGCGTCCGGTTCGGTGAGTTGGCGCTCCGCGTGAGCGGGTTGCAGCCCATGCCTGCTGACACCGTCGAGGTTGTCGTCCTCCCGTTGGATCGAGTCGAAACGTTCGGTGTGGATTGGGGTCGGGACGTTTCCTTTATCGAGACGGTTCGAGAGTATCTCCGGGCGGAGGGCATCCCGCCGCGCACGGTCTCCCTCGTAGATGCGACCTACCGTCTCTATGTCACCAATGCGGAGTGGGAGGTCCCCGAAGGGGGCTTCGACATCGACGAAGTCTCTGAGCCCGGAACGTTTTCCAACGTGACGGGCGGCTTCGGATTTGTGGGTGCTGGGTACTGGACCGGGGTGTCATGGGTGCCTGCCCTCGCGACGCAGGTCCGCGCAGGCTTCATCGTGCAGGAGGACCCGGCAGCCCAGGTGTTCATCAACGAGATCAACATCGACGGGTGGGTAGAGCTCTACAATCCAACCCTAGAGCCGCTCTCTATTTCCGGCTATGGCGTAGAGGAGACCAGTGGGAAACCGCCTACGGTGCCGTTCCCGGTGGGCACCGTCGTCCCTGCGAGAGGATTCTACGTCGTCGACCTCGGCATCGAGGTAGACCAGGGAACGCAGGTCTTCCTGCTGAACCCGGCCGGTGCCGCTGTCGGCTCACTGTTCGTAGACGAAAGCCTCGGCGGCGAGTTCGAACCCGTGAGCTACGGTTCCTACCCCGATGGATTCACCTTTGTCCCGTCGAGGGGAACTCCAGACATCTTTCGCGGCGGTATCCTCCCATCGCGCGAGGCCCCGAATCAGGTCGACGATAAGCCGTGGGTCATCAATGAGGTGTTCACCGGGGGCGCTGATGACGGGTGGGTCGAGGTCGTCTTCAACGGATTGGTTCCACCGACCCGCCTTCGTGTGGGCACCACAGGTCCCGGCGTGTGGCAAGGCCCCATGCCCTCGCAGTCCAGCGGCCTCTTCCGCCTTTTCCGCGAATCTGCGTCCCAACTGGATCTCCCACTCACTGGCGGGCAGGTCTTCGTAATGAACCAGGACCCGAAGAGCGGTGTGGGCCGCGTGGTCGATGCCCGGTTCTACGGCCCGCAGGCCGCAGGTACGTCCTCGGGCTATCTCCCGGATGGCCTCTCCGGTACCTGGACCTCCGGTCTCACTCCTACCCGCCTCGCCCCCAACGGGGGCTCTCCGTTTGCCTCCCGATGACGCTTCGTTCCTTTCCCCTCGCTCCCCTGGCGACCTTCATCGTCTTCGCCTTTGTCCTCTCCGCGTGCGATGAGGGGGTGGATCCCACCGGAGGCGGTGATGAGGTCTTTACTCTCTGGGGGTACCTCGACCCTACCGCCGACCAGCAGGCCATCCGTCTCGCGCCCATCACAGACCGCCTCGATGAGGAAGTGGACGACACAGTTGATGCCGTCGTCACCGTGACAGACCTCGCCAGCGCAGAGACGATCACCTTTCGCGATTCCCTCGTGACGTTCGAGGACGGGCGCACGGGCTACGTGTTCGTAGCGGACTGGACGCCGCAGTTCGGCCGGCCCTACCGCCTGGAGGCCCGCCGGAGTGATGGCAGAATGGCGACCGTGGACGTGGGGGTGCCGCCGCTGGTGGACGCCCAGGTCGGTGAGGCCCAGGGCTCGCTCGAAGACGTCACGTACCCGTTCTCCTTTGTAGGCGCGCCCAACGTGTTCGCTGCTGAAATCGACCTGTTCGTGACAGGACTCGCGGAGGCACCAGCGGACACCGCCCGCCTGACGGTCCCGCTACCCTCCGCGCGAGGCGCTGAGGACGAAGTCGAGGTCGCCTTCGTCTCCACTGTGCGCGCCTTCCTTTCAAGCCGCGAACTGGACAACGGCTCGCTGCGGCTGCTCCGCGCGGAACTGGTGGCGTTTGTCGCCAACGAGGAGTGGGACGTGCCAACAGGCCGCTTCGACGATCCGGATGAGGTAGTGGAGCCCGGCACTGTTACGAACGTGACGGGCGGCTTCGGCTTTGTGGGCGGTGGCTATTTCACACGCACACGGTGGAGTCCTTCCATCAACACGCAGATCCGAGCGGGCTTCGGCTCCAGCGAGGACGGCGCGGCACGCCTTCGGATCAACGAGATCAGTGCCTCTGCGGGCTGGATGGAGTTGTACAACCCGCTCGATGAGGTGGTCAACATTGGCGGGTACGTGGTCTCCGACGCGGCCAGTGGCGGCCAGCGGACGGAACTGCCCGGCAACGCGAACATCGCTGCGCGCGGGTTCTACGTCGTGGATCTGGAGTTTCCTGTCCTGACGCCATCCACGCTTTACTTCCTTACGGGCTCCGGCCGTGAGATCCTCCAGCGCAACGTCGAGGCAGTGCCAGCAGGCACGACGCTCGGCTCCTACCCGGACGGCCGCTCGATGGTGCTCCGCATCGGCAACGACGCACAAGACCTCATGGGTGGACCGCTCGTGCCCACGCGCGGTGCGCCCAACGTCCCCGACGTGCAACCGGTGCTGCTCAATGAGTTGTTCACCAACGGCACCGGGTGGGCCGAGATCTACCACGTGGATGAGCCGGAGGTCACCGTCCGCAACATTCGTGTCATCACGACAGACCGGGAGGTGCTCTCACGCCCAACGGTGACAGTTCCCGCCCCGGGCGGACTAGCAGTAGCGAACGAGAGCGAGTCCGGCGGCCTCGTGCTGCCGCAGCAAGGGGGCGAGGTGTTCGTACTGGTCGGATACTCGGAGACACCAGAGCCAACGGCCCCCGTCCGCTTCCGGGTGGTCGATGCGCGAGCCTACGGGCTGCAAGACCCCTCGCGCTCTGAGGGGCGTCTCCCTGACGGCGGAGACTGGCGGCAGAATCTCACACCGACTCGCGGCGTGCCCAACACAGCATCTGGCGCCTGATCCTCGTAGGTGCCGATGGGAGTGCATCGGCACGAGACTCGCCGTGAGCCCTACTGGACGGCTGCTGCGGTCGCCTGCCGTTCGGTAGGTTCTGCCCATGACCGACGATCCCGACCTCCAGGCCCGCGTCGAGGCGCTCGAAGCGCGCGTGGCCGACCTCGAAGCGCGGTTGGACCGTGCGTCCCGGCGTTCCGCCTCACGGTCGGGTGCCTCGGCCTCGGCACCGAGGCGGAGGGAGCGGCGCTCAGCAACACCGCCTGGGCTGCGTGTCCGTTGGGCCGAAGTCAGGAGTGAGGACGTGCTCGGCAAAGTCGGCATCGGCCTGTTCTTGATCGGGGTGCTGTTTCTGCTCAAAGAGGCTGTGGACCGAGAGTGGCTGACGCCCGCCGTACGCGTGGGAGGGGCGGGTGTACTCGGTGCTGGACTCGTAGCGCTAGGCCTCCGATTGCGCGGAGCGCGACCCATCCTGGGGCGACTCCTCACCGGTGGTGGCATCGCAGCCCTCTACGGCGCTCTCTGGACCGCCTCCTCGCTCTACGACCTGCTCCCGGCCGCTCTCGTGCTGGTGGGGATGGCGGCTGTGGCAGCGCTCGCCCTCGTGCTTGCCAGCCGCGAGGACGACGCCGCGCTCTCAGTCGTCGGTACGTTGGGAGCGCTCATGACGCCGTTGCTGCTGTATCGCGATGGTGGCCAGATGGTGCTGCTGATCGGCTACACGACGCTCGTCCTGGCGGGTGCGGCGCTGGTCTACTGGCGGCAGCGATGGGCCGCTCTCATCGGCGCGATGGCGGCGGGCGGCTGGGGTGTGATGCTCGTGGCGTGGATCGTCGGGGTGTGGCCTCAGATGACTGCGGATGTGGCTTCAGCGGAAGCGGCGACCTCGATGGAGGACCGATGGGCGTTCACCTTCGGCGTGCTCTCCACGTGGGTCGCGACGGGGGGCCTCTTGCTGGTCGTTCGCGAGATGCCGACAACGGACCCGTTTTTCGGACGGCTGCCTCGGCTCATCCGTCCCGAGGCGCTGGCACTGTTTGTGGGACCGTTGTTCGCGCTGTTGTTTCTGGATCTCACCTGGAACGTCTCAGACGAGGCCTTCGCAGCGCTCGCGCTGGGCACGGCCGTGGCGTTGGCGATCCGCCGGAGTGCCTGGCAGTCGGGCCCCGGCACGCTCGCTGCTGCCGTTCTCGTCGCGTGGACGGCGACCCGTTTTCTGGGTGCGGACGAGGCGCGAACGGCCGCTGTTGTGGTCGCGCTCGGTTGCGCGCTGGTGTGGCTCGGCCGCAAAGACCAGCAGCGCGATGTCGCGCTCGTAGGCCATGCCGTCGCGATGGGCTTCGCGTTTATCCTCGTGCTCATGCTCGCTTTCGAATTCGGTGATCCATTCGGCGAAATGCAGCGCGTGACCGGCCTGGTGCTGACCAACGTGACGCTTGCCGCCGCAGTTGGGGCGGGCGCTCTCGGCGTCATCGGATTCACCTCGAGCCGGTCCACCTCGGCGCGAGCGTTCCACCTGACGGCCGCGCACCTCGTGGTGGTGATGTGGCTGCGCGTGGCGCTGGGCGGGATGGAGAACGGGACGGCGCTCGTGAGCGCGGCGTGGGGCGTGTACGGCATCGCGCTGGTCGTCGTCGGTCTCCGCCTCGCGGACGACCTCGTGCGGGGCATCGGGCTCGCGACAGTGCTCGTGACAGTCGCGAAGGTGCTCCTCTTTGACCTCTCGCAGGTTCCCGCCCTCTCGCGCATCCTCCTCTTCATGGGCCTCGGTGCGCTGCTCCTCGTGGTGAGCTACTTCGTGCCGAGCCTGCTCAAGGGCCGCACGTCGGATCAGGGCCCCTCCAGTGGCGACGGCCTCGCGGAGCCTCCGCTCCCGCCTACGCCGGTAGTGCCGGAGCGGACGGAAACAGAATAGCCGAGCCCGCCTCGGCGCGCCCACGGGTGACCCCACAGCGAGACCGAGGCGAACCGAGCGGCGGCCTGCGGTAGTAACCTCCGCGCCTCCCCTTATCGCGTCCCCGATGCCCTCCGACCCTACCTGGACGAGCCTCCTTCCGCCCATCCTCGCCATTGGCCTCGCCATCTGGACGCGGCAGGTCTACCTCTCGCTCGCAGCAGGGGTCGCGCTCGGCTTCACCATCCTCGCGGGCTGGAATCCGCTGGCTGGGCTGGCATCGACGGTCGACGGTCTCGTGGCCGTCTTCGAGGACGCGGGGAATGCGCGCGTGCTGCTTTTCACCCTCGTCATCGGCGCGCTCATCGCGACAGTAGAGGCGGCAGGTGGCGTGAAGGGGTTCGTGGAGGCTCTGGACCGGCGGGGCGTGTTCAATGGGCCGAGAGGGGCGCGCGTCCTGGCGTTTCTAACGGGCCTCGGCATCTTCATCGAGAGCAATATCACGGTGCTCGTGGCGGGCGCCGTGGCGCGTCCGCTCTTCGACAAGCAGAAGAGCAGCCGCGAGATGCTGGCCTACCTCATCGACTCCACGAGTGCAGCGGTCTGCATCCTGTTGCCCCTCAACGCCTGGGGCGCGTACATCCTCGGCCTCCTCGGCGAACAGGGCGTGGAAGCGCCGCTCCGGCTCTTCGTGCAGTCTATCCCGCTCAACTTCTACTCGCTCGCGGCGGTCGTTCTCGCGGGGATCGTGGCCGTGACCGGCTGGGCCTTCGGCCCGATGAAGAAGGCCCAGGCGCGCGCCGCGACGGGCCAACTGTTCGATGAGGGGGCAGCGCCCGCTGTAGACGAGCGCGCCCTCGTGCCAGAGCCCATCGGGAAGGTGCCGCCGCGTGCGTTCAACATGCTCGTCCCGCTCGGCGCGATGGTGCTCACGATGCCGCTCGGTCTCTACATCACAGGTGACGGCGATCTCCTCGCAGGCAGTGGCAGTACGAGTGTGCTCTGGGCCGTGCTCGTGGGCGTGATGGTGGCGTGGATCCTGATGCTGGCGCAGCGCGGGATGACGGTCACCCAGCTCACCGAGACCAGCCTGAAGGGGGCGGGCGGAATGCTCGGAATGGCGCTCATCCTTCTCCTCGCGCTCGCGCTCGGCGCCGTCACGCGCGAGTTGGGTGCGGGCGTCTACGTGGCCGAGGGCGTTGCGAATGCGGGCGTGGGTCCGGCGCTCCTGCTTCCGCTGGTGTTCATCACAGGCGGCTTTATCGCCTTCGCGACCGGGACTTCCTGGGGCACCTTCGCGATCATGATCCCCATCGCGGTTCCGGCAGCAGCGGCCCTCGGACTCCCACTCGCGCCATTCCTCGCGGCGAGCCTCGCGGGCGGCATCTTCGGCGACCACTCCTCGCCCATCTCAGACACGACCATTGTCTCCAGCCTCGCGGCGGCCACGGATCATATCGCGCACGTCCGCACGCAGATTCCGTACGCGATGATCGCGGGCGGCATCGCCATCGTGGCCTTCGCGATCACGGGCGCGGTGATCTAACACTGTCCGCCTCGGTCCCTCCGTGGACATACCGAGGCGGGCCGAGTCAGGTCTCGCCGCGAAGCGCACGCGCGGTGCCCCACGCGAAGAACGCGAAGCAGAGCACCGCCCCGATCCCGAACAGCCCTCGCCCGAGAGCCACGTTCAGTGCGCGAGGCAAGAACGGGATCCCGCCCGACATCTGCGCCGCGTCGCCGAAGAGCGCGACCCAGCCGCCGACGAGCCCGAAGGCGAGCACGATGGTCAGACCCGCTGCGGATTGGATGCCGGGTCGTCCGTGCGCGAGCACCGCCACGCCGCCGATCACGAACACCAGTCCACAGACCGCGAGCACCCACATCGGAGCGTGCACGTTCGCCGGATCTACCGGAACGATGCCCAGCCCGATAGCGGTGACAAACAGACCCATCCCGAGGGTGAGAACGCCGAGGATCGGGGAGGGGGGGTTCTTGTGGCTGCGCATGTCCCGGGTATCGGCGAGATGCAGTGAAGCCTTACCCGACTCTGCTCGCCAATGGCTATCGCGAGCGAAGCCCCACGACCGTGTCAGGTGTCCTGGTGCGCATGCGCCTGTAAGTCCTCCAGCGAGACGACGGCCAGCGCGCGGCGGTTGGTCGCCTCCAGCACGACCGGCGGTGCGACGCCCGCCTCCAGCGCCTCGGCCCAGCGCGAGACGCACAAGCACCACCGGTCGCCAGCTTTCAGTCCGGGAAAGCGCCAGGCCGGGCGCGGCGTGATGAGGCCGTTGCCCCGCTCTCGCGAGAACTCCAGAAACGCGTCCGTCATCACGGCGCAGACGACGTGGGTGCCGTGGTCGTCGGGGCCGGTGTGACAGCAGCCGTCGCGGTAGAACCCGGTCATTGGGTCCTTGCCGCATTCTTCGAGGGCGGTTCCGAGGACGTTGGTGGCGGTCTCGACTTGCATGGCGCGCGATGGATCGCCTCCAGTACGCGCGGGAGGTACAGTGCGGTCCCACTCCGCCTGCCTCGGTGCCGAGGCGGGCAGGGTCATGTCAGCGCGCGATACTGGCCCGGCGTCACGCCGGTCTCGCGCTTGAACAGCGCGCTGAAGTGGCTCGCGCTCTCGTAGCCGACGGAGCTCGCCACCTGGAGTACGGGCCAGTCCGTGTTGCGGAGCAGCCGTTTGGCCTCGTCGATCCGCTGGGCGACGACGTAGCGGTACGGCGGGAGGCCCGTCGCGGCCTTGAACTGGCGCGCGAAGTGGTACGGACTCAGGCCAACGTGCGCGGCCATCTCGCCGAGCGTGAGCGCGCGCCCAAAGTGCCGCTCCACGTAGGCTTCCACGCGACGGAGGAGGTCCGGCGCGAGGGCATCGTCGGTGAGGGTGGGCTCCGGCGTGAGGTCCAGGGTGCGCTGGGCCTCGGCGTAATTGGCGAGGGCGGTCTCGGCGGCGGCGAGGACGGCCTGTGGCGTGAACGGCTTGACGAGGTAGCCGTTGGGCCTCGCGCTGCTGGCGCGTTTGACCGTCGCGGAGTCGGCGTGGCTGGTGACGAAGACGAGAGCTGCGGCGCGTTCTTCGCGGAGGGTCCGTGCGAGCGCTACGCCGTCGCGGTCGCCACGCAGCACGATATCGATCAGCACGAGGTCGGGCTCGTGGAGCTCGGCGAGGTAGAGGGCCTCCTCGGCACTGCCCGCCACGTCCGGGACGTGGTAGCCCATGTCTTCCAGCATCTCTTGCAGGTCGCGCGCGACGACCATCTCGTCTTCGACGACGAGGACCGTCGCGCGGGGTGAACTCGGCTCAGGCATGGGCGGGCTCCAGGGCTGGGAGGCTCGGTTCGGGTTCTGGATCCTCAGGCATCGGAACCTCTAGGCGGACGTGGGTGCCCTCTCGCGAGGGCAGGTACTCCGCGAACCCGCCGAGTTGCCGCGCCATGTCGGCCACGAGGCGGAGGCCGAGGGATCGGGGCGCGTCCAGGTCTATCGAGGCGGGCGCACCGGCGCCGTCGTCTTGCACGTCCAGCGTGAGAACGCCGTGGGCTCGGGCGAGCGCGAGGCGGACGGTCCCGGCGCCATCGGGGAAGGCGTGCTCGCAGGCGTTCGCGATCAACTCTGCCGTGGCGAGCGCCAGCGGGACGGCGGTCTCCGCAGGTAGCGCGAGGTCCTCCACCTCGGTGACGACGTGGACCGCATCGGGCCGGAGTGCGCACGCCGCGACGAGCATCGCTGCCAACTCGCCGAAGAACGCCCTCGCGCCGATCCGCTCTAGATCCTCGCCCTCGTAGAGCTTCTCGTGGACGAGCGCGAGCGTTCGGATCCGCCCGCCGACATCGCGCACCACGTCCTGCGTCTCGGGCGTGTCCGCGCGCCGCGCCTGGAGGTGCAGCAGGCTCGCGACCACCTGCAGGTTGTTCTTCACGCGATGGTGCACCTCGCGGACGAGCATCTCCTTGTGCTCCACGAGGCGGTCCTTCTCAGCTAGCCGCTCGGCCTGTTCCCGGCGTCCGCGCCAGAGCACCAGCGCGAGGCCGAGGAACAGGCACGAGCCCAGCACGCCTGCCGCAACGAAGGCCCGCGTGCGCCCCAGCGCGAGGGTCTGAACCTCGGATTCTAGCTCCAGTTGCGCGATCTCACGCTCTCGCTCGCGGACCTGGAAGGCGGCCTGGGCAGCGGCGAGGCGCCGGTCCGATGTGGCAGCGGTCACACTGTCGCGGAGGGCGAGGTGCTGCACGAGCGCATCGTATGCGCCAGGGTCGCTCGCGTCCTCCAACATTTCCGCGTGGGTGCGCGTGGCCGCGCTGAGCGCTTGCGGAAACCCGGCGGCGGCCTGTACCGCGCGGTCCGACTGGCGGAGCGCGTCGGCGTGGCGGTTCAGGGCGGAGAAGGTGCGCGCGAGGGCAGAGCGGGCGGCAGCCTCGGCAGGTCTGTCGTCTTCGCGAGTGGCGTCGGAGAGGGCCTCGCGGAGAGGAACGAGGGCCGCCTCGAAGCGGCCCCGCTCGCGGAGCGCGTCGCCGAGGTGGACGCGGGCCACCGCGGGCGCGTTCTCGCCTCCGACGCTGAGCGACTGGCGGGCGAACTGCTCGGCCTCCTCAGGGCGTCCTTCTTCCAGCGCGACGCCCGCCAGTTTGCCGAGGGTCTCCGCCTCGGCGGCACGGTCGCCGGTGGTGCGGCGGAGCGCGAGGGCACGGTCGTACTCGTCTCGCGCCATGCCCAGGCGTCCCTGCGCGGCGTAGATCATCGCGAGGCCGGAGTGAGCGTCGGCCGTGCGGCGGGGGTCGCCCTCAGCACACTCGCGGGCGGCGGCGTAGGCCTCCATCGCTTCGCCGAGGGCGCCACGGTCGTGCTGCACGTCGGCGAGCACGTCGTTGGCGTCGGCGCAGAGGGCGCGGTCGTCGAGTTGGGCCGCGAGGCGGACGGCTCCGGCGGCGAGAGCCTCGGCAGAGTCCGGCGCGCTGGCGGCGTGCTGGCGCGCGAGCGCGATTTTCGCTGCGACAGCGCGGGCGTCGGTTCCGCGCGCGGCCTCGGCCAGTGAGGCGGGCTGTGCGGCGGCGCTACCCGCGAGGAGGACGAGAAGGAGGAGACAGCGCACGAGGCAGGGGGGACTCGGCCCGCCTCGACAGGTCCCGCGAAGGACCCGAGGCGGGCGGACTCAGGAGACGCATGAACGCACCGACTGACGGCGCGGTGGCGTCGCGGTCTTGCTCAGGATATCGCGGTCTTGCGGAAGGATCGGGCTGGACACGCCAGAAACGACGATTCGCGATTTCGGGGCCGAAACGGGCGAATGCGGGCCATCGGCTGACTCGTCTTCCGCACCAGATGCACCGACGCATCCTCTCTCTTCACCGGCGCCCCGCGCCTTCACTCATGCGATTCCGCTCTCTCGCCCTGGCCGCTGTCGCGGCTCTCGTTCTCGTCGGCTGCGATGCCGCCTCCGACACCACTCCCATCGCGAACGCCGACGCGCCCCTCGGCGGCGATTCCAAGATGGGCCACGCCGTCCTCTCCGATGAGAAGGCCCTCTCCGGCGACCTCCTGGAGTCCACGCTCCTCGCGGACCTCCCACTCTCCACGGCTCTTCGCGCCGTGAACGACGACTTCACCTTCCGCTCGCGCGGCGCCGTCTTCGTGCTCTCCAACGATGAGACCGAGAACTCTGTCATCGCGTTCGCCCGTGCGGAGGACGGCACGCTCTCGCCGTTCGACACCTATCCGACGGGCGGCCAGGGCGCCCCGCCACTCGGTGCCTCCACCGACCCCATCATCATCGGTGGCTTCCGGGGCAAGTATCTCTACGCGGTCAACGCGGGCAGCGATGAGATCTCGGTCTTCCGCATCAACGGCGATGGCCTGGAGTTCTACGGCAACACGCCCTCGGGCGGCGCGCAGCCGATGAGCCTCACCGCCAGCGACAACCGTCTCTACGTCCTCAACTCCGGGCGTGACAGCGAGGCGGGCAACGTGACCGGCTTCGAGATCCGGCCCAACGGACGTCTCCGCGCACTCGGCGTGACCGCGGAGCTCCCCGGCTCGTTCGGCATCGGTGGCCCGCCGCAGATCGGCTTCGACCCCGCCGGACAGACGGTGACGGTGACGGACCGCCCCTCCAACCAGATCGCGATTTACCCGGTCAACATGGACGGGAGCCTCGGCATGCCGGAGGTCACGGCCTCCAACGGCCCCACGCCCTTCGGCTTCGACCACGACGCGAGCGGTCGCCTCTTCGTCTCCGAGGCCAACGGCGGCACGCCGGACGCCAGCTTCCTCACGAGCTATGACCAGACGGGCACCTCGCTCTCCGTCATCTCCGGCTCGGTGGATACGAACGAGACGGCCGCCTGCTGGGCGCGCGTGATCGGCAACTACGTCTACACGACCAACACCGCCAGCGGCACCATCACCGGCTTCGAGATCGGCGATGACGGCTCGCTCTCGCTCCTCGACGACGACGGCATCACGGCGAACACAGCCGCCAACCCGCGCGATCTCAACATCGCGCTGCGGTACCTCTACGCCCAGAGTGACGGCCAGATCGACGCCTTCCGTATCGGCGAGGATGGCAGCCTGACCAGCATCGGCACCGTCGCGGTCCCGATGACGGCTCGCGGCGTGGCGACGCGCTAGCTCGAACGGCCCCACCACTCGTTCCTGTGAACGAGGCACGGCGCGTCTTCCTCTTGCTGGGGGGAAGGCGCGCTGTTTGGTTGTGGGGGTGTTCGCCTCGGGGGGCTCACGCGAACGGGGCGGCGTCCGCGTGCTGTCGGGCCATCTCCGCGAGATCAGGATGCGCGTCGATCAACTCGAAGTCCGCAAAGTCGAATCCAGGCCCGACGGTGCAGCCGACGAGCGAGTAGGCGCCGGTCGTCCGGGCGGCCTGCCATGCACCCGCAGGCACCACGTGCACCGGCCTGGCTCCCTCCCCAACGCTCCCGAGGCGGACCGTCTCGACCGTCGAGAAGGCATCCGTGCTCACGAGAAGGTCGAGTGGATCGCCTTCCAGCAGGTGCCAGACCTCGTCCGATGCGACCCGGTGCCAGCGGCTGTGCTCGCCCCCGGCGAGGAGGAAATAGATCGTGGTCAGCGCGGAACGGGCGGGGCGTCCGTCGGCGGGGTCTACCTCGGCAGAGGAGCGGAAAACCTCGCGGTAGTGACCGCCCTCGGGATGGGGCGCGAGCCCGAGGGTCTCGATGAGATGAGCCGCGCGAGGGGGCATGGCTAGCGAACCTCGTGCTCGTCCGCCCACGCCGCCAGCGACTGGCGGGCGGCGTCCGGGAGGTCTGGGACGGTGACGGCCACCTCTACGTAGAGATCGCCCCGGCCCTTCTTGGTTTTGACGCCCTGACCCCGAAGCCGAAACGCAGCGCCGGGCTGCGTCCCGCCGGGAATCTTGACCTTGACACGTTGCCCGTATGGCGTCTCGATCTCGCGCTCCGTGCCCAGCATGGCCGCGATGGCGCTGACGTTCTCCGTGACGCGGAGGTCATCGCCCTCGCGCCGGAAGCGGGGATGCTCCGCGACGGCGAACGTGATGAAGAGGTCGCCGCGCTCTCCCGAAGGCCCGGCGTCGCCCTGGCCTTTGAGCTTGATCTTCATCCCGTTGCGGACGCCTTCGGGGATGGTAATGCGGACGGTCTTGCCGGAGGGGACGGTGAGCTGCGACGGACCGCCCGTGAGGGCTTCCTCGAAGGAGAGATCTAGCGTGGCGTCCACATCGCGCCCGGCGGTGCGCTCCTGTCCTCGCGGGTAGCCCTCGCGACGCCCGCCCCCGCCTCCGAAGGCGCCGCCGAACAGGTTACCGAAGAGATCGCCGAGGCCGCCGCCCTCGTCGAAGATGAAGCCGGTGTCCGGGCCCGCGCCGGTGGCGTCTACGCGGACGTAGGTGCCGTCCGGGGCGCGGTAGAACTGGCCTCCCGGCTGTCCGCTACCGCCGAAGCCGGAGAACGGGCCGCCGGGGCCACCTTGTCCCATGAACGGATCGCGCCGCTGGCGGTCGTAGCTCTTGCGTTTCTGCTCGTCGCCGAGAATGTCGTAGGCGGACTGGATCTCCTTAAATCTCTCCTCGGCTGCAGCGTCGCCCGCGTTGCGGTCCGGGTGGTACTGCTGCGCGAGCTTGCGGTACGCGGTCTTGATCTCCTTGGCGGAGGCGGTCTCGTCCACGCCGAGCGTGGCGTAGTGGTCGGGCAAGGCGGGCATCGGAAACGGCGGGGTGCAGGAGTCTAACCCGGATCGCCCGCCGGTCCGTTCCCGTCCGTGCGTGGTCCCGCCTCGGTCCCGAGGCGGGCCGACCTAGAGCACGAGCGCGAGGGCATCGAGGATCTGGCGGACGCTCGCGCGCTGCGTGTAGTCTGCCTCCACGAAGGCGGCCTGGATGGTGCCGTCCTGCGCGATGACGTAGGTGCCGGGGACGGGCAGCTTCCAGCCGTCGGTCCCGTTGTACTGCTCCAGGTCCACACCGACGGCTGCGTACCGCTCGCGCGTCGCCTCGTCCACTTCGAAGGTGAGACCGTAGGCGTCCGAGACGGCGCCCTCCGCGTCCGAGAGGACAGGGAAGGCGAGGTCGTTCTTCTCTTGCACGGTGAGTGAGGAGTCCGGCGTCTGCGGCGAGATGGCGACGAGCGTCGCGCCTTGCGCTTCGATCTCGCGAAGGCTCTCCTGGTAGTCGCGGAGCTGGGTGTTGCAGTACGGGCACCACGCGCCCCGGTAGAACGTCAGCACGACGGGGCCGCTCTGGAGCAGCGTGGAGAGCTGAACGGTCTCGCCGTCCACCCCCGGAAGCGCGAAGTCTGGCGCAGTGTCCCCGACACCGAGGGCGCCACTCGCGGCCATCTCGGCCGTGACGAGCCCGTCGTCAGATTCAGCCGTGTCTGCCTGCGCGGCTGTGTCCGCCTCGGTCTCTGCGGCAGGAGCGTCGGGTTCGGCGCAGGCCACCAGTCCGAGGAGCAAGGTGGTCAGCAGAAAGGAGGAGAAAGGGCGGGACATGAGGTCAGGGGTGGAATCCGGGTGTGGACGACTCAGGGACGTGCGTGATTCCAGGCGGAAGGCGAAACGGGCTGGCCTCTTCCGCCTCGGGGCCGAGGCGGGCGGGGTCGGGCGTGTGGCGAGGGAGAACTAGACGTGGCTCCCCAGCCCCCTTAGCACTCCGGGACGCGTACAGACACATTCGCCGCGAGGCCGCCCTGTGAGGTCTCCTTGTACTTGTCGCTCATGTCGCGCGCCGTCTCGTGCATCGTCACGATGACCTCGTCCAGGGAGACGCGGGCGTGCCCGGCGACGCCTGCGAGCGCGAGTTCCGCAGCGTTGATCGCCTTGACGGCGCCCATCGCGTTGCGTTCGATGCACGGCACCTGCACGAGGCCCCCGATGGGGTCGCAGGTGAGGCCGAGGTGATGCTCCATCGCGATCTCGGCAGCTTGAAACGCCTGCTCAGGCGTTCCGCCTTGGGCCTCGCAGAGCGCCGCGGCGGCCATCGCGCTGCTCACGCCGATTTCGGCCTGGCAGCCGCCCATCGCGGCGGAGATGGTGGCGCCCTTCTTGAAGAAGGTGCCGGTCTCGCCCGCCACGAGCAGAAAGTCCGCGATGGCGTCCATCGTGGGATCGGCGTCCGAGAAACAGACGTGATAGAGGAGCACGGCGGGAATGACGCCTGCCGCGCCGTTCGTCGGCGCCGTGACTACGCGGCCCAGGTTGGCGTTCTCCTCGTTGATCGCGAGCGCAAACGTGCTGACCCACTTGAGGATCTCCGCGAAGCGCCAGTCCCGCGACCGGATCGCCGCCAGCCACTCGCGTGAGCCTGTGGCGGTGGCGTCTGGCATCAGCGTGTGGGCCAGCGCGGCTGCGCGACGCTGCACTCCGAGGCCTCCAGGCAGCGTGCCTTCCGTGTGGCAGCCCCGGAAGACGCCCTCGCGCATCACGTCCCAGATCGCCGTCAGCCCAGCCCGGACCTCCTCGGGCGTGCGCCAGGCCCGCTCGTTGGCGCGCACCACCCCCGCGATGCTCCCGCCCGACTGACGGCAGTGGAGCAGCAACTCCACCGGCACTTGCGCCGGGTACGGCAGCCGCACCGTCACCTCCTCACCGACCGTCTCGCCCTCTTTCAGCACGAATCCGCCCCCGATGGAGAAGAACGTCGCGGCGTGCTCGGTGCTGTCCACGAACGCGACACACTTCATGCCGTTGGCGTGGCCCGCCAGTCGCTCTGCACGATGGAAGACGATGTCCGTCGCAGGGTCGAACGGGACCGGTCGGCCCGCGAGGGAGAGCGTCTTCTCGCGCGCGAGGTTTGCGACGAACTGCGGGATCCGGTCTACCTCGATGGTCACGGGATCGTAGCCGAGGAGCGCGAGGCAGACGGCCTGGTCCGTGCAGTGCCCGAGGCCGGTCAGCGCGAGCGAGCCGTAGAGGTGGATCTGCACCCGCTCCACGCGGCCGATGAGCCCTGCCTCGTCGAGTTCGTCCAGCCAGCGTTGCACGGCGCGCCACGGCCCCAGCGTGTGCGAGCTGGACGGCCCGACGCCGATCTTGAGCATGTCGAAGACGCTGAGAGCTTCCACAAGGCGGAGGGAGGTGCGGCGCGAAGGTCGCGCCGGAGGGCTCGCTTCCCAAATCGCGATGCCGCGCACCTTCCCTGACCTCGCCCACCTCGGCACCGAGGCGGGAGGAGTCAGCCCGCGAGCGTGCGGCAGCCGCTACCGGTCGTATCCCCTCACGCCGAGCGCATCACTCTGCCAGCGAGCCGACGATGGTCTGCCACGCGGGCTTCGGCGTACCGTCCGGGCGGACGACACCTAACCCGCAGAGATAGTCGGTCAGACGCTCTGCGATCTCGGGCGGGAGGTCGTCCAGTTCGTCGCCGAACAGGGCCTCGCGGATGATCTCACAGGTGGCCTCGTCGAAGTCTTGGAACGTGAATACGGAGGCGAACCGAACGCGGGGGTCGTTTTCGATCTCGTCGAGCAGCAACTCGAAGCAGGTGTTCTGCCAGGCCTCCGAGGCGCCCATGGTCTCCGGGCTCGGGCAGGTCAGTTCTTGAATGAGGATCGGGCCATCGCCGTAGGTCGCCATGTGATCGCGGTAGTGCGCGCGGATGTCGCCGGGGTCGATCACGAGGAAGTCGGGATCAATGGGGCCGTAATTGATCGCGATGTGGTCCGAGACGGAGCGCATCGCGCGATAGGTGGGGCTCTGGTCTCGTACGGCGCCCCCGGTCAGCGTCACGCCGACGCCCAGCCGGGGCTCCATCGCGTGGATACGCTCGCGAGCGGCCTCCACAAAGGCGGCGTATGCCTCGCGCTCCCGGCGGTCCGGGTCCAGGAAGCCGTCCATCTCGTTGCCGAGTCCGAGGAAGAACCCGCCTCGCGCCAGGAGCACGGGCACCGCGCGGTCCAGCACGCGTCCGAATCGCTCGATGACCTCGGGATCGTCCAGCGCGACGCCGTCTGCGATGCCGCCTTCGCCGTCTCCGAGGCCGGGCGGCAGGTTGTACCCCTCGCTGTCCCCGACGGTGAGGTTGACGAAGGGTGCGAGACCGAGGGTCTGGAGAGCGTCGAGCGTAGCGGTGAAGGCGTCGAGGGTGTAGGTGCCCTCCGTGGGTTCCAGGTCTGCCCAGTCCACGTAGAAGGCGAACCCGCCGAGGCCCGTGTCGATGGCGTCTTGGAGCAGCTGGCGCTCCGCGTCGCCGAGCGCGTCGAGGTCAGCGGAGCCGTAGAGCGTGGTGCCGAGGGTGCGGCCGGGCGCGAGGAGCGGGAGGTCCGCCGCCTGGGAGTCGGGCGGCTGCACGCTGGGCGAGTCGCAGGCGGCGAGAGAGAGGACGAGTAGGAAGACGAGGGCGCGAGGCATGACATCAGAGGCAGACGCAGGGACGACGCGACTCGCCTCCGAACGGTTACACCCGGCCCCGCCCGCCTCGGTCTTTCCGTGGACCTACCGAGGCGGGACTACTCGATGTCCTCGCGCGCGGTGCCTTCCATTTCTAGCGCGAAGTCCGGCCCGAAGGCGAGCGAGGGCGTCTCGAAGCCGGGCGTGGTGCGGCCCTCCAGCACGGCCAGCGCGGAGCGGAGTGCGGCGTCGGCGGTGAAGGCGTAGCCCTCGGGGCCGGACCAGCGCGAGACGACCCGACGGCCTGTGTCGTCGGTGGCCTCGCCCCAGACGAGGGAGCGGCCGCGCTCGCGGTCGGCCTCGGTGGGGCCGGTGACGCGGCGGTCCACGAGGGCGCCGAGGAGGGCCTGGACGGGCCCGCTGCGGAGGATCGGCCCGAGGTAGCGGGCGGCCGTCATCGCGCGGACTGCGCCGGGTGGCAGCGTGGCGTACGTCGTCACGTTCGGGATGCCGGTGGAGTGGAACGCCGTGCTCACGTCGCCCCACGGGATGGCGGTCGCGGTGCGGAGCTTTCCGTCGCCGAAGTCCACCTCGATCTGGTCGTGGGCCTCCGGCACGCGCACGATCTGGCCGTCCACGCGCGCGGCGCCTCCACGCCCTGCGTTCTCGAGGGCCGTCCGCGATGTTCCACGCGAGGCGGAGCTGATGGCGCGGAAGGCGAGCCGGAGCCGCGTCGCGCTGGGCAGCCGGCTGTGCAGGTGCATCGCGAGGCAGTCCGTGGGGACGACATCGAACCCGGTGCCGGGGAGGACGACGATGCCCGCCTCGATGGCCTCGCGGGCGCGGGCGGCGAGTGCCTCGAAGACGGCGATCTCGCCGGTGATGTCGAGGTAGTGCGTGCGCGTGCGGAGGCAGGCGTCCACCATCGGGCGGGCGGTGCGCGAGAACGGCCCCGCGGCGTGGAGCACGAGGGGCACGTCCGCGAGGGCCCGGTCCAGCGATGCGGGATGGTCGAGACCGACGACGAGGTGGTCCAGCCCGAGGCGGTCCGCGAGGGCTGCGACGGTGTCTCGCGTGCGTCCCGCGAGGATCGGGCGGTGGCCGCGCCGGACGGCCAGATCGGCGATGAGGCGACCGGTGTAGCCGGTCGCGCCGTAGAGGAGAAAAGGCATGCCGGAGGTACGCGCGGGCCTCGCGCCGGTGCCCTCGCGCCGTGTGGCAGAGAGAGAGGTGCGCGAGGTGTCCAGCCCTGCCCGCCTCGGTGCCGAGGCGGGGGAGGCGAGTCCTTTCCACTCTGCTGGAAATGCCCCGGCCGGGAGGTCCCAGCCGATTCGCCAGTAGGCGCGAGCTTGCGACGCGAGTCGCGTCTACGCCGAGGTCTTGCAGAAGGCGATTGGGTCTTGCACGTGATTCGGGGGTGTCGCGCGAGTGTCACCCGGGGGTGCTATCGTGCGGATGCACCTCCTGCGCCTCTCCACGGCGCCCCGTCATGGCCGAACTGAAAACCCGCCCTACCGGAGCGTCCGTGGACGCCTTCATCGACTCCCTCGACGACGAGCGCCGCCGCGACGAGTCCCGCCAACTGGTCGCGATGATGCGCGAGGCGACCGGCGCCGAGCCCGCGATGTGGAATGGCAACATCGTCGGCTTCGGCGACGCGCACCTGACGTATGCCTCCGGCCGCGAGGTGGACTGGTTCGAGATTGGCTTCTCGCCGAGGAAGCGGGCGCTCTCGCTCTACCTCATGCCCGGCGTGGAGCGCTTCGGCGAGATCCTCGGTCGCCTCGGGCCGCACACGCACGGAGCCGGGTGTCTCTACGTGACCCGACTGGAACGCGTGGACGAGGACGTGCTCCGCGAGCTGGTGCAGGCGTCGGTGGACACCGTGCGCGAGACGTGGGGCGAGGACGGCTGAGTCTCTCCGCCTCGGTGCGTCCGTGGAGGGACCGAGGCGTTGGTGGTAAGAGGTCGTTCGCATCTCCCACAGCAATCGCGACACGGACTGGCTGCTGTAGGTTCAAGTCAGAGGTAGGAACGCCGCCTCAGCACGCGTCCGCCAGCCGGTGCTCGCCGAGCGACACCAGCCGGTCCGCGCGCACCGTCTCGCCCGTCCCGAGGCGGACCCAGTCAGCGCCCTCTTTCGCGAACACATCGTCCACGGTTGTCTCCGCGACGCGCTCGCCCTGGAGGTCGTGCCAGACCACGCGGACAGATTGGCGGCGGACGGCGGCACTCTCCAACCGGTCGTGGAAGCCGCACGCGATAGGGGTGTAGTCGGTCATGGGGCCGAGAGGTTGGTTCGTCCCGAGAACCCCTGATGAGCCGGGAGGGTCCCCGCCTCGGTGGGGCCGCGGAGGGACCGAGGCGGGCAGAGCCCGAGTCGGGCAACGGCGTAAACCCGCACCACCCGGAGAGCGTCTAGGCCGGACCCCTCGCCTCTCGTGCCCATGTCTCGCTTCGGTCTCCTGCTTTTCTCGTTCCTGCTCGCCAGCGCTGCTAGTGCGCAGGTGCCCATCACTGGGACCGTCACCGACGCCGAGACTGGCGAGCCGCTTCCCGGCGCCAACGTCGCGCTGCTGGACGAGGCGGGCGCTGTGACCGGCGGCGCGGCGACGAACGCGGACGGGCGGTTCGCGCTTCGGGCGGTGCTTTCTGCGCGCCTGGCGGTCCGTTTCATCGGGTACGAGACGGCGCGCCTGACCGTGGAGCCGGGGCAGAGCACGGACCTGACCATCGCGCTGCGGCCCTCGTCGGCGTCGCTCGGGGAGGTCGTCGTGGTGCCGGGCGAGGACCCGGCCATCGCGCTGATGCGGCGGGTCATCGCGAGAGCGGAGGCGCAGCGCGAGGCCGTGGGCGCGTACGCCGTGACGACGTACGGGCGGAACACGGTGCGCGATGCCGAGGGCGCCGTGGTGGCCGTGACAGAGTCGGCGGGGGAGGCGTTCTGGTCGCCGGGGGAGGGCTGGCGCGAGGTCGTCGTGGCGGAGCGCGAGACGCCCAACGTGGCCGGAGGGCGCGGTGCGGCGGATGTGGCGCGGCGGCTCGTGGACCTCCGCTCGCCGGATATCTCCGCCGCCGGGCACCGCCTCCTCGGCCCGGCCCACCCGAACGCGCTCTCGGTCTACCGATTCGAGATCACCGGCACGCGCGCGCTGGACGGCCGCCGCGTCGTGGAGATCGCGTTGGAGCCGCGCCGCCGCACGGCGAGCGCCTTCATCGGTACGCTGCTCATCCTGGACGCTACCGCCGATGTGCTCGCGGCCGACCTCCGTCCTGGCCCTGCGTTTCTCTACCCGGCTCCGCTCCAGATCGGTGGTGCACGTTACCGCCAGCAGTTCGTGCCCGTCGCGGCGGACTCCTCGCTCTGGCTCCCCGCCGACCTCCGCAGCGAGATCGGCGTCGGCCTCGCGCTGGACGGGCTCCTCTCCGCCGACCCGATCACGGTCGAGCGGACCGTCCAACTCTCCGACTATCGCCTCGGTGTGACCGCGCCGGATTCCCTCCGCGATGGTGAGGCGACCCAGCGCGCTACCGAGGCGGACGCCTCGCGACTGGCAGAGGCGGGCGTCGGCGCTCCGCTGACCGAGGGCGAGGCCGCTGCCTACGCCGCGGGCGACAGCCTCCGATCCCTGAACGAGGCGTGGGAGTTCGAGGGGCCGCTGGCCGGACTCGTCCGCCGGGGCCTCCGGGACGGCGACGAGGCCGAGCCCGACACCTCGCGCTCGTTCCTCGGGGTCTCGTTCTCGCCCGTCCTCCGCGCGAATCCGGCCGTGACGGTCGAGGCCGGCCTCGCGCTGAGCCTCCGCACCGGACCCCTCACGATCACGCCGAAGGCGCTCTACCGCGCCGCTGATGGAGGTGTCTCTCTCTCTGCCGATGCGGACCTGCCGCTCCTCCGCAGCGGCTCCTTCGCGCTCGCCGCCGAGGCGGACGTAGCCGACGACGTGGCCCGCCGCGCGCCGACGTTCTCGCCGGGCGTCGTCCCGGGCGTGGACGGACGCGGTGGCTACTACGCCCGCCAGCGAGTGAGCGCGGGACTGCGGGCCGAGCGCGGCGACCTCGGCACGACTCGGTTCAGCGGCATCCTCTCCGTCTCCAACCGCGCCGAGGGCTCGGTCCGGTTCGTCGCCGAGACAGCCGAGACGTTTCGCCCGAGCGCCGCGCTCGACTCCGACCGCCTCGCACTGGGGCCGGACGGACAGACCGTCACCGTCCGGTCAGTCCAGGCCGAGGCAGCGGTGGGTACGCTCTCGTCCCCGCTCGGCGCGCTGCCGCGCCGTGCCCTCCAGGTCGCCGCCGAGGTCGGCGAGTGGGACGGCGCGGGCACCTTCTGGACGGCTGGCGGTGCGCTGGACTGGCGCCTGGGGACGTTCGCGCAGCGCCGCGCCCTGGCTCCCGCCCTGGACGTGCGGCTGACGGGCGGGATCGGCGGGGGCGAGATCCCGCTCACGCGGCTCCTCTCCGTCGAGGGCACGCTGGCCGAGTCAGGCGTCGGGTTCAGCCGGTTTGGGGCGCTCCGCAC
The DNA here is from genome assembly GCA_038746605.1 of Bacteroidota bacterium. Classification (GTDB taxonomy): domain Bacteria; phylum Bacteroidota; class Rhodothermia; order Rhodothermales; family Rubricoccaceae; genus Rubricoccus. The sequence continues at coordinate 92,511 of JBCDKM010000009.1, forward strand.
ACGGACGGGCGTCCCGTACGAGGGCGACGCCTACGGCGCGGCGTTCTGGGAGCATACGTTCCGGTCCATTCCGTTCGAGGCGCTCGGGCTCGGAGGCCTCGCGCGGCGCGGCTACGGCGTCGTGCTCCACGGCGCGCACGCGAGGACGTGGACCGGTGACGAGCGGCAGGCGGAACTGGGACGGTTCGGCCATGCGCTCTCCGCCACGGACGGCTGGCACCACGAGATCGGCGTGGGCGTGACGGGCCTCTTCGGCCTCCTCCGCGCGGACGTGACGACACGGCTGGACGCGCCGGGGACGGTCGTCGGCGTGGGCGTCTCGCGGGTGTTCTGAGGCGCCGGGTGCGTCCGCCTCGGTACGTCCGTGGAGGTACCGAGGTGGGCAGAGTCACCGCGCGACGGGCAGCCGGTAGAGCGTCAGCGAACCTTGGGGTGCCAAACCGTAGGCAGCCGACGTGCGTTTCGTACGTTGCACTGTCACGCCACCGCCACTTTGGAGACCTCGCCCGCATACCCGCGCGCCGACCCGCGCGACCTCCCCGTGTACACGCGGGCAGAGGCTGCACGTCTCGTTCGTGTTTCTTCTTCGACCATGGAGGGATGGGTAGCTGTAAAGAGTCGGGATGGCGGCCGCCGCATGTCCGAGCCCGTTATCAAGACTCCAGAGGAAGGCCCCCGCCTCTCGTTCAACAACCTCATTGAATCGTGGGTATTGAAGCTTCTCCGCACGAAGCACGACGTGAGCCTTCAAGCCGTTCGGCGGGCTGTTTACTACGCGGAATCCACGATGGGCGTAGACCGGCTCCTTATGAGGCGGGAGCTCCGATTTGGCGAAGCGGGCGATCTGTTCTGGGATAAGTACTCAGATCTCGTCAACTTGACGAAGCAGGGGCAGTACGCCATGCGCCAAGTCGTAGAGCGAGGGCTCCGACGAGTGGAGTGGGATGAAGGGACGGGGCTTCCCGTCCGCTTCTTCCCCATCGTCGCGGAGGGGTTCTCTGACTACAGGACTGTCGTAATTGACCCACTCGTAGCGTTCGGACGCCCGTCCGTCGCGGGTATCGGGATCACGACATGGGCCGTCGCCGACAGGATCGAAGCCGGTGAGGAACCTCGCGCTGTAGCAGATGACTACGACCTCACGCCCGATCAGGTAGAGGCCGCGTTTGCGTACGAACAATCGGTGTGAGCGAGCCAGTCTTCTTCATCGACCGCTCGCTAGGGAAGCGATTTCCGAACGAGCTAGAGGCCGCAGGCTTCTCGGTGAAACGGCATGCCGACTACTTCCAGCATGACATCGATGACACCGTTTGGATTCGCTGGGCAGCAGAGCGGGGCTATTACGCGATGGGAAAAGATCTGAAGATCGCCCACAACCTCAAGGAAGCTCACGATGTGCTTTTCTATGGGCTCGGTTACTTCAAGTTAACTGGAGGGCAGGCTAACCACCGCTTGCTCATTGACAACGTAATCGGTCTACAGGAACGCTTGCGATCGTTCATCGGGCGCCACGAGCGACCGTTTATGGCGAGCGTGAGGCGTCCGTCTGCACCGGGTAAAAGTGGAAGCATCTATCTAAGCCGTACGGTGAAAGACCTACCCGCAATTCGCAAAAAGCTGGGACTTGAGGACTGAGCCTACTCGGCCAGCGGGATCCACCAGTGAGAGCGCCCGCGCTGAAAGGCATCACCGCACCACCGGCAGTGGCGAGGCGCCGCCCCGGATCGCGAGGACCGTGCTCACCGCGAACGCCGTCACGCTCGCCGCCAGCGCGCCGGTCAGGACCGGCTGGCCCGCTCCGTTCGCGGCGTAGATCGCGGCGTACGTCCACACCAGCACGAGCGCGAACGCCACGTCGCCCGTGTTCCGCAGCAGCGTCACGCCGACGGCCGCCACCACCAGCACGAGGAGCGGCGGCCAGATCGCGCCGCCCGTCCAGCCTGCCGCCGCCAGCGCGACGGTGATGTTGAGCGGCGTCGCGACGCAGAGCCACGCGAACCAGAGCGACGTGGGCACGCCGAGCGTCCATCGTTCCGCGCGGCTCATCGTCATCTGGTCCAGCCGGACGTAGAGCCACGCGAGGCTCGCCAGAATCCCGACGATCACGACCGCCGCCACGCCGAAGAGCCGCAGCGACCACGGGATCTGCCAGAGTCCGTTCAGCAGGTTCGCCGCGATGAAGGGCACGGCTACCGCATCGTAGCGGGCGCCTCGCGCGGAAGGCCGCGCCTGCCAGACCGCGAAGACGAGCGCGCCCAGGAAGATCACGCTCCAGATCGCGAAGGCCCAGCCCGCGGGCGTGATGCCCGTCGGTACCGAGTCCGATACCTCGCCGGTCTGCACGCCGAAGAGGACGCCCGCCCCGGCGAGCGCGTTGAGGGTCAGGTTGACGGCGACCGCCGCGAGCACGGCGATCTGGCGGGTGCGTCCAGTCATGCACGCGGAACGCCACGAGGAGCCCCGAAGGTCCGATTCTGTGGGATGGCAAAGTGGTCTCACACTTCGTGAAGAGGCGGACCTAGGAGCGAGTGCATTACCCGGGCACCTTCCGACGATCATCGTCTCACGGTCCCATGTCTCTCCGCTGGTGGTTGCTCCTCGTCGTTGTCCCCGTCACTGCCGCTGCTCAGGAGGCACGGCCTTCCCCTGCGCTCGATGCGGTCCGTGTCCCTTCTGGCACAGTTCAACTCGACGGTCGGCTCGATGAAGCGGTGTGGCGCGATGCTGCCCTGGCTACCGGGTTCACGCAGCAAAGTCCCGAGGCGGGCCAACCGGCGAGTGAGCGCACCGAGGCGCGTGTGCTCGTCGGTCCCTCCGCGCTTTACGTCGGGATGCGTCTCCACGACACCCAGCCGGATGCCATCGACGCTCGTCTGGCCCGCCGCGACAGTGACGAGACGACCGACATCGCCTCAGTTATGATCGATTCCTACGACGATGATCGAACCGCCTTTGCCTTTCGTGTCACACCTGCAGGCGTCAAGCAGGACCTGCTCCTCTTCGATGATATCCGCTCTGATGCTTCCTGGGATGCCGTGTGGGATGTCGCAACCTCACGGGATAGTGGCGGCTGGACCGCCGAGTTTCGCATCCCGCTCTCCCAGCTTCGCTTCGCAGGTGGCGACGGGCCCCACCGGTGGGGCCTGCAGTTCGGCCGCACGCACTTCCGAACCGGTGAGGTCGCCCACTGGGCGCCGCTGCTTCCCAGCGTGTTCGGAACGGTGAGCCGGTTCGGCACCCTTCGACTTCCAGGGCCGATGCAGGCGCCCCAAGCCATCGAGATCCTGCCGTACATCGCGTCTTCCGTCACACGGGCTCCGGGCGACGCCGCAGATCCGTTCTACCGCACGGCGGATGCCTCCCCCAGCGCTGGGGTAGACCTCAAGGTGGGGCTCACGAGTGACCTTCGTCTCATGGGCACCATCAACCCGGACTTTGGTCAGGTCGAAGCGGATCCAGCGCAGATCAATCTGACAGCTTATGAGTTGTTCTTTCCAGAGCGTCGTCCCTTTTTCGTGGAAGGCCTGGACGTGTTCAACTACGGCCGCACGCGTGCCTATTTCAATAACAATCGGCCTCTGTTCCTATACACCCGCCGCATCGGCCGGGCGCCCCAGAGAGGCGGCTTCGTGCCGGCGAGCGCCTACGACCTGGCAGGAGAGACAGGCGCAGTGTACACCGACCGGCCGGTACAGACGACCATCTTGGGCGCCACTAAGATGACGGGCCGAGTGGGGGCCTTCACGATCGGCGTGCTGGATGCCGTGACAGCGCCTGAGTACGGGCGGTTCGCAGTCGTCGATGCCAACGGTGGGGAACAGTTGGCCGACCGTCAGATTCTTGAGCCCGCTTCCAACTACCTCGTGGCACGGACGCGCGGGCGGTTCGGCGCGACGCAGGTGGGCGGTATCGTGACGGGTGTCAGCCGCGCGCGCGGCGACGACGCGCTAGTCGCTCTTCTGCCCAACCAGGAGTGGGTGGTCGGCGTGGACGGAGAGCACGCACTCTCCGACTCGTGGATCGTGAGCGGTCTCGCCTCAGGAAGCCTCGTCACCGGGACTGAGGCCTCTATCCTCGGTCTCCAGACGGCGTTCCGTCGGCTCTACCAGCGCGTCGGGGCGGACCACCTCGCGGTGGACTCTGCGCGAACGGTCCTGAGCGGGACGACGGCCGAAGTGGCCCTCTCGAAGGTGAGCGGAGCCCATTGGCGGGGCTCCATCAGTGCCGCTTACACCTCGCCCGGGTTCGAGTCCAACGCTCTCGGCTTCCAGACGCGAGCGGATCAGAACTATGTGGGGGTCTCGGTCTTCTACGACGAGACAGAACCGAGTCGCCCGTTCCGTCGGTGGACGGCCAATCTGTTTGGCTCTCTCGGCTACAGTATGGGCTGGGACCGAACGCACTCATTCATCGGATGGGGCCTCGGGGCAGACTTCGACTCCTTCTGGAGCGCGCGCTTCACAGGCTTCGCCAACATCCGGACCGTCAATGACCGAATCGCGCGAGGCGGACCGCTCTGGACCGACCCTGCAGCAGCGCAGGGCACGCTGTCCGTCAACTCTGACTCCCGTCGGCCCCTCCGCCTCGACGCCTTCGTGAACGGAGGGGCCGACGAGATCGGCGGAGGGTTCGGAGGAAGCGGGATGACGCTCTCCGGGCGTCCAACCTCCTCCCTCTCGCTTTCGATCGGACCGTCCATCACGCGAACCGTGGCGCCGTACCAGTACGTCACCGCGTTCGAGGATCCTGCTGCAATCGCGACAGCGGGCACGCGCTATGTCTTCGGCCGCATCGACCGCGTGGACGCGACGCTCGAAACACGAGTGGACTGGACCTTCTCGCCCGATGTGTCACTCCAACTCTACCTCCGCCCCCTCGTCTCCACCGGACGCTACACAGACTACCGCGAGTTGGATCGCCCTCTCGCGATGGATCTACCAGTCTACGGCGTCGACAAGGGGACGGCGACTCTCAACGGCGACGGCACGACCGTCATTGATCCGGGAGATGGGGGAGCGCCCTTCACCCTTTCCGACAATGACTTCACATTCCGATCCCTCCAGGGCAATGCCGTCCTGCGCTGGGAATACCGCCCAGGGTCCACGCTCTTCCTTGTCTGGCAGCAGCAGCGCTCCGGTTACTTTGTGAACGACGGCGTCTTCCGGGGGCGAAACGCTCCCCAGCTTTTCACAGACCCCGGTCAGAACGTCTTCCTCGTCAAGCTCAGCTATTGGTTCGCGCGATGACTCCTCTGTCCCATCGTCTTCTTGCTCGAATCGGTCGGACTCCGCTGATTCGGTAGCATGCGATGTCGGAGCGAGCGCGTCCCCCCGTGATTGACTTGGTAGCCTCGCGGCTTGAAAAGCCGTCGGAGCAGCCGCTCTATCTCCGGCTACGGGACCAGATCCAAGGACTCATCCTTGAGGAGCATCTGGAGGCAGGGCTACGCTTGCCCGCCTCGCGAGTGCTAGCGCGCGACCTCGACATCTCCCGCACAACGGTAGAGCTCGCCTACGACGAACTCGTCGCGGACGGCCTCATTGAAAGACGGCGTGGTTCGGGTACCTACGTCGTGGATCTCCTCCCGGCACGTCCCGACCGTTTGGTCGCACCTGCCTCGACGGATCCAACGGTTGCCACCGTTCGGCTCTCAGCGCGAGGGACGCGCTTGCTCCGGGCGCCGAGGTTCCGCGACGCTCCTCGTGTTCCCGTTGGATTCGCACCGTGTCAGCCGGGCGAGGAGGTCTTCCCGCTCCGCGTGTGGAACGATGTGCTGCACGAGGAACTCCTGGACAACGGGCGCGATCTCTTGCGGTCAGCTCCGCTCCAGGGAGACCATCGCCTGAGGACCGCCATCTCAGACCATCTCGCTCGCACTCGCCGTGTGCGCTGCACGCCGGATCACGTTGTGGTTGTAGGCAGCACGCAGCAAGCGCTCGCACTGCTCGTCCACCTCTTGCTCGACCCTGGCGATGACGTATGGTTCGAAGATCCTGGCTACCTCGGTGCGCGGGCGGTCTTCCATGCGCTCGGCGCTCGCCTCGTCCCTGTGCCTGTCGATGCTGACGGCCTGGATGTGGACGCGGGAGTGGCGGCAGCACCCGAGGCCCGCCTCGCCTATGTGACGCCGTCCCACCAGTACCCGACGGGCTCAACCCTCTCCGCAGAGCGACGTGTGGCGCTGCTCGCGTGGGCTCGCGAGACGGGTGCATGGATCGTTGAGGACGATTACGACAGTGAGTTTCGCCACGTGGGACGGCCGCTGGCGCCTCTCCAGAGCTTCGACGAAGACGGTCGTGTGGTCTACATCGGCACCTTCAACAAGGCGCTGTTCCCAGGGCTTCGACTGGCGTATCTCGTACTCCCGGAGGATCTTGCGATCCCAACAGAGCGGCAAGTGGAGACACTCGGTGGGCAGCCCGCAACGCTTCTTCAGGCCACGATGGCAGCGTTTATGAGGCGAGGTCACTTCGCAGCGCACCTACGGCGCTCGCGCGAGACGTACCGATCGCGCCGGGCTGTTCTTCTCAGAACAGCTGCAGACTACCTGGAAGGACTTGGCACCCTCGGGCCCTCTGATACCGGTCTCCACGTCTGCCTCGCGCTTCCTCCCGAGGTGGACGACCTCGCGCTGGCCGCGAGCGCGAATGAAGCGGGGCTCCACGTGCCGCCCCTTTCACCGTGCTTCTTGGGCAGCGAAGCACGACCTGGAGTGGTGCTCGGGTATGCCACGGTTGATGAGCGCGCCATTCGGTCAGGAGTCGGAAAGCTAGCGGCGTTGATTCGAGGTTGAAGTGGTCCCACGCTATCGCCGGGAGTGGTTCTTGATCGCGTTCCAACGGGTGCGGATCCTGAGCACATGTCCGCTACTCTTGCCATCCCTTCGAATGCGATCCGCCGTGCGACCATCCGTCCGGTCCTCGAGAACGATCTCGAAGCGATCGTCGTTCTATGTGCCGATCACGCGGCCTACGAGGGAGCGCCCTACGACCCTGCGGGAAAAGCAGAGGCACTCCATCCGCTTCTCTTTGGTCCATCCGCGAGCTTGCACGGTCTCGTCGCTGCGGTCGCGGGCCTTGTTCTGGGATACGCCACGTGGTCTGTACAAGTCTCGACGTGGGATGCGCGCTGCTATGCCCACATGGACTGCCTCTATCTCCGCCCCGAAGCAAGGGGAGAGGGCATCGGACGCCGCCTCGCCGCTCACCTAGTGCGCGATGTGCAGGCGGCGGGACTGCGCCAAGTCCAGTGGCAGACCCCGTCTCACAACACCCGCGCCATGCGCTTCTACGACCGCCTCGGCGCGACCGGCGCTGAAAAGGTCCGTTTCACCCTTCGCGATTCCGCGTTTCCTGCTCTCCTGTCCTGATGTCTGCTCTGACTCTCCCTGGCGCCAGTCCGCCCGATGTGGTGACCCGCTACCGAGCGGCTCTCCTCGATCTCCTCGAAGACCAGGATCCACTCGCCATTCTACGCCGGACGCCTGCGGTCTGCGTGCGGGTCTTGGAGTCTCTAACGCCCACGACCACTCTGAAGCCGGAGGCACCGGGAAAGTGGTCCATCGCAGAGGTGCTTCACCACCTGGCAGACTCCGAGATTGTCTTTAGCAACCGTCTACGCAGAGTGTTGGCGGAAGAGCGTCCTCGACTGGCGGGCTACGATCAAGACCTCTGGGCCTCGCGACTTGGGTATGCGGATCGCCCTCCAGGTCCCTCGCTCGCTTTATTCCAGGCGACCCGTGCAGCCAACGTTGCACTTTTGCAACAGGCCGCGCGACAAGACCGGCAACGGTCAGGAGTCCACGGCGAGCGTGGGGATGAGACCGTGGCGGACATGGAGCGGCTGTACGCGGGGCACGATCTCGCACACCTCCGCCAGATCGACCGGATTCGCGTGAGTCTTTCCGTCCGCTAGGTGGGTCTGCCTCGATGCCCGCGAGGACGGCTTGCAGGGTGTGGCGCGTGACAGGATCGAGTGCACCAAGAGGTTCATCTAGCAAGAGCGGCCGGGGCAACATCCGAGGGAGCCCCTTTGGCGTTGGTCGCCCGAGAGTTCGCCGGACGTCTGGCCCCAAGGCGCGAGGGACGGCTCGTTGATCTCGGCGAGTTCCTTCACGCGCGCTCCCGAGGCGGGCTGCAGCCGACGGGTGACGTCCCGCCCGAGGCTTAACTGTAGCAGCGTCACGTTCTCGCGCGCGGTCAGGTTCGGGAAGAGATCGCTGCCCTCGGTCACATAACCGGTCGTCCTGCGCACCTCCTGACATGATCGGGCGCGATCATGACCTCCGTAAGCGGCTGCAGTGGCCGGGTCCGTCCGCCTCGGTGCCGAGGTGGAGGGAGCTGTGCAGGGGGAGGGACCGACCGGACTCGGTACCTTTCGAAGCTCCCCACTGCCGTTTATGCTTCGCTCTTCTGGTCTCGCCCTCGTCGCTTGGATGGCGCTCGCCGCGTCGGCGCCCGCTCAGGTGCTCTCAGGAACCATCTCCGATGCCACGACGGGACACCCGCTGTTTCTCCCCGATGGTCCCGTCGAGATTCACTTTCCAGACCTGGAGCGCACGACGCTCGTCCGGTCCGGTGGGCTCCAGTCGGGAGTGTTCGAGTTCTACGACGTTCCCAAGGGTGCCCATCGGCTAACCGTCCGGGCCGAGGGATACGACGGTCTCGACAGCACCATCACCCTCCGCTCTAGCGATGCCCTCGTTCGCATCCAGATGAGCCCGATAGCCTCCGGTGGGGCGTCCTCGGTCCGTGTGCTCAAACCAGGCACGCCTCACGTCCAGTGCGAATCCGTCGAGGAGGGCGGTGCCCGCATGCAGTGCTCGACCGTACTCGGCGTTCGCTACGAGGGCGAGATGCGAGACGGACTGGAGCACGGAACCGGCGTCCTCACGTACCCTGACGGGACGCGGTATGAAGGCGCCTTCCGCGAGGGCGCACCCCACGGGGCGAGCATCTTCACCTCTCCCGATGGAACCCGGTATGAGGGCGACCTCCGATACGGTACCCGGCAGGGACACGGCGCCCTGACCCTCTCGGGCGGCGAGACCTACGAAGGCTCCTTCCGCGACGGAGTCCCACACGGGGAGGGCGTCCACACCTTCCCCGATGGCACCCGGTATGAAGGGGCGTTCCGAGACGGCATCGCGCGAGGCCGAGGCGTTTTGGTCTTCCCCGACGGTGCGCGGTACGAAGGAGAGGTCCGCGACTGGAGACCGCACGGCGAGGGCGTTCTGGCCGCACCCGACGGGATGCGCTACGAGGGCGACTTCCAGGACGGCCTCCGCCAGGGCCGAGGCACGGTCGTGGCTCCCGATGGTAGCCGCTACGAGGGGGAATTCCACGAGGACCTGCCGCATGGGCAGGGCGTCCATACCTCGCCTCGTGGCCCTCGCTACGAGGGCGAGTTCCGTCAGGGGATCCCGCACGGGCAAGGCACCCTCGCCTTCCCCGATGGCTCGGGCTACGTCGGCCAGTTCGAGGGAGGGCGCGAGAACGGCCGAGGCGTCTTCACCGAGGCGAGCGGAAAGCGCTACGAGGGTCAGTTCCGCAACGGCACCCCGGTCGGCACGCACACTGTGACCTACCCCGATGGCCGCACCCGCCAGCAGGCCTTCGGCGACTGACCCGGCCCCCTCCGCCTCGGTGCCGAGGCGACCCCCGCCGGGCGGGATCTGATTGCGGGCGCGGCTCGTCCTGCCCGCGCCCCTCTCGCCTCGCCATGTCTGCCGCCTCCCTCGTCTACCCCAACCAACTCTTCGCCGACCACCCGGCCCTCGAGGACACCGACCGGGTGATCCTCCACGAAGACGACCTCTTCTTCCGCGACGAGCAGTACCCCGCCCGCTATCACAAGCTGCGGCTCACGCTCCATCGCGCCACGATGCGCCGGTACGCCGAGAGCCTGGAGCGCGACGGCCGGTCTGTCGAGTATGTCGCCTGGGCCGACCGCGTCTCGACTGCCGATCTCCTCGCGCGCCTCGCGAAGGACAACGTCACGACCGTCCGCCTCTGTGAACCCGTTGACTTCACGCTGGAGAAGCGGCTCTCTCAGGCCGCTGAGGACGCCGGACTCACGCTCGATGTGCTCCCCACACCGCTCTTCCTCAACACCCGCGAGGACAACCGCCAGTTCTTCGACGGCCGGAAGCGCTACTTCATGGCGGACTTTTACAAGCACCAGCGCCGCCGCCTCGGCGTGATGGTGGACGGAGGCGGCGACCCCGTCGGCGGGCAGTGGAGCTTCGACCACGACAACCGAAAGAAGCTCACGAAGCAAGCTCTCGCGGAGGTGCCCGCACTTCCCGAGATGTCCCACGATGACATCGTGCAGGAGGCCATGGACTACGTAGAGGAGCACTTCCCGGACCACGTCGGGCAGAGCGGCCCGCTGCCCTACCCGACGACTCACGAGGCCGCATCTGACTGGCTCACCGCGTTCGTGCGCGAGCGTTTCGACCGCTTCGGACCGTACGAAGACGCCGTCGAGCCCGGGCAGTCCTCGCTCTATCACGGGGTGCTCACACCGATGCTCAACATCGGTCTGCTGACGCCGCAACAGGTCCTGGATGCTGCCCTCGACGCGGATGACATCCCGATCAACTCGCGCGAGGGGTTCGTCCGGCAGGTCATCGGCTGGCGCGAGTACATGCGCGCGACGTACGACCTGGAGGGCGTCCCGATGCGCACCGCCAACATGTGGGACTTCCAGCGCGAGATCCCCGAGGCGTGGTACACCGGAGAGACGGGCCTCGCGCCCGTGGACGATGTGATCCCGCGCGTCCTCCAAACCGGCTACGCCAACCACATCGAGCGGCTGATGGTGCTCGGCGGCGCGCTTTTTCTCTCGCGCTTCCATCCGCGCGAGGTCTACCGGTGGTTCATGGAGATGTTCATCGACGCCTACGACTGGGTGATGGTGCCCAACGTGTACGGCATGAGTCAGCACGCCGCGGGGCCTGTCATCACGACGAAGCCGTACATGAGCGGCTCCAACTACCTCCGCAAGATGAGCCACTACCCGCGCGGCGACTGGGAGGCCGAGTGGGATGGGCTCTACTGGACATTCATGCGCGACTACCGCGAGCCCATCGAGACGTACCACCGCATGTCCATGCTCACGGGCCACCTCGACCGCATGGGGGAGGAGAAGCTGGGCGGACACGACGACGCGGCGCAGCGCTACCTGGAACGAATCGGCGCGGATTGACCTCCTCCGCCTCGGGTGTTCCCGCGAAGGCCCCGAGGCGGGCGATGTCAGGTCGAGGGAGCGCGCCACTCGACAGCCAACGTCGCGCCCTCTGGGGCATCGCCCTCCGTGAGGCCCGTGGCGTAGTCGAGGCATCCCCAGAAGGCATCCCAGTCAGGCGTTCGCAGCCCCATGGGGTGTCCCTGGTAGGTCGTCGCGAGGCGCACGCCATTCCAGCGCTGGGCTACGTCTGGAGGAGGCGCGAGGAAGACCAGCGTGTCGCCTCCGGCCAGGTCCATCATCATCAGCGGCGTTCCGGCTGCCTCGAACGCGCCCTCCAGCGCGCGAACCGCCGCGACGTAGCCCGCACGCGTCTCGGCCCGTCTCCGCTCCACGTAGGCATCCCAGTCGTCGAGTTGCTCTTCTTCCATGTCGGTGGCCGGGTCCAGGATCTCCGGGAGGAGAGCGATCACTTCGCCGGGAAGCGTCACCTGCTCGCTCCACTGATCGAAGATCTCGTGCTGGTACTTGTCCTCGGAGGCGGTGGTGTGGCCGTGGGCCATGAGCGCGCTGACCACACAGCGCAGGACGTTCTCCTCGTCTGTCTCGCGGCCGTCGAGGTAGAACCCGACCACCTCTTTGGTCCGTGGCGGCTGGGCGAGGGCGGCGTCGGCAGCAGCCAGGACGGCGGGGTCTCCGCCCGAGAGGTCGGCGGCAAAACGGCGGATGGCGGAGGCGTGCATGGAGCGAGGTAAGGGGGAGAGTGAAAGCTGCGTTCCGAGCGTGACATGCGGGCGTCACATGCAATCCGAGCCGCGCCGGACGGACAGAGATCCTCCCGTGGTCCGGTCCGCCTCGGCGCGTCCGTGGAGAGACCGAGGTGGAGGAGACTGGATGTGGTGTTTTGGTTTCGGTAGCGCTTCCATAGACCGAAGGCGTTGACATCGCGCCGGAGTGCCCGTTTCTTGGGATCCCATGCCGCTCGCCGCGTTCCGTCCCCGACGTCCCCGACGCCGACTCATCCAGTCGGACGGGACCGGTACAGCCTAGGGAGCCAGAGCACACGAGCCCTTCCCCGCGCGTCCGCCGATCCTGTCCGGGTCGGCTTTTTTTATGTCCATCGCCCTCGCCTTCTCTGGAGGTCTCGACACCTCCTTCTGCGTCCCGTATCTCCGCGAGGAGACCGGCCAGCCCGTCCACACCGTCACCGTCGATACTGGCGGTTTCTCCGCTGACGAGAAGCGCCGGATTGAGGCGCGTGCACGCGATCTCGGCGCGGCGAGCCACACCGTCGTGGATGCCCGCGCGGCGCTCTGGGAGCGTGTCCTCCAGTACCTGGTCAAGGGCAACGTGCGGCGCGGCGGCGTGTACCCGCTGTGCGTCGGGCCCGAGCGGGTGGTGCAGGCCGAGGCGCTGGTGGACACTGCCCGCCAGTTGGGTGCGGGCGCCGTGGCCCACGGCTCCACCGGCGCGGGCAACGACCAGATTCGCTTCGATGGCGCCCTCCGTCTCCTCGCGGGCGACCTGGACGTTCTGACGCCGATCCGCTCGCTCGCCCTCTCGCGCGAGGCCAGCACGCAGTTCCTCCAGGAGCGCGGCTTTACTGTTGAGGCGAAGACGACCGACTACTCCGTCAACTCCGGCCTCTGGGGCACCACCATCGGCGGAAAGGAGACGCACCGGCCGGACGGTGTGCTCCCCGAGGCGGCCTGGGTGGACACCGTCGCACCGCACGACGCGCCAGACGCGACGCGCCGGATCACGATCACGTGGGAGCAGGGCGTACCGGTCGCGCTAGATGGAGAGGCTCTCGACCCGGTCCGCCTCGTGGAAACGCTCAACGAGGTCGGCGCGGCGCACGGCGTGGGGCGGGGCGTGCATGTGGGCGACACCATCCTCGGGATCAAGGGTCGTGTGGCCTTCGAGGCGCCCGCCGCCGGAATCCTCCTGGATGCTCATCGCGAGATCGAGAAGATCGTCCTCACGCACCTCCAACTCACGCACAAGGCCAGCCTCGGCGACCTCTACGGGCGGCTCGTCCACGAGGGCCTTTTCTTCGATCCCCTCGCGGGCGACTTGGAGGCCTTCCTCGATTCCACCCAGCAGCGCGTCACCGGCACCACGACCGTCGAACTGTTCAAGGGCTCGACCTGCGTCCTCGGCGCCGCCAGCCCGCACAGCCTCTTCGATGCGGGCGCCCGCTACGGCGAAGACTCTGCCCTCTGGGACGGCCGCGATGCCGAAGGGTTTGCCAGGATTTACGGCATCCAGGCTCGCCTGGCAGATCGCGCGCTGGACAGTGCGACCCCATAACGAGAACTGCGTACTGCGTAAGGGCGGCCAACGGCCGCTGAAGTGCCAGCCCAGCACCCCTTACGCAGTACGCACTCCGCAGTACTCCTCATGACCACCGTCACTGCCGATCACGTCGCCTCTTCCACCGGGCCGTGCGCGCTCACGCCCAGCGCTCGCGTCACGCCGTACGTCGTGGCCGAGGAAGGCTACTGCCTCGCCGTCCGCGCCCTCGCAGATAAAGAGGTCTACAATCAGGTGGAGCACACCGATGGCTCCTTCCACGCCATTCGGAAGGGCGAGGTGCTGCTCGGCGCGCTGGGTGAGCGGCAGGCGCTGAAAGGGTACAGCGGTCGCATCCCGCGCCAGATCGCGCCAGGCGACACGCTCCACGTCCTCAACATGGGTGGCATCCTGGGCCACTGCGTGACCGAGCACCCCGACCTCGGGCCCGCGCTGGCCGTTGAAGTCCTCGGAGCCGTCGTCCACGGCGAGCCCGCGCGGCACGCCCGGATCCAGGAGCACGCGCTGGAGGCGCGCGAGCATCTCGCGGAGTCCGCCCCGTTGGTGTTCGTGAGCGGGACGGCGATGAATACCGGCAAGACGTTCGCCGCCGCGATGCTCGTGAAGGGTCTCACCGCGCGAGGCTTCCGCGTCGCCGCCGCCAAGCTGACCGGCGCCGCGCTCCAGCGCGATGTCCGCGCGATGCAGGAGGCCGGGGCCGTCTGCTCCGCCTCGTTCACCGAGGCGGGCCGGGTCGCCACGACCGGACGCGAGGTCATCGCGACCGCCAAGGGCATCATCGCGCACCTCAACACCTGCTCGCCAGACGTGCTCGTGCTCGAACTCGGCGATGGCATCATCGGGCCGTATGGCGTGGACGGCATCCTGCGCGACATGGAACTCCAGCGCCTCACCGCCGCCCACGTCCTCGCCGGGGCGGACCTCGCAGGCGTCTGGGCGGCGGACCAGATTTTCCGAAACCAGTACCGTTCCGATCTGGCCGTCGTCGTCGGCCCCACGACCGACACCGAGGTGGGACGGCGCCACATCCAGACTGCGATGGGCGTCCCCGCCGTTAACGCTCGCCTGGAGCCCGACGCGCTCGCAGCACTCGTCGCCGATGCTGTCAAGGACATGGCGGCGTGGCAGCGGACGCCCCACGCACAGGCCGCGGGGGGGCTGCGCCGCGCGGTCCCCGGCCTCGGCGCTGCACTCGGAGACAACCAGTAGCAGACGATGAATCCTGAACCCGAACTCCTGAGCCTGAAACGCGTCGCCGTGCTGCACGGCGCCGGGTACGCCGGTGGCGAGCTCGTCGCGCTGCTCCTGCGGCACCCGCACGTGGACCTCGCGGCCGTGACGAGTCGGAGCCACGCGGGGGAACCCGTGCACGTCCCCCACCCCCGACTTCGAGGCATGGCCGATCTCGTGTTCACGGCACCCGACGACCTGGACCTGACCGACGTAGACGCCGCTGTCATCTGCGCCGAGCACGGCCGAGGCGCTGCCGCCGTCCACAGCCTCCGCCAGTCCGGTTTCGAGGGGCTCATCGTGGACCTCTCCGCCGACCACCGCCTCCCGCGCGGCCTCTACGACGCGACGTACCCGAGCCCTCACCCGCACCCGGAGCAGATCGAGGACGCCGTGTATGGTCTCGTGGAGGTCCATCGCGAGGCGATCCGGGGTGCTCGCCTCGTCGCCAACCCGGGCTGCTTCGCGACGGCGCTCGCGCTCGCGCTCTGGCCGCTCCGCGAGGTCGCGAGCGAGGCGCACATCACGGCCCTGACAGGCGCCAGCGGGTCGGGCGCGAGGCCGTCCGCCACGACGCACTTTCCCACGCGCGACGGAAACGCTCGCGCCTACCGCCCGTTCGCCCACCGTCACCAGCCGGAGGTGGAGCAGGTCGTGGGGCCGGGTCTCGCGATCCACTTCGTGCCCGCGTCCGCGCCATGGACGCGTGGCATCTGGGGCACCGCCCACGTCCGCCTCGGGCGCGCGATGGACGCAGCGGAGATCGCGGGGTTGTTCCACGATGCGTATGCGGACGCCACGTTCGTTCGCGTGACAGACGGTGCGCTCCCCGAACTGCTGCCCGTCGTGAACAGCCCGTTCTGCGATGTGGGCTGGGTGGCACGCGATGGCGCCCTCGTCGTCGGTTTTGCCATTGACAACCTCCTGAAGGGCGCGGCCTCCCAGGCGGTCCAGAACCTCAACCTTGCGCTCGGTCTCCCCGAGGTCGCCGGACTTCTTCCCTGACTCCTCCCGCCTCGGCCCCGAGGCGGACCCTGCCATGACTGCCGACACGATCCTCGACCCCCTCGCGCTGGAAGACGCCACCACGCTTCCGACCTACGCCAAGCCGCCCGTCGCGCTCGTCCGGGGCGAGAACGCCACCGTCTGGGACGCCGACGGCCGCGCGATCCTCGACCTCTACGGCGGCCACTGCGTCGCGCTACTCGGCCACTGCCCACCGCGCGTCGTGGACGCCATCCGCGAGCAGGCGGGCGAGTTGCTTTTCTACTCCAACGCCGTCTACAGCCCGGTCCGCGCGGAGGCGAGCGCCCAACTGGTAGACCTCGCGCCGGAGGGTCTCAGCCGCGTCTTCTGGTGCAACTCTGGCACCGAAGCCAACGAGGCCGCACTCAAGCTGGCTCGCGCCGTGACCGGAAAGAGCGGCATCGTCGCGATGACGGGCGCTTTCCACGGGCGAACCGTCGGTGCCCTCGCGA
Organism: Bacteroidota bacterium; assembly: GCA_038746605.1. Taxonomy (GTDB): domain Bacteria; phylum Bacteroidota; class Rhodothermia; order Rhodothermales; family Rubricoccaceae; genus Rubricoccus. The sequence continues at coordinate 108,722 of JBCDKM010000009.1, forward strand.
CTACGTGGGGCGACAGCTACCAGGCGCCGTACCGCGCGATTCTGCCGCAGACGCACTTCGCCCCCTTCGGGGACGCCGAGGCGGTGGAAGCCGCGCTGGCCGGAGGCGAGGTCGCGGCGGTCATTCTGGAGCCGATCCAGAGCATGGCGGGCATCACCGAGGCCCCGCCCGCCTACTACCAGGCCCTTCGCGAGGCGTGCGACCGGCACGGCGCGCTGCTCGTCTTCGACGAGGTGCAGACTGGCGTGGGGCGCACGGGCGTCTTCTCCTACGGCGAGCACGTCGGCGTGACGCCCGACATCGTGACGCTCGCGAAGAGCCTCGGGGCGGGCGTGCCGGTCGGTGCGGCGCTCGTCTCCGATGCCATCGCGGAGACCGTCAAGACCGGCGACCAGGGCACTACGTTTGGAGGCGGGATGCTCGCGATGGCGGCCGTCCACGCCGCGCTGGACCAGCTCGCAGATGAGGGGCTGATGGACCGCGCCCTCGTGCTGGAGGCTGCGTTCCGCGACGAACTCGCATCCGTGGAAAACGTGGTCGAGGTTCGAGGCCGGGGGTGCCTCCTCGGCGTGGAACTGGACCGTCCCGCGAAGCCCGTCTCCGCTGCCCTGCGCGACGACCACGCCATCCTCGTCGGCACGAGCAAGCACCCCCACACGCTCCGTCTCATGCCTCCGCTCACGACACCGCTGGACGCCGCCACAGAGCTGGCCGAGGCTCTCCGCGCCGTGCTCGCCGTCTGACCCTGCCCGCCTCGGTGCCGAGGCGGACCGACTCGACCCTTCTCCTGCCTCCCTCCCCTGTGCCTTCTCTCACTTCCTGGACTGATCTCGACGACGAGACCTGGACTGCCTGCTTGGACCGCGCCCTTTACCACCGCCAGCAGCGTGAGTGGACCGATGCGCCTGCCGGAAAGGCTCTCGCGCTACTCTTCCTCAACCCCAGTCTGCGGACTCGCGCAAGCATGGAGTTGGCCGCGCAGCACCTGGGGGCTGGGTCCGTGACGCTCACGCCCGGACAAGGCACCTGGGGCCTCGCGTGGGACGACACGCCCATGACTGGCAACGCCGCCGAACACGTCCGCGAGGCGGTCCCCGTTCTCGGGTCCTACGCCGACGCCCTCGGCGTCCGCACCTTCGCAAGTCTCACGGACTATGACGCCGACCAGGCCGACGCCGCGCTGGCTGCGGTGGTGGAGGCTTCCCCGGTGCCCGTCGTCAATCTGGAATCGGCGCGATGGCACCCCTGCCAGGAACTCGCCGACGCGGCGGCGCTGACGGAGACGCTCGGCGACCCGCGTGGCAAGAAGCTCGTCCTCTCCTGGGCGCCACATCCGAAGGCGCTCCCGCAGGCCGTGCCCAACTCGGCGCTGCTGATGGCCGCGCGGCTCGGGATGGAAGTCATCGTCGCGAGGCCCGAGGGCTTCGGTCTTGGCGCGGACGTAATGGACCTCGCGCGGGATGCCGCCCGGCGCGCGGGCGGGAGCGTGACCGAGTCCTCGGACCAAGTGATCTCCTTCGATGGCGCCCACGCGGTCTACGCCAAGGCATGGAGCGGGAGCCTCGTCTACGACGCCCCGAAGCGGGAGGCGGAGGCCCGCGCTGCGAACGCCGACTGGCGCATTACGCAGGCGCTCATGAACCGCACCGACCGCGCCCACTTTATGCACTGCCTGCCCGTCCGGCGCGGCGTGGTCGTGGACGGCGAGGTGCTGGAGGATGACCGCGCGATCCATCTCCTCCAGGCCGAGTACCGCCTCCATGCCCAGAAGGCCATCCTGGAGTGGATCTGGGGGCTGGAGGGCACAGGGCAGTGAGCACGCGTCCGGTACCTCGTGCGTCCCTCCGCGTCGTCAAGCTCGGCGGGGCAGTCGCCTCCAACCCCGAGGCGCTGGTGTCCCTGTGGGCCCGCCTCGGTGCCGAGGCGGAGACACCTGCGGTGATCGTCCACGGCGGGGGACCCCAGGCGACCGCCCTCGCGAGGCGGCTCGGGCATGAGCCTCGGATTGTCGCCGGGCGGCGTGTGACCTCTGATCTGGACCTCGACGTGGCGCTCTACGTCATGCGCGGCGCGATCAACGCCCGGCTGGTCGCCTCCGCCAGCGCGGCAGGGCTGCGGGCTGTCGGCGTGAGTGGGGCGGACGGAAGACTGGTCGAGGTCGTTCGTCGCCCCCCTCGCGAGATCGACGGCGAGACGGTGGACTTCGGGCGCGTCGGCGATGTGGTGGGCGCGGATCCATCGCTTCTGAACACGCTGCGAGACAACGGCTTCCTGCCCATCGTCGCGAGTGTCTGCGCGGACCGGGAGGGCGCGCTCTACAACGTCAACGCGGACACGGTCGCGCTGGAGATTGCCGTCGCGCTGGGCGCGGGCGAGTTGGTCCTCGTCGCCGAGGCGGGCGGGGTCTACCGCGAGTACCCCGACCTCGGGAGCTTGATGGAGACCCTCACGCCGGGGCAGGTCGACGCGGGCGTGCGCGAGGGCTGGATCGTGGGCGGGATGCGGCCCAAGCTGGAGGTGGCGCGCGAGGCGCTACGGCGCGGCGTCCCGAGTGTCCGTGTGGCGGCACCGTCGGATCTCTCCGGCGGCACGCTCATCGTCCCTGAGAGCCTCGCGACATGACCGACGTTCTGGCCCTCCATCGCGGCCTCGTCGCTATCCCCTCTGTCTCACGCGACGAGCGGGCGGCGGCGGACTTCGTGGAGGCGTTCGCCCATGAACGCGGCGGTCCGCACGGCGTGGTCGTGGAGCGGAGTGAGCACAACGTCTGGGCCAGTCTCGGCACAGGCGAGGACGTGCTCCTCCTCGCGAGCCATCTCGACGTGGTCCCACCTTCCGACGGCCACCCGTTCGACCCCTTCACACCGACCGTTCGCGAGGGCAACGTCTACGGGCGTGGCGCGGTGGACGCGAAGGCCAGTGGCGCCGCCATGCTCGCGGCTCTGCTGGACCTCGCCGCCTCCGGCTGGGCTCCCGAGGCGGGCCGTCTCGTCGTCGCGCTGACCGCCTGCGAGGAGGTCGGGTCCGACGAGAACGGCCTCGATCACCTCCGCCGCGAGGTGCCTGCGTTCCCCACTCCCAGCGGCGCGCTCGTCGGAGAGCCGACCGATCTCCGGCCGTGCCTCGCGCAGAAGGGCCTGCTCGTGCTCCGCTGCACTGCGCGAGGCCAGACCGCCCACGCCGCCCGCGCCCACCTCGGCCGGAACGCCCTCACAGCCATGGCGCACGACCTCCTCCGCGTGGACGCTCTCGCGCTCGGTCCAGAGGATCCATTCCTCGGCGCCCCCACTATCAACGCAACCGTCGCCGAGGCGGGGACCGCGCGCAACGTGATCCCGGACTCCGCGACGTTCTGGCTGGACGTGCGCACTGCGCCCGCCCGCACCAACCGCGAATGGGCGGAGATCATCGAGGGGGAACTGGAGAGCGAGGTGCACATCCACTCCGAGCGCCTCGTGCCGTGCGGGACGGATCCCGAGGCCCACATCGCGCGCGCGGTGGTCTCCAGCCTCGCCCGCCTCGGGATGGACGCCGAGCCCTTCGGCAGTCCCACGGCCTCGGACTGGGTGTTCCTCGCGGACGTGCCCGCCGTCAAGATTGGCCCCGGCGACAGCCGCCTCTCGCACACCGCCGAGGAGCACGTCGCCGAGGCGGAGGTGCTCCGCGCCGTCCAGGTCTACCGCGCGGTTGCAGAGAGCTATTTCGAGTCGCGCGATGCGTGACGCCGCCCCGCCCACATCGTCTCCCACGCTTCCATGAGCGAACTCGAAACCCAGAACCCAGACCCCGGAACTCACGCTATCTGGCACAAAGGCACCGCCGCAGCGGACTGGGTGACGCGCTTCACCGTCGGTGAGGACTGGCGGTGGGACACCATCCTGCTGCCGTACGATGTGCGTGGGACGCGCGGCCACGCGCGCGGCCTCCGGTTGGCCCGCGTGCTTACCGAGGCGGAGGAGGCCGAGGTGAACGCCGCGCTGGACACCATCCACGCCGCATGGGAATCGGGTGCGTTGGCGGTCCGTCCCGAGGACGAGGACATGCACACCGTCATCGAGCGCGAGCTGACGGCCCGCCTCGGCGACGTGGGCAAGAAAATCCATGCTGGACGCTCGCGAAACGATCAGGTGCTCGTGGCCCTTCGCCTCTGGCTGCGCGACGCCCTCGCCGGGATCCGCGCTGCTTCCGCCGAGGCCACGGAGGCCCTCCTCGATCACGCCGAGGCTGGTGCCGATGCCCTCATGCCCGGCTACACGCATCTCCAGCGCGCCATGCCGACGACCGTCGGCCTCTGGGCGGCAGGCTACGCGGAACTCCTCTTGGACGACCTCGCGGGACTGGCCGATGCGGCCCATCGCGCCGACACGTCTCCGTGGGGCAGCGCCGCGGGGTACGGCGTGCCAGGACTGGATCTGCCCCGTCGCGAGGTCGCAGACTTCCTCGGGTTCGCCGCGATGCAGGAGAATGTGACGGCCGCGCAACTCTCGCGGGGCAAGCTGGAGGCGTCCATCGTCCACGCGCTCGTGCAACTCGGTCTGACGGCCAACCGCCTCGCGAGTGACCTCGTGCTCTTCGCGACCGGCGAGTTCGGCTTCGTCTCGCTCCCGCGCGAGTACACGACGGGTTCCTCCATCATGCCCCAGAAGCGCAACCCGGACGTGCTGGAACTGGCCCGCGCGACGGCCCATCGTCTCACGGCGGAGTTGCACGTGCTCCTCACGCTCCCCGCGAACCTCCCGGGTGGATACCATCGCGATCTCCAACTCACCAAGGAGGCCACGATGCGCGCGGTCTTCGCAGCACAAGACCTGATGACGGCCCTCGCTGCGGTTCTCCCGGGCGTGACCTGGAACCGCGAGGCGATGCGCGAGGCCCTCTCACCGGATCTCTTCGCCACGGCCGAGGCACTGGAGCGCGTCCGGGGTGGCGAGCCGTTTCGCGACGCGTATCGCGCTGTCGGGACAGACCTCGGTTCCCTCCACGTGCCTCCCGAGGCGGAGGCACTCGCAGCCTACCGCACGCCTGGAATGCCGGGGCATGCCACCACCGATTCTCTGCGCGACCGGCTGGGCTCGATGCGGAACTAGCCGTTCAGAACGATTGGCCTGGCGTTCACGCTCCGGGCCGACGTTCGCACTGGGCGGATCTGATGCGCGAGCTCGATCAGGCGTTCGATCTCGGTCGAGATGGACTCCTTGGCTTCGAGCCGCTCGTACTCCATCGTCCACGAAGGGAAGGTGCGCTGGCCGATGGGTCCCTCGAACGGCAGCCCGACGAGAGCGTGACGGCCATCACGAAGGATGGAGCCATAGAGGAGCTCTCGGACACGCCAATCGTCGCCCTCGATCCACTGAGCAAAGGTGCCGCGCTCGCCGTCTCGGGCCGCGTATACCAGCCGACCCGTAATACCTCGCTCTGCGTTGTTGCGGCGCGCCGCGAAGAGAATATCCGCGAGGTCACCCTCGGTGAGGGCGCAGGTCGCGCGCGAGACATAAATCGCAGCGTAGATCACGGGTCGGGTCGGGGAAGCGTCCGTGAGACGCGGCAGATGGTAGGAGGTTCGTTCGTGTCTGGAAGGACAAGAGCTGAGGAGCCGTGCAGCGTAGCTTCCCGCGCTTCTCCCGCCTCCCCTTTTCTCATGCCCGCGCCCATCCGTCAGGTCCTGATCGGCCTCGGGGTGGTCCTCGCCCAGTGGCTCCTGTTCAGCCACCTTACGGTCTGGGGCGTCATGCCCGATGCGGTGCTGCTCTACGTCGCCGTGATCGCGTTGCGCTACGGGCGCGTGCCAGGCGCGGTGGCGGGGTTCGCTGCGGGCCTCGCGATGGACGTTCTGGTGCTCGGCGGGTCGGTCGGCCTCGGGGCGTTGCTCAAGACGATCCTCGGGTTTGTGGTGGGCGTGTTCCGCTCTGAGCGCGGGGAGCAACTCCGGTTCGATCCGTTTACGGCGTTCGTCGGTGCGCTCGTCCTCGCGACGGTCCACAACGGCCTCTGGGTCATCACGACGCTTCTCGTGGAGAACACGCGGACGGTGTTCGCGGTGTTCGGCCTCTGGCTCGGTGGCGCGTTTTACACCGCGGTCCTCGCGCTGGCGGGCTCTCTGTTCCGGCGAGGGTAGCTGCCGCCGGAAGGCGGTTCATGCGGCGCTCCGGCAATCGTCACGGAGAACCGACAGCGGAACACCGCTGCCCGTCGGTAGCCTGCATTCTGACACTTGCCTCTTAGACCCCTGGACACGCCTTTTACTCCCATCGCCGAGGTCGGCGAGTTCGGCCTCATCGAGCGCCTCCGTGAGGCCCTCGGCCCCGCTGCAGATCACGCTCGTCTGACCGTGCCTATCGGAGACGATGCCGCCGTGGCGGACCTCGGCGGTGGACGTGCGCAGGTGCTCACGACGGACCTGTTCGTGGAGGGTGTTCACTTCGACCGGACGTTCGCGCCGCTCCGCGCCCTCGGCTGGAAGTGCATCGCGGCGAGCGTCAGCGATGTGTGCGCGATGAACGCTGAACCGACCCTCGTGACCGTCGCCCTCGGCATCCCGAACAATCTCTCCGTGGAGAACGCCGAGGCGCTCTACACCGGCGTGGCGCAGGCGTGCGAGCAGTATGGCCTCGCGATGGCGGGCGGGGACATCACCGCCAGTGCGCGCCTCGTGATCTCCGTGACGGTCCTCGGCGAGGCCGAGGCGGACCGTATCGTGACACGCGCAGGCGCACTCCCCGGCGAGGTGCTCTGCGTCACTGGCGACGTGGGCGCCTCGGCGGCGGGCCTGAACCTGCTCCTCAAAGGCAAAGAGTCCCTTCAGGAGGAGGCGCCCGGCGGCGACGGCGCAGAGGCCCCCCGTCTCCAACTGACGGACTTCCCGACGCCCATCGAACGGCATCTCATGCCGCAGGCGCGGCTGGACCGTGTCCGCCTCTGGCGCGAGGTCGGATTTCAGCCCACCGCGCTGATCGACGTCTCGGACGGTATCGCGAGTGAGGCGCATCACCTGTCCATCGCGAGCACGGTCGGGATCACGGTGGAGGCAGGGCTTCTGCCCGTCCATCTGCAGACGGCTGCTGCCGCAGAACTTCTGGACGAGCGCGCCGATGCGTGGGCGCTCTATGGCGGAGAGGACTACGAGCTGCTGTTCACGGCCCCGCGCGAGGCGCTGAGCGTGCTGCCGGACGACACATACGCCATCATCGGAGAGGTGGTGGAGCCGGAGGAGGGCGTCGGGCTTCGGCTCGCGGACGGGACCGTGCTACCGCTCGACTCCAGCGGGTTCACACACTTCTAGGTGCCCAGAGAGTCGGCGACGATGACCTCCGCCTCGGCGCCGAGGCGGGACGACCTGCAGGTCCGAGGCGACAAAAGACGCAGCGTCGCTACGGGCCCTCAGCCTCTTCCGGTTCGCTCTCCTCCGTCACGATCTCGTGGAAGACCGTTTCGCCGGTGCGGAGCATCCGCCGGACGTACGGGTGGCAGAGCGTGCACCCGTGACCGAAGACGATCTCGTCCTGGAGGTCCGGGATCGTCGCCGCGCCCGAGCATGCGGCCTCCTCCGCCATGTCGGCGAAGGAGGTGTTGTAGCAGAGGCAGCGGTCGATGGTCATCGCGAGGGGAACGGGTAGCCCCGCCTCGGTGCTCCCATGGAGAAACCGAGGCGGGCGGGGTGGTCAGTGCGTGCCTGTCATCGTGCGCCTGTCATCGTGCGATGGTGAGGCGACGCATCGCCGCGCCCTCCGGCGTCTCGATGCGGACGACGTAGACGCCAGCGGGCAGCACGGTGGCGTCCACGCTCACCTCACTCGAGCCTGCTGGAAGTGCGCGCTGCTCGCGTGAGACTTCTCGGCCGAGGGCATCGAACACGGCGAGGGTCGCCTCAGCGGGGCGCTCCGCCTCGATGGTCAGCGTCGTGCGACTGACGGCGGGGTTCGGAGCGGGCGTGGACACGCGGAGACCCGCCTCGGCGAGTGGCTCGGTCGTGACGGTCGAGCCGAGGTCCACGGAGACGAACGAGGGGTAGACGCCTGCGTCGTAGGTGGCCTGGAGAGCGCCGGAGGCAGCGTGAACTGTGACAGTTCCTGCGGCGGAGAACGCGTTGTCCGGGTCCGGGCGACCGAGGTAGAGCGTGTTCCGGCCCGGGTCCACACCGAGCGCCACGATGCCGCGCGAGTCAGCCTCGGGGATCGAGATCGTGTCCAGGAACGTGCTGGTGCTCGGGTCGAACACGGCGATCCCCGTGTCGGGCGCGATGATGTAGACGACCTCGGCAGCGCCGCCCGTCAGCGTCGGCACAGCGATGGCTGGGGCGACCGTGGCGTCCTGTGCGAATCCGGTCCCGAGGGTGAGCCCGTCGGGTGCATCCACACGCTCCGCGATGGCGAGCGGGTCCACGCTGATGTCGATCGCGAGCATCTCCGTTCCGTTCGCGCACGGCACCAGAACGGCGTCGCCCACAGCGAGGGGATATCGCGCCGTACAGCCCGTTGCGATGGTGCCCACGATGGTGTCGGTCGCAGTGTCGACCACGGCGATCTCATCGCCCTGGCCGAAGGCGGCCTGAGAGATGTAGGCCCGCTCGCCCGCCGGGGTGTCCACCACGACCAGCCCTTCGGGGTTGCCGAACACCGCGGGGAAGCCGATGTCCATGACGGTCACTGGCATCGCGATGCGGCCCGTGACGGCGTTCGTCGCGAGGTCCACGATCACCACGTCCGAGGTCGTGGCGTCGGGGGAATAGTTCTGCGTGGTGATGTAGGCGCGGTTTCCGCTGACCTCCGCGATGTAGCGGGCGGCGGTGAACGTCGCGTCCTCGATCTGGCCGACGCGCTGCCCGGTCGCGGTGTCCAGCACGTCCACGCGGGTGCCGTTGCCAGTGACGTACAGCCGGTCGCCGATGACGGCCATGCCCTGGAGGAAGCCGCCGAGCTGGCCTTCGAGGAGTTGGTCGGCCTCGGTGGCGCCGGGCGCGATGGAGGTGACGGACGCGGAGACGCCCCCGCCGCCCTGGTTGCCGACGAAGACGCGGAGGGCGTCTTGCGCGCTGGCAGGAAGTGCGAGGAGAAGGAGAAGGGTGAGAGTCGCGAAGCGAGTCATGCGAAGGGGGGAGTTAGAGGAGAGAAAGCGTGAGCGTGGCCCGGAGGTGCCGGGGCGGCATCGGGAAGCGCGGGACGACCGAGTAGCGGGCGTCCGTGAGGTTGTCCAGGCGGAGCCCGAGGCGGGCGGACCAGCCGAGGCCGGAGGCGCTCGCGCTGACCTGGGCGTCCGCGATGGTGTAGGGCGGGAGCGAGGCGCCTCCATCGGAGCGGGTGAACCGGCGACCCGCGTGGCGGAGGTGGAGTCCCGCCCGCAGCGACCGCCAGCCGAGCGCGAGCCAGCCCTTCGCCTGGTCGTCCGGGACGTAGAGGAGCGGCTGACCGAAGGAGGAAGACTCCGGGTTGGAGCGGTCGCGAGTGGCGGCACGGGTCCACAGCCCGCCGAGTTCGGCGGAGGCCGGGCCGCGTGTCCACTGCAGCGAGGCGGAGAGTTCGCTGCCCACGGTCTCCGTCCGCCCCACGTTGACCGGCGCCCAGTACGAGCCGTCCGCGAAGGTGCCGAAGCGCCACACGATCTGGTCGCGGAGGCGGCTCGCAAAGGCGGTCGCCTCGGCGCTCGCGCGGAACGACCGGGAGGTGGCCTGGAGCGAGAGCGCGCCCTCTGCGGTCCAGCCCGCCTCGGGACGGAGGGCGGGGTTGCCGCCGGGCTGCCAGAAGCGGTCGTTGAAGGTGGGCGTGCGGAAGGCGCGGCCTACGCTCGCCTTCGCGCGAAGCCCCTTCCAACGCGTGGGTTGCACGTTGACGCCGAGGCGGGGGCTGACGGCCTGCATCGCGCCCGCTGAGTCCGCGCTCGCGGCGGCGGCTCGGTCGAAGCGGAGGGAGGCGGAGACGAGCCAGCGGTCATGGTCCGCGGTGAGCGCAGTGAACGCGGCGGTGGTCCGCTCGTGCGCGCGCTCCGAGAGGTTGGGGTGCCCGGCCATGCCGTCGCCGAGTTGCCCACCCACGGTGCCCGTCCACGCCCCGCCGCCGATGGTCCACGTCCGCTCTGCGCGGGTGTGCACGGTCGCGATGCGGGTGCGGCCTTCGTTGTCGAGGCCGAGCGACGGGTTGGCGTAGCGGAGGGCGGCCCGCTGCCACGCGCCCCCCGAGACGACGCGGACGGCGCCGAGGCGGACGGCATGATCGGCCCAGACGCGCGTGGCCCGGTCCGACTGCCGCGCGGCCTGTGCGGCGGCAAAGTCGAAGAGGCCGCGCTCGGCGTCGGTGACGAGAACGGCCAGCGCGCCGCGATGAGCGCCCGCGTCCAGCCCGAGGCGGGCGAACCCGGCCCGTCGCGCTACGTCGGAGTTTTCTCTCTCGCGCACGACGCCGCTCGTGCCGGTCTCCGGGTTGAACGCCGTCGAGTCCACGTAGCGGTAGTCCCCGGCGGAGTCGGTGAAGTCCCCGGCGACGCTGAGGGCCAGCGGCGTGCCGAGGATGGGCGTGGCGACGAGCCCGCTGACGGCCCGCTCGCCGAAGGCGCCGGTGCCCGCGCGCACCCGAACCTCGGGGCGTGCCGCGCCGGGCGTGCGGAGCGAGACGACGCCGCCCACGGCATCGGTGCCGTAGAGACCGGAGGCGGGGCCGTGGAGGACCTCGGCCCGCTCCAGCAGCACCGCCGGGAGCAGCGTCGGGTCGAGCTGGCCGAGTTGCGGATCGGAGAGCCGGTGCCCGTCGAGGAGGACGAGGGTGTGGCTCGCGCCGGAGCCTCGGAGCGAGAACGACGCCAGCCCGTCCGGTCCGTAGCGCTTGAGGAAGACGGCCGAGCGGTCCTCCAGCACGTCCGCAGCGGAGGTGCCGCCGGTCGCGTCGATGGCATCGCGCCCGAGGACGGTCACGCGCGACGGAGCCCGGTGCGTGGAGAGGGGCACGCGCGCGGCCGTGACGGTCACTTCCGCGAGGGAGTCTGCCCGGACGGGCTCGGCCGTGGGACCGGGCTGGGCCTGAGCGGACCCGGCGAGGAGCAGGAGGAGGGCGGCGAGGCGGCGCATCAAAAAGCCCGAGCCTCAAACAGGGGCACGGGCCGACACACCGCTCTCGCGGGGCACGAGCGCCGCGCCTCTGATCCCGGAGACGATGGGGCGGAAGCAGTCCGTGGACTGCGGACGTCTCGGGCAGGTCTCCTGGCTCGCGGCCCTCCCGGCGGGTGCCGGGGTGCGCGGGGGGCTCAGCCGGGCTCCTTCCCCTCCGGTCGGAGAGTGGAGCGGGGCGTCGGGGCCACCTGCGCGGGCCGCCTACAGTTGCGGGTACAGCGCCGGACTGGCGGGTCTCGCAGACCCGTGTCACCGGCTTCCCTATTGTCTCGTCGTCAGGACGAGAACCCGAGGCGGAAAGGAAAGAGCGAAGCCCAAAGTACACGGTCGCCTCGCGAGGTCCCGTGAAGAGCGCTCGTCGCGAACCTCTTCGCGGGATTGCCCCGGCCCTCCAGGCGCGGATCCCTCCGCCTCGGCATCGCCACGGAGGCACCGAGGCGGGCAAGGCCGGGGGCGGGGCGCGATCTTCCGCGCTCCCTCTGCTTGCCCCGATGGCCCATCGCCCGTCTCCGTCCTCCGAGGACGCCCCGTATTCCTGGCGCCGGTCGCCGCTCCGCTTCGCCCAGGGGCTCCTCATGGGCGGGGCCGACATCATCCCGGGCGTCTCTGGTGGCACGATGGCGCTCATCGTGGGCATTTACAAGGACCTGATCGGTGCCATCGGCGACGGATTCACGGCGGTGGTGACGTTCGTGCGCGGGCGTCCGCGCGAGGCGTGGGACCAGTTCCGAGGGCTGAACTGGGCGCTACTGATCCCGCTCGCGCTCGGCATCTTCACCGCCATCGGGATCGGAAGCCTGTTCGTGCCGGAACTGCTGGACGCGTACCCGGTGCAGTGCCGCGCGGTGTTCTTCGGGCTCGTCGCCGCGTCGCTCGTGATTCCCTGGCAGGAGCGGCACGAGCATCAGAACTGGCACTATGCCGCCGCTGCCGTGGCCGCCATCGTGGCGTTTCTGCTCGTCGGCCTCCCGCGTTCCGGCGACGCGGCCGACCCGTCTGTCTTCCGCATCGCGGGAACGGCGGCCGTGGCGATCAACGCGATGATCTTGCCCGGCGTGAGCGGCGCCTTCCTGCTGGAAGTCCTCGGCCTCTACCGCCCCACGCTCGACGCACTCCGCTCGCTGGACGTGGGCTACGTCGTCACGTTCTGTCTCGGTGCTGGCATCGGCCTCGGACTCGCCGCGAAGGGCCTCGGCTGGCTCTTGAAGCACTACCACGATGTCACGATGGCGGTGCTCGTCGGCCTGTTGGCGGGCTCGTTGCGCGCACTGTGGCCCTGGGTCGGGTTCGTACAGCACACCTCCTCCGATGGCACCGTCGAGTTCGTGCCGGACCCGTCGCAGCTCCTCAGCCCGGCGGCGGATCCTGCGCGGATGCTCGGCGACGGGTCCGTCGGGTGGGGGTTCGGGCTTGCCCTCATCGCGCTCGGCTTCGGGTTCGTGACGCTGATCACCTGGGTCGGCCGGAAGCAACTGGAGACGACACCGGCCTCCGAAGGCTGACCCTGCCCGCCTCGGTGCCGAGGCGGATGGAGTCGAGGCCTGGCTCGTCAGGCTGGTTGGTCGTTCTCCCGGTTGGCGCTGCGCGCCCCTGACACGAGACGTTCCGCGAGTCGCCGCACAGCCTCCTGGTTGCCCTCATCGTGGATAAAGGGGTCGTGCTGGAACGGTCCCGTCCGACTGGCAAAGCCAGATGCTGCGAGCGAGCGGTCAAGGAGAAGCCGGACGATGTCGGCAGCAGCGTCTTCGGGAGCACGAGTCTCGGCCCAGAACAGGGGGCGCAGGAGGCGTCGCATGAGCGAAGGCAGCTCCCTGCGGATCTCGGTGTCCACTGATCCCGGTCCGTACCCCCACGCCGACGCGCCCCGCTGGGCGAGACCTGCGGTCCACAGATCGTTGGCGAGTTGAGCCTGTCCATGAGCCGCCATTCCGGTCCCGAGGTCGGATGGTTCCGCGAGGACCGTCTTGAATCGGTCCGGGAGCCGACCGCTCTCGGCTGCGGCCACGTTGACGATGCGGGAGTCATTCGTGAGATCCACACCCTCGGTCACAGCAATGCGGGAGAGCCACGAGGTGGAGACGTTCTCGTCGATTCCCTCGGCCGTTGGCTGCGAGGTGGGTTTGAGGATGCCGACCGAGTGCACGACGGCCGAGAACCCCCCCGGTCTTGCGAGTGCGTTCGCCTCTGTTGCCAGTCGGTCCGCCTCGGTCACGAGCGAAAGGTCGCCCGTGAGGATGGTGACGTGACCTGGCAAACCGTTGGCGCGGTCCTCAACGCTGCGAGCCTTACCCTCGCTCCGCCCGATCCCGACAACGCGCCAGCCCCGCTCGGCGAGCTGAAGCGCGACCTCCGCCCCGATCCCGCCCGTCGCCCCCGTGACAAGGGCTGCTTCGGGCTCTGTGCCCTCGCGCTCAGCGTAGGGCTCGCGCCCCCACCCCCACGATGGACGGGTTCCGCGCTCAACCGCCACGAGAGCCGCCACGAACGTCTGGATGTGCATCAGTTCCAGGACGAGGACCTCGGCGAGCCCCGCTCCCTCCAGACCGGTGAGAGGCGTCGCGAATGACAACAGGAGAACCGCACTCGCGATACCGAAGAGCACCCAGCGTGCTCGCGATCGTCGGAAGATGAGGCCGAGCCCGGCCCGGAGGAGCCCGGCGCCAACCACACCTGCAATGCTCGCGACGACGACGGGCGGAAGCGCGAGTGGCTGCCCAGCAGCGGTGGCGATCACGTCAGGGCCGAACGCCCCCAGTGCGGAAGCGATGATGAAGAGGAGAGCATTGACGACAGCGGCGGAGAGGGCGCCGATCAGGATGGAGAGGGAGGGCTTCATGAGATGTTTTGTTTAGTGATGAACAGTTGAGGCGAGGATCGCCTCCTGTCTGGTGGATGGGGAGTCAGTCCAGACTCCGGTCGAGTGTGCCGAGGAGATCGTGGAGGTTGCGCAGGTCGTCGGCCGGCAGGCCGGACAGGCGGGCTTCGATAAAGGCGTCGTGGGCGGGCACTTCTCGGTCGAGTAGCGCGCGCCCTTCTAGCGTGAGGTGGACGGCCTTCGTCCGCCCGTCGGGCACGCGGTGGACGTACCCCTTGCCTTCCAGCTTGGCGAGGAGTTGACTCACGTTCCCCTTGGTAGTGGCGAGTCGGTCCGCGAGGTCATCTTGGAGCGCGCCCTCAGATGCTCCGACCGTGGCGAGCAGTGTGAACTGCCCCGCCGTGAGATCGAGGTCGGTGAGCGGCCCTTCGGCCGCGCGGCCCACTTTCTGGGCGACGCGGACGAGCCGGAGCCACGTGCGGACGGGAAGGGATCGGCTTCTCATCGTATAGTGATGAACAATACTACGATCTCCGAGTTTCTGCCACTGCGGTCACGGAAGTTCTCTTCCCGCGCGACCCGTTAGTCGTCGCGCTCTGTCCGCCTCGGTGCCGAGGCGGACGGGGCTGTATCCTTGCCTTGACAGAAGAAAGGGGGGGGGGGTACACTCAGCTACCGTCAGATGTAGTACCCCATGCAGCCCGGTACTCTTCGTGTCCTCGTGGCCGTCACGCGTGCACTCCGGAGTGCGACACTTTACGAGCACCTCCGGGAGAACACGGATCTCGGGGAAATCGTGCGGGTGCAGACAGCGCGGGCCGCGATGGCGGAGATTCGCAGTGGGCGCCCGCTCCACGCCGTGGTGTGGGGGTTGCCGCGTTGGCAAGAAGCGCTCTCCCGAGTGCAGACGGAGCGGCTGGATCTGCCGGTCCTCATTCTCTCGGACCTGCGCGAGCGGGAGTTGGCCCCGCTGGCCCTCCGCTCCGGCGCGAGCGGGTTCGTGGCGTGGGAGGGCGTACTGGATGAGTTGCCCCATGCCCTTCGCATGGCGGCGCGCGGCGAGCGCTACGTCTCTCCGCTCCTCGCGGCGGTCTTCGCAGAGGCCGTGGCGACGGGCGGCGACCTCGCGGGAGGCGACGTGCTCTCGGGACTGTCTCTTCGCGAGGCGCAGGTGGTGCGGCTCACCGGCGCCGGGATGAGCCGGGCCGAGATCGCCGAGCATATGGCCGTGGCGCCCTCCACCATCACGACGTACCGGAAACGCGCGATGGAGAAGCTGGGCCTTCGTTCCAGCATCGACCTCGTGCGGTTCGCGCTGCGGCACAGGCTGGTGAGCAACGACCCGCCCCCGGGCGAGTAGCCTCCTGGTGCCCGGCTCGCCCTGGGCGGGCCGCTACCGCACGACCGTGAATGGTGCACTCATCCTCCCCGCCTCGGTGACGAGGCGGACCACGTAGACGCCCGGCGCGAGGGCGCTCGTCTCGATCTCTGCGCTCTGCTCGCCCACCTGACGGGGACCGTCCGCGATGACGAGCACTTCCCGGCCCCGCGTGTCGAAGACGCTCACCCGCACCGCGCCGGACTCTGTCTGCTGCCACCGCGCCGTGGTCTGACCCGTCGAGGGGTTCGGCTCCACGCGCACGCCGAGGCGGGCGGACTCGGGGACCTCCGCTGCATTTGCCACAGGCAGCGGGTTCACCGTGCGGTACACCCCGTGCACCTCCGTCCCGAGATGAGGCAGCGACACCACCAGCCGACCTTCCGCGTCCACGAACGCGTTCCGAAGGCGGATCCGGTCCGGGTCCGGGACCGGCGCACGACCTGCGAGCGACCACGTCTCGCCTCCGTCATCCGTGCGGTAGATGTACCCGGCGGAGAGAAGCACGAGCATCGAACGCGGCTGGCCCGCTGCGCCGAGCCACACCAGCGCGCCCGGACTCCCGATCCCTCCGAGCACGTCGGGCAGCGGCACGCGAGGGCCCCAGGTGTCTCCTCCGTCGTCGGAGTAGCTCACGCCGAGGTGGGGGACTTCGTTGTTGCCATAGAGTGCGAAGACCCGAGGCTGTCCGTCCGGTCCTTCGCCCTCGGTGATTCTGCGGACCCCGAAGCGGCTGTACCCCCGCGCATCGATCTCCCACAGGCCGCTCGGGCGAAAGCTCTCGCCTCCGTCGTCGGAGATGGCGATGCCGCCGAGCCCACCGTGGAGCACGCGCCCGGAGTGGGGGCCGCGCGTGAGAATCGCCATCGTCCATGCTCGGATGGCGTCGGTGCCGAAGAGGGCGGGGTCATAGACCGACTCGATGAAGCTGCGACCGCGGTCGGTGCTGTAGGCGAGGCCGTAGGTGTGACGGGAGACGCGGCGGTCGTGGCCTCCGGTGAAGAGGCGTCCGCCTGAGCGGGGCAAGCCGAGCGGGGCAACGACGAGGAGGTCCTCGCCCCGTGCGTTGTATGTCTCCTCCCACGTCCGGCCTCCATCTACCGAGCGATGAACATCACTGCGGTAGTGAACGAGAAGCGTGTCGGGGCTGAGGAAGACCAGGGCCTCCGCATCGTTGGGGATCGACGTGGTGTCTCTCCATGTGTTGGCTACCTCGTCGTAGACGTAGATCGCGTCGTCATAATCGATGGAGACGCCACTGCTCCAGAGGCTGCCGTCGGGGGCGTGGGTGAAGAACTCGGCGTCGAAGGGCGGGGTACCGAGGCGCTCCCAGGTGAAGCCAGCGCCAGGAGGCAGGTCCTGCGCGAGGCCGGGCACGGCGGAGAGCACGAACAGTAGAAGAGTCAGCGAGCGCATGAGCGAGGAGACGAGCAGGAATCAGAGGACAAGAAACGACGCGGCCCTCGGCTCCGCACGGTCGCGGAGCCGGGGCCACACAGGAGGACAGATCGGGAGTCTCAGCGCAGAACGGTGAGACGCCGGGACAGCTGGGTGCTCTGGGTGCCATCTACCACAACCCGGACCACATAGACGCCCGCGCGGAGAGACGAGACCTCTGCTTCCAGCGCCACCCGACCAGCTTCATGCGGCGCGTCCGTCAGGGACAGGACACGGCGCCCCAGCAAGTCCACTACTTCGGCCCGGACGTGGGCCTCGTGCGGAAGCGTGAGCGTGAGTCGGGCCGTCGCGCGGCTCGGGTTCGGAAGCGGGAGGCTCAGCGCAGGAGCCGAGGCGTTCGCCGTCTTGGTCGCCGTGGGTGGCTCGGCCTCCGCAGACCGCGCCTCCGGCTCGAAGGGCAGGCCCATGAAGAGGCGCGCCACCTCGACGGCGCGAGCCCAGCGCTCAGAGTTCTCGTAGCCCGCGAGCGACTCCAGCGTGGACAGGTGGGATCTGGCGTCCTTTACGTCGCCTGCCTCCGCCGCGAGGCGGACGGCTTCCACGAGAGCCGCGATCTCATGCTCAGAGCCTGCGTAGTCCGTCGCGATGGCGGCGGCAGTGCTCCGGGCCTCGCCAGTCCGTCCCTGGCCGTTTCGTGCGGCGAGGAGAGCCCGCATCGCCCACGGCGTCCGGTCTCCGCTCAGCGCCGCCTGCGTCTCGACCCAGGTCGTCGTGGTGGGAAGAGGCTCGCGGGCCAGCAACCAGATCGCGGTTCCGAAGGCCCGGCGCTGCTCATCCGAGGTCGTGGCGTCCGAGAGCGCGGCGAGGAGAGCCGCATCGGCAGCCTCCAGCACGAGCGGGTCCCGGGTCCCGTCCTCCCTCTCGGACGCGTCATACTGTCGCAAGGCCTCCGTGGTGAGTCCATGTACATCGAGATCACCTCCGGTTCCCTTGTGAGACGTGGAGGCTGTCGAACCAGAGGTTCCTCCTCCCGTGAGACTGGGCGTCAGCGAGAGAGGAAGGACTTCGATCACACTGGTAGCGTCCTCGATGAGAATGAGGTTAGACACCGAGCTTTCGTTCCAGTAGTTGCCTTCTGCGAGTACGGTCGAGACTTCGATGGCTCGTGCGTCGAAATACTGTCCGTTGGGTGTGTTGTCGGCGACGCTATGGACTGCGTGTGTGCAGGTGCCTCCCGAGCATGTCCCCGCGTCGAGCAGGGCGTAAAAGTCCGCGTCGAGCCCTCCGAAGTTGCCCGTCACCTCCGTAGAGAAGGCGTCACGTATGTCCACGAGCCCGCCGTAGTCTGAGAAGACTCCGGGACCCGTAGTGTTCGTCACGATGGCCTTTTTGAGGCGGATCTCTGCGTTGGATCCCGAACTCCGCACACCGTTCAGGCCATTTCGGGTGATCTCGCTCTCCTCCCGAACGATGGCGTAGCCGCTGCTGACGTGGATCCCGTACAGGTCGTGGTCCTCTATTTCAGATTCACCTTCGACGCTCAGATTGGAAGCCGCTCCGAAGACGCGAACCCCGCTGGTGTTCGCTCCAGTCTTCCCATCGACCAGGGTTCCTCTGAGCTCAACGGTCGCGTTCGCGAGAAACAGAGAGGAGCCGTTCGCCACCTCTTCCACCGTCGAGTTCGCCAGGACAGACGACGAGCCACTGAAGAAGTGGAGGCCGTCCCATCCTTGCGTGGGGTCACTGGCCGTGAAGGTCGTCCCATCGGAGTTGAGCGTGCCCTTCACAAACAACTGCGTGCCCGGTGCGAACTCCAGCGTGACGGTGCCGAGGTTCCACATTTCACCTGCGGGGATAGTCAGGTCCTTCGCCAGCGTCCCTCCGAAGTTCTCCAGGGTGTACACGAGGGCCGCGTAGGCATCGAGGCGACCCGCGTCACACGGGTTGCCGTTGTCCACGCATCCGTTCGGGTCAGCGGATTGTTCGATTGCCTCCCGAACTTGAACGGCCGTCAGTCCTGGATTCAAAGACCACACGAGAGCCGCTACACCGGAGACCAGCGGTGCAGAGGCAGAGGTGCCGCCGAACGTCTCGGTGTATCCATCCGCAGGGTCATTGTGCGGGCCTGTTCCCCCGAGATCAGACAGGGTGAGCATTGTATTCTCGCCGCCAGGCGCATTTACATCGGCTGTTCCTCCATTGGATGTGTTTTCTGACCAGTACGCGCCTGTGTAATCTGTTGCACCTACCTTGATGACCTCAGGATAACTGGCCGGATAGATTGGGGCGTTGCTGCCCTGTGGAGGGTCGCAGTCGGGCTCTCCCATATTGCAGGGATCATCCGGCGCAGCAGAAAAGTTGCCTCGGCTCGCAACCATCAGCACGCCTGCCGCTGCTGCATCCTCTACGGCATCTTCGATGGCAGAATCGTTCAGATCGAAGCCGAAGCTCATGTTGATGATCTTAGCGTTCCGCGCTACGGCGTAATCGATCGCGTCGGCGACCTGTTGGCGTGAGCTAGCTGATGAGGTAGGTGTAAATCCGATGGATAGGATGCGAACACCTGGTAGACCAGGGAGCCCCCCGGCGGGACTCGCGATGCCTCTCGTGCCATCTGCCTTGGCAGCGATAATCCCTGTAACGTTCGTACCGTGCCCGCCTCCCATGACACTCGGGCTTCCATCCGGCCCGCTGAAGTTGCCGAAGTTGCATCCGTTCACATCATCGGCGCATCCATTGTTGTCGTTGTCGAGGTCATCACCTGGTATCTCTCCTCCGGGGGTGCCGACGGTTGGGTTCGTCCAGAGGTTGTCGAGGATTTCTGGGTGAGCGAGATCCAGCCCGAGATCGATCACGGCCACGATGATGTCAGAATCCACGTCGACGATCTCCCAGGCTCGCGGCATGTTGATCTGCGGGAGGTACCACTGCCCGTCGCCATAGACGCCCTCCGTGTCGTAGTACGGATCGTCGGGAATGAACTGCGCACTGACAGACGGCACCGCGAGCGCAGCGAGGAGAACGACCGCGAGGCCGAGAGAGAAGGGTCGAGAGAGTCTCATGGAACAAGAGGAGAGAGTGGACTCCCAGCGTAGGGCTCCTGCCTTTTTGCTCCCGTACCCGAAGACCCGCATCGCGCGTCGTTCAACACCGACAGTCCGTGTCCCCACGAGGAGGACAGCACCGTCCCCCACGTCCGCCTCGGGACCTCCGATGACGGTGCCGAGGCGGGAGGGGCTGTATCCTCGTGCGCGCCTCTCCGTAGGCGTCGCCCCCGACCCGCCGTCCTCATGTCGTCCCACGCCGCCGACGAGATCGCCAAGTCGCTCCAGGAGATGGAGCGTCTCGCCGCGCCGCCTCCAGGCGGTCCCGATGCCCCGCGCCACGGTGCGGCGGCGTACGCCCACGCCACCCGCTCGGCGACGTACGCCTTCCTCGCGGCACTCCCGCTCTTGGTCGTCTATGAGATCGGGGTCGTGCTGACCAACACGGGCGCGAGGCAGATCCGAGTGGGCGCGGACGCCTGGATGAAGCAAGCGCTGGCGTCGCTCGGCGTGCAGGGCGGGCTGCTGCTCTCGGCGGTCGTCGTGGTGATCGGCGGGGTGGTGTTCTGGATGGAGCGTGAGCGTCGGCCTCCGATCCGCGCGAGCTACTTCGGCTGGATCGTGGTGGAGAGCCTCGTCTATGCTTTCGTCCTCGCGATGATCGTGACAGCGATGGTGGGAGCACTCTTCGGCGCGGTTTCCCTCTGGCCTCTCGCGATGGCGCAGATGTCGCAGCTTAGCCTCCCGCTCCAACTCTCGCTCTCCATCGGCGCGGGACTGTACGAAGAGTTGGTGTTCCGCGTGATGCTCGTCGGGGGGCTGTTCCTCGCGCTCCGCCAGGTGGTCAAGGACCGACGAGTCGCGTACATCGTAGCAGCGGTCGTGGGAGCGCTCGTGTTTAGCTGGGTCCACTACGTGGGCTCGCTGGGCGATCCGTTCACTCTCTCCAGCTTTACGTACCGGTTCCTCTTTGGCCTCGCGCTGAACGGCGTGTTCCTGCTGCGCGGCTTCGCGGTGGCCGCCTGGACGCACGCGCTCTACGACGTGCTCGTGGTGACAGGGAGCCTGTAGAAGGCGAGGCGGCGGGTCCCCCGGGCTGGGTGCCTGGCTCCCTCCGCCTCGATGCCGAGGCGGGCGGGGTGGCGTGTTGCGGCACGCCCCTACGATGTCTTGCTTTGGGCCAACGGCCGGAGGCAGGATGGATTTGCTTCCCGGAACCCGGAACCCGGAACCCGGAACCCCTCCCGCTTTTCGTGAAGGGCGACACCCGAGCAAGCGCCGCGCGTTCATGCACGCGAACCCATCCCGCACACCCATGACTGGCAACGCTCTCCGCTCTGCGGCCCTGATGGCCGTCCTCATCACACTCTTCGCCCTCATCGGGCAGGCGCTGGGCGGCACCACCGGCCTTCTCCTCGCCTTCGGCATCGCCGTGGCGCTCAACTTCGCGAGCTACTGGTTCTCGGACCGCATCGTGCTGCGGATGTACAAGGGCCGCGAGATCTTCCGCACCGACGCGCCCGAGCTCTACGACATGGTGGATCGCCTCCGCCAGCGCGCCGATCTGCCCATGCCACGCGTCGTGCTCATCCCGAGCCCGCAGCCCAACGCTTTCGCGACGGGCCGCAACCCCGAGAACGCCGCTGTCGCCTTCACTGAGGGCATCCTCCGCGCCCTCCCGGCCGACGAACTGGCGGGCGTGACGGCCCACGAGTTGGCGCACATCAAGCATCGTGACATCCTCACGAGCAGCGTCGCGGCCACGCTCGGCTCTGCGATCACGCTGCTGGCGCGGTTTGCCATCTTCGTCCCGATGGGCGGCAACCGGGACGGCGGCAACGCCCTGCAGGGACTCCTGCTGATGATCCTCGCGCCGATTGCGGCCGTGCTCATTCAGATGGCGATCAGCCGCGCGCGCGAGTTCGAAGCCGACCGGGGGGGCGCGGAGATCTCTGGCGACCCGATGGCCCTCGCCCGCGCGCTCGTCCGCCTGGAACGTGGCGCCGAGGCGATTCCCGCCGAGGCCAGCCCGAGCACGAGTCACATGTTCATCGTCAACCCGTTCTCCGGCGCGATGGGCGGCATCGCGGGCCTCTTCCGCACGCACCCGCCGACGGACGACCGCGTCGCGCGTCTCGAAGCCCTCGCGACTGGTCGGTAGACGTAGACTTCACGCCCGCACCCGGAGCCCCGAGCCGCCCACACGGTTCGGGGCTTCGTTCCGCATCGCGCCCATGCCCGACTCCCCCCGCCTCGGCACCGAGGCCGACGACCTCGACCTCGCGCCCGATACGCTGGCCGTCCACGCCGGACGCGGCGACCTCCGATCCCTCGGCGTCCATGCCCTTCCCATCGACCTGTCCACGACGTACCCGTTCGCGGACCTCGACGGGGCCGTCGCCAGTCTGGACGCGATGATGGCGGGCGGAGGCCCCACCGAGGGCGGCTCCATCTACAGCCGCCTCCACTCGCCGACTGTCGCGCGCTTCGAGGACGGCCTCGCCGCGATGGAGGGCACCGAGGCCGCCGTCGCCTTCGCGAGCGGGATGGCCGGGATCACGGCCGCACTGCTGGCCGCGCGAACGCTCGAGAGAAACCACGTCGTCGGCGTTCGGCCGATCTACGGAACGACCGACCGGCTGCTCTCCTCCGGCACGCTCGGGATGGAGGTGACGTGGACCGACGCCGAGGGAGTCGCCGGAGCCGTTCGCGAAGACACCGCGCTCGTCTGTGTGGAAACCCCCGTCAACCCGACGCTGGACCTCGTCGACCTCGCCGACATCGTCCGCCAGGCGGGGGGGGTGCCGGTGATGTGCGACTCCACCTTCGCGACGCCCGTCTTGCAGAATCCAGCGGCGCAGGGCGTTGCGCTCGTGGTGCACAGCGGCACCAAGTTCATCGGAGGCCACGGCGATGTGCTCGCGGGCATCGTGGCGTGCAGCGAGGCGTGGGCCTCGAAGCTGCGGGGCGTCCGCATCCTGACCGGCGGCAACGTCCACCCGCTGGCCGCCTATCTGCTCCATCGCGGCCTCCCGACGCTCCCCCTTCGCGTGCGTCGCGCCGAGGAGACGGCCACCGCGCTCGCGGCACACCTAAGCGAACACCCCAGAGTTTCGCAGGTCTACCACCCCAGCGTGCCCGGCCGCGACCCGAAGGGCCTCGTCGGTACGCAGATGCGCGGCCCGGGGCCCATGCTCTCGTTCGAGGTGCGCGGCGGCTTCGAGGCTGCTGACTTCCTCATGCGCGCGCTCCGCGTCATCACACCCGCCGTCAGCCTCGGCTCTACGGATACGCTCATTCAGCATCCGGCGGGCCTCACGCAGCGGGTCGCGACAGGGGACGCGACGGGCGCGATCACGCCCGGCTTGCTCCGCCTCGCGGTCGGGCTGGAGGATGCCGAGGACCTCTGGACGGACCTCCTCCGAGGTCTCCCGTCATAGCGCCGAGGCGGGAAGTCTCAGAACGAGCCTGTGAAGCGTTCGCGCGAGGGTGCGAGGCGAGCACTCGGCGCGTTTGGAACGCTGAGGACGCGGAGGGGCCGCGAATTGACGCATCAGGCGGAACCCGCGTGCTCTTTGCCGATTCCTCGTCGGTCACATTCAGGAAATCCCCGGCGTCTGCCGTAGCTTTGTGATTGCGCCTGCGTCATTGCGCAGTGCCGGTCCCGGCGGCCCCGGCCCGCGTCGGCCCCCGACGCTCCTTCCCCCACTCATTCCCACTGCGCCAATGTACGTCCCCCGCAGCCAGCGGATGCTGGACCAGTACCTCCAGGAGATCGGTAAAGTCGACCTTCTCACGCCCGATCAGGAGGTCGAACTCGCCGTTCGAATCAAGCAGGGCGATCAGGCCGCGCTGCACCAGCTCGTCCGCGCGAACCTGCGGTTCGTCGTCTCCGTTGCGAAGAAGTACCAGGGACAGGGCCTCTCCCTCGCCGACCTCATCTCGGAGGGCAACTACGGCCTCGTGAAAGCCGCTCAGCGCTTCGATGAGACGCGCGGCTTCAAGTTCATCTCGTATGCCGTCTGGTGGGTGCGCCAGAGCATCCTGAAGGCGCTCTCGGACCAAGTCCGCACCGTGCGCCTCCCGCTCAACCGCGTCGGCACGCTTTCCAAGATGCGGAAGGCGAGCGCCCGCCTCGCGCAGGAGTTGGGTCGCCAGCCCACCCCGGACGAGATCGCCGAGCACATGGGCATCAAGGAGGAGAAGGTGCGCGAGGGCATGCAGCACTCCCGTCATTCCCTCTCGATGGACGCCCCGTTCGACGACGATGACGGCAACAGCCTCCTCGACGTTCTCCCGGACGAAGCCTTCGAGTCCCCGGACGAGGACCTGACCAACGAGAGCCTGAACATCGACATCGAGCGCGCGCTCGCCACGCTGCACCCGCGCGAGGCCGAGATCACGCGCCTCTACTTCGGCATCGGCCACGAGCAGCCGCTGACGCTGGTAGAGGTCGGCCAGCGCTTCGGGCTCACGCGCGAGCGCGTCCGCCAGATCAAGGAGAAGGCGCTCCGCAAGCTCCGCCAGAAGCACCGCCGCGAGGAGTTGGTGGCGCACCTCAACTAGCACGGCTCCCTCCGCCTCGGGTCCCTCGCGGACCTGCCGAGGCGGGCAGACTCCGAGGCCCGGCTGCCCCTGGTGGCCGGGCCTCGCTATGTCTGGGCGGGGGCTCTTTCCTACCTACAACGTCATCCCGGCCGTAGAGCCGGGATCCAGAGTGCTGGGAACGCCACCCAAGCCGACCGCCAGTCCGCTGGAGGGCCGCTTTGGGTGGGGCTACTTCCTCCCTGAGACGCTCTGGCTGAGACGTGCCATCTCCGTTCGTCACTCTGGATTCCCGCGTTCGCGGGAATGACGGAGTGGGAGGCTGGAGGTTGGAAACGAGACCCCGATGCCGCTCGGGATCCAGTTGACCCGATATAGCAAATATTGTATACTTGCGGCGTGGCTCGCCCCGAGCCGCCTCGATTCTTTCACTGCACAGAAGCTCACGATGGAGGTCAATGGCTATTGGAAGCGACCTGTTCAAGCCCGCAACCGGCATGGACCCCCGCTCCGTTCTCTTCCTCGGCTCCTCGCTGGAGGACCTCCGCGCCTTTCCCGCTGACGCCCGCCAGGACACCGGCTACGCCCTCCACCTTCTCCAACACGGCGACTGGCCTCCCGACACCAAGCCCATGCGCACCGTCGGGAGTGGGGTCCATGAGATCCGGGTCAGCGCCGACGGCCGGGCGTTCCGCACCCTCTTCGTCGCGAAGCTGGACGACGCGATCTACGTCCTCCACGCCTTTGAGAAGAAGACCCGCAAGACTCCCCAGCGAGACCTCGACCTCGCGCGCCATCGCTACCGCGATCTCCTGAGACAGCGCGAGTGACGCCCCATTTCCATGAGCGACAACCTCCAGATTACGTCTTCCTCGGGCAATGTCTTCGAGGACCTCGGCTTTGGGGGGGAGTCCAAGTATCTCCTCGCGAAGTCGCGCCTGATGCACGGCCTCGCGCAGTACATCCGTGCGAAGGGCTGGACGCAGGTGCAGGCCGCCGAGACGTTCGGTGTTCACCAGCCCGTCATCTCGAATCTCGTCAACGGGAAGCTGTCGCAGTTCACGATGGACCGGCTTCTGAAGATGGCAGAGCACGCGGGCATCGAGTTCGATGTGCGTCTGATCGGACTCGAGACCGCCTGACTCCCTCCGCCTCGGCACCGAGGCGGAGACCCCTGGAAACCCGGGCGAGCGGGCGCAGTTGGGTCGGTCCACCTCCCAGCCCGCCCATGTCCGCCCTTCAGGATCAGTCCATCATCATCACTGGCGCCTCCTCCGGGATCGGCGACGCTACGGCTCGTCTTCTCGCGAAAGAGGGCGCCCGCGTCGTGCTCGCCGCGCGCCGCGAGGACCGGCTGGCGTCGCTTAAAGACGACATCGAGGCGGCAGGCGGAACGGCGCTCGTGGTGGAGACAGACGTGACGGATCGCGCACAGTGTGAGGCACTCATCGCGCAGACCGTGGACGCCTTCGGTCGGGTGGACGTGCTGATCAACAACGCGGGTGTGATGCCGCTCTCGATGGTCAAGAATGCCCGCATGGACGAGTGGCAGCAGATGGTGGACGTCAACATCAACGGCGTCCTCTACTGCACCGGCGCGGCGCTCCCGCACTTCACGAGCCAGAAAAGCGGTCACATCGTGAACGTCTCCAGCGTGGCGGGGCGTCGGCTGTTTCTCGGCGGCGCGGTCTACTGCGCGACGAAGTTCGCCGTGACGGCCTTCTCCGAGGGCCTCCGGATGGAGTTGGGCCCGGAGTTCGGCATCCGCGTGAGTTGCATCGAGCCCGGCGCTGTCGCCACGGAGCTGGGCCACGCGATCAAAGATCAGGACTTCATCGAGGCCTCTGAGTTCGATGCGACGCCGCTGGAGTCCGAGGACATCGCGGAGGCCATCCGCTACGCCCTCACCGCGCCGCCTCGCGCGACGGTCAACGAGCTCATGGTCATGCCGACCAATCAGCGCATGTAACCCACCCGTCCCCCACCGGGCTCACGGCAGTTTCGGGCGAGCGGCCTCGAGCGGGTCGTAGTCCTCGGGCACGCGGTCGGCCAGCCGCTCGAAGCCGAGGTAGCCGCTCGTGGACATCGAGAACGGGTCCTCGGGCGTACCCTGCGGGTCGAACCGGGCGCTGCGGCGGACGTGGAGCGCGGAGCGCTGCACGCGGGCCGGGCGAGAGCGGTGATCGCGGAACCAGGGGTGCTCCAGATACGCTGGATCCTCAGGCTCGGTGTACGTCACCTCCAGGCGACCCCGAACGCGGAGCGTGCCCCAGCCGTCGTCGTCCACGCGCACGAGGCGGCGGCTGTTGGTGCGGAAGGTGGCGCCGCTGCCCCGTATGTCGGAGTCGTCCTCGTAGACGTGGAGGAGGGAGAAGCCCTCGGCTTCATCGGTACGCGCGAGGAGGGAGCGAAGGAGGTGTGCGAGGGAGCCTCGATAGGCGACCTCGCGGGCGGCCTCCCATCGCGCGGATTCCTCCGCGCTGACGGGCGCGACGAGCGTGAACTGCTCGTCCCCGTCGTAGCTAACGCGGCCGGAGGAAGCGGAGAAGGCGTAGAGATCGTAGCGAAGGCGGTAGCCGAGGGCGCGGTTTTCGATGAGGAGCGGCTCGCGGGCGGTGGCAGTGAGTGTGCCGAGGCGGAGGCGGAAGTCCAGCACCCAGGGGTTGAGGATCGTCGTGGAGTCTGCGCGTTCGCTCGTGCCGATGAGCTCGCGCTTGAACCACGCGAGGCGCCGCTCCCAGCGTCGGTCGCGCTCCGCCTGCACGTCCACGGGCTCCCACTCCACAGCCTCCAGCGCGAAGTCCACGACTAGATCCGCGGCTGCACCGAGGCGGACCTCCTCGGCCTCGGGCTCGAAGCCGACCATGCTGGCGACCAGCCGGTACGCGCCAGGGGCGACGCCTGCGATCTCGTAGCGGCCGTCCGCGTCGGTGGCGTCGCCGCGCGTGGTACCGGAGAGGTAGACGTTGGCGCCGGGCAGCGCCTCGCCGGAGGCATCGCGGACGGTGCCGGAGACTGTCGCGGTCTGGGCAGAGGCGACCAGGGGCAGCAGGAGCAGGAGCCAGCGCATGGCCGCAGTCAACGACACCGAGCGCCCGGCGTCAAGGCGGTTGCGCGATCCGTGCTTCGGGTTGGTCCGCCTCGGCACGCCGCCCGAGGCGGGCAGACCTACGCGGCCTCGCCGATGGCTTGGCCCATCCGCACGACGGTGCCCGGTGCCAGCGACGGTTTCAACTCGGCCTGATCCCGCGCGAAGGCGAGCACGACGCTGCTGCCGAGCAGAAAGCGCCCGATCTCGTCGCCAGTTGCAAAGGCTCGGTCGTGCTCCGTGACCGTTCTCTCGCGGTAGGGCGAGCGCGGTCCGCCCCAGACTGTCTCGATGCTCGCGACGATCAGCGCCCCCACCATCACGAGGAGCATCGGCCCGTGCGCGGTCTCGAACTCACAGACGAGCCGCTCGTTGACCGCGAACAGGCCCTCCACGCCCGCCTCGGTCGTCGCGTTGACGGAGAACAACTGCCCCGGGATCGCGACGGTCCGCACGAGGCGGCCCGCCAGTGGAAGGTGGACCCGGTGGTAGTCAGTGGGAGAGAGGTAGATCGTCGCGAACGGGCCCCCTTCGAACTCCGGCCGGGCGCAGACATCCGCGAGCGCCTCGAAGGAGTAGCGGATCCCCTTGGCCTGCATCAACTCCCCGCGTTCGATGCGTCCGGTCTGGCTCACCTCTCCATCCGCCGGGCTCACGATGGCTCCAGGCGTGGCGTCGATGGGCCGGGCGCCGGGCGTGAGGGAGCGGGTAAAGAAGTCGTTGAAGGAGTGGTACTCCGCGAGGTCGGGCCGCTCGGCCTGCGTCATGTCCACGCCGTAGGCTCGCGCGAAGGTGCGGATGAGCGGCCCGCGCACCCAACTCTCGGAGGCTGCCAGCCGTCCCGCGGCTCGCGAGATGAAGTGCTTGGGCAGGATCTTCTGGAGGGTGACGAACGCGCTCATAGGCCGGGCGGGAGGACCGAGGCTACGAGGCGCAGCGCGGCCGGTTCTCTGCGACCCCTCTCCTGACTTTGCCCGCCTCGGCACCGAGGCGGAGGGGACTGCTTGCCCGCCGGGCGCAGAGGAGCGGAGCGTGTCATCCTGAGCGAGCGTTAGCGAGTCGAAGGATCTCAGCCGAGAACCCAGGTTCCGTGCTCGGCTGAGATCCTTCGACTCCGACGTCTGCGCCGTCTCCGCTCAGGATGACACATTAGGAGGTTCAGTGCTCGTCGGCTAGTTCCGGCGCCCACGTCACGCGCAGGCCGTCGCCCTCCCGTTCGATTCGCTGGGTGCTCTCGTACGCATCTTCCCAGTAGATCACGCCATCCCGGACGCTGCCGGCGGTCGTGCGAGTGTCCCCAGTCCAGACGCCGAGAAGGATGTACACCGGATAGAGAGGGTCCATGATGAATGCACCGTACCGGTGTCGGACGACCTCGGTCTCGCTCTCGAACACGAGCACCTCGCGAGAGAAGTAGCCGCAGTCCCCGCCCGTGATGTTCCACCACGCCGTCCCGGCGAGCGTCGGCTGATCGAACCGGAGAGGGAGGTGGGGCTCCTCCCGTTCGAAGGGCGAGTAGTGGATCGCGACCTGGTAGAGCATCGCGTGGCTCCCCACGAACAGGACGCCTAGCGCCACTGGCCACAGCACCCGCCGCACCCACCGTTTCGGGCTGACGAGCGCGATGAGCCACGCCGCAGCGTAGAGCATCCCTGCGACGACCGCGACCAGAAGAAGCCGCTTCGCCCAGGGGATCGGCGCGAGGAAGCCTTCTTGCGGATAGAGAAGCGGGAGGCGAGTCACCTCGTCCACCACCAGCCAGAACGCCAGCGCGGCGAGGACGGAGAGGAGCAGCGTGCGGCGGCGGTCGGGCGTCATGCCTCGAAGACCGAGACCTCCCGCCCGAGTCGCCCCGCCTCGGTGTGTCCGTGGACGTACCGAGGCGGGAGAGACCGTGCTCTACTGTCGACTGGCTCTTTCCCACTGGCCCGTCAGAACTCCAGGCTGAACCCGATCGTCGGGAGGCGACCTACGTTGGTCTGCTCTCTCAAAAAGTCCGGCTCGGCGGGGTCCTCGGTGTACTCCAGCGCGAAGACATTCTCGCGGTCCAGCACATTCTGCACGTCGAGGTAGACAACGCCGTTGAAGCGCGGGCCGATGGCGAAGCGCCGGTCCACGCGCAGGTCCCAGCGGGCGTAGGCGGGCGTTCGTTCTGCCCCGATGCGGTCGAGGTCGGCCACGCCGCGCCGCGAGAGCGCGTACTCCACGGCTGAGGCTTCCAGGTCGAACGGCGTGAACGGCCGGCCGCTCTGGACCGTCAGGCGCGAGCCGATCTCCCACGTACCGAGGCGCACGCCGCCAGTCAGCGAGACGGTGTGGCGCACGTCCCAGGCACTCGGTCGGTAGAGGCCATCGGCGCCCGTGAACTCGCTCCACCCCAGCGTGTACGCGCCGACGCCGTACCAGCGGCTCGTGAGCTTCTTCTGGGCGGAGACTTCCACGCCGTACGCCCGGCCGACCCCCTCGGAGGTCAGCGGCTCCGCACCGACGATCCCGAAGTCGCCGCCGAGGTTGGCGAGCGAGACGCGCGGGTCACTCGCCGAGACGGGATAGTCGTCGTAGCCCTTGTAGAAGCCCTCCACAGAGACGCGAAGGCTCGGCTCCGGCGTCACCGCTACCCCACCGACGACCTGCGTCACGTCGATCCAGTTCAAGCTGCGGTTGACGAACTGGCCGTCTTCCTGCACGGCGAGGGAGATCAACTCCGGCGACTGTGTGAACCGTCCGAGCGCGGCGCTCACCTGGAGTTGCTCTGTCAGGTCGTAGGATGCACTCGCGCGGGGGGAGACGACGACGGACTGGTCGAGGAAATCCGTGGCGTCGGCGCGAAGGCCGCCAGTGAGAGCGAGGCGTCCCGAAAGAGCGCGGGCGGTGAGTTGGGCGTACCCGAAGCTTTTCCAGAGGGCGAGATCGGTACCGAACTGCACGTCCTCATCGAAGGGCGTCGCGGGCGTCGCACGTTGGAAGAACTCGCTCGCGATGGTCTCGCGCGAGGCCCCACCGCCGACACCCAGCGTGAGACCGCGTCGCAGGCGGAGATCCCCGTCGGTGCGGAGGCGCCAGGCGGCCTCCTCGGCGTCGTTCTGGAGGAGAGACTCGCCCGCCTCATCGCGGTCCGCAAAGCGGAACTCCTGATAGGAGCGGCTGATCGCGGTAGTGAAGAAGCCTCCGGGCACGAGACGGCGCCACGAGACGCCCTGCGTGTAGCTGCGCTGGTCGTTGTCAGCCACGCGCGAGGCGATCTCCTGGTTCTCGAAGTCGTCGTCCGGCCCCGGCTGCACGATGTCGAAGTCATCGATAGCCCAGAGGCCGAAGTAGACGAGGCGGTCTTCGTCCGTCGGGGTGTACTCCACGCGGCTCTGGAAATCCCAGTACGCTGGGCGGATGGGCAGGTCGAGAAGCTGGAAGAGGAACTGCAGGTAGCTGCGCCGTGCGGAGAAGGTCCAGTTGAAGTCCTCGCCCGAGGACCCGTCGAGAGACAGCGCGGACTCGCTCGCGCCGATGGTGAAGTCGCCGGCTAACACCTCGGGGCTTCCGGGCCGGTTCTCGATGAGGAGCACCGACGAGGCGGCATCGCCGTAGCGGACCGGGAAGCCTCCGGTGTAGAAGGTGGCCTCGCGGATAAAGTCCACGTTGAGGAGGCCCACCGCGCCGCCCGTCGCGCCCTGCGTGGCGAAGTGGTTGATCTGCGGGACTTCGATGCCGTCCACGAAGTAGGCGTTCTCACTCGGCCCGCCGCCGCGCACGAGGAGATCGTTGCGGTTGTCCACGCCGCTCGCCACACCCGGCAGCGCGAGGAGCGAGCGCGAGATGTCGTTCAGCCCGCCCGGCGTGCGGCGGATCTCCTCGGGGCCGAGTGCCGCGACGCTCACGGGCGCGTCCGGCTCGTCGTCGAAGAAGCCCGCCGTGACGACGATCTCCTCGCCCTCGGCGATGGCCTCGCGCAACTCGAACAGCAGGAACGTAGGCCGCGAGCCTTGGATGACCACGTCGGTCTGCGTCTTTGTGTCGTAGCCGACGAACGAGGCGCGGACGCGGTAGGCGCCGGGCGCGAGGCCCTCGATGGTGTAGCGACCGTCGAGATCGGTCGCGGCGCCCTCCAGGAGTTCATCGCTGGTACCGAACACGGCGACGTTGGCGCCGGGTAGTGGCCCCTGCGTGGTAGCATCCACGACGCGGCCGGTGAGCGTCTGCGCCGCCAGAGGCCCGGCGAGGAGCACGAGGAGGGCGAGAGGAACGAGGCGAGACATGGCGAAGAGAGAGGAGGGCTCGTTAATCCGCCAGGGGAGGCCGGGGTTCGCGAAGGGATGCGGAATGCGGGCGTCGCCGAGGCCAACGCGCTACGGCCTCCCGCTACCTGGCGCGAGGTGGGGCGTGACGCTGCAGAATCCAGGGAGCGGGGTCTGTTCTCGGGTGCGACCTTTACGACTCTCCGACCCGCCTCGCGTCCCGTGTCTCTAGAGCCTGAGCATCGGCCCCCGTCCACCCGTCGCGCTCGCATCTCCTCGATCGACATCATGCGCGGTATCGTCATCGTCCTGATGATGGTGGACCACGTGAGAGAGCGCTTCTTCTACCACATCTCCATCGGCGATCCGGTCAACCTAGAGGTCGCGAGTACGGGCTTGTTCTTTACCCGTCTCTCGTCGCACCTTTGCGCTCCTGTGTTCGTGCTGCTGGCGGGGCTGGGCGCGTGGCTGTACGCGCACCCGAGAAATGGCGAGCCGAGGTCGCCGAGCCGATTCCTCTTCACGCGGGGCCTCTTCCTCGTGGTCTTGGAGGTGGTGCTGGTCAACCAGTCGTGGTTCTGGGGCTTCCCGCCGGACACGATCTATCTCCAGGTCATCTGGGCGATCGGACTCAGCATGATCGCGTTGTCCCTGCTCGTGCGCCTGCCGCAGTGGGGAATCGCAGCTCTGGGCCTCGCCATCGTGTTCGGCCACAACGCTCTCGATCCGATCCAGTTTGTTCCAGGGGACCTCGCCTACCCGATCTGGACCATCCTGCACGACCGGGGCTCTCTGCTCTCGGGCGATGTGATCTCCATCTGGGCCTCTTATCCCGTGCTGCCGTGGATCGGAGTGATTCTGTGCGGCTACGCTCTCGGTCCCCTGTACGGTTCGGCGGTCGCAGCGGAGGACCGGACCAAGCGGCTCGTGCAGCTTGGGAGTGCCTGTCTGGCGATCCTGGTTCTGCTGCGTGGCCTCAACGTCTACGCCGAGCCCCAGCCATGGGCAGCCGGGCCCACGCCGCTCGACACGCTGATGTCGATGCTCAACTACACCAAGTACCCGCCCTCGCTCGCCTTCCTCCTGCTCACGCTCGGGACGGCCTGCTTCCTGTTGGCGTGGCTGGACACGAAGAACAACCCGGTCACGCGTGTGCTAGAGACGTTCGGGCGAGCCCCGATGTTCGTCTACGTCCTGCACCTGTACGTCCTCTTGATTTGCTACCAGATCGTTCTCCGCACGGTAGGTCCCAATGCGGGCGACCTCTACCACATCGACCACGTGTGGCAGATCTGGGCACTGACCGGCCTCCTCGGCTTGGCGCTGTACCTACCGACACGGGCGTTCGGTCGGTTCAAGCGGACGACAGACAAGACGTGGGTCCGCTACTTCTGACCGGCGACATCCTCCACCTCGGGGGACCCCATGGACCCCCCGAGGCGGACACGGTCAGGTCCCTCGTTGGTGCTCGGTCATCCCGCCCATCACGCGCTCCATGATGCGGACGCTGCCCCAGCGCGGGACCGAGCGCAGACCTGCATTCAGCACCTTCGTGAGCAGACCCGGTCGGACCGTCTGCTTCCGTCCGAGCGCTTGCAGCGACTGCTCCACGACGGTCGAGACCGGCACCGTCGCGCCCATCTGCATGTCGGCCACGTCCGCGAACTCCGTCGCCACGGGGCCGGGCGCGACGGACAGCACGTCTACGCCGCGCGGCTTCAACTCGACGGAGAGGGCCTCTGCAAGGGTTTGGACGTACGCCTTCGTCGCGGCATAGTGGGCCGCGTACGGCGTCCCCTGGAAGCCGACGAGCGAGCCGAGCAGGATCATCCCGCCCCGTCCTCGGGCGGCGAGCCGACCACCGAAATGGTGCGCCTGCCGGAGCACCGCGCCGACGTTCACGTCCAGCATCGCGCGCTCCTCTGCGAAGGGCGCGTCCACGAACGGGCCGGAGGTGCCGAACCCTGCGCTCGCCACGAGGAGGCCCACGTCGAGGTCGGCGGTCGCGGTTTCCACCGCGAGGAGGCCCGCCTCGGTGCCGAGGTCGGCGGGGACGACACGCGTCTCGGTGGGGAGCGACGCTGCGAGATCGGTCAGCGCGCTCTCGCGCCGGGCGACGAGGACGAGATGGAGACCTCGGCGGGCCAACTCAGTGGCGAAGCCCCGGCCGATGCCGGAGGAGGCGCCTGTGACGAGGGCCCACGGGCCGTAGCGGTGAGGGAAGGTGGACATGACGAGGCGGGTCAGGGGACAGGGAGTGGAGGGGGCGGACTGACCTCTTCCGCATCGTCACCGAGGCGGACAGGGTCCGACGTGTCCTCGCGGAGTGACTCGAGGGTTGTAGCCTCGGTGGTCGCCTCAGAGGGCACCTCGGTGGGGGCAGGTCTCTCTGGATGTGCTTCGGGTGTGAGGAGGCGGTAGAGCACGGGCACCACGAGGAGCGTCAGCGCCGTCGAGGCGATCAGGCCACCGATGATGACGACTGCCAGCGGCGTCCACAGGTCGCTGAGGGTGAGCGCGAGCGGGATCAGCCCGCCGACCGTCGTCATGGTGGTCAGAAGGATCGGAGAGAACCGGCGCTCGGCTGCGCCTCTCGTCGCCTCGTCCACCGTCGCGCCGTTCGCGATCAGGCGGTTGGCGGTGTCCACTAGCAGGATCGAGTTGTTGACCACGATCCCGACGAGGCTCGTCAGCCCAATGAAGGCGGTGAAGCTGAACGAATAGCCGAGTGCCGCCAGCGACGGGAACGCGCCGACGGCCGTGAGCGGAATCGCCGCGAGCACCACGACCGGCTGCACCAGCGACCGGAATTGGAGCACGAGCACGCCGAAGATGCCGAAGAGCGCGAACAGCAGCGCCGTGCCGAGCGACGAGAAGTTCTCCTGTTGCGCCTCCAGCTTGCCGCCGACGAAGAGCCGGTACCCCGGCGGAAGTGCCACCTCGGCCTCGACGCGCTCTACGACGGCCTGTGTCACGGCGACTTCGTTCGCCCCCGGTGCTGCGCTGGCCGTGACGGTCACGGCCCGTTCCAGGTCGAAGTGGTCGATCCGTGCGGGCTCAGGCTCCAACTCCAGCCGCGCCAGTTGCGCCAGTGGAACGGCGGCACCCGTCGCGGCCGTGACGGAGATCCGGTCGAGGTCGTCCACGGTTGGACGGCGCGTGCGGCCGTCGGGGTCGGCGGTGGCATCGTCCAGCGGGAGGCGGGCCACGACGGGAAGGTCGTCGCCGTTGGCGTCGCGGTAGGAGGCGACCTCGACGCCCGAGAGCGCGAGCAGCACCGCGCGGTCCACGTCGGCGAGAGACACGCCGAGGATGCCCGCTTTCTCGCGGTCGATGGCGACGCGGAGGTCGGTGCGCGGCTGCGCGAGCGGGTTGTCGATCTCCTGTGTACCGGGCGTTGCGGCGATCGCTGCGGCCACATCGGCCGCGAGGTCGCTGAGCACGTCGAGGTCGGGGCCGATGACCTTGAGCGCGATGGGCGCCTCGACGGGCGGGCCGTTCTCGAACACCTCCGCTTCGAGCCGGACGCCCGGCTGCGCAGCCTCGGTGACAGCGCGCTGCGCCAGCGCCTCCACGTCGGCGGGGTCCGTGACTTCCACGAAGAGCTGCCCGACGGTCGCGCGCTCGCGTCGCGGGATCACGTTGTAGTACACCTGCGGATTGCTCCGGCCTACGTTCGCGGCGACGTGCTCCACCTCGGGCTGCTCGCGCAGCCACGCCTCCACGTTCGCGACGGCTGCGTCGGTCCGCTCCAGGGACGCGCCCTCGTCGGTCGTCACGTCGAGAAGAAAGATGGGCTTGCCTGCCTTTGGGAAGAGGCTCACGCCGACGACCGGCACGAGAGAGACGGCGCCCACGAGCGCGACGAGTGCGACCGCCAGCACGCGGCGCGGACGGGCCAGCGCGGCATCGAGCCACCGCGTGTAGCGCCCGTCGCGGAAGGTCGCCAGTTTGCGCTGGAGCCAGCCGTCGGCGGAGGGGACTGTCCCGTCTGCGCGGCGCTGGAAGAGGCGAGCCGTCAGGGCGGGTGTCATCGTGAGCGAGACGATGAGCGACGCCACGAGCGCGAAGATGACGGTCAGCGGGAGCGACTTGATGTAGTCGCCCGCGCCCGCGCCGAGGAAGACCATCGGCAGGAACGAGAGGACCGTCGTGACCGTCGCCGCGACGACGGCGGCGGCCACCTCGGAGGCGCCTTCGGCGGCGGCCTCCAGCGGAGCCTGCCCCTCGCGGACTCGCCGCGCCACGTCTTCCACGACCACGATGGCGTTGTCCACGAGGAGCCCGAGCGCGATCACGAGGCCGATGATGGACATCTGCTGGATGCCGAAATCGGCGAGGTCCAGTACGAAGAGCGCTGCGAGGATCGAGACGGGAATCGCGGCCATGACGACGCCCGCCGCGCGGAACCCGAGCGCGAGTAGCATGACCAAGCCCACCAGCAGCACGCCCTGCACGAAGCTGGCAAAGAACCCACTCACGCGCTCGTCCACCGCGACGGCCTGATCGAAGACGACCGCCAACTCCACGTCGGGATGGAGTGTCGGCGTGAAGGCGTCGAGCTCTGCCTGCAGGTCCTCGCGGAGATCGAAGATGTTGGTGCCCTCGCGCTGGACAGCGGTGACGAAGACGCTTCGCTGGCCGTCGAAGCGGGCACGGTGGGTGTCGTCTCCACTCGCGAGGCCCACCTCGGCGACATCGCGGAGGTACACGACGCGGCCCTCGGGCGCGGCTACGACCACGCGGCGCACGTCGTCGATGGAGTCGAAATCGCCGGAGGTCTGGACGGTGAACCGGCGGTCGCCCGCGTCCACGGAGCCACCGGGGAGCGAAGGGGCGGCGGACTGGATCGCGCCGAGCGCCTGCCCGAGCGGCAGGCCCAGTTCGCGAAGCCGCTCCGGGTCGATCCCAACGCGAATCTCGGCCTCGGGGGCCGCCCACACGTCCGCACTCTGCACCGCACCGACCCGCTCAATGGCGTCCCCGAGGCGGGTGGCCTCGCGGGCGAGCACGAGGTCGCTCGCGGTCTCGGAGACGAGAGCAGCCTGAAAGACAGGGGTGAGGCGCGGTGAGCTTCGGTTGACGTCCACCAGCGCGACGCCCTCGGGTAGCGCCGGGCGGACCTGGGTGACGGCCTGGAGTACGTCGTCGTAGGTCTCGTCGGGGTCGGTCCCGGCGTCGAACTCGACTGACAGCACGGCGATGCCGTCCTGGATCGTGGTCTCGATCCGGTCGAGGTCGTCGGCCTCGTTGATGGCCGTCTCTAACGGGTCTACGACGAGGGATTCGAGGTCCTCCGGTCCGGCGCCGGGGAAGACGACGATCACGCGCGAGGCGGAGATGTCGAACTGGGGATCCTCCGACTGCGGCATCGTGAGGAAGCTCTGGACGCCCACGGCGACCACGAGGGCGGTCGCGATGGCGACGAAGGCGCGGTTCGAGACCGCGAGGCGAGGCAAGCGCATGGCTCGGGGGGCTAGCGGCTGGCGGTGATGGGCGCGACGCGGACGGTGTCGCCGTCGGCGAGGCGCGTGGCCCCTGCCGTGACTACGCGGTCGCCAGAGGTCAGCCCGTCGGAGATGAGGGCCTCGGAGCCGGAGAGGCGGAGCAGACGAACCTCGCGGCGACGGGCTACGAGCACGCTGTCGCCCTCGACGACGAACACGACGCCCCGGTCGCCATCGCCCTCCGCGAGTGCTGTCGCGGGAACCACGCGGACGCCCTCGGCGGCCCCGGCGTCTAGCTCGACGCGCGCGACGAGGCCGGATCGTAAGCGGCCCTCGGGGTCAGAGACTGCTAGCTCGACCTCGAACGTACCTGTGATGGGGTCAGCGGCCTGGGCGACCTCGGCGACTGTCGCGCGGAAGGGAACACCGGGGAAGGCGTCCGTGCGGACGACCGCCGCATCCCCGAGGCGGGCACGGACGGCGTCGCGGTCCGGGAGCCCGAGGCGGACGACCCACCCGTCAGACTCGTCGGTGACGACGAATGCGGGCTGGCCCGGGGAGACGAGTTGGCCCGCCTCGATGCTGCGACGGAGCACGACGCCATCGGCCGGTGCGCGCACGACGGCGTACCGGCGGTTGAACGCAGCCTCGGAGACGCCCGCGCGAGCGGCCCCGGCTCCGGCCTGTGCGCCCGCCACACCCGCCTCGGCCCGCGCGATGCCCTCGCTCGCGGCCCGGACGCCCGCCTCTGCCTGGCGGACCGAGGCCTCCGCGACGGCCAGCCCCGTCCGCGCATCCTCCACCTGCGCCTGCGTCGCGATGCTGTCGGCGAAAAGGGTTTCTGCTCGCGCCAGGTCGGCTCGTGCATTCTCGGCCGCAGCGCGGGCGGCTTCGAGCGCCCCCTCCGCGCTGGCCTGTTGCTGACGGGCCTCCGCGACCGACTGGCGAGCGGCGGCCGTGCCCTGGTCCGCCTGGAGCGCGCGGCGCTGCGCCTGGGCCACGCGAGCATCGACTTCGGTCAGGTCGAGCCGCGCGAGGATCTGCCCACGGCGGACGGGCTCGCCCTCGTCCACGTACACGTTCGCGACGATGCCACCGACCTTGAACGAGAGCGGCACCTCGGTCTTCCGCGCGATCCGCCCGCTAGTGCGGGCCGAGAGAACGCGCGATTGCGAGGTCACGTCGGCGATCTCGACGAGTTGGGCAGCGGGTGGCGGGGTCGGGTCGTCGGCGCACGCCGCGACGGTCAGCGCGGCGGCGAGAAGGAAGGGAACACGCATGGCGGTTAGCGGGAAGCGGTCGAGAGGGAATCGAGACGGAGGCGGAGGCCGGTGGCGGCTTCCAGTTCAGCGAGGCGCGCGAGGACCTCGAAGCGGGCCACGATGAGAGCTTGCTCGGCCTGCGTCAGTGCTGTCTGCGCGTCGATGAAGTCGGCCTGATTGGCGTCCCCGAGGCTGACGAGGCGAGTCGTGAGGCGGAACCCTTCTTCGCCGAGTGCGACGCGCTCGCCAGCGAAGCGGAGATCGGCGTAGGCGACGGCCAGGCGCTCGTGAGCATCGCGGACCTGGAGGCGGATATCGGCCTCTGTGGCAGCGCGCTCGGCTTCGGCAACGGCACGCTCCGCGCGGGCGCGCGCCACACGGGCGCCATCGCCAGCCGATCCGAACGGTCGCCAGCGGACCACAGCGGAGGCGAGCACGAAGGGTTCGTCCAGCGCATCCTGACCGCCGGTGGCTCCGGCGTCCACACGCACGCCGAGCGTGGGCAAGAACTCCGCACGGGCTGCGCTTACGGCCGCGTCGCGGGCGTCCACTGCTGCACCGAGAGCGATCAGCTCCGCGCGAGCGGCGACGGCGGAGGTCTCCAACTCGTCGGCCGTGATCTCCGTAGATGGGTCCGCCTCGGTCACGAGGCGGAGGGGGCCAGCGGGGAGCGTGTCGGGGACCGGCGCCTCAGGGTCTTCTGGGGCTGGAGTGCTGAGCGGGCGCCCGACGAGCCGGTTGAGCGACGCCAGCGCGAGGGTCCGCGCGCGCTCGGCCTCGCGCAGGTCCGTCTCGACTGCCAGCACCTCGGCGGAGGCGCGCACAACGGCGACGCGCAACCCCGCACCTGCAGCGCGTTCGCGTTCGGCACGGCGCTGGAACTCGGCCACGCGTCGCGCGGCAGCCTCTTGCACCTCGACGCCGCGAGCAGCGGCGCGATAGCGCCAGTAGGCCGCTCGGATCGCGCCCGCCAACTCGGCGGCGTAGGCGTCGCGGGCAGCCTCGGCGGCGGCTTCTTGCGCGCGGGCCGCGCGAAGGCTCGCGCCTAGAGCAGGCACAAACACGGGCTGCTCGGCCACCAGCCGCACGTCGACCTCTGTGCGGGCCAGAGCGAAGGCTTCGTCCTCTAAGCGCGGGAATGTGGGCGGTAGTCCGTCCCGCGCCCGAAGCTCGTCCAGCGTCTCGTAGACCGGGTTGAGCAACTCGCCGAGCGGGAGGTCGATGGTCCGGCCACCTTCGGCGACCGTTCCGCGTGCCTCGATGCCGACGGTTGGGCCGAAGGCACTGCGAGCGGCCCGCGTGCTGGCTGAGGCAGCTTCCGTTGCTGCGCTGAACCGCGCGAGGGTCGGATTGGCCGCGAGCCCGTCGGCGACGAGCGACTCGACGACGGGGACCGGTTGAGCGGCGACCGGTTGTGCAGCGAGACACGCGACAGAGATGAGAATGGCGACGGGGAGACGGGACATGGGGAGGCGTGCGAATCCGGGAACTAAGCGGTGCTAAGTTGCCGTACCATCTGAGCAGTGTCAAGTTTCCCTCACATAAAAAAATCCGTGGCTGCCTCCTATCATCACGGCGACCTCCGCCGCGCACTCCTCGACCACGCGGGCTCTGTCCTCGAAGAGAAGGGCATCGGCTCCCTCTCCCTTCGCGACCTCGCGCGGCGCGCGGGCGTCTCCGCGACGGCGCCCTACCACCACTTCAAGGGCAAAGCGGACCTCGTGGCTGCCCTCGGAACCGATGCGATGGAACAGCTGGATGCCGCCCTCGCAGGCCCAGACCACGCCGACCCGAACGCTCGCCTTCGTGCGATGGGCGTCGAGTACGTGATGTTCGCGGTCTCGCACCCGGAGCGGTTCCGCCTCGCGTTCCGCCCGGAGATGGGCGACCCGTTTACAGGAGTCGGAGCGGATGGCGCCATGCGAGGAGACGATGTCCTCGGCTTTCGTCAGTTGGCA
This sequence comes from Bacteroidota bacterium, assembly GCA_038746605.1. Classification (GTDB taxonomy): domain Bacteria; phylum Bacteroidota; class Rhodothermia; order Rhodothermales; family Rubricoccaceae; genus Rubricoccus. The sequence continues at coordinate 148,978 of JBCDKM010000009.1, forward strand.
GCGGTCGTGCGCGAGATCGAGCCGAACGAGGAGCAACAGGTGGCTCTCGCGATCGCAGCCTGGGGGATGGTGCACGGCCTCGCCTCGCTGTTCGTGGATGGCCCGCTGCGCCCGCTGGCGGAAGACCTCGGGCGGGTTCGTCAGATGGCGGAGGCTGCCATCGCGCGGATGGGCCTCTCGACGTCGTGAGATGCCTCCTGACACACATGCCTCCATGGGCTGTCAGCCGTGAGGCTCGTCGCCCATGACTGGAGAACCGGCTGCTCGAAGAAGACGAAGTGAGGGCGCGGTGCGGCCGCATCGTGTTCTTCTGAACCCGTACTCTGGCTTTCCGCCTGGGTGACATGATGCTTCGCTCCGCCGCGTTCCCTCTCTTCGTTCTCGCGACCCTCGGCGTGTACGCTGCCGCGCTGGTCGCCACCGCCCGCCTCGGGAGTGTGCCGGACCCGTCTGTTCTCGCGGTCGCCGTCGGCGTGGATCTCGTGGTACTCGTCCCGCTGCTCTACTACGGGCTGGTGGTGCGCGCACGAGGCGCCTCACCGATTACCCTCGCGCCGGTTGTGGTGCTGAGCCTCGTTGGGGCATACGCGGTCTTGCCGGAGGCGCACGAGGGCGTGCTCGGCTGGTTCGAGATCGGCGTGGCACTGGTCGAGGCGGCGGCGCTGGCGTGGATCGTGCTGCGCATCCGAGCGGTCATCCGGGCCTTCCGCCAGTCTACCGAGGCGGACCTCCTCGCTCGGCTCCGCGAGGCGTTTGCGGCGGTGTTCGGGCCGAGCCTCGTGGCGGAGGTAGTCGCAGCCGAGGTCGCGAACCCTCTCTATGCGTTCGGCCGGGGCCAGGAACCCCACGAAGAGGCCACGTTTGGCTACCGGAGGCGGAGCGGCTACGCCGTTGTGTTCGCGGCTATCGCGGGAATAGCGGTCTTGGAACTGGGGCTCGGGCACTTCCTGCTGCTTCGGTACGTCGGCGAGACAGCGGCGCTGGCGCACGTCCTCCTCTCGCTCTACGGCGGGCTCTGGCTCGTCGCGGATGTCCGCGCGATGCGCGCTCGGCCCATCCGCCTGAGCGAGGACGGTCTCGTGGTCCGCTGTGGCCTCCGCTGGACCGCCGAGGTACCGGTCTCGCAGATCGTGGAGGTGCGGCGCCTGACGAAGGGCAGTTATGCCGGGACGGAGGGCTTCCGCGATCTCACGCCGCTCGGCACCGCGCGGTACTCCGTGGTACTGCGCGAGCCCGTGGCGGTCCGCGGCCCGCTCGGTATCACGCGCGAGGCTACCCGCCTCGGGCTCGACGTGGACGACCGCGAGCGTTTCGAGGCACGACTGGCGGCTATCGTCGGGCGAGCGTGAGGAAACGGGAGTCGACCTCTTCCGCCTCGGTGCCGAGGCGGGCAGAGTCGGGATGAGCGTGCGCCCAGTTCCCTAGAACGGAAGCGCGGCCTGAAGGCGGTAGTACAGGTCCACGTCGTCCCACACGATGGAGCCGTCCCAGACGCGCTCCAGGTCGCCCGTCGGTACGGCGAGCCCGACAGCATGCAGGAACGAGAAGCCCGCCAGCGAGACCCGGTTGCGAAGCTCTGCGCCGGTTCCGGCGCGCTGGATGGCGTCGATGCCGTCGCCCCAAACGAGGCCACCGTCCACGAAGAGCGTCGGGGCTACGTCTCGAAAGCTGACCAGACCGAGGACGCTCGTGCGGAGGTCGAAGAGCGGTGCGAGGCGGTACTCCGCGCTCCCGAACAGTGCCCGCGTGCCGACAGCGTACCGTCGGAAGCCTCGCACGCGCTCGGCGTCATCGGTAGAGAGCGGGCCGATGAACGGCAGTGCCGCGCTCACGTTGTCGAAGCGGCTCAGGCCGACGTAGTCCTGCGGCAGCTGCGCGCCGCCGAAGCGGGCCGTAGCGCGACCGTGCACGAGGAGGCGACCAAACGGGACGCGGAGCGTGTGGAACGCTTCCACGTCGGGCTCCACGTTCGCGCTCGCACCGAACAGAGGTGCGCCGATCGTGACGCGGCCTCGAACGCCGCTCCCGTCCAACGGATGGATGACGTTGAGTCGGTACGGCCGCTGGAACCGATACGCGAGGCCGACCTGCACGTCCGCGCGGGTACCCGCCTCGGGGAAGACGAGCGGGAGGCCGTCGGAGGCGAGATCGAGCCCGAGGCTGTCGAGGCGGTAGGGGCTGGCGCGTGCGAGGCGCGCGCGCGCACCGACGGCCCAGGAGGCATAGGGCCGCGTCGTCCAGTCCAGGGGAAGCACAGCGGAGACATCGCCGCCGATGAGGTCTTCCACGAGGATCCGGTTGCCGTACGCGGAGGCCGGGCCGGGGAATCGGTAGAGATCCGCCGTGACGGTGGGCGCGAGCTGGCGGTTGGTGTACGAGAGGTACAGGAAAGACCGGTCGATGGGCCGCGTAGCGGAGATCCCGCCGAGGAGAAAGACCTGATGTTTTCCGAGCGGCTCCAGGAAGATGGAGGTCGCGAAAGCGCCCCAGTCGTCGTCGCTCGTGAAGAGGGCGCCGTCCTCGCCGGGGTCGGCGTAGGGAAGTCCGAGCGTGATGGCGTGGTCGAGATTCGCGAGAGCGTTGTACTCGTGGCGCTCGCGGATGAGGCTCGAGTCCGGGTCCACACGCCAGGGGATGTCGGCGGGTGGGCGGTGCTCGGTCCATGTGGCGTAGGTCGCAGGCACGTCGAGAGGGACTGCCTCGGCGCGGCGGCGGGCGTCCACGATGAACACGCGGTCGCGGCGTTTCGTCTCGCTAGCGACGAGCACCAGCCGACCGGCCGGGTGCAGGCTGTCTGGCGGGAGCCAGTCCACCACGCGGGCGCCTGCGTACAGGAAGGTGACGCGCTCCTCGCGCGAGGCGAGGCTCTGGCCGGAGCCCATCATCGTGAGATCGCCGGGCGCGACGCCGAGGGTACTCGGGCCGGAGGCTGGAGCGTCGACCGTCGCAGGCGTCACGAAGACATTGCCGATGCGGTCGCGAAGGCTCGTGAAGGCGAGGCTATCGCCCGTGGCGTTCCAGACTGGAAAGCGGTCGTCGCGCTCGTCCAGGGGCGTCTGGTCATCCGTGTTGAGACGCGAGACCTCGCCGGAGACCACGTCCACGAGGGCCAACTGACGGTTGCCGTCGGCGTCGAAGAGCGAGAACGCGACGTACTCATCGTCTGGGCTCCACCGCGCGCTCGTGATCTGCACGTCGCCGGTAAAGTCCGTCAGCTGCCGCTCCGTGCCCGTTTCGAGATTGAGAACGAAGACGTTGGCCGTCGGGCCGTTCATCCCGACGAAGGCGAGGTGCTCGCCGCTCGGGGCGAAGCTGGGCGAGAGGGCGCGACGATTGTCGGTGAGTCGCGTGATGTCGCCTTCCGTCGTGACCAGGAACAGATCGTTGACGAACGAGCCGTGGCGCCCTCGCACGGTGCGTGTGTACGCGATGCGGGAACCGTCCGGGCTCCATGAGATCGGTCCGACGATGGAGCCCTCGGCTAGGATCTGGATGCCGCGCCGGGTGCTCGTCGAGTCCCCCGGGTTGTGCATCGTGTAGAGCCGCGTGACGGGTCTCGCGAGAGACGAGAGCACGACGGCTGCGATCCGGGTCGTGTCCGGCGAGAACTGAAGCTCGCGGATGGTGGTGCCGGGCACGCCGAGGCGGCGCACGTTCAGCGAATCCACGCGCTCCATTTGGCCCGCGAGCGTGTTGTAGTACACGTTGACGTGCTTGCGCCACTCCTCGTAGAAAGTGCCGTACGGGATGCCGACCGTCGCGCGGAAGGCAGCGTAGAAGTCGTGGACCTTCGCGAGGCCGAACAGCTCAGACTGGCGATGCTCCAGGAGCTTCGTGATGATGCTGTCTCCGCGCGTCTCCGCGAGGTAGCGGACCTGGCTGTTGCCGACGGCGTAGCGCAGGCGACCGTTCTGCGGGCTGGTGCCGTCGGTGTAGGAGAGGCGGTCCTCGAAGACGGCCGTGCGGAGGATGGCGTCGCCTCGTGCGGCGTCCCATTTTTCGGTGAGGTATTGCGCGACGCCCTCGGCCCAGACGCTCGGGAGGGCGTCTGCGAGGAGATTCTGCGCCGTCCCGATGTTGCTCCGCACCTTGCGATAGTGGAAGATGTGCGCGATCTCGTGCGCCATCACCTTGCGGAGCCACTTCACCTCGCCAGTCCAGATCGTCGCGATGCTGTTGACGTGGACCCAGATGGTGGTGACGCCCACGCGGCTGCTCTCGTACGCGATGCCGTTCGCGATCTCGTCCTCGTCGGAGAGGTAGACGCGGATCGGGTCCGGGAAGTCCACGGGACCGAGGTTGGCCTGGAGCGCCGCGAAGGTCTCCTCAGCGACGGCCGCGGCCTGCTCCTCGATGCCCGCGAGGTGGGCCGGGTACATGATCTCGAAGTGCTCCGTCGTGGCGACCTGCCAGTCGATCTCCGGGTGGTTCCGATTGTTGAAGACGGCGAACCCAGGCGTCTGAGCTAGGACGGGGCTTGCCAGGCTGGCAAGTGCTACGACCGCCAGAAGTGCCAGCCGAGCAAGGAGAGGGAGAGAACGCACAGGCACGGAAGCGTGGGGGGGTGGAAGTGCCGCGACACCCCGCAGTGGGGAGAGACAGAACCGTCTCAGGATAGGTCACGAGAGAGCCGGGCGTCGTCGCCTCGGCACGCTCGCCGATGCCCCCAGGCCGCTCCCGAGACGGGCGGAGTCACTCGCTTCAGGAAGGGGACGCGCGTGTGACAAAACGCTGGCACCCACATCATGTATCTACGCGTGCGCACGCGCGAGTCCCTCACCGTGCCTCCTCCAACCGACCGTCCCATGCGCCGCGTTTCGTCCCCGTCCCGCCTCACACCGCACGAGTGGGCGGCTTCTCTCCTGGCAGGCCCCGCCGTCGAGCCCCCGCCACCGTATGCAGGCGCGGTGCACGACGAGTTCGCGTGGCACGTCGTGAAGTACCTCGCGGATGGGGCCGGTGGTAGCCCCTGCGCTGTGCTGCGCTCAGAGCACGGTATCGAGCCCGGCGACCGCCTCCCGGGTGCTCTGTTCACCTTCGACTTTGTGGTGGAGGTGCCGACGACCGATGAGACCGGTGCGGTGACGGGCATGCGCCGCGTGGCGTTCGAGATCGGCGGCGCGCGTGGTCTTCGCGAGCACCAGCGTCAACTCCGACGCGACGCGACGGCCCTCGCCTGTGGCGCGGTGGATGCCGTCTACCGTCTTCGCGGAAGTGACCTCCTCGATCATATGGAGGACGTGCTCTACCTCGTGAGCCAGTGGGACCCGGAGGTGTTCTCGCGCCGTGGCCTCCTCAACCTCCGCACGCTCGCCGGACTGGAAGTGCGATCTCTCTCGATCCGCCCGGAGCAGCCCAGCGCTCTCGTACCGTACGCGCTCTCGGACGCCGATCCGAGCCGCGCCCTCTGGCACGTCGCTAACGGCGAAGCGCCGCACGTGCTCGTCCGCCGTCTGGATGCTCGCTTCCCAGACGTGTGGGCGCCCTACGCCGCCGAGGTACGGCCGGAGCCCATCCAGGTGCCGTACCGCAAGGCGGGCTGACCGGGAGGTCTCTCGAAGGCCCCGAGGCGGGGGAGGAGAACGCTACGCGTCGTGTGTCGCAGTATCGAGCGCCTCGAACACGTCGTCCGGCATCTCGATCTCTGCCGCCGCGATGTTCTCTTCGAGGTGTGCCACGGACGATGTGCCCGGGATGGGCAGCATCACGGGCGAGCGCTTCAGCAGCCACGCCAGCGCGATCTGGCTGTGCGTCGCGCCGAGCCGGTCGGCAGCGTCTTGCAGAGTCTCGGAGTCCGAGAGCTTGCCCGCGTTGAGGGGATACCACGGGATGAACCCGATGCCCTGCTCTTCGCAGAAGTCCACGACGGCCTCGTGCTTGCGCTGCCCGAGGTTGTACTCGTTCTGGACCGTCGCGACTTCCAGCCCGGCGTCTTGTGCCGCCTTGATCTCGTCCACGCCGACCTCGCTCAGACCGATGAACCGAACCCAGCCTTCGTCCTGCATGTGCTTCAACTCTGCGAACTGCGCGCCACGGTCCACCTGTGGGTCAATGCGGTGAAGCTGGTAGAGCGGAATGGTGTCCATGTGCAAGCGCCGAAGCGACATCTGGACCGCCTGCCGGAGGTACATCGGGCGTCCGAGTGGGTGCCACTTGCCGGGTCCGGTGCGGAGCAGTCCGCCCTTCGTGGCGATGGTGACGCCGTCGTAGGGCGCGAGGGCTTCCGCGATGAGGTCTTCGGAGACGAACGGTCCGTAGGAGTCGGCCGTGTCGATAAAGTCCGTGCCGAGTTCGACGGCGCGGCGGAGAACGGCCAGCGAGACCTCGTGATCGGCGGGAGGCCCCCAGACGCCCTCGCCGGTAATGCGCATCGCGCCGTAGCCGAGGCGGTGGATAGGGTGCTCGCCGCCGAGGGCGAAGGTGCCGGAAGCGTGGACGGGACGAGAGGCCATGTCGGGAGAAAAGGGTAGTTTCTCTTCCGACGCCTCCCTTCGCGCAGGGTTCAGGCCACGAGGAACAGCACGAAGGTGGCGACTCCCACCAGTAGAACCGCCACCAGTACGAGGAGGGCGACCTGTGGCGAAGCGGTCGTCTCGGGCTGGGGCAGCGCGTCCACTACGTCCTTGCATTCCTTGAGCCCGAGATCGGTGCTCCGCCGTAGCAGCGCGACGGCCTCCACGGTTCGGCCTTCGCGCGCGAGGGCTTCCACCTCGCGCATCGGGTCGGCGTCCTCGCCGAGATCCAGCGTGCGCGCGCCGTGCTCGATCTGCTCGACGGCGTGGAGCGCGTCCTTGAGGCTCGCGCCAGTCTCCTCGCGGACGACCTTCACGGCCTCAATCTTCCGGCCCTCGCGGATCAGGTCCACGACGTGCTCGGGAGCGGTTTCCATCATCTGGCTTGGGGAAGGCCCGGATCCGGAGGGTACCGCCGGGTGCCCTACAATCCAAACAAAACCCCTAGGCCAGGTAGGGGGAAGTCCCCAGGCCTCCTGCGCGTCAGCCACGCGCAGACTCAGCCGACGGGCTTCGTGTGTGCTCGGCGACGGCATGCATCGCGAGGTAGCCGAGCGTCAGTAAACCGCCGAAAACAGCCGTCACGGCCACGGCACGAGGGTGGGCCATCGGGTCCAGAACGGGCGCGATAGCATCGGCGAGGAGCCGCTCCGGCGCCGTCAGGATCTCCCACGAGTTGTAACGGAGGTACCGGCCCAGGTAGATGCCGAAGGCACTCAGGAAATGCACAGCCACCGCTCCCCCCCAGGCCACTCGCGGCCCGATTCGTCGCGCGACTACCCGGTGCACCTCGGTGAGGGAGAGGTAGCCTGCGAGCAGACCCGTCCCAGCGAAGGAGAGCAGCAACGCGAGATCGAACCACATCGGCACAGGTGGTCTCTCGCGGAGATGGAAGAGGTCCGTCAGGATGTACGGTGCGTTGGGGAGGAAGAGCAGCCAAACCGCTCCTACCGCGAGGAGCCCGAGGCGGGGCGCCCGCGCCCGGTCCAGACGCGAGAGTAGCGAACTGGCGCCGAGCGGAATGAGCGCGAGAATCAGGTTCCAGCCCAGGAAGACGAAGGCGGGCGACCCTATTTGTGTGACACGCGTTGCCAGAAGCACGAGACACCAGGCGATGAGGAGGGAGAGGAGGCGAGGGCGGGAGCGGACGAGAGACATAGCGAGCGTGAGAATTAACTTTGCCTACCAAAGAACTCTCGGCATGTTGCGCGCGGGTGGAGAAAGACTCGCGCCTCTCTGAAGGTCAGGGGAGATGGGGCCGTCCGCCGTTCTGCAACGGGTACGTTCGATCAGGTGTGGAAGCGCAGGCGGTCCTCTTGTTTGTGCTCGCGTTTCCCACTCCGGTGGACACTGCGCGACGTTCGCGGGTAGACCTATAGTCCAGCCCTTCTTCCGCCATGCGCCTTGCCTCTCTTCTCGTCCTCGTCACGCTGGTCGCTCTCCCAGCCAGTGCCCAGAACCTCGTCGGTTTGACGAACTGCTGCCCTAACGAGGTCGTGACCGTCTCGGCCGAGGGCGACACCACGACGGTCGCTGCCATCGGTACGGGGGCGGATCTCTTCATCGCGACGGTCGGATCGCTCGTGATCGATTCAGATGGTGGCCGTGGCTTCTTCGTCCGCAACGGGCGCATCGTCGTCGTGGACCTCGCGACCGGTGCTGTCACCGAACAGGCCGATGCGGGAGAGTTCGTCCAACTCGCAGGGTTCGACAGTGGGCGGGACCGGCTCTACGCCCTCGCTACCCGCCGAGACACCCTCGCGACCGCCAGTGACATCCGCTTCCGCAACTTCCTCGTTGCGTACGATCCCGTCGCGCAGGACACGACGCACCTCGTGCAGGTCGGCGAGTACACCATCCTCGACGGTCTGCCCCAGGGGGGAGACACGTTCGCGACCGTCAGCGGTCCCGCGGTCGCGTCAGCGAATGCGCTCCACACCATCCGCAACGGCCGCATCGTGGAGGTTGATCTCACGACGGGGACGGTCACGGAGGGGACCGAGCTACTCGGCCTTCCCGAGGTGAGCGGCGCCGATGAGACGTGGCTCTACCGCACGGAGCGCGAGGTGACACAGGACGGTGCGCGCCAGGTCTACACCGGTCGTCTCTTGCGCCAACCACTCGCAGGCGGGCCGGATGCTCCGGCGGATACCGTTGGGGTCATCGGCCGGGCGACGATCGACTCCAACTCGGGCGGCGTGGAGGGCGACGTGTTCCTCGCCTCCTTCGGCGCGGCGTTCTATGACCGCGCGGGCGACCGCGTCTTGTTCAACCGCAGTGGTCGGCTGGTCGAGGTGTCGCTCGGCACGACGCAAGCGCGTGATCTCGCGCCGGTCGGGCGGATCCGCTATGTGCCTGGGCCGCAGGCTTCGGCCGTCGTGGCGGTTGGCTCGGGTCCAGAGACGGTCTCTGTCTCGCTCGGCATCGCGCCGAACCCGAGCGCTGGTCTGGTCGGGCTCGCACTCACGCTTCAGGAGTCCGCCGAGGCCGAGGTGGCCATCTTCGACGCGCTCGGTCGCCGAGTCACGACGCTCCACACCGGACCGCTCCCCGCAGGCACCCATGCCTTCGCGTGGGACGGAGACGCCGCGCCGGGTGTCTACGTGGTTCGCGCGATGGCGGGGGGCGAGACGACGGCGGTTCCGCTCACCCTCGCGCGCTGACCCAGCACCGTCCGCCTCGGCGTCCCCGCGGACCCACCGAGGCGGGCAGAGCGGAGGGAGAGGCGCGAGCTTCGGGGCGCTCTCCCGCTCGCTCCGTGTACGATCTCGCAATCATCGGCCTCGGCCCCGTCGGCGCTGCGCTGGCGGCGCATGCGGGCGCACGAGACCTCCGCGTGATTGCGCTGGAGCGAGAGACGGCACCGTATGCTCTTCCTCGCGCGGCGCATCTGGACGGCACCGCGCTGAGGATCCTCGCGAGCGTCGGCGTTCGTCCCGAGGGTCGCGATCTGGACGGGTTCGACCTCGTGGACCGGGGCGGACGTTTGCTTTTTCGCGGGAGACCTCGCGAGGCGCCGCCCGAGGGATTTCCGGCCGGTCGGCTGATCCACCAGCCGAGTGTCGAGAGGGCACTCCGCGCTCAGCTAGAGACATCGCCCAGCGTGGAGGTCCGCCTCGGTGCCGAGGTAGACGGAGTGGAGCAGGACACGACGGGCGTGACGATTCGGGCACACGAGGAGCCGGTCCGTGCGCGGCTCGCGGTCGGGTGCGACGGGGCGAACAGTGTCGTGCGTGCGGCGATGGGTATCGGTGTGGAAGGGGGCGGGTTCGAGCAACGCTGGCTCGTGGTGGACGTGCTGCTGCGCGAGGCAGTGCCGCTGCCCTCGCGCCTTCTCCAGATCGCGGATCCTGCCCGCCCGACGACCTACGTGCCGTTTGCCAGTCTGCGCCGCCGCTGGGAGTTTCGCCTCCGCGAGGACGAGACGACCGACGCGATGACGCGTCCAGAGACGATCCGGGCGCTGCTTTCGCCGCACGTCCCGCCCGAGGCCGTGGAGATCGAGCGGGCTGCGGTCTACACGTTCCACGATCTCATCGCGACTCGCTGGCGCCGCCGCCGCGTCCTCCTCGCGGGCGATGCGGCCCACCAGATGCCGCCGTTCCTCGGCCAGGGTCTCGGCGCGGGCCTCCGCGATGTGGACGCGCTCGTGCCGCTCCTCGTGCGCGTGCTTCGCGAGGACGCCCCGGTCGGCGTGTTGGATGCTTACGAGACGGCACGCCGCCGCCATGTCGCCGGAGTCGTGCGCCAGTCCGTCCGCCTCGGTCGCGTGACGACGCTCCCCGGCAGTCTCGCCGCACTGCGCGACGGATTGCTTCGGGCCGCGCACCAGATCGCGCCGCTCCGTCGTGTGCTGCTCAACGTTCGGGGCTGACTGCGTAGATTCGCGATTCATCCTCCCTCCCTCCCGATGCGCTTCGCTCTTCTCGCCCTCGCCCTGATCTTCGCTGCATGCGCAGAATCCCCTACCGAGACCGTCGATGACGCCGCCCCGGGCGCGGACGCGACCCCGTCCATCGAGGCTCCCGAGGCGGACGATCCCGAAGCACCAGCCGACACGATGGGGATGGCCGACATGCCGATGGAGGAGCGGATGGCCGCGATGGAGGCCGACCCCGACACGATGAGCACCGTCCCGGTGCTGGATGCCGCACTGACCAGCGGCCCCGAGATCATCGCGCGCGGCTCCTTCTCCGGCGCCAGCGGCCACGATGTGACCGGCGAGGCGCTCCTGTACCGGCTGGACGACGGCTCGCACCTCGTCCGGTTGGAAGGCTTCGAGACGGACAACGGGCCCGCCCTGGAGATCTGGCTCGTGCGTCGGACCAGCGGCAACGTCGGCCGAGGGGGCGCGAGCCTCGGGGCTCTGAAGAGCACCAACGGCAACCAGAACTACCCCGTCCCCGCAGGCATCGACCCGGCTGATTTCGCGGGCGTCTCGGTCTGGTGTGAGCGCTTCGCGGTCAACTTCGGGACCGCGCCTCTGCAGTAGGCGACCGTGCCCGCCTCGGTGCTTCTGTGGAGATGCCGAGGCGGGGGGAGTCGCCCTAGAGCAGCACGAGGTATGTCAGCTTGACGACCCCCACCCGGTCGCGAAGGAGCACCTCGCGGCGCGGGTCCAGTGGGTCGTCCTCGCCGATGCCGTACGCGGTATTGAAGACCACGAAGAGGTCGCTGCCGGGCGTGTGGATCCAGTTGAAGCGGACATTCGCGCGAAGCTGACGCGAGAAGTTGTCGTACTGGAGGAGCGTCTGACCGAAGAGATCGCGGCTGAACGCGGTAGAGGCGGAGAGGCGACCGAGCGTGGCCGTGAACGGCCCGTTCCCGATGTCGATGACGGAGTGCCCGACCTCGGTTCGGAACGCGAGCCCTGGCGAAGGACGCCAGCCCACCCCGGCCTCGATCTCGACCTGCGTACCCGAGAAGAACCCTCCGACCTGTCCGCCGATGCCTGCCGAGAATGCTCGGCCCTGGTCTGTCTCAATCCCGCCGAAGGCCTGAACAAATCCGTAGTCGCCCGCTGGGACGGTCTCGCCCTCGCGGATGGAGAACGGCTCGTCCAGCCGCTCGAAGACGTGACGGACGCCGAACCCGAACTCATCCCCGTTGACAAGTTCATTGCCCGTCTCGATTTCGACCTCGGACGATTGAAGGTCACCGTCGAGACCCCAGTAGACGGTACCGTCCACGTCCCCGCCGACGCGCTGAAGGCCAAGCGGCGTTCCGGCGAGTGGGGTGTTGAGGAACGCACCGCCACTCACCCGCCGGTAGTCCCTCCGGCGCACGAACCCCAGAGCGGGATCGTAGGCCCGCCCGACGGACGAGAAGGACCCGAACACGCCGACACGGTTGTTTGCTAGCTGCCCGCCGATTTGTCCCGCGGCGCTGTTCTCCCCGGCCGTGTCCCAGACCTGCGTGGCCCACCCGCCGATCTCACTGTTCGGCCCGAATCGGACCTGCCCGTCCACGCCGAGGGCGGTGTTGCGGCGCTCGTCTTCGGCGAGATTGGTCACGATGCCGCCGACCGTCGTGCGCGGTAGCACATCGGCACGGACGCGAGCGACGGTGTTGTTCGCCGAGGCGGATCCGAACAGGTTGCCGAGCTTGTCGAAGGTGTTGAAGTCGGTGAGCGTGTTCGGTGCCTGAGGCCCGGTCTCGATGTTGAGCACGCCGACCGAGAGCGGCCCGATCTGACCCGTGAGACGCGCGCCTGCGAGAATGGCATCCTCTAGCCCGATGCGTCGCGAGAAGAAGGTCTGCGTGGTGCGGCCCGAGCCATGCTCGAAGAGCCCGGCGCGTTCGAGGAAGAACTCGCGTTGCTCAGGAAAAAAGAGGCTGAAGCGTGTCAGGTTGATCTGTGCCGCGTCGGCTTCCACCTGCGCGAAATCGGTGTTGACCGTCGCGTCTAGCGTCAGGTTGGAGGTGACGCCCCACTTCACGTCCAGCCCGAAGTCGTACGTCTCGCGGAGTCCGCTGGTGGGTTCCGTGAGGTCGAGGCGGTCCTGCTGAACGCCCGAGATCGCGTAGGGCTTGATCTCCAGGTTGCGCCCGCGCCGGACGCCACGGATCCCGCGAAGCACGCCGTACTGCGAGACCTGCGAGAGGGCACTGAAGCCCTCGCGGTTGATCGCGGGCCACGAGACGCGCTCATTCTTGCGTCGGATGCCCCGGTGGAGCATGAGCCCGAACGAGAGTTCCTCGCCTTCGGGGAAGCGGAGTTGGCGGAACGGGATGGCGAGCTCTGCACTCCAGCCGTCCTCGTCGATGTGGGTCTCCGAGAGGAAAATCGCGTCCCAGGAGAAGCTCTGAAACGAGAGGTTCTCGTCGGTGATGAGCGCGTCGTCCTGGGTGCCGAGGGCGTTGATCTCGAAGAGGTACGCGTTGCGTCCGTCGCGATAGGTATCGAGGCCGATGAAGAGGTGGTCGTCGTCGGAGTTGGGACCACCGCGCTCCAGATTGCGCGCGACGATCCCCGACGGCGCGCGGTCCAGGTTGCGGAAGCCGAAGTAGAGGTAGTCCTGGTCGTAGGCGATGCGGACCTCGGTGTCCTCCGTGGCTGCAGAGCCGAGGTTGGGGAAGACCTGCGTGAACGCGGTCACGGGTGCGATCTCGCTCCAGATCGCGTCATCCAGTCGCCCGTCAATGCGGGGCGCCTCCTCCGCGAAGACCGCCGTCACGGCGCGGTCGGACGGGGCGTCCGTCTGTGCGCTGGCGGAGGCTGTGACCAGCCCGGCGAGCAAGACCGCCAGTGCGGGGAGGGAAAAGGGGAGACGCATCGAGACGGGCAGAGAGACGAGCGCCGGAGATTAGAGACCGTGAGAGGGAGAACCCACGATTTCGGCCCGGCCTGCACATCCGCCCGGGTGTGCCCGCCTCGGCACCGAGGCGGGGGGCCCTGATGGGGAGCGAGCGAGACACGGGCGGGCTCAGTCGGGAAGCTCGTTGTTGATCGTGATGCCGATCTCCGCCGCAGCGCCGACGAAGGAGTCGCCGAGGTCCTGGAGCGCGTCCACCGCGTCGAGGAC